>NZ_JAMMKR010000002.1:0-715230 GCF_051703725.1 Salmonella sp. NW645 | reverse complement strand
AAGTTTGATGCTCAAAGAATTAAACTTCGTAATGAATTACGTGTTCACTCTTGAGACTTGGTATTCATTTTTCGTCCGAGGACGTTAAGAATCCGTATCTTCGAGTGCCCACACAGATTGTCTGATAAATTGTTAAAGAGCAGGTGCGACGCGGCTTTCAGCTCACCGTCGCGAGGTGGCGTATATTACGCTTTCCTCTTTCAGAGTCAACCCTGAATTTCAGGATTTTTCTCTTCAACCGGCCGGCTGTTTGTGTGAAGTGATTCACATCCGCCGTGTCGATGGAGGCGCATTATAGGGAGTCGGTTCAGGAAGACAAGCGGAAAAATGCATTTTTGTTTTAACCGCTCATCTTTTATCCATAACGCTTATTTTTGCTGCTTTTTTATCGCTGATGGCAGGTCAGCAAGGCTGTTTAACACCCAGTCCGCCGCGTTTTCTGCTTCTGCCGTGACCGGTTTGCCCGTACGCACCAGCACTTTTGTCCCGACATTTGCCGCCGCTGCCGCCTGCATATCTTCCAGCTTGTCTCCCACCATATAAGAAGCCGCCATATCGATATGCAGGAAATCACGCGCCGAGATAAGCATTCCTGGATGCGGCTTGCGGCAATCACATACCTGACGGAACTCTTCTATGCTGCCCTGCGGATGGTGAGGACAATAATAGATGCCGTCCAAATCAACATCGCGATCCGCCAACGACCAGTCCATCCATTCGGTTAACGTTTCAAACTGCGCCTCAGTGAATTTGCCGCGCGCGATTCCGGACTGGTTCGTCACCACCACCAGCGCATAGCCCATTTTTTTTAGCTCGCGCATCGCGTCAATAACGCCGTCTATAAACTCAAATGCATCGATTTCATGTACGTAGCCGTGATCCACATTAATGGTGCCGTCACGGTCGAGAAAAATTGCGGGTACAGACTTTGCCACCTTTTATAGCTCCTGAGTAAAGCAAGTGGCGTTAGTATCGCATGTTTCAGCAGGCAAGAAAGTGCTCATCGTATAAAGCCTGATTGATTTAGACGTCTGGATGCCTTAACATCCATTCTGTTGACGGCGTTGACCGTATTAGGCAGACGAAAATGCCTCCGCTCATTTCATTACGATAATAAAGAATCAATGATTAAACTTTCGAATATTACCAAAGTGTTCCAGCAGGGGACGCGCACCATTCAGGCGCTAAATAATGTCAGCCTGCACGTCCCTGCCGGGCAGATTTATGGCGTCATTGGCGCCTCCGGCGCCGGTAAAAGTACGCTTATCCGCTGCGTTAATTTACTTGAACGCCCAACCGAAGGTAGCGTTCAGGTCGGCGGTCAGGAGCTGACAACGCTTTCAGAGTCTGAGTTGACCAAAGCTCGCCGTCAAATCGGCATGATTTTCCAACATTTTAACCTGCTCTCTTCCCGTACCGTGTTTGGCAACGTCGCGTTGCCGCTGGAACTGGATAACACACCAAAGGAAGAGGTCAAACGCCGTGTCACAGAGCTGCTGGATTTAGTCGGTCTTGGCGACAAGCACGACAGCTATCCGGCAAATCTTTCCGGCGGTCAGAAACAGCGTGTCGCGATTGCCCGCGCGTTAGCCAGTAATCCAAAAGTATTGCTGTGCGATGAAGCCACCAGCGCGCTTGATCCTGCGACGACCCGTTCGATTCTGGAATTGCTGAAAGATATCAACCGTCGTCTGGGGTTGACGATTCTGCTTATCACTCATGAAATGGATGTCGTGAAACGTATCTGCGACTGCGTTGCCGTTATCAGTAATGGCGAGCTTATTGAGCAGGATACGGTCAGCGAAGTCTTCTCGCATCCTAAAACGCCGCTGGCGCAGAAGTTTATTCAGTCCACTCTGCATCTGGACATTCCGGAAGATTACCAGGCGCGTTTGAAAGCGTCGCCGGAAACTGACAGCGTGCCGATGCTGCGCATGGAATTCACCGGGCAGTCTGTGGATGCCCCGCTGCTTTCTGAAACCGCGCGTCGTTTCAACGTGAACAATAATATTATCAGCGCGCAGATGGATTACGCGGGCGGTGTGAAGTTCGGCATTATGCTAACGGAAATGCACGGCACACAAGAAGAGACGCAAGCCGCAATTGCCTGGCTGCAGGATCACCATGTGAAAGTAGAGGTACTGGGTTATGTCTGAGGCAATGATGTGGTTACTGGTTCGTGGCGTTTGGGAAACGTTGGCGATGACCTTTGTCTCCGGTTTCTTCGGTTTCGTGATTGGCCTGCCGGTTGGCGTATTGCTGTATGTTACGCGCCCGGGGCAGATTATGGAGAACGCCAGGCTGTATCGCTCCCTCTCTGCGGTGGTCAATATTTTCCGCTCGATTCCCTTTATCATTCTGCTGGTGTGGATGATTCCTTTTACCCGAATAATTGTCGGCACCTCCATTGGTTTGCAGGCTGCGATTGTACCGCTGACCGTCGGCGCCGCGCCTTTTATCGCCCGTATGGTGGAAAATGCGTTGTTAGAGATCCCTGCCGGGCTGATTGAAGCCTCGCGAGCGATGGGCGCCACGCCGCTGCAAATTGTACGTAAAATCCTTTTACCGGAAGCGCTGCCTGGTCTGGTAAATGCGGCAACCATTACACTGATCACCCTGGTCGGTTACTCCGCAATGGGCGGCGCCGTCGGCGCAGGCGGCCTCGGTCAAATCGGCTATCAGTACGGTTATATTGGATACAATGCTACCGTGATGAATACGGTGCTGGTATTACTTGTCGTTCTGGTTTATTTAATTCAGTTATCCGGCGATCGCATCGTCAGGGCTGTCACGCATAAGTAACGTTAAACACAACACAAATACTCATTAAGGAAATAAGCATGGCGTTCAAATTCAAAACCTTTGCGGCAGTGGGTGCTCTGATTGGTTCTCTGGCACTTGCGGGTTGCGGTCAGGATGAAAAAGATCCGAACCATATTAAAGTCGGCGTAATCGTTGGCGCAGAGCAGCAAGTTGCCGAAGTCGCGCAGAAAGTCGCGAAAGAAAAATACGGCCTGGACGTGGAATTGGTGACCTTTAATGATTATGTTCTGCCTAATGAAGCGCTGAGCAAAGGCGATATCGATGCCAATGCCTTCCAGCACAAACCGTATCTGGATCAGCAAATCAAAGATCGCGGCTACAAACTGGTTTCTGTAGGTAAGACTTTTGTCTATCCCATTGCAGGATATTCCAAAAAAATCAAATCACTGGATGAGCTCAAGGACGGTTCCCAGGTCGCTGTGCCTAACGACCCGACCAACCTTGGTCGTTCCCTGCTGCTGCTGCAAAAAGTAGGGCTGATTAAACTGAAAGACGGCGTCGGTCTGCTTCCTACCTCGCTGGATATCGTCGAAAACCCGAAAAATCTGAAAATTGTTGAGCTGGAAGCGCCGCAGTTGCCGCGTTCGCTGGATGACGCGCAGATCGCGTTAGCGGTCATCAATACGACTTACGCCAGCCAGATTGGCCTGACGCCAGCGAAAGACGGTATCTTCGTTGAAGATAAAGATTCTCCGTACGTTAACCTGATCGTGACGCGTGAAGATAACAAAGACGCCGAGAATGTGAAAAAATTCGTTCAGGCTTACCAGTCTGATGAAGTGTACGAAGCCGCAAATAAAGTTTTTAATGGCGGCGCGGTGAAAGGCTGGTAAGTTTTAGGCTGATTCCACAATCTGTAATATTATTCAGGACGGGCTATTGCCCGTCTTGTCATTTATGCAAGCTCCTGATTCAATATCTGGCAATTAGAACATTCATTGAGGAAATATTATGCGTGCTTTACCGATCTGTTTATTGGCACTCATGCTGGGCGGTTGTTCCATGCTAAGCAGATCCCCTGTTGAACCCGTTCAAAGCACCGCAACCCCGCCAAAAGCGGAGCCGGAGAAACCTAAAGCGCCGCGTGCCGCTCCCGTCAGGATTTACACCAATGCTGAAGACTTAGTCGGCAAACCTTTCCGCGATCTTGGCGAGGTTAGCGGCGAATCCTGCCAGGCGACAAATCAAGACTCTCCGCCTAACATTCCAACTGCGCGCAAGCGTATGCAGATTAATGCATCTAAAATGAAAGCCAACGCCGTCCTGCTGCACAGCTGTGAAATTACCAGCGGCACGCCAGGCTGCTATCGTCAGGCGGTTTGTATCGGGTCCGCCCTGAATATTTCGGCGAAATGAGCAGCTTTCAGTTTGAACAAATCGGCGTTATTCGCTCCCCCTATAAAGAAAAATTCGCCGTTCCGCGCCAGCCCGGTCTGGTCAAAAGCGCCTGCGGCGAACTGCATCTGATAGCGCCTTACAACCAGGCCGATGCCGTTCGCGGCCTGGAGGCGTTCAGCCATTTGTGGGTGCTTTTCGTTTTTCATCAGACGATAGACGGCGGCTGGCGGCCAACAGTTCGTCCGCCCCGTCTTGGCGGTAACGCCAGAATGGGCGTTTTTGCCACGCGCTCCACGTTCCGCCCCAATCCGATTGGCATGTCGCTCGTTGCGCTAAAAGGTATCGAGTGCCGGAAAGAGAGCGTAATTCTGAAATTAGGCAGTCTGGATCTGGTGGATGGCACGCCGGTGGTGGATATCAAACCGTATTTACCGTTTGCCGAGGCCTTACCGGACGCCGCCGCCAGCTATGCGCAACAGGCGCCGATAGCTGAAATGCCCGTGAGTTTTACCGCTGAGGTGGCTCAACAGCTTACGACGCTGGAAAGGCGTTATCCGCAGCTACGGACATTTATTTGCGATGTGCTGGCGCAAGATCCTCGCCCGGCTTATCGTAAGGGTGAAGAGACGGGCAAAACCTATGCCGTCTGGCTGCATGATTTTAACGTGCGCTGGCGTGTGGTTAGCACTGGATTTGAAGTGTTTGCGCTGGAACCACGGTAATTTCACTCCCTTCTCTTTTGACATCTCTTGCACGCTGGTAAACTAAATCACTTTTTTTGTATCAGGCTCACATTGAGCCTGTTCGATCGTTCAACTGGAACCGTAACAACATGCGTACTAGCCAATACCTGCTCTCCACTCTGAAGGAGACACCTGCCGACGCCGAGGTTATCAGCCACCAGCTGATGCTGCGCGCCGGGATGATCCGCAAGCTCGCCTCCGGGTTATATACCTGGCTGCCGACCGGCCTGCGCGTCCTGAAAAAAGTCGAAAACATCGTGCGTGAAGAGATGAACAACGCCGGTGCTATCGAGGTGTCGATGCCAGTCGTTCAGCCAGCCGACCTGTGGCAAGAGAGTGGTCGTTGGGAACAGTACGGTCCGGAACTGCTGCGTTTTGTCGACCGTGGCGAGCGTCCGTTCGTACTCGGCCCGACCCACGAAGAAGTTATCACCGATCTGGTGCGTAATGAACTCAGCTCTTATAAGCAGTTGCCGCTGAACTTCTTCCAAATCCAGACCAAATTCCGTGATGAAGTGCGTCCGCGCTTTGGCGTGATGCGTTCGCGCGAATTCCTGATGAAAGATGCTTACTCTTTCCACACCTCTCAGGAGTCGTTGCAGGAAACCTATGACGCCATGTACGCCGCGTATAGCCGTATCTTCAGCCGTATGGGGCTGGATTTCCGCGCGGTACAGGCCGATACCGGTTCTATCGGCGGCAACGCCTCGCATGAATTCCAGGTGCTGGCGCAAAGCGGCGAAGACGATATCGTTTTCTCTGATGTTTCTGATTACGCGGCTAACATTGAACTGGCAGAAGCTATCGCGCCGCAAACGCCGCGCGCAGCGGCGACGCAGGAAATGACTCTGGTCGATACGCCAAATGCCAAAACCATCGCGGAGCTGGTGGAACAATTCAACCTGCCAATTGAAAAAACGGTAAAAACGCTGCTGGTGAAAGCGGTGAAAGACAGCAAGTCTCCGCTGGTGGCTCTGCTGGTTCGCGGCGATCATGAACTGAATGAAGTTAAAGCGGAAAAACTGCCACACGTTGCCAGCCCGCTGACCTTCGCTACCGAAGAAGAGATTCGCGCCGTAATTAATGCCGGCCCTGGCTCCCTCGGCCCGGTCAATATGCCGATTCCGGTCATCATCGATCGTACCGTTGCCGCCATGAGCGATTTTGCCGCTGGCGCCAACATCGACGGTAAACACTACTTTGGTATTAACTGGGATCGCGATGTGGCGACGCCTGTTGTTGCCGACATCCGTAACGTAGTCGCCGGCGATCCGAGTCCGGATGGTCAGGGAACGTTGCTTATCAAACGCGGTATCGAAGTGGGTCACATCTTCCAGTTAGGTACCAAGTACTCAGAAGCGCTGAAAGCCTCCGTTCAGGGTGAAGATGGCCGTAACCAGATCCTGACAATGGGCTGCTATGGTATCGGCGTAACACGTGTCGTTGCCGCGGCTATCGAGCAGAACTTTGACGAGCGCGGCATTGTATGGCCTGACGCCATTGCGCCTTTCCAGGTCGCTATTCTGCCGATGAATATGCACAAATCCTTCCGTGTGCAGGAGCTGGCGGAAAAGCTGTACAGCGAATTGCGCGCGCAGGGCATTGAAGTGCTGATGGACGACCGTAAAGAGCGCCCGGGCGTGATGTTTGCCGATATGGAGCTGATTGGTATTCCACATACTATCGTGATTGGCGATCGCAACCTGGATAACGACGATATTGAGTATAAATACCGTCGCAGCGGTGAAAAATCGCTGATTAAAACCGGCGATATCGTTGATTATCTGGTCAAGGCGATTAAAGGCTAAACGACATTTTGTTGGGGTTGCCCGGCGCCATCCGGCAGATATGTAAAGGCCTCGCACCCTGCGAGGCCTTTTATTAGTGAGTGCAATCTTTACCCGGCGCAAACTTCGCATTTTTATCGGCTATTAGCGTTTTTACCGGCTCGCCCGTGTCCGGGTTCGCGGCAAACACAAAATGCCCTTCTACCGTCAGCAGCACCGGTTTTTCCGCTTCACCTTTCGCCGCCAGATAGCCGCGCTCAAGCTGGGCGTTACTGGCGACCGGCAGCCGTTTTCCGGTCGCGCAATCGGTAAAGGTCGCCGCATCGGCCCTGTATACATACATACCACGCAGCGGCATTGGCGTTACCGGCAGGCTGGCGGTAACAGGCACCAGCGTATAATTAAGCTGCGAAGCCACCGGATTGCCTTCTCTGTCGAGCATCTCCAGCGCATTGCCCTTCGCGCGATAATACGATTTCTCGCCATTGCTGTCGGTTAACACCAGTTTATCCGCCGTCCGCGCCCAGGTACCGTATGACGCAAAAGAGGAAGGTTCTTCGCGCACGCCCTGATAGCGCTCGTTCATCACCCATGTGCCGTCTTTTTCCAGAAATAGTGACGTTTCAATACCTTCACAATCCGCACAGGGCAGCACGCCGCGCCAGCTTTGCTGCATGGGTTTTAATTCCGTCGCCTGCGCAGGTTGCAGGGCGTCAACTTCCGCACGGTTATTACACCCTATCAATGCAAATAGCGTACAGGCTGCCGCTACTGACAATATTGCTGTTCTCACCATAAAATCCTTATGAAATTGCTATTCCTGCCCGTCAATCCAGTGGACGACGAACTTTGCCGCGAAGCGCCTTTACAGAAGATTTTTGCGCCTTTGAGGACAAACGGCGCTCTTTCGAGGCACGCGTCGGACGGGTTGCGCGACGGCTTTTCTGCTCCGCGGTTAATTCTTTTATGACGGCAACCAGCCTGGCGATAGCCGCTTCCCGGTTGAGCTCCTGGCTCCGGAACTCCTGCGCCTTAATGATAATGACGCCATCATCGCTTATCAGATGGTGGCTGGCCGTCAGCAAACGCTGTTTATAATACTCTGGCAGGCCAGAGGCCCGAATGTCAAAGCGCAAATGAATCGCGCTAGAGGTCTTATTTACGTGCTGACCACCCGCGCCCTGCGCGCGAATGGCCGTAATTTCCAGCTCATTATCGGCTATGGAGACCGTCCGGGAGATGGCAATCATGAGGGCTGTTGCCAGGCGGTTAGCTGTATTTCCAGATTATTCCGAGCATCAGAAAGCCAGATTGCGCCGTCCTGAATCGTCGCCTGTAGCGTCATGGTACGATCGGCAAATTCACTGAGCTGCGCCAGTTGCCCGTCATCCAGATACCAGACGGACAGGTTAGCGAACTGCGCGCACTTGCTTTGATGCTGCTGCCACCAGATTTGCGCCGCCCGGGAGTTATAAGCAAAGAGCGCGACGTCGCTCGCCTGAGTACAGGCTTTCTTAATACGGCGCTCATCCGGCAGCCCCAGCTCTATCCAGAGATCGATGCCCAGATGATCGTTGCGCAGCCAGGCCTCCGGCTCATCTTCCGCGCTGAGCCCGCGTGTAAACTGCAACCGTTCATCAGCATATTTTATCCATGCCAACAGGCGCAGCATCATGCGCTCCTGCGTTTCAGAAGGGTGACGCGCCAGCGTCAATGCCGCATCCAGAAACCGGTTGCGATCAAGGTCAGCCACATTGACGACGGCTTTATAAATTGTCGCTTTAAGCGCCATGAGAAAACTCCTTTCGAATCAGGCACCCATTGTAGCGAAAACCGCGCTAAAAGGCTGTTAACGAATCTTTTACCCACTCGCGTCAGGCGCTGATATTGCGCAAATGAGTATGGTATAGTCACCTTGCTAAACAAGATTTAACTTCGTAGGCTTAGACTTGCATCCACGGTTAAGTCAGAATGCTGACAGGAGGGCATGTGGAAAAATATTGTGAGTTAGTACGCAAGCGGTATGCGGAAATCGCCAGCGGAGACTTAGGGTATGTCCCGGATGCGCTGGGTTGTGTATTGAAAGTGCTTAATGAAGTGGCGGCAGATAGCGCCCTTTCAGAGTCGGTCAGGGAAAAGGCAGCTTATGCTGCCGCGAACTTACTGGTGAGCGATTATGTCAATGAATGAAACGTATCAACCCATTAATTGCGATGACTACGATAGTCTTGAGCTTGCCTGCATGCATCATTTAATACTGACGCTAACGTTAAAAGATGGCGAGGTTTTGCAGGCAAAAGCGAACGATTTGATCTTACGTAAAAACGTAGAGTATCTGCTTGCCGAGATTTCCGGCGAGTCTTGTGAACTTCGTCTCGATAAAATCGCCAGTTTCAGCCACCCGGAAATTGGTACCGTGGTAGTTAGCGAATCCTGAGTATTTTGTTGCCGGATGGCGGTGCAAGCACCTTATCCGGCCTACGTTCCATGCGATACGTAGGCCTGATAAGCGCAGCGCCATCAGGCATGCCAAACCAGACTCACCCCTTCTTTATCTTCTGCAGCTCCCTCACGCGTCACAAAAACACCCGCAGCCGCAATCAGCGTTTCGCCGTAAAACAACAGCGGCGTGGTATCTCGTCGCCAGGGCGGGATCCCCTGCTCCTGCCAGATTTTCTTTAATTTACGTCCACCGTGACGTCCCACAATGTGTAGCAACCCTGGCGCCTTAAACCGAATGCTGACGGATTCTTCCTCTCGCGGTCGGCGCAGTTCGCCGCCAGGAACGAGCTGTACCGTCCCTAAGCCGGCAGGCAGCGCCAGCGGTGTTTGCCAGACGGGCCAGGCGACCGTCGTTTCGTGTTGTCCGGCCACGGATTTAATCCACCACAGTTGCGACTGATAACGGCGAATCTCGTGATCGCCAAAGCGTAAACAGGGAGAGGCATCGTCGCGCGCCAGCGCCACCTCCTGCCAGATACGTTCCAGCGCGTCGCGAGAGGGCATCGGCGCATTACGCATCGCCAGCCAGCGACGCAAAATCGCCGCCCGCCGTACATCGCTCATCGACATTAATGGAGAGAGCCGCAATGTTCCCTCCGTCGTGATACAGTCCGTAAGATCGCTGGCCAGAAGCTCGTCCAGCAGCCTTTCTTGCTCGGCGCAGAGCGTCGCGCTACGGGCTACCGCCGCAGGAAAATGCGGCCAGCGCTGCTGCAAGAGCGGAAGCGCGCGCAGGCGTAAAAAATTGCGATCGTAGGCGTCATCCTGATTGCTTTCATCTTCAATCCAGCATAAGCCATGATGCACAGCCCACTGTTCCAGCGTCTTCCGCGTTTCTCTCAACAGCGGGCGAAGAAGCAGAGTTCCGGCAAAAGGCGAGCGTTCTCCCATCGCGGAAAGTCCGGCCGGACCGCTGCCGCGCTTTAACGCCAGCAGGAATGTTTCACACTGATCGTCAAGGTGCTGCGCGGTTGCCAGCACTTCGCCAGGCAATAGTGTCTGTGCGAACGCCCGGTAGCGCGCTTCACGCGCATGGGCCTCGATACCCAGGCCATTATCCGCCAGCGTCACCCGCTCCACTACCAGCGGAACCTGCCAGCGTTCGCATACGGTTTCGCAATGCCGCACCCAGCTATCAGCATGAGGGCTTAAACCGTGATGAATATGGATAGCACGCAGCGTGACGTGAGGATGGCGTTCTCGCCACAACACCAGTTGATGCAACAGCACCGTAGAATCCAGGCCGCCGCTAAAGGCAGCCAGAATACGGCGAGAAGAGAGTAACGAGGTATTCAACGTGAGAGTGGTCATGATCCATGCTTATAGTGACTTAGCCCGGCAACGTTACCTGGCGAGCGTCTTAATGACAAGCCTTACTGCTCATACAGCTCAAGCGGTAAACCGTCCGGATCGTTGAAAAAAGTAAAGCGCTTCCCGGTATACGGATCGATGCGTATCGGTTCGCACTTAACCTGATGCTTTTCCAGATGCGCAACGGCGTTTTCCACATTTTCCACGCTGAAAGCCAGATGGCGCAGGCCGCAGGCTTCAGGTCGGCTTGGACGCGCCGGAGGGAAGGGAAAAGAGAAAAGCTCAATTACATACTGCCCGTTTAGCGCCAAATCGCCCTTCCACGAGTCACGCTCTTCCCGCCAGGCTTCGCTTAGCAGATCGAACCCCAGAATATCGCAGTAAAACGCCTTGCTCACCGCATAGTCTGTCGCAATGATCGCGATGTGATGAACCTGTTTTAATCCCAGCATAGCGTCTCCTTTATTGATTATCAGTACGTTACTCGTCACATTCCCGTCAGGCAAGCTAACAGGCGTGTTTTAAGACTCGTACCTGGTACACCCCGTCTTCATTCCGTTTCGCGCCGTGAATATCCGTTTCAAAACCGGGATAATGCTGGCCAATCGAGCAGAGCATTAGCAGAAAATCGAGCACGGCCCGACTCTGTTGCGTGATCCTCTCGCCGGGCATCAACAGCGGAACGCCTGGCGGATAAGGCAGGATCATATTCGCGGAAACGCGCCCTGGCAGTTGATCGAGCGCCACGGTTTCCACCTCGCCTTTGATCTGACGCTGCCAGGCCTGGTGCGGGGTCATGATCATCTCCGGTAAAACCTCGAACGCCCGCAACATCAGCCCCGGAAGATCGTGCTGGCGGATCAGTTTATGGATCCCCTGCGCCAGATCCTGAATGCGCATATTGCGATAAAAATCCGGATCTTCCGCATACAAATCCGGCAACATATTTTTGACGCGCAGGTTAAGATCGTAGGCCCGTTTAAATTCCGTCAGCCCGCGCAGCAGCCCCATCGCACGGGTCTTATCAATCCCTATGCTGAACAAAAACAGCAGATTATACGGCCCGGTTTTTTCCACCACTACGCCTCGCTCATCGAGGAACTTCGCCACCAGCGCGGCGGGTATCCCCTCTTCGCTCATGTTGCCCTGTTCATCCATCCCCGGCGTCAGGATTGTCACCTTAACCGGATCGAGGAACATATGATCGTCATCAGCATCGGTGAAGCCATGCCAGGTTTCTCCCGGCGTGACCGGCCAGCATTCGGCCTCATCAACCTCTTCCGGCTGCCAGATATCAAAGAACCAGCTATCGGACTCTTCACGTAACCGCTGTACCTCTTTACGAAAATGGAGCGCCCGCTCCACCGAACGATTAATCAATCTTTTCCCTGGATTGCCGCGCAGCATCGCCGCCGCGGTCTCGATAGAGGCGACAATGGGATAGCTCGGCGATGTGGAAGTGTGCATCATAAACGCTTCGTTAAACGTCTCTTCGTCATATTCCCCTTTGATATGAATAAGCGACGCCTGCGAAAAAGCCGCCAGCATTTTATGGGTGGATTGCGTTTCGAAAATCACTTTTCCGGGCACCCGATCGCCGCTCATCCCGCTTTTCCCCTGGTAGATCGGATGGAAATGGGTATAGGGTACCCAGGCGGAATCAAAATGGATCGAGGGAACGTCCAGCATCTGCTTGATCCAGTTAGTGTTATACAGCAGACCATCGTAAGTAGAATTGGTGATAACCGCATGAACCGGCCATTGCGCCTGCGCGGTTTCCGCCACCTTACGCGCAATGCTGTCGCGGGTAAATTCACGCTTAGGAATACCGCCGAGAATACCGAGCGCATTGCGCGTCGGCTTCAACCAGAGAGGCACCACATCGCTCATCATCAGCAAATGCGCCAGCGATTTATGGCAATTACGATCAATAAGTAGCGTACTTCCCGCAGGCGCGGCATACATACCGACAATTTTATTCGAGGTCGACGTACCGTTCGTCACCATATAACTCTGCTCGGCGCCAAAAGTACGGGCGATATACTCTTCCGCTTCCAGATGCGGCCCGGTGTGATCCAGCAGCGATCCCAGTTCAGTCACCGAAATCGACACATCAGCTTTTAAGGTATTGCCGCCAAAAAAGTCATAAAACAGACAGCCTGGCGGGCTTTTCTGATACGCCGTTCCTGCCATATGACCCGGCGTACAAAAGGTATATTTTCCTTCTTTGGCGTAGGTAAACAGCGCTTTGGTAAACGGCGGCGTAATATTATCGAGATATTCGTTTGTATATTGATGAATGCGCGTCGCGATATCTTCAGCCAGCCCCAATGCATACTCAAAAAACCACAGCGCCATGCGCATATCGTGAACGCTAACGTCCAGCGTGGAGTTGGTATTGATAAAGGCGTAGAGAGGAAGGTATTCATTTAGCTGGTTGATTTCGCTACAAAGGTCGAGACTGTATTCATCCCAGTCAAAAATAACGCCGCAGATGCGCGGGTTATGTTCAATAAACTTCAACAAGTCAACGCTATTTTGCGGCCAGATAATTTGAAATCCCAGGGATTGTAATGCACGCTCAAGCTCCTTGATGGGTTCATCTTTATAATAAACCCCGTGCGGCCCCATAATGGCGATGATGTTCATGCTTTCTCCTGAAAAAACCTGAGATAAGCATAGTAACAATCCTGCCGATGCAAAGCACCGACAGGATTTATCTTATTACAATGCGTTCCATGCATCGGTCCAGGCAATCCCTACGCCGGGCTCATAGTAGGCAGGCGCAACATTACACCATGAGCCTTCCGGGAACGGTTTGCACTGGTACAATGCGCCATTATTGTTGACGATGTCGCCCAGATTCCATTTCTGGCTGCTGCTCCAGGCAGGGTAGCTGGTGGTCTTATCTTCGTCATCCGCAGCGGCGGCCTTCGCTTTCACATTCAGCGTATAAACCGCAGTGCTGGAGAGCGTACCGTCGCTAACGGTCAGATTCACCACATACTGGGTGTTCTGAGTGACATCCGGCGCGTTGAAAATCACAACGGCTTTATCCTGGCCGCTCAGCGTTTTGCCATCCTGCGACATCCAGGTATAGGTGAGCTTGTCGCCATTCGCGTCGGTCGATCCTTCCGCGCTGAGTGAAACCGGGCTACCAGCTTCCACCGCCCCGACCGGCCCGGCAATGCGCGCGACTGGCGCCACGTTTTCATCCGTCACTGGCGCCGGAGTTGGCGTGACATCCGGTTCAGTGGTTCCGTTATCATCGACGACATTAACGTTGAAATAATGCTGTACACATTTCGTGTAGTCACCCTCTTTAAAGGCGGTATACGGCGTCTGATATCCCACTAACTGGCAGGAATAGGTTTTACCGTCCGCAGTATCGGCGCTCCAGCCCCAGTCTTGTTCCCAATAGATCGGTAACGCGCCAGCGCCGCCTTCATCGAACTGCTTCATCTTTTTACAGCCCAACACTTCGTCAGCCGGCACCGGCACTTTCAGGTAGTTGGCAAACTCTTTGTAGTAGGCGATACGGTTAAGCGACTGCGCATTCTCATCTGCGCCGCCGCACTCCACGCCGCCATTGATGATTTGAATGGTGACGCCGAAACCTGATACCAGGCCGTTTGCTTTATCGCGATCGTTTGGCTGCCAGGTACCGTCAATCACATGTAGCATAGACGGCTTCGGCGGCTGCGGATACACAAAGAAGAAGACGGCGCTCGCCAGGTTCATCCAGGTATCCGCCACCAGCTCGGGTTTATCCAGCAGAGGGCGAACGTCACCATACATCGCGTCAGAGAAAGGCCCATAGTTGTAGTTATAAGAAAGCTGTTTTGCCCCGCGACCAAAATAGCTGAGGAAATCGCCGTCCTTATCTTTACCGCACGGCCAGGTCTGGCCCTGCCATACATCCGGGTTACATTCGCCGTTGTAGCCGCCTTTCTGCCCTTCTGTCCAGCCGACTTCGCGCAGATAGACCAGCGCCTGACGCCATTCCGGAATGTCACGCCAGCTTTCGTGACCGCCCGTCTCCTGGGCAAAATGCGCAAACATAGTAGCCAGGGTTTTACGGCAGATAGCGTCGCTATCGCGTCCATCGGTGTAGGTACCACAAACCGCCGGGAATTTACCTATCGCTTTCAGGAAGTTAGAGTAAGTATATTCCGGCGCGCGCATCGGGAACAGATAATCCCAGTCGGCCTCTTTCAGAATACTTTCAACGCGTTTTACGTTTGCCGGGTTAGCGGCGCGCCCCGGTTCGATTTGTTCGACCGCGCTGTTATCCAACGTCTGGATAGAGGATTTCACTGCCTCCATTAACGGAAAATCCGTCAGCGCTTTCTCTTTCGCCGCCAGATCGCTGGCGTTAATGGTCATTGGCTCACTACTGCTAAGCAGCGGCGCGGCCTGCGCACCGGATAAGCTCAACATGATTCCTGCCGCCACGGCGCTGAGCGCCAGTGTTTTTTGCAATCCCATAATTTTCTCCTTGAAGGGTAGTTCACTGCCTGCCCTGGCCACACGCCTGGCAGTTGCTACAGTGTCAGGGAGAACATGCCGTTGCGTTTAATCACATCAACTCATCGGCGTCTCATTTTTCCTCGTCCAAAAAAAGAGGCCGGATTATCCGGCCTCCTGGGAAAAATGAGGTAAATGATTAGGCGTAACCGTAGCTCATCAAACGCTGGTAACGACGGTTTTTTAAATCATCGGTGCTTAACACATCGAGATCGGCTAAATCTTCCAGCAGCTGCGCTTTTAGCGACGCCGCCATCGCTTCCGGATTACGGTGCGCGCCGCCCAGCGGCTCCGGAATGATGGAATCGATTAGCTTCAGCTCTTTCAGACGCGGCGCGATGATGCCCATCGCTTCAGCAGCCAATGGCGCTTTGTCGGCGCTCTTCCACAAAATAGAGGCGCAACCTTCCGGGGAGATAACGGAATAGGTGCTGTATTGCAGCATATTCACTTTATCACCCACGCCAATCGCCAATGCGCCGCCGGAGCCGCCTTCGCCAATCACGGTGCAGATGACCGGTACGTTCAGACGAGACATCTCACGCAGGTTGCGGGCGATAGCTTCAGACTGACCACGCTCTTCCGCGCCCACGCCTGGGTAAGCGCCCGGGGTGTCGATGAAGGTGATAATCGGCATGTTGAAGCGTTCAGCCATTTCCATCAGGCGCAGCGCTTTGCGGTAGCCTTCCGGCGCTGGCATGCCAAAGTTACGACGAATTTTTTCTTTGGTTTCACGACCCTTCTGATGACCAATGATCATCACCGGTCGCCCTTCCAGACGCGCGATACCGCCGACGATGGCTTTGTCATCCGCATAGGCGCGATCGCCCGCCAGCTCATCAAACTCATCAAACGCCAGACGGACATAATCCAGGGTGTACGGACGCTGCGGATGGCGCGCCAGTTGGGCTACCTGCCATGCGCCGAGATCGGCGAAGATTTTGCGCGTCAGTTCTACGCTTTTTTCGCGCAGGCGATGGACTTCTTCATCGATATTAATATCCAGTTTCTCATCCTGGCGGCTTACCGCAGTCAGAGAATCGATTTTCGCTTCCAGCTCTGCTATCGGCTGTTCAAAATCAAGGAAATTCAGACTCATAGTATTCCTGTATTAGTCAAACTCCAGTTCCACCTGCTCCGAACCAATGAGGCCACGCAGATCGTTAAGTAAACGATCGCTCGGAGAGACACGCCACGTTGCGCCAAAACGCAGCCGCGCACGCGCATCCGCCCTCTGATAGTAGAGATGTACTGGAATGGTCCCCGAGCGGTGGGGTTCCAGAGACTGACGGAGTCGGTTTAAAAGCTGGTCATCAATTTGCCTGTCCGTCAGCGAGATAGCAAGCCCGCGAGCGTATTTTTCGCGAGCTTCGTCAATATCCATCACTTCGCGGGCGGTCATTTTAAGCCCCCCGCTGAAGTCATCAAAGCTGACCTGTCCGCTGACGATAAGTATGCGGTCTTTTTCCAGCAACTGCTGGTATTTATCCAGCGCGTCGGTAAATAACATCACTTCCAGACGCCCGGAACGGTCATCCAGCGTACAGATGCCGATACGATTGCCGCGCTTGGTGACCATAACCCTTGCGGCAATCACGAGCCCCGCAGCCGTGGTGACTTTACCACGTTCTGTCGGATGCATGTCTTTGAGCCTTACCCCGCCGACATAGCGCTCAATTTCTTTTAAATACTGATTGATAGGGTGGCCCGTCAGGTACAGCCCCAACGTTTCACGTTCCCCATCTAACACCACCTGCTCCGGCCACGGCTGGCAGCTGGCATAGGATTGTTCGATTTGCTCCGGCTCTTCCGCCAGTACGCCGAACATATCCGCCTGACCGATAGCTTCCGCTTTGGCGTGCTGGTCGGCGGCTTTCAGCGCATCGCCCAATGAGTTCATCAGCGCGGCGCGGTGCGGCCCCAGGCGGTCGAACGCCCCGGACATGATCAGCTTTTCCAGCACCCGGCGGTTGAGCTTTTTGGTGTCGGTCCGCGCGCACAGATCAAACAGTTCGCGGAAATAGCCGCCCTGATTACGCGCGTCGATGATCGCTTCGATCGGCCCTTCGCCGACGCCTTTGATCGCGCCGATGCCGTAGACGATCTCGCCCTCATCGTTAACGTGGAAATGGTACAATCCGGAGTTAATATCCGGCGGCAGAATTTTCAGTCCCATCCGCCAGCACTCGTCCACCAGGCCGACGACCTTCTCGGTGTTGTCCATATCGGCAGTCATCACCGCCGCCATAAATTCAGCCGGATAGTGCGCCTTTAGCCATAGCGTCTGATAAGAAACCAGCGCATAAGCGGCGGAGTGCGATTTGTTAAACCCGTAA
Organism: Salmonella sp. NW645; assembly: GCF_051703725.1. Lineage (NCBI taxonomy): Bacteria > Pseudomonadati > Pseudomonadota > Gammaproteobacteria > Enterobacterales > Enterobacteriaceae > Salmonella > Salmonella sp. NW645. The sequence goes on along the minus strand of NZ_JAMMKR010000002.1, from coordinate 697,863 downwards.
CCGGCGAATTTCTCCACCAGGTCAAAGATTTTCATCGCCAGTTCGCCGTCGATACCGTTCTTTTTCGCGCCCTCTTCAAAAACGGAACGCTGTTTGGCCATCTCTTCCGGCTTTTTCTTACCCATCGCACGACGCAGCATATCCGCGCCGCCGAGAGTATACCCGGAAAGTACCTGGGCAATCTGCATCACCTGTTCCTGATACAGAATGATGCCGTAGGTCGGCTCCAGTACCGGCTTCAGGCTTTCATGCTGCCACTGAACGTCCGGGTAAGAGAGTTCTTCACGACCGTGCTTACGGTCGATAAAGTTATCTACCATCCCGGACTGCAACGGACCGGGACGGAACAGAGCCACCAGCGCGATCATATCTTCAAAGCAGTCCGGCTGCAGACGTTTGATCAGATCTTTCATGCCGCGCGATTCAAGCTGGAAGACCGCCGTGGTTTCCGAGCGCTGCAGCATGTCGAAGCTTTTCTTGTCATCCAGCGGAATGGCGGCGATATCCAGCGGCGGCTCGCCGTTTTTCTCGCGCCGCTTGTTGATCATCTCCAGCGCCCAGTTGATGATGGTCAGCGTACGCAAACCGAGGAAGTCGAACTTCACCAGCCCGGCATATTCCACGTCGCTTTTATCAAACTGGGTAACCGGATGCTTGCCCTCTTCATCGCAGTACAGCGGCGCAAAGTCGGTAATTTTGGTCGGCGCGATGACCACGCCGCCAGCGTGTTTACCGGCGTTACGCGTGACGCCTTCAAGCTTACGCGCCATATCGATCAGCGCTCTGACCTCTTCATCCGCCTCGTAAATTTCCGGCAGTTGCGGTTCCGCTTCAAAGGCTTTTGCCAGCGTCATGCCCGGATCGGGCGGCACCAGCTTCGAGATACGATCGACAAAACCGTACGGATGCCCCAGCACTCGGCCCACATCGCGGATAACGGCTTTCGCCGCCATCGTACCGAAGGTGATAATTTGCGATACCGCATCACGCCCGTACATGTCTGCGACGTGCTCAATCACCTGGTCGCGTTTCTCCATACAGAAGTCAACGTCGAAGTCAGGCATCGAGACACGTTCCGGGTTCAGGAAACGTTCGAACAGCAGGTCAAATTCCAGCGGATCAAGGTCGGTAATTTTCAGCGCGTAGGCCACCAGCGAACCGGCCCCGGAGCCACGTCCCGGCCCTACCGGCACGCCGTTATCTTTTGACCACTGGATAAACTCCATCACGATGAGGAAGTAGCCAGGGAACCCCATCTGGTTGATAACTTGTAGTTCAATATCCAGACGCTCGTCATATTCCGGGCGACGCTTTTTGCGCTCTTCTTCGTCCGGAAACAGGAAAGCCAGACGTTCTTCGAGCCCCTCTTTCGATTTTTTGACCAGATAATCTTCGGTGGTCATATCGCCGGTCGGGAACTGCGGCAGGAAATATTCACCCAGACGCACCGTTACGTTGCAGCGTTTGGCAATCTCCACCGTATTTTCCAGCGCCTCCGGAATATCGGCGAACAGTTCGCACATCTCATCGATGCTGCGCATATATTGCTGCGGCGAGTAATTGCGCGGACGCTTAGGATCGTCAAGCGTGAAACCGTCGTGGATCGCGACACGAATTTCATGGGCGTCAAAATCATCGCTTTCAAGAAAACGGACATCGTTTGTCGCGACAACCGGCAAACCACGTGCCTCAGCCAATTCAACCGCAGCATGGAGATAGGTCTCTTCATCCTGTCTGCCGGTACGGATCAGTTCCAGAAAGTAGCGATCGGGAAAATGCGCTTCATAGAAAGCAACGCACTCCTCCACCAGCGCCTGGTTGCCGCGTAGCAGACAGCGGCCTACGTCGCCCATGCGCCCGCCGGAAAGCAGGATCAAACCTTCTTTAAGCTCTACCAGCCAGTCGCGCTCGATAATCGGGCCTGCCGCGCCGTAGCCGCGCTGATACGCTTTCGAGATCAGCAACGTCAGGTTCTGGTATCCCGTATTATTCGCCGCCAGTACCGTCAGATGAGTCAGCTCATCTCCCAGCAGTTCGTTGTGAACGTTAAAGTCCGCCCCGACGATGGGTTTAATGCCCGCGCCATGACCCGCTCCGTAGAACTTCACCAGACCGCAGAGGTTGGTAAAATCGGTGATCGCCAGCGCAGGCATACCTAATGAGGCCGCCTTTTTCACCAGCGGCCCGGTCTTCGCCAGCCCATCGATCATAGAGTAGTCGCTGTGCACCCGCAGGTGAACGAAACGTGGTTCAGACATCTTTAGATTTCTCGATACAAGAATCAGGACACAAGTCCCAGAGCGCGTTTAACAGGCGCAAAACTGCGTCGGTGGTGCGCCGTCGCGCCATACTGTGCCAACTTTTCCAGATGAAAAGCGGTTGGATAGCCTTTGTGCTGCGCAAAGCCATACTGAGGAAAAACGATATCCAGCGCCGCCATTTCTGCGTCGCGGGTGACTTTCGCCAGAATAGACGCCGCGCTAATCTCCGCCACGCGGCTGTCGCCTTTCACCACGGCCATTGACGGCACAGGCAGCGCCGGACAGCGATTGCCGTCGATCAGCACATATTCTGGCGCAATATGCAGACCAGCGACAGCGCGCTGCATGGCGAGCATGGTGGCGTGCAAAATATTCAGCTCATCAATTTCATGCGCTTCCGCGCGTCCCAGACTCCAGCTTAACGCCTTTTCTTTAATCTCGTCATACAATGACAGACGACGCTTTTCAGACAATTTTTTGGAATCATTCAGACCGACGATCGGACGAGCCGGATCGAGGATCACGGCGGCGGTCACTACGGCGCCCACCAGCGGGCCACGGCCCACTTCATCCACACCCGCCACTAAATGGGTGTGTGGATAAACAAATTCGATCATTGTGCTAACTCCAGGACGGCATCTGCCGCCTGCTCATCGGCATTACAGCGGATCTGCTGATGCAGTTCACGGAAGGTGTCGTGCATCGCATGGCTGGTTTTACCGTTCGCCAGTAGCGGCAACAGCGCTTCGGCGAGTTTTTGCGGTTCGCACTCTTCCTGCAACAGCTCTTTGACTAATTCTCTTCCCGCCAGCAGGTTAGGCAAAGACACATACTCCGTTTTCACCAGACGTTTCGCCAGCCAGAAAGTGAAGGGCTTCATACGATATCCCACTACCATCGGGCATTTTGCCAGCATACACTCCAGCGCCGCCGTGCCTGAGGCCAGCAGAGCCGCGTCGCTGGCGATCATCGCCTCGCGCGCCATGCCGTCCAGCAAATGAACGGCGAGATCCGGCGCAACCTCCGCTTTAATTTTTTCAAACTGCTCGCGGCGTTTCGCGTTCACCAGCGGCACTACCACTTCCAGATCGGGATAGCGCTGTCGCAGCAATTGTGCGGTTTTCAGGAAGTCGGCGCTGAGCATTTCCACTTCCGCGCCACGGCTGCCAGGCAGTAGCGCCAGACAATGGGCGTCATGCGGGATACCCAGCACGTCGCGCGCCGCATTTTTATCCGGGTCCAGCGGCATGGCATCCGCCATGGTGTGACCGATAAAGCGGCACGGGACGTTAAATTTATCGTAAAACGCTTTTTCGAAAGGCAGAAAAGCCAACACCATATGGGTGGATCTGCCTATTTTGAAAACGCGTTTCTGTCGCCAGGCCCAAACAGACGGGCTGACATAATGAATGGTCTTAATCCCTTGTTTTTTCAGATTACCTTCGAGGGTAATGTTGAAATCAGGGGCATCAATCCCGACAAAGACATCGGGCTTGAGTTCGGTAAAACGACGGGTCAGATCGGCGCGGATATGCAACAAACGGCGTAAACGACCGAGCACTTCAACAATGCCCATGACCGCCAGCTCTTCCATTTCGTACCAGGCTTCACACCCTTCGGCCTGCATACGCGGCCCCGCAACGCCCACAAAGCGGGCGTTGGGTACGCGCGCTTTCAGCGCACGAATTAAGCCTGCGCCAAGAATATCGCCGGACGTTTCACCGGCGACCAGGGCAATCGTTAAAGGACGCTGTGCCGCCATTAACGAATCGGACCGCGCGTTGAACGCTCAAAGAACTCGGTAAACGCCTTCACTTCCGGATGCTTTTCAGCAAGTTCAGCGATTTCCAGCTTCGCTTCGTCGAGCGTTTTACCACTGCGGTACAACAGTTTGTAGGCATTACGAATCGCCACCAGCCCTTCACGGCTAAAGCCGCGACGCTTCAGCCCTTCGATATTTACCCCGAACGGCGTCGCATGGTTACCCTGCGCAATCACATACGGAGGGACATCCTGCGCCACGCCGGAGCAGCCGCCGACCATCACATGCGCACCGATAATGCAGAATTGATGAACTGCCGTCATACCGCCGATGATCGCAAAATCATCGACTGATACGTGCCCCGCCAGCGTGGCGTTGTTGGCGAGGATACAGCGATTACCTACCGTACAATCATGTGCGACATGCGCATTGATCATCAGCAGGTTATCGCTACCCACCTTCGTCAACCCACCGCCCTGCACTGTACCACGATGAATGGTGACGCTTTCGCGGATGCGGTTACGATCGCCAATTTCCACACGGGTCGGCTCACCCGCATATTTCAGATCCTGGTTCACTTCACCGATAGAGGCAAACTGATAAATCTCGTTGTCGCGGCCGATTTTGGTTTGACCATTCACGACCACATGAGACTTCAGTACGGTTCCCTCACCAATTTCGACCTGCGGCCCAACAATACAAAAGGGACCAATGTGGGCATTAGCGCCAATTACAGCGCCGTCTTCCACAATGGCGGTAGGATGAATAAAGGCGGATTTATCAATCACGAATCAGGCCTCCCGGCTACGAGCACACATCATGGTTGCTTCGCACACAACTTTACCGTCGACCAGCGCAACCCCTTTAAAGCGGGTCAGGCCACGGCGCGTTTTCTCGAAAGTGACTTCCATGATCATCTGATCGCCTGGCACCACCGGACGCTTAAAGCGCGCTTCATCAATACCCGCGAAATAATACAGTTCGCCAGGTTCCAGTTTACCAACGCTTTTAAACGCCAGAATACCGGTTGCCTGCGCCATCGCTTCCAGAATCAACACGCCTGGCAAAATCGGTTTGCCCGGGAAATGCCCCTGGAAAAACGGCTCGTTGACGGAGACATTTTTCACCGCACGCAGAAAACGACCTTCTTCAAAGTCCAGCACGCGATCGACCAGTAAAAACGGAAAACGGTGCGGCAGAAGCTCTAAAATCTCTTCAATCTGCAGAGTATGAGTGTTAGTAGTCAAAATACTCTTCCTGTCCAAATATACAAAAAGGCAATAATAACACGGCCTGCCGCAATCGTATGAATGTGACAGGCCGGAAAAGAATGGCAACTACAAGGCGGAACGTTAGTCTTGTTGATTAACCTTGCGCTCAATCGCTTTGAGACGCTTGCTCATATCATCAATGTTCATCACCAGTGCAGCAGTTTTACGCCATACTTTGTTGGGTTGCAGCGGAATGCCTGAGGAGTAGACGCCCGGTTCCGTGATGGGACGCATCACCATACCCATGCCAGTTACCGTGACTTTGTCGCATATTTCCATATGCCCATTGATCACGCTGGCGCCGCCAATCATGCAGTAACGGCCAATCTTCAGGCTACCCGCCATAATGACGCCACCGGCAACTGCCGTATTGTCGCCAATCACGACGTTATGTGCAATCTGGCACTGATTATCAATAATCACGCCATTGCCAATAACAGTATCATCCAACGCGCCACGGTCAATGGTGGTACAGGCGCCGATCTCGACACGATCGCCAATAATGACCCGGCCCAGTTGTGGGATCTTCACCCAGTTGCCACGATCGTTAGCGTAGCCAAAACCGTCCGCGCCGATCACCGTACTGGACTGGATCAGGCAATTCTCACCGATCTGAATGTCGTGGTAAATCGTTACGTTCGCCCACAAGCGTGAACCCGCCCCGATTTTGGTATTTTTTCCGACGAAACAGCCTGCGCCGATAACCACGTTATCGCCCAGTTGTACGCCAGATTCAATCACCGCATTCGCGCCGACTGAAACATTGCTACCCAGCGTTGCCGTCGCATCAATCACGGCGCTTGGCGCGATATTCTGCGCGGGCTGCGGCGTAGTATCTAAAATTTGCGCCATGCGCGCGTAGGTCAGGTAGGGATTTTTAACTACCAGCGCCGCGCTCTTAGCAAAAGGAAGATCGTCCTGCGTCATGACAACCGCAGAAGCCTGGCATAAACCTAAGTGTTCACGGTACTTAGGATTTACCATAAACGTAATGTGGCCTGTTGTTGCAGATTGCATGGACGCAACGCCGGTGATGACGATATCGCCATCACCGTGTAATTCTGCATCCAACTGTTCTGCTAAGTCAGCCAGTCGAATTGAAGGCATTACTTATTTAACCTGTTTCAGTACGTCAGCGGTGATGTCTTTCACATCGCTGCTGTTGTAAGCAACGGTGTTTGCGTCTACCACCAGATCGATACTCTGGTCGTTAGCCACTTTTTTCACTGCAGTCTGGATACGAGTCACCAGTTTGTTGCGTTCTTCGTTGGAACGACGAGCGCGATCTTTCTCAAAAGCCTGCGCTTTTTGCGCGAAAGTCTGGCGCTGAGACATCACGTCTTTTTCCAGCTTAGTACGATCGCTACCTGCTTTCATGGATTGCAGACGCTGCATTTTAGATTGCAGATCGGTTTCCATTTTTTGCAGTTCAGCCGCACGGCCTTTAAATTCGTTTTCCAGTGTATTGGATACACCCGTCTTCTGCGCAACCTGTTGGAACAGATTACCCATGTTGACGATTGCAATTTTGTCAGCAGCCTGTGCGGACGTTACCATCGCCAAACCAAGACCTGCAGCTAATAACCACTTTTTCACAATAAACTCCTTACCATCCCATTTGCACCCGAAGGTACAGCTCTTTGCGTGGCCTGGCGATCCCTGGGGGCATCGCCAAAAGTCATCGCTACACTACCAATGCATTCCTTTGCAGTGAACAATTACCAGGTTTTACCAATGTTAAACTGGAACTGCTCGGCTTTGTCTCCATCGTACTTTTTAAACGGCTGGGCGTAGGAGAAGACCAACGGCCCCAATGGGGACATCCATTGTAATGCGATACCCGCGGACATACGGATGTTGCTCGGATCGCTGTAGTCCGGATAACCAGAATACTGGCTGGAATCCCAGTTAGTATCCCAGACGGTCCCCATATCCCAGAAGAAAGAAGTACGGACCGAATTAGCATATTTCTCGCTGATAAACGGCGTCGGCGTGATAAATTCCAGGCTGGCGACCGCCATCGCGTTCCCCCCTACCGCATCATCCGACTTACACATATCTTTTGCGCCGTCCTGCGTCGCGCAATCGTAGTCTTCATCAGCATCGTAATTTTTAGGGTTATAGGGATAATAGACCGCCTTAGGACCAATGGTATTGGACTGGAAGCCACGAACGGTACTGGAACCACCGGCATAGAAGTTCTCATAGAACGGCATTTCTTTACCGCCTAAACCATCGCCATAACCAAAGCGGGTACGGCCCAGAATGACCCACTTATGATCGTTATCGATCGGTACATAGGTCGCGGTATCCAACGTCGCTTTATAGTATTCGTTATCCGATCCCGGAATCGTCACCTTACCCGTCAGGTTGATACGCGTACCTTCCGTCGGGAAGTAACCACGGTCTAGTTTGTTGTAGGTCCAGCCGTAGTTAAAGGTGAAGTCATCAGTGCTAAAACTATTATCCTGATCATTAGTACTCGGATACTGACCCATTGATGCCAGATAACGCCACATTGCAACCTGCGGTTCCATATTGGACAGGGAGTTATGCACATACCCTAAACCAGCACGCAACGTGTTGTACTCGTTGATGGGGAAGCCAAGCGTCACATCCGTACCGTAACTCTTGTTGGTATAGTCGGATAGATCCGCATCGTCCGCCTGGAAGTCGTTATAGAAGATACGACCACCGAGGCTCACGCCGTCAACGGTAAAGTATGGGTTAGTAACGGACAGTTCGCTGTAGGTCTGGTAGTCGTTTTTGGTGCCGTTAATCCCCACGGAATAACCGGTACCTAACCAGTTGTCCTGCTGAACGCCGGCCTGGAAGCTCACGCCGCTTTCTGTACCGTAACCGATACCGAAGTTGAAGCTACCGGTATTACGCTCTTTCACCTTGTACACCACATCAACCTGATCCGGGCTACCCGGAACGCGCTGCGTGTCGGTGTCGACGGTTTCAAAGAAGCCGAGACGGTTCAGACGCTCTTTACCCTGGTCAACCAGGTCGCTGCCCAGCCACGCCCCTTCCATCTGGCGCATTTCACGGCGCAGAACGGAATCTTTTGAGGTATCGTTGCCTTCAAAGCGGATCTTACGCACGTAGAAACGGTTGCCCGCATCGACGTTCACGCGCAGTTTTACGGTTTTGTCAGCATCGTTAATTTCAGGCTGTGACTGCACGCGCGGATAGGCGTAACCATAGCGACCCAGAAGCTTTTTGATGTCATCTTCCATTTTGGTCACTTTGGTGCCGTTATAGAGCTCGCCCGGTTCAATTTTCGTCAGGTTCTCAATTTCAGCGGAATGTCCGGCCAGGTTACCGCTTACCTGAACCCCGGAAAGCTTGTACTGATCGCCTTCGGTGATATTGACGGTGATGTAGATCCCTTTCTTATCCGGCGTCAGACTCACTTGCGTGGAGTCAATATTGAAACGCGCGTAGCCGCGATCCAGATAGTAGCTGCGCAAGGTTTCAAGGTCGCCCGCCAGCTTCTGTTTCTGGTATTTACGATCGCCGACGACGTTCCACCACGGCACTTCGTCACGCAACTGGAAATGAGAAATGAGTTCTTCGGTGCTAAAGGCATGGTTACCGACGATGTTGATCTGTTGGATCTTCGCCGATACGCCCTCCTGGAACACCAGTTTAAGATCAACACGGTTGCGCGGCAGCGGCGTGACGACCGCCTTAACGCTGGCGCTGTATTTACCTACGCTATAGTAAAAGTCTTCCAGACCTTTTTCGATATCAGACAGCGTGGTGCGATCCAGAGACTCGCCAACACGTACGCCAGACGCTTCGAGGTTTTGCTTGAGCATGTCATCTTTCACCGACTTGTTCCCGGAGAAAGTGATGCTGGCAATGGTCGGACGTTCTTTTACCTGAACCAGAAGGGTATTACCATCGCGCAGGACGCGGACGTCCTCAAAGTTGCCGGTGGCGAACAGAGCGCGAATGGTGTTACTGATATCTTCATCATTAACCGTGTCGCCTGTGCGCACCGGCATACTGAGGAGAGCCGCACCAACGGCGACTCGCTGCAGGCCTTCGAAATGAATGTCCTTCACTACGAACCCTTCAGCACCGTATACGGTGGCGCTGCTGAACAGCAGCGACGCTATGAGCAACTTTTTCATCGCCATCGTTATTATGCGTTCTTCCTAACTAACTCTCTTACAACCGAGAGAAATCATTGAAAAGTGCAAGCCCCATTAACAACACCAGCAAAATCGAGCCAATGCGATAACTAAAGTCTTGAACCCGCTCGGATACCGGCCCGCCCTTAAGCTTTTCAATCGCCAGGAACAGCAGATGACCCCCGTCAAGAACGGGCAGCGGAAACAGGTTGATTATCCCTAAGTTCACGCTGATTAGCGCAAGGAACATCAGGTAATAAATCACCCCGAACTCCGCTGACATCCCAGCCCCCTGAGCGATAGAAATCGGCCCACTGAGGTTGTTCAGTTTCACATCACCGGTTATCAATTTACCCAGCATACTGACCGTCAGCTTCATCAACTGCCACGTCTTATCCGTGGCTTCGAGGATGGCGCTAAAAGGCCCATACTGGCGTATAGTCTTGTACTCTTCCGGCAGAGGAATAATTTTAGGCACCACGCCTGCAAACCCTTCCGCCTTTCCGTTAACCGATTTCGTATCCGGCGTTAACGTCAACGACAAGGCGCTCCCCTGCCTTTCAATCTCTAACGCTAACGGCTTACCGGGATTATCGCGTACAAACGTCACGAATTTCATCCACTGCGTTAACGGCTGACCATCGACTTTAACGATCCTGTCGCCCGCTTGCAAACCCGCTTTACTGGCTGCGGAATTCGCCTGCACTTCTGACAGTACCGGTTCAATCTGTGGCCCGCGGGGCCGAATCCCTAAAGAAGATACAGGATCTTGCTTATCAGGCTCAAATGCCCAGTGACGTAAATCAAGCGTTTTGTCCTGCCGCTGGTCGCTGCCAAACGGCGCGACGCTCACCGTCGTCTGCTGATCGCCAATTTTGGACACCAGTTGTAAACGCACGGCATCCCAATCAGGGGTTTCGATACCATCAACGGCTTTAAGTTCCGTACCAGGCGCAATTTGCGCCTGCGCAGCAATCGAGTTGGGCGTTATTTCGCCAATGACCGGACGAACGCCAGGGACGCCGATGATAAAGACCAGCCAGTAAGCAAAGATAGCAAAAATGAAGTTCGCAACCGGACCTGCGGCAATAATTGCAGCGCGCTGGCCCACCGTTTTGTTATTGAAGGCGTGACGACGCAATTCCGGCGCTACCGGTTCGGCGCGTTCATCCAGCATTTTGACGTAGCCGCCCAGCGGGATCAGGGCGATGACATACTCGGTGCCGTACCGATCGGTACGACGCCAGAGCGCTTTGCCAAAGCCGATGGAAAAGCGCTCAACTCGCACACCGCAGCGCCGGGCAACCCAGAAATGACCAAATTCATGCACAGTGATCAGCACGCCCAGTGCGATGATGAATGCAGCCAGATTCCAGAGAATACTCAGCATAAAACCTTCCGTTAGAGCGTCCTGAACACCAGTAACAACAGGCAAGCAAAGACCGGTACGGCAGCCGTCAGGCTGTCAATTCGGTCCAGAATGCCGCCATGGCCTGGAATCAAGTGGCCGCTATCCTTAATTCCTGCTTCGCGCTTAAACATACTCTCGGTGAGGTCGCCCAGTACAGAAGCCAGAGCCGCCACCACAGAGCAAATCAGCAAGATAACAGGCGCAACATTCAGATTCGCCCACATACCGTAACCCCATGAGATCACGGCAGCCGTAGCAAGCCCGCCGATAAACCCTTGCCAGGTTTTACCCGGGGAAACCTTCGGCGCCAGCTTATGTTTGCCAAACAATTTACCAAACATATACGCGCCAGAGTCCGCTCCCCAGACCAGGATCATGACATAGAGTAGCCATATTGCGCCACTGTAATGATTCTCGTCATAGTGCCAGGCGCGCAGCGCCAGCATGCCCCAGAAAAATGGCACGATAGTTAACAAACCGAAAATGAGACGCAATGTTTTTGAGTTGCGCCAGATTGCCGCCGAACCGGGATAAAATAGCACCAGCAGTAGCGCGACAACCCACCATCCTAACGATGCCCAAAGCGACATCTCAACCAGTGGTTGACGAATGTTGTGATGATACTCAGGCAACAAAAATAGCATCAGCGCCAATAACAGACCACACAGCACCGCCAGCCAAACCCGCTGTGAACGCGCGGCGAAACCGCTTAACTGTCCCCATTCCCACGCGGCCAGCATACAGACAACCAGCGTAATAATGGCGAACCCCACCGGCGGCAATAAAAAAAGCGCAGCGATGACCGCGGGTATTAACACAAAAGCAGAAATCAGGCGATACTTCAGCAAAAGCAACCCCCATCAGGCTTTGTCATCACCAGGCTCGGTACCGCCGAAACGACGCTCTCGATTAGCAAAGGCATGCAGCGCACCTTCAAAGTCTTGTTCATCGAAATCGGGCCAAAGAACATCCGTAAAGTAAAGTTCGGCATAGGCAATTTGCCAAAGCAAAAAGTTACTAATGCGATGCTCTCCCCCAGTCCTAATTACTAAATCCACAGGCGCCAGCTCATGCATACAGATTTGCTGGCCTAGTCTCTCTTCATCAATCTGATCGGGGCGCAGCACTCCAGCCTGCACCTGTTCCGCCAGTTGTCGGACTCCCTGGACAATATCCCAACGTCCGCCGTAATTCGCAGCGATATTCAGCGTTAGACCCGTATTATGGGCGGTAAGCGCTTCTGATTTGCGAATACGTTCTTGTAAACGTGAGTTGAATCGGCTGATATCGCCGATAATACGCAGGCGAACGTTATGGCGGTGCAGGCTTTTGACTTCGCTATCCAGCGCCCACACAAACAGCTCCATTAACGCGCTCACTTCCTGCGCCGGTCGGTTCCAGTTTTCACTACTAAAGGCATACAGCGTTAACGCATCAATACCGTTATTGGCAGCAAAAGAGACCGCTCGCCGGACGGACTTCGCCCCGGCTTTATGCCCAAAGGCCCGGATCTTCCCTTGCTTTTTCGCCCAGCGACCATTGCCATCCATAATTATTGCAACATGACGGCAGCCATGCGCTGGCAAATTTTCGCTTACTGGTTGAGTTGCAGACAACATAACGCGTTTTTTGTCCCTGAAAGGATTTAGCGGTACTCAGGAATACTGAAGCCTTTATACACATTCTCTTCGGTCCGCTTCGCGGATGGCTGCGCGTCATCGCCCCTGTCGTGCGCTGTCTGCGCACGCCGGGAACGTATTCACCTGCCGTCCCGATGCGTCCTGAATGATTTTGTGTATCCACAAAAAAGCCGTGTAAAACCACGGCTAACCTGACCGAAAAAAGCCAAAAACCTGCGATCAGGTGGCGCAGACTATATCACCGAAGCCCAACGCTAACAAATAGCACGATCTTCTGTCGCGGGATAATCGTCAGCGTGAGAGCCGTATCACTTGTTTTCTGGCTACTTCACGCGCGATGGCGTCAACCTGCAATACGTCCTCAACGCTTGCCGGTTCCTGTAAATCCATCCTCTCCAGCACCGCTAAATTGAGCCCGGCGATATCGGTAAAACGAATCTGTTGCGCCAGAAACGCGGCAACGGTGATTTCGTTTGCCGCATTGAGCGCCGTCGTTGCCGCCTGACCTTGCTCAAACGCCTCCATCGCCAGCTTCAGGCATGGATAACGCTGATAATCTGGCGCGCTAAACGTCAGCGCGCTGAGTTTGCAAAAATCGAGCGGCTGCGCGCCGGACGCGACGCGATTCGGCCATGCCATCGTATGCGCAATAGGCGTACGCATGTCAGGTTCTCCAAGCTGCGCCAGGACGCTGCCGTCCTGATAACGCACCATCGAATGAATGACCGATTGCGGATGGATCAACACTTCCATCTGACGTGCGCTGGCATTAAATAACCAACGCGCTTCAATGTATTCCAGACCTTTATTCATCATGGTGGCGGAGTCGACGGAGATTTTCCGCCCCATCGACCAGTTCGGATGACGACATGCCTGATCCGGCGTCATCGCTGCCAGATCGCACATTGGCGTTTCACGAAACGGGCCACCAGACCCGGTAAGCAAAATCGACGTTACACCATTTTGCTCAAGGTCAGCGTATCCCAGATTATGCTGAATAGATTGCGGCAAACTCTGAAAAATCGCGTTATGTTCGCTATCGACGGGTAAAAGCCGGGCGTTGCTGCGTTTTACTTCGTCCATAAACAGCCGCCCGCAGGTCACCAGCGATTCTTTATTCGCCAGCAGAATCGTCTTCCCTGCGCGAATCGCCGCCAGGGTCGGCAGTAAACCAGCCGCGCCCACAATGGCCGCCATCACATGCCCGACCTCATCAAGCGCCGCCATCTCACAGGCAGCCTGCTGACCGCTCAGAACCTCGGTGCGGCTGCCATGCTGCTGAAGCATTATTTTGAGCTGTTCTGCGCTCGACGTATCGTCCATCACGGCATAACGCGGCGAGAATTCCAGGCACTGCTCCGCCATGCGGGCGACATTTTTACCCGCCACCAGCGCGATAACGCGGAAGCTATCAGGATTATGGCGCACTACGTCCAGTGTGCTGCAACCAATAGAGCCGGTCGAGCCCAGAATGGTTAATTGCTTCATGAAACGTCCAGAAGTGTTGAAACGGAATAAAAAGCAAAACGCCGCACAGGAGACCTGATAATGTCTTCTGCGCGGCGCTTTGTACACCACTCATCCGCCAGGTTTAGCGGTGGAATGAGTTTATATCTGCGTACAGATCAATCAGAACTGCATCAGTTCTGCTTCTTTATCTGCCAACGCCGCATCCACTTTCTTAATTGCCGCGTCGGTCATTTTCTGTACTTCTTCCTGAGAGCGACGATCGTCATCTTCACTGATCGCTTTATCTTTCAGCAGAGCTTTTACTTTATCGTTCGCATCACGGCGGACGTTACGAACGGCGACACGCGCCTGCTCCGCTTCGCCACGGACAATTTTCGTCAGATCTTTACGACGTTCTTCGGTCAGCGGCGGCAGCGGAACGCGAATGTCGGTGCCCGCAGAGCTTGGATTCAAACCGAGGTCTGACGCCATGATCGCTTTTTCAACGGCTGGCCCCATAGAACGGTCAAACACGTTAATTTTTAAGGTACGGGAGTCTTCTACCGTTACGCTTGCCAACTGGCGCAGCGGGGTCGGAGTGCCATAGTATTCTACGACAATACCATCCAGCAGGCTGGGAGAAGCACGACCCGTGCGCACTTTGCTGATTTGGGTTTTGAACGCTTCAACGCATTTTTCCATGCGTACTTCAGCATCTTTTCTGATATCGCTAATCACGTTACGAATCCTTGAAAACTAGTCTCAGTCAGACCAGACGGTCACACAATACAAAGATGTGCTAAGTATAGTCTCGTTTAATTTCTGCCAGGTAATAAGACCCGTCAATAGAACAGAATCTTACCCGTATTTGGCGCTCACGGGAATTATTCCGTGATTAACGTCCCTTCTTTTTCGCCCATCACCACACGACGCAGCGCGCCCGGTTTGTTCATGTTGAAAACACGAATCGGCAGTTTGTGGTCACGAGCCAGCGTGAACGCCGCCAGATCCATCACTTTCAGCTCTTTATCCAGCACTTCGCTGTAGGTCAGCTGATCGTACATGGTCGCGGAAGGATCTTTTGCCGGATCGGCAGTGAATACGCCATCCACTTTGGTCGCTTTCAGTACGACATCCGCTTCAATTTCGATCCCGCGCAGACAGGCCGCAGAGTCGGTAGTGAAGAACGGGTTACCCGTACCTGCAGACAGAATCACAACACGGTTATTACGCAGCAGGCTAATAGCCTCGGCCCAACTGTAGTTGTCGCATACGCCGTTTAAAGGAATTGCCGACATCAGGCGGGCGTTCACATAGGCGCGGTGAAGCGCATCACGCATTGCCAGGCCGTTCATGACGGTGGCCAACATGCCCATGTGGTCGCCCACAACGCGGTTCATCCCCGCTTTTGCCAGACCTGCGCCACGGAACAGGTTACCACCGCCAATCACCACACCAACCTGAATACCCAGTTCAACCAGTTCTTTGATCTCCTGAGCCATACGATCCAGTATGCTTGCATCAATACCGAAGCCTTCCGTACCCTGCAGAGCTTCGCCGCTTAATTTAAGCAGAATGCGTTTATAGACGGGTTTTGCATTGGTAGCCATGTTTCTTTCCTGAGACTGTCAACGATTGATATGAGTTAATTCCGGCGACATTGTACGTCGCATTTCAGCGCAGACGCCAGGCGTCGGCTGATTTTACAAGAGAGGCGCAAAAAGAAGCCGCCCTCAGGCGGCTCCTCAGGAAAATCAGGACTGCTTAGACATCGCAGCAACTTCTGCTGCAAAGTCAGTCTCGACTTTCTCAATGCCTTCGCCCACTTCAAAGCGGATGAAGCCAGTCACGTCAGCGTTGTGCTCTTTCAGCAGTTGGCCAACAGATTTGCTCGGTTCCATGACGAAAGGCTGACCAGTCAGAGAAACTTCGCCGGTGAATTTCTTCATGCGGCCTTCAACCATTTTCTCTGCGATTTCTTTCGGCTTACCGGACTGCATCGCGATGTCCAGCTGTACCTGGTACTCTTTCTCTACCACGTCAGCAGACACGTCTTCCGGCTTAACGAATTCCGGCTTGCTTGCCGCAACGTGCATCGCCAGCTGTTTAACCAGCTCTTCGTCAGCGCCTTTAGCAGCAACCAGAACGCCGATGCGCGCACCGTGCTGGTAAGAACCCAGAACGTCGCCTTCCAGGGAAGCTACGCGACGAATGTTGATGTTCTCGCCAATTTTCGCTACCAGAGCAACGCGCTCTTCTTCGAACTGCGCTTTCAGGACTTCTACGTCAGTGATTTTGCCAGCAACAGCGGCGTCCAGCACTTTGTCAGCAAATGCCTGGAAGCCAGCATCTTTAGCCACGAAGTCAGTCTGGCAGTTAACTTCCAGAATGAAAGCGACGTTACCGTCGATTTTGGTTTTGATTACGCCGTCAGCAGCCACGTTGCCTGCTTTTTTCGCCGCTTTGATAGCGCCGGACTTACGCATGTTTTCGATTGCCAGCTCAATGTCGCCATTCGCTTCAGTCAGCGCTTTTTTGCAATCCATCATGCCTGCGCCAGTACGCTCACGCAGCTCTTTTACCAGGGATGCGGTAATTTCAGCCATTCTAAAATCCTCGAAAGATTTGATCTGCCCGGCATCAAACCGCACAGATATAAAAGTGAAAAAGGGGGCCATATACAGGCCCCCTAACCAAACGTGATACTACCTGGTCTATAAGGGCTCTCCCCTTCATATTTCGAGCCGCAGGTGCGTTGCCTTCACTCGCTCATCCCGGTCACTTACTGATGTAAGCTCCCGGGAATTCTCGAGCTTGCCGCCTTCCTGCAACTCGAACTATTTTAGGGAGTTATCAAGCCTTATTACTCGGCTTCTACGAAGCTTTCTTCCGCCTGGGAAGCCAGATCCTGAGAACGGCCTTCACGAACGGTTGCAGCGACAGCGCCCAGGTACAGGCTAACAGCACGGATTGCGTCATCGTTACCCGGGATAACGAAGTCAACGCCGTCCGGATCAGAGTTGGTATCAACGATAGCAAATACCGGGATACCCAGGTTGTTCGCTTCTTTGATAGCAATGTGCTCGTGGTCAGCATCGATAACGAACAGAGCGTCCGGCAGACCGCCCATGTCTTTGATACCGCCCAGGCTGTTTTCCAGTTTCTCAAGCTCACGAGTACGCATCAGCGCTTCTTTCTTGGTCAGCTTTTCGAAAGTACCGTCCTGAGACTGAGTTTCCAGGTCTTTCAGACGTTTGATGGACTGACGAACTGTTTTCCAGTTAGTCAGCATACCGCCCAGCCAGCGATGGTTCACGAAGAACTGGTCGCAGCTGTTAGCAGCTTCTTTCACCGCTTCGCTTGCAGCGCGTTTAGTACCAACGAAAAGGATTTTACCTTTACGAGCAGAGATCTTGTTCAGTTCAGCCAGAGCTTCGTTGAACATCGGTACAGTTTTCTCAAGGTTGATGATGTGAACTTTGTTACGCGCGCCGAAGATGAACGGCTTCATTTTCGGGTTCCAGTAACGGGTCTGGTGACCAAAGTGAACACCAGCCTTGAGCATATCGCGCATGGAAACAGTTGCCATGATTTAAAACCTCTATAGATTAAGTTGGGGTTATGCCTCCACGTATCCCATATTACCGACCCCAAAGGGCACCCCGGAATATGTGCCGATACGTGTGTGTTGTTACACAAAGTGAGATTGGTCGCTCCCGTCCATCGTGTGTAGTCTTCGAATGGATCGGAAGTCCGGCGCGCTTTATACCACAAATACGCCACCGACACCAATAATTGTTGGCACTCAGTGCTGAATTGAACGATGAATTTCGTGTTACAAGCAGGCGGCAAATTTTTGCATCCCCTGGAGCTTACGGCCAGTAAGTGACTGGGGTGAAAAAATGTCGCCAACGCACTTGTGGCACGAAAGGCGAAGTTCAGAATGATTCTCAATTTGGCAGGGTACACCCCTGACTGATACCATTGTCAGCACTTACACAATTATTGCCGAAATCATCGGCACTGATGGACAGAATTCATGGCTATCTCAATCAAGACATCTGAAGACATCGAAAAAATGCGCGTCGCGGGCCGTCTGGCAGCCGAAGTGCTGGAAATGATCGAACCGTATATCAAACCGGGCGTCACCACCGGCGAACTGGACCGTATCTGTAACGATTACATCGTTAACGAACAACACGCGATCTCCGCCTGCCTCGGCTACCACGGCTATCCGAAATCCGTCTGTATCTCTATTAATGAAGTGGTGTGCCACGGCATTCCGGATGACGCTAAACATCTGAAAGATGGTGATATCGTCAACATCGACGTGACCGTGATTAAAGATGAATTCCACGGCGATACCTCGAAGATGTTTATCGTCGGCAAACCGACCATTCTGGGCGAGCGTCTGTGCCGCGTCACGCAAGAGAGCCTGTATCTGGGCATCAAAATGGTGAAACCGGGCATCCGCCTGCGCACCATTGGCGCCGCCATCCAGAAATATGCCGAAGGCGAAGGTTTCTCCGTGGTACGTGAATACTGCGGACACGGTATTGGTCGCGGCTTCCATGAAGAACCGCAGGTGCTGCATTATGATGCAGACGATGGCGGCGTCGTGTTGCAGCCTGGCATGACCTTTACCATTGAACCGATGCTGAACGCCGGGGATTACCGTATCCGCACCATGAAAGACGGCTGGACGGTAAAAACCAAAGACCGCAGCTTGTCTGCTCAGTACGAGCATACTATTGTGGTAACGGAAAACGGCTGTGAAATTCTGACGCTGCGTAAAGATGACACCATCCCGGCGATCATCACACACGACGAATAATGTTTTGCCTGATGGCGATGCCTTCGCATCTTATCAGGCCTACAAATTACACCTTTACTCAAAATCATTCGAGTTGCCTCAAGGCGGCAAGAGAGTGAATCTTCAGGAGCGTACATAAGTACGTGACTGGAGTGAACGAGCGCAGCCAACGTAGAAGCAACTTGAAGGATGAAGAGTAAATACGTAGGCCGGATAAGGCGTTCACGCCATTATCCGGCTTTTTAATGGGTGGCGCATATGAATACTCTTCCTGAACAGCACGCGAATACCGCACTCCCCACCCTCCCTGACCAGCCGCAAAACCCTGGCGTCTGGCCGCGCGCTGAACTGACCGTCGCCGGTATCAAAGCCCGCATCGACATCTTTCAACACTGGCTGGGCGAGGCATTTGACAGCGGCATTTGTGCTGAACAGCTTATTGAAGCCCGAACCGAATTTATCGACCAGTTGTTGCAACGCCTGTGGATTGAGGCCGGTTTCGGTCAGATTGCCGATCTGGCGCTGGTCGCCGTCGGCGGCTATGGACGCGGCGAACTGCATCCGCTTTCCGATATTGATCTGCTCATTTTAAGCCGCAAAAAGCTGCCCGATGAACAGGCACAAAAGGTCGGCGAGCTGCTGACTTTATTATGGGACGTCAAGCTGGATGTCGGGCATAGCGTACGTACGCTGGAAGAGTGTCTGCTGGAAGGTCTGTCTGATTTAACCGTTGCGACAAACCTCATCGAAACGCGCCTGCTGATCGGTGATGTTGCTCTGTTTCTGGCACTGCAAAAACATATTTTCAGCGAAGGTTTTTGGCCGTCCGACAAATTTTACGCCGCCAAAGTAGAAGAGCAGAACCAGCGCCACCAGCGCTATCACGGTACCAGCTATAATCTGGAGCCGGATATTAAAAGCAGCCCCGGCGGCCTGCGCGATATCCATACATTGCAGTGGGTCGCCCGACGTCACTTCGGCGCTACCTCGCTCGATGAGATGGTGGGATTCGGCTTTTTAACCCCCGCAGAGCGCGCGGAACTCAACGAGTGCCTGCATATCCTGTGGCGCATTCGCTTTGCGCTACATCTGGTGGTCAGCCGCTACGATAACCGCCTGCTGTTCGACCGCCAGTTAAGCGTCGCTCAACGCCTTAACTACAGCGGCGAGGGCAATGATCCGGTTGAGCGGATGATGAAAGACTACTTCCGGGTTACGCGCCGGGTGAGCGAACTTAATCAGATGCTGCTTCAGCTATTTGACGAGGCGATTCTGGCGCTGCCTGCGGATGAAAAACCACGTCCTGTTGACGATGAGTTTCAACTGCGCGGCACGCTCATTGATCTGCGTGACGACACGCTGTTTATCCGCGAACCGCAAGCGATCCTGCGCATGTTTTATATGATGGTGCGCAATAGCGCGATCACCGGCATCTACTCTACGACGTTACGCCACTTGCGCCACGCCCGCCGCCACCTGAGCCAACCGCTGTGTTACATCCCGGAGGCGCGCACTCTGTTTCTTAGTATGCTGCGCCATCCCGGCGCGGTCAGCCGCGGCCTGCTGCCTATGCATCGCCACAGCGTACTGTGGGCTTATATGCCGCAGTGGTCGCACATCGTCGGACAAATGCAGTTTGACCTGTTCCACGCATACACGGTGGATGAACACACCATCCGCGTAATGCTCAAACTGGAGAGCTTCGCGAAAGAAGAGACGCGCCAGCGCCATCCGCTATGCGTCGATCTCTGGCCGCGGCTTCCCCATCCGGAACTGATCCTGATCGCCGCGCTGTTCCACGATATTGCGAAAGGACGCGGCGGCGACCATTCGGTACTGGGCGCGCAGGATGTACTCACCTTCGCCGAACTGCACGGTTTGAACTCACGCGAAACGCAACTGGTCGCCTGGCTGGTGCGCCAACACCTGCTGATGTCAGTCACCGCCCAGCGCCGCGACATCCAGGATCCGGAAGTCATCAAGCAGTTTGCCGAAGAGGTGCAAACCGAAACACGGCTGCGTTTTCTGGTCTGCCTGACCGTCGCGGACATCTGCGCGACCAACGAAACCTTGTGGAATAGCTGGAAACAGAGCCTGCTGCGCGAGCTGTACTTCGCCACTGAAAAACAGCTCAGACGTGGAATGCAAAATACGCCGGATATGCGTGAGCGCGTGCGTCACCATCAGCTTCAGGCGCTGGCGCTGCTGCGAATGGACAATATTGATGAAGCCGCGCTGCACAAAATCTGGACCCGCTGTCGCGCTAACTATTTTGTTCGTCATAGTCCAAATCAGCTCGCCTGGCACGCACGCCATTTATTGCAGCACGATCTGAGCCAACCGTTAGTGTTGCTCAGTCCGCAAGCCACGCGCGGCGGAACCGAAATTTTTATCTGGAGTCCGGACAGACCCTATCTGTTTGCCGCCGTCTGCGCCGAGCTGGACAGGCGTAATTTAAGCGTCCATGACGCGCAGATCTTTACCACTCGCGACGGCATGGCAATGGATACGTTTATCGTTCTGGAACCAGACGGCAGCCCGCTGGCGGCGGATCGCCATGACGTTATTCGCACCGGTCTTGAACAGACCATTACGCAGCGTAGCTGGCAGCCGCCGCAGCCGCGTCGGCAACCGGCAAAGTTACGGCACTTTACGGTCGAAACGGAAGTCAATTTTTTGCCCACCCATACCGACAGAAAATCATTCATGGAATTGATCGCGCTCGATCAACCTGGTCTGCTGGCCAGGGTCGGACAAATTTTTGCCGATCTGGGAATTTCGCTTCATGGCGCCCGAATTACAACCATTGGTGAACGAGTAGAAGATTTATTCATAATCGCCACAGCGGATCGGCGCGCACTTAATAATGTGCTGCAACTTGAGGTGCAACAACGGTTGACAGCGGCCCTCAATCCAAACGATAAAGGGTAGTGTGTTTATTTATATGAAAGAGTTTAACAATGCAGCAGTTACAGAACGTTATTGAGACCGCTTTTGAGCGCCGCGCCGATATTACGCCGGTTAATGTAGATACCGTGACCCGAGAGGCGGTAAACCAGGTCATTTCTCTACTTGATTCCGGCGCGCTGCGTGTCGCAGAAAAAATCGACGGTCAGTGGGTCACTCACCAGTGGTTGAAGAAAGCGGTTCTGCTCTCTTTCCGTATTAACGATAACCAGGTTATCGACGGTGCGGAAAGCCGCTACTTCGATAAAGTCCCGATGAAATTCGCTGATTACGACGAAGCGCGTTTTCAGAAAGAAGGCTTCCGCGTCGTTCCGCCTGCAGCCGTTCGTCAGGGCGCATTTATCGCCCGCAACACCGTGCTGATGCCGTCTTACGTTAACATCGGCGCCTACGTTGACGAAGGCACCATGGTTGATACCTGGGCGACGGTGGGTTCCTGCGCGCAGATTGGTAAAAATGTTCACCTTTCCGGCGGCGTGGGTATCGGCGGCGTACTGGAGCCGCTGCAGGCTAACCCGACCATCATTGAAGACAACTGCTTTATTGGCGCGCGTTCTGAAGTCGTGGAAGGCGTCATTGTCGAAGAAGGTTCCGTCATTTCCATGGGGGTATACCTCGGCCAGAGCACCAAAATCTACGATCGCGAAACCGGTGAAGTTCACTATGGCCGCGTACCGGCGGGCTCCGTGGTCGTTTCCGGCAACCTGCCGTCAAAAGACGGTAAGTACAGTTTGTACTGCGCGGTGATCGTGAAAAAAGTCGACGCCAAAACGCGTGGCAAAGTGGGCATTAACGAATTACTGCGCACTATTGATTAAGCGAGTGAAAAGCGGGGGCGACAGCCCCCCTTTGCATTACGGCGAATGCGGTAACACGGTTTCCGGCGCAATCTTTGCCGCAAATGCCGAAGCCAACGCAGTCAAAACGACATAACCGGCAACCAAAGTCCAACTGTTATCATAGACTGCGCTTAACGCTTTAGCGATAAACGGCGTGAATCCCCCTGCCACAACCGCCCCCAACTGAGCGCCAATTGATGAACCGCTGTAGCGTACAGGCGGATGAAACAGTCCGGCGAAAAAAGAAGGTTGCACGGCATTCAGTGAATTATGACCAATGTTAATAAGCAGAACGTAGCCCATTGTCATCAGTATGAGCGAACGGCTTTCCAGCAGCCAGAAAAAGGGAAAAGCCATTGCCGCGACAAAAAGCGCGCCGAAAATATACACCTGACGGCAGCCACGCCGATCCGACATGATGCCAAATAGCACGTGCATGGGATACGCCAGCAGACAGGTGAACATTACAATGTACAGAATAGTCAGGCTGGCAATCCCAAGCTGCGTCGTCGCCCAGGAAACCGCGAAGACGGTGGCAAGAAAAAAGGGAACGCTTTCCGCAAAACGTAGAATTATAATCAGCAAAATGCTGCGCCATTGCTCTCGTACCACTTTGACCACCGGCCTTTCTTCTTTTTGCTGCCTATGATTAATGGCCTGCTGCTTTTTAAACGCACGGAAGACAGGCGTCTCATCCAGACGATGACGCATATATAATCCAGGCAGCACCAAAAGCGCACTGAGCAGAAAAGGAATACGCCATCCCCACAATAACAACGCCTCCTTCGGTAATTGGGTCACGACTATAAATGCGCCTGTCGCCAATAATTGTCCCGTGAGTCCTCCTGTTTGCGATAGCGCGCTTAACCGCCCCCGGTGCTTTCCAGCAGCATATTCCACGACCATTAACATGGCGCCTCCCCATTCGCCTCCAACCATAAATCCCTGCAGAAAACGCAGAATAACCAGTAAGGCAGGCGCCAGCGCGCCAATACTGGCGTAAGAAGGCAGGCAACCGATGAGAAACGTGACCGCGCCCATCCCCCCTAACGTGATTAATAACGTGTTTTTACGCCCAAGCGTATCTCCCCTGTTGCCAAAAAATAGCGCGCCCAGCGGCCGGGAAATAAATCCCACGCCGAAACTGGCAAAAGAAGATAACGTTGCAGTCAATGGGCTGGCGCCAGGGAAAAAAAGCGGGCCAAATACCAGCGCGCTTGCCAGGCCGTATAATAGAAAATCATAATATTCAATGGAGTTTCCTATCCAGGCGGAAATCACCACCCGGCGAATAGTAGCATTATACGTTCCGGACATAGACTCCGCCTCTCAAGGTTATCGACCACTACCTCCGGTCAATTTTCCACACTGACCTCAAACGCTTTCTCTATAAACGGAATATCGCGTTGAATTACTTAAACTATCAATAACCACCGCCCTTTTACTCATGACGTTGCCGAGACGTCTTCTGCGATCAACCGCGCTTTTTTTGTATCCATTGGTGGCGAAAAACCAACTTTTCGTTAATTATTCAAAAGTTATAGTGTGATGAAGGATACCGCTATGTATGACAATCTAAAAAGTCTGGGCATTACCAATCCTGAGGAAATCGATCGTTACAGCCTGCGGCAAGAAGCCAATAACGATATCCTGAAAATCTATTTTCAAAAGGATAGAGGTGAATTCTTTGCTAAAAGCGTGAAGTTTAAGTATCCACGCCAGCGTAAAACGGTGGTGGCCGATGGCATCGGTCAGGGTTATAAAGAAGTACAGGAGATTAGCCCTAACCTACGCTATGTGATTGACGAGCTGGACCAAATCTGCCAGCGCGACCGCTCAGAACTCGATCTCAAACGTAAGATCCTCGACGACTTGCGCCACCTGGAAAGCGTCGTCGCGAATAAGATCAGTGAAATCGAAGCCGATCTGGACAAGCTTACCCGCAAATAAAAAAGCTGCCGGGGCTTCATTTCGGGCCCCTCTCACTCTGCTGCTCCCTCTCATCCACCTCACGGCTACCACCATTTTTCATCACTATGCCTCACAGCGGCTCAATACATATCATTTCGTTATCCTGCTGTATTTATTAATAAAAATAAAAAGCTATGTTCATCCTCCCTATTTATGGAGGTTATATGACTCAGGAAATCACGCTAACATGTTATTCGCTGCCTGCGGCCCCCGGACTGGATAACATCAAATTTGAAAAGGGGCGCGAGCACGACCGCCAGGTGCTGGGATTTATTCTGCCAGCGAATACGCAGCTGCAAATCCGCCAGCCAAATAACAACGCCGGTAACGCCAGACTCCGTCTGCTGTGCAATGACTCAGCGTGTGAGAAATCGCTTACGCTGAACGGCAACTGGCAAACGATCAGCACAACGGTCGATTCCGTTCCCTTTATTGATACCCTCTTTTTTGCGCAGGGCGGCGAGTTTTCGGTGATCTACCGACAGCCAACCAGCAATAAAAATTTGCCACACTGGCGTAAGGGGCAATCCGAAGACGCTTTTTTCCAGACCTGGGAAGAACAGGCGTCGCCTTTTGCCCTGCTGGAACTGGACCGCGTGCGTTTTCTGCTGCCCTGGGCGGATCGCGCTAATGTCATCAACGCCGGTATCACCGCGCTGGATGCGTACTATACGCGAGTGATCGACGCCTATAATGACTGGACTGGTCTCAGCGATAGCCCTGCTTCGCCGCTTAATCAAAATGTCGCTAACCGCTATTTTATTAAAGCGGATAAACACGGCGTCGGCGCGGCTTATTATCTCCCCTGGTGGTGCGCGCAAACGGCTGCAACATTAAGCCAGGGGTGGATCGATAATGTCGCCACGCAGTGGACGATTCTGCATGAAATCGGTCACGGCTATCAGGGCGTCTTTATGAATGACGTCGACCTGCCAGTCGGTGAGGTGTGGAACAACATTTACGCCGCGTTTTTCCAGCAGCTTAATCTGAACCAGGGGAACCATCTTTATACCGACGGCTGGCTCTACAATTACGGACGGCAGTCTGAGCAGGAATTGCAATTCATTACCTATCTGCGGAATCGCACGCCGGTTAGCGCCTGGGGCGTCCGCCCCCGCCTGCAATTTCTGATGCTGATGTTATTTAAAGGCGGAACAGAAGCCTTCCGGGTGTTTAACCAGAACTACCGCGAGCTGGGTGCTGACGAAAACTTTTTGCCCTGCGAGCATCGCCTGACCGATCTGCTGGCGGACGCCATCGCCACAGCCTCAGGTTATGACGTCGCGCCGTTTATTCAGCTGTGCGGCTTACCGGTCGATGCGTTCACCCGCGAGCAGATCGCCGCACAGGCGGTAAAACCCGTCTGGCCGCTTTACGATCTGCTGCCGGAGCGCGAATGGGAAAGCGCGCGCCAACAGTTAGGGCTGGACTCTTTTGTCTGGCTGGTTGAAAACGCCGAGCTGGCGGCGCTGAACAAAACGGGAACGCTCACGCTAACGCTGAATATCGATCAGCCGGAGCAACTTTATGGACGCGTCTTAACGCTACACGACAACGCCGGCAGCACATATACATTGCCCGTCAACGACAGTACGCTCACGTTAACTCCCCTGCCCATTGGCATTTACCATCTCACCCTGCCCAAAGGGCGATCGCAGAAATACCGCCCGGACACGGACTATGTGGTTATCCGCGAAGGGGAAAACGCACTTACCGTTAATTTCACCGCCTTGCAGGACAGCGCCGCGCATAACGAGCAGTTGATTTTCCTCGGCTACGGTGACATGCCCTTCGCCCGTTTAGCCGTGGATCATGAGGCCAGACAATTAGTTCTGGATATCACGAACGCCACGCCGCACAGCTACTTCGCGAATACGTTATACGCCAGCATAACGGTGTTAACCGCCAGCGGCGAAAAGGTTTTTGAACGTAAGATGAACGGAACAAACTGCGCCACCGGAAAAATTGTGGTGCCGTTTAGCGACCACTACCACCTTTATCTTTATCATGCCGAGCCTGGCCGCCTGAAAGCCTCGCCGGGCTATCTGACATTGGTCTCGTCGACGAAATATCAGTTACTGCGTCTTGATAGCGAAGGGCTTTATCATTTTTCGCTCAACAACGATCCTGTCGCAGATCTCCAGGCTATGTTCAGCCATCGCGCAGATGCTATCCGCGCCTGCCCTTTATTAATGGCGCAACCTTATGCCGCTTGCAAAAACGATCTCTGGCTGATGCTCTCCCACATTGAAGAGCCGACCCGTAGCGCGTTAATGCGCGACAGCGTTGATGTGCTGCCGGCGGATAACAGCGAGCCGGGCGAAGGCATCGGTAAAGGCGTGACGTTGCAGTTACGCGGACAAGGCGACAGAACGTTTTGCCAGCTTGCTTACGATAATCGGCAACAGCGCATGACAATAGAAACACAGGCCGATCAGCCTCATCCTTACTATACCGCGACATACAGCACGCTCACGGTGAAGGAGGAGTCCGGCGAGGTTATCTATAGCCGTCATTATGATGGCATCACCCACTATCCAGCCGATAGCGATACGGTTGTTTTGCAAGCGGGAATGTACATTGAGCTCTTCCATGACGAACCTTACCGTTGCAGCGCCATCAATGAAACGACCGGGCAAAACGTCACGCTGAAAAAACACAACCGCTGGCGCGTGGTGAGCGATGGGCTGGAGGTCGACTCACCGGAACAAACGGAAGAGAAAAATACCTCCGATGCTGCCGCATTATATGGCGATAAATTCAGCTGGCAGCTTATTGGCAAGGAAGAAAATGGTTTTGCCAGTATGGAAATAGACATCCGTGCGCAACAATTTATCTTTACCGCATACCCAATTGCGCCGCATAGCGACTTCGCAACGGAATATGCGGCAGTGACGATTTATAATACGCGCGGTACGGTGGTTTACCGTCAGTCGATAAAAGGTTCGGTGCAGCTTGGCGGCTATACTGACGTCTGCGGGCTGGATGAGGATTATACGATTGAGGTCTTTCATGCCGAGGGCGCAGACCAGTCGGTTATCCGCAACCCGCTCAATGGCGAAAGCTGGCCGCAGCCGCAACACGTGATCTGGCAGGTCACGGCGCGGGGATTGCAGCGCCTGACCACGAATTAACCCCACCCCATCACAGCGTCTTCGGGCGCTGTGAGATTACGTTGTCGAATGGCGGTTTTGCCTAATCCGGCCTACTACTTCGCCCAAGTCCCCTGGTCTGGTCAGCGAAGCGCCGCCGGACTTAACGCTGTTCATCCAGTTGTAGCGCCACATACAGCAACAGCCGATCGTCAAAATTTCCCAAATCCAGCCCGGTCAGTTCCGAAATACGATTTAGCCGATATTCCAGCGTGTTACGATGAATAAACAGCGCCTTAGAGGTCGCCAGCGGCTGGACATTATGGCGAAACCACGCCGTCAGCGTCCGACGTAATAATCCGTTGTTATCCATCGCTTTGAGTTTTACCAGCGGGCGCGCCAGCTCATTGGCCTGCCAGCCGCCACGCAGGCTATCTAACAGAACCGGCAGCATCAAATCCTGATAAAAATAGCTGCGGCTTTCTGGCATCCGCTGTTTGCCGACCATCATCGTGGTGCGCGCCGTGCGGTATGAGCGTGCAATACTGCCCGGCCCGGTAAAGTAATTGCCCAGCGCCACGCGAAAACGTAGCTGACCATTCTCTTTCATTCGCGAGATAAGCTGCTCTACGCGCTTACGATGATCTTCAGCATCCCAACGACCAAACGAGTTTAAAGCGGGTTTGAGCACCACCATCTCGGTGAGAGACACAATGGCTATCAGGTTGTTACGCTCCGGCGTGGTAAGCGCATTCTGCAACTGCTGAAGTTCCGCCATTGCGCTATCGACGCCAAGCTGGCCGCTATCGACTTCCACCACCGCCGCCACACGTGGCTGGTTCAAATCGATCCCCAAACGCTGCGCCCATTCCACCAGCGCCGGCGTATTTTCTTCGGCCTGAATCAGGTTCATCACCAGCTCTTCGCGCAAACGGCTATCCTGCGCCAAAAGGTGCATTAACCGCGACTGCTCCAGCATCATTTCGGCAGTCATACACACCAGTTCGCCATATTTACGCAGATGCTCTGGTTCGCCGGTGAGACCGATCACGCCGACAATTTCGCCCTCAAGGCGTAAGGGAAGATTAATCCCCTGACGTACCCCGTGCAGGTGTCGCGCCACGGCGTCGTCGATATCCACAACCCGGCCCTGCGACAGCACTAACAGCGCGCCTTCGTGCAATTCACCAATACGTTCCCGATCGCCGCTGCCGATAATACGCCCGCGGGCATCCATTACGTTGATATTGGTATCGATGATGCGCATAGTGCGCGCCACGATATCCTGCGCCATTTTGGTATCAAGATGCCAGCCAGCCATAAATCCCTCCTGTGAGCAGAGCACAAGCATAAGGAAGATGACAAGTCTCGACATTGTGCAAATGCACAAAACGGTGCAAATAAGTATGGAGTTGTGGGGGGTTTCACAGAAAAGTGTTGCCCCCTTCCATGGCGGAAGGGGACAAAGGTGATTACTGCATCAGCAAATAAATAGAACTATCACCACGCTGAATATTCAGCGCCAGCACCGACGGCTTGCTGTCGAGAATTTTACGCAGCTCGGCGATATTTTTCACCGGCTGCTGGTTAGCGCCGATAATGACATCGCCTTTTTTGAGGCCAATTTGCGCGGCGGGTGAATTCGCTTTCACGCTGCTCACCACAACGCCTTTATCCTGGCCTTTATTGCTCATTTCAGCGCCTTCAATCCCGCTGAAGATGGTGCTGGAATCAACCTGACTCTGGCTGCTCTGCTGCAGTTCCAGATTAACCGTAATCGCTTTACCTTCACGCAGCAGACCGAGGCTGATTTTGCTGCCGACCGGCATAGTGCCGACCTGAGCGCGCAGCGCCGCAAAGCTGCTGATCGGTTTACCGTTCAGCGAGGTAATGACATCCCCGGCTTTGATACCCGCTTTCGCCGCGGACGAATTCGGCATCACCTGGCTGACGAACGCGCCACGCTGGGCGTCGACTTTCATCGCTTTCGCCAATTCGGAATTCAGCTCAGTCCCCATGATCCCCAGTTCGCCGCGTTTCACCTGGCCGTATTCCACCATCTGCGACGTCAGGTTTTTCACCATGTTACTGGGGATAGCGAAGCCGATACCGATGTTGCCGCCGTCCGGCGCCAGAATCGCGGTGTTAATACCGATCAGCTCACCGTTCAGGTTCACCAGCGCGCCGCCGGAGTTACCGCGGTTAATCGCGGCGTCGGTCTGAATAAAGTTCTCGTAATTTTCTACGTTCAGGCCGCTACGCCCCAGCGCCGAAACGATACCTGACGTCACCGTTTCGCCCAGACCAAACGGGTTACCAATAGCGACGGTATAATCCCCCACGCGCAGCGCGTCGGAGTCCGCCAGCTTAATCGCCGTCAGGTTCTTCGGATTCTGAATTTGAATCAGCGCGATATCAGAACGTGGATCTTTGCCCACCACTTTAGCATCGAATTTACGTCCATCGCTAAGCTGTACTTTAATCACGCTGGCGTTATCAACCACGTGGTTGTTGGTAACGACGTAGCCCTTTGCGGCGTCAATAATTACGCCGGAGCCCAGCGCCATGAATTTCTGTTGTTGACCGCCGTTGCCGCCGTTACCGCCGCCCTGGCAGAACGGAGAATTCTGGAACGGAGAACCGTCCTGGCAGAACGGGGAGTCATCGCCAAAGAACTGCTGGAAATTACGCGGCATACGCGGCGTATTCACCGTGGTGCTACCTTCTACATTAATACTGACCACCGATGGCATCACTTTTTCGAGCATCGGTGCCAGGCTTGGCATCTGCTGGGCAGTCATTGCTGAAGAGGACGTTTCAGCCGCCGTGGCAGACAGAGGCGACAATGCCAAACCTAAACTCAGAGCCAGTGCACTCATTGCTAATGTGGTTTTTTTCATGTGTTTCAATCTCGATTAACAGGTAACGCAAAATTGCTGTGTACGTCAGATTCATTTTATAACGCGAAGTTCCGGAACAAAGTTTCTGGAAAAAGTAAAAATTTATTGTCCATCTTTACAAAAGTCCATTTACTGTTCGACCGCCATCAAACGCCGATATTCATCCCATGCGTAAAGGTCAGTCATCCCGCTGATATAATCCTGAATCAACCGACAGCGATAATAATATTCCAGTACCGGGTACTCCGCCGAATCCGTAGGTAATTTACTGACGACTTCCACGTAGGCCAAACGATGGCGCGTAGAAAGTTTCTGAAATAAGCGCGATTCTATGGGGAAGCGTTTCAACCGTTCTTTTTCCACCAGCTCGCGAAAGTCGTTAAGCGACAAACTTAATAGCGGCTGATAGATATCTAATAACCCGCTGATCACCCGGTATCCCTGTAGTTCAAGCTGTTCTACATCCGGATGGCTAAACACATGTTCAACCGCCACATTCTTATAGAGTTCAAGCAGGCGGCTAAAACCGCTGGCATCTTCCAGCAACGCCTGATTGAAGGTACCGGCAAAAATCTGCGGCAAATTATCAATAAAACGCTGAGCGGCATAGGGCACCAGTTTATTTAATGTATTTACCCGTAAATACATAAAAAACTGATCTTCGGTACTGCGGCTTAATGTATTGGCGCGTGATTTTTCCCACGCATTTCCTACCACCAGCTCAAACAGCGAATCCTTCTCATGGTGGCCCCACGCGTGATATAAATGGTGGTAAAGCTGCTCAACGCTAAAGATTCTTTTCTCTACCGCGTCTTCAAGATCGGCAACACAATAAGAAATATCATCTGCGGCTTCCATAATCCACGTTAATGGAAAGCGACTGTAAGGCGCTAACTGCAGTTCTTTACGTAACCTCGCAATATACTTCTCTTCAGAAAGATAATAGCCCGGTTTCTTCATTAAATAGCGATGGGAATCCGGCACCGGCCCTCGCCACCATGCCGGACGGGTATATTTTAAAATTCCGCCAACCTGCGCCCAGGTAAGATTCATCCGCATGAGCGTATGTACCAGACGAATTCCCTGTGCATTGCCTTCAAAATGGCAGATATCCTGACGTACCTTGCGGCGAATATCGTTCAGATTTTCTTCGCCTTCCTGTAACCGTAGCGAGGAAACCACACAGCGATCATGCGTGAGCGGCTGACTTTCCGCATCTTCCGGATGCAGCCGCTGACGAAACCAGTCATTGATCGCCGCCTCGCCAAAATGACCGAACGGCGGATTACCGATGTCGTGCATCAGGCAGGCCATTTCCACAATACTTTCAAAGGGACCGGTCAGCGCATCCAGACCGTACTCCTCCAGTCGGTTTTGCTCTTTCAGGCGGCTTAAAATCTCTTTCGCGATATAACGCCCTACCTGCTGCACCTCCATCGAATGCGTCAGGCGAGTACGCACCGCGGCATTGCGCTCCAGCGGGAAAACCTGCGTTTTTTGCTGCAAACGGCGTATAGCCGGAGAGTTGATAATCCGCCCGCGATCGCTTTCAAAAATCCGCAGGATCTCATGTTCCGTCTTTACGCCCTGCGGTGAACGATAACGACGATGCCAGTTAATTTTATTTCGGAAATCGATCGATGCCATATCCTCTCCCCGCCTGAGAAATGCGCTTCCCCATAAGCGCATGATAAACTATGCCCTCAAAACTGACTTATCGCGAGTAAATCTATGAAAATCGGCATCATTGGCGCAATGGAAGAAGAAGTTACGCTGCTGCGTGACAAAATTGACAACCGTCAGACGATTACTCTGGGCGGCTGCGAAATTTACACCGGCCAGTTGAACGGCACCGAAGTGGCGTTGCTGAAATCTGGTATCGGTAAAGTCGCGGCGGCGCTGGGCGCAACGTTGCTTCTGGAGCACTGCAAACCGGACGTGATCATCAATACCGGTTCCGCAGGCGGTCTGGCGTCCACGCTGAAGGTCGGCGATATCGTCGTCTCTGACGAAGCGCGTTACCACGACGCTGATGTGACCGCTTTCGGCTATGAATACGGGCAATTACCGGGCTGTCCGGCCGGATTTAAGGCCGATGATAAACTGATCGCCGCCGCGGAATCCTGCATCAGAGAGCTGAATCTGAACGCGGTACGCGGCCTTATTGTTAGCGGCGACGCGTTTATTAACGGCTCCGTCGGGCTGGCAAAAATTCGGCATAACTTCCCCGACGCGGTCGCCGTAGAGATGGAAGCCACCGCTATCGCACACGTCTGCTATAACTTCAACGTGCCGTTCGTGGTGGTACGCGCTATTTCTGACGTGGCCGATCAGCAATCGCACCTCAGCTTTGACGAATTCCTCGCGGTGGCGGCGAAACAGTCGACTCTGATGGTCGAGACGCTGGTACAGAAACTGGCGCATGGCTAAGCAAATGTTCAGGGCGCTGGTCGCCCTGCTGCTTACGCTCCCGGTGTGGCTTTACGCTGCGCCGCGCGTCATTACCCTCTCTCCCGCCAATACGGAGCTCGCTTTTGCCGCCGGGATTACGCCCGTTGGCGTCAGCAGCTATTCCGACTACCCGCCCGAAGCGCAAAAAATAGAACAGGTCTCTACCTGGCAGGGAATGAATCTGGAACGCATTGTGGCGCTGAAGCCGGATCTGGTCGTCGCCTGGCGCGGCGGTAATGCGGAACGCCAGGTAAACCAACTGACGTCATTAGGTATTAAGGTCATGTGGGTGGACGCGGTAACCATCGAACAGATCGCCGACACGCTCCGTCAACTGGCCGCCTGGAGCCCGCAGCCGGAAAAGGCTCAGCAGGCAGCGCAGACATTGCTAAACGAGTACGCCGCGCTCAACGCCGAGTATGCCGGTAAAGCTAAAAAGCGCGTCTTTCTTCAGTTTGGCATGAATCCTCTGTTTACCAGTGGTAAAGGGTCTATTCAACATCAGGTTTTGACGACCTGCGGCGGAGAAAACGTCTTTGCTGACAGCCGCGTGCCGTGGCCGCAAGTCAGCCGTGAGCAGGTGCTGGCAAGGCATCCCCAGGCTATTATCGTGGCCGGAAAAGCGGGCGAAATTCTCAAAATTGAACAATACTGGGGAAACCTGCTAAAAATTCCGGTTATTCCGCTTAACAGCGACTGGTTTGAACGCGCAAGCCCGCGTATTATCCTCGCCGCAAAACAACTCTGTAATGCGCTTTCACAGGTGAATTAGAGCCTGTCTTACCAGGCTCCCAGTGGGGATTCGACAATGCTCGTCTATTGGCTGGATATTGTAGGCACGGCTGTATTTGCTATCTCTGGCGTGTTGCTGGCCGGGAAATTACGTATGGACCCGTTCGGCGTCCTGGTGCTCGGCGTCGTTACTGCCGTCGGCGGCGGGACAATCCGCGATATGGCGCTGGATAACGGCCCGGTATTCTGGGTTAAAGATCCTACCGATTTGGTCGTCGCCATGGTCACCAGTATGCTGACCATCCTGCTGGTTCGCCAGCCAAGACGTCTGCCGAAATGGATGTTGCCGGTACTGGATGCGGTCGGGCTGGCGGTGTTTGTCGGCATTGGGGTGAATAAAGCCTTCCTCGCTGAAACGGGGCCATTAGTGGCAGTCTGTATGGGCGTGATTACCGGCGTCGGCGGCGGGATTATTCGCGATGTTCTGGCACGCGAGATTCCCATGATCCTACGCACCGAAATCTATGCCACGGCCTGTATTATCGGCGGGATTGTTCACGCCACCGCGTTTTATACGTTTTCAGTACCGCTGGAAAGCGCCAGCATGATGGGTATGGTCGTCACGCTGTTCATTCGGCTGGCGGCCATTCGCTGGCATTTGAAATTGCCGACGTTTGCACTGGATGAAAACGGACGTTGATATTGTTTTGCCCGATGGCGCTACGCTTATCGGGCCTACAGGAAAGATGTTGTAGGCCGGATAAGACGCTCGCGTCGCCATCCGGCACAACGAACAGCAATCAAATGCTGAAGGAAGAGCCACACCCGCAGGTACTTTTCGCATTCGGGTTGGTTACAATGAAGCGGGAACCTTCCAGACCTTCGGTATAATCCACCGAACCACCCACCAGATACTGCAAACTCATCGGGTCAACCACCAGGCCAACGCCCTGTTTTTCGATGGTCATATCCCCTTCGTTCACCTGATCGTCAAAGGTAAAACCATACTGGAAGCCGCTGCAACCACCGCCGGTGATATACACGCGCAGTTTCAGATTCGGATTATCTTCGTCAGCGATAAGACTTTTTACTTTATTCGCTGCTGCGTCGGTAAACTGCAGCGGCAGCGCTACGTCATCACTCATATTTTGCTCCAAACGACATCGGTAATTGGATAAATTTTCACCCAATATTGGCAGTCATTATCTAATACCCTGGTAATTCGTTCAAGTATTCTCGCCCGCAGGCGCATTCTGGTTTTTCGCCGCCTGTTCCGCATCCTGCTTCGCCAGAGTGCGCGCCAGGATGGTTGAGTATAACGGTTTCCCGCCCAAAAACTGGGCTAATAGTGTCGCGCCAAGACAGGTGATAATCATTGGCAAAATGAGCTGGTAGTTATCGGTCATCTCCAGCACCAGCACAATCCCCGTCAGCGGGGCGCGCACCGACGCCGCCATCAGCGCCCCCATCCCGGCAATCGCAAAGGTACCGGCCTCCAGGTGATACTGCGGAAAAAGCACTGCCGCCGCCATACCGAAGGCCGTACCAAGCAGCGTTCCCAGCGCCAGCATCGGGGCGAAAATGCCCCCCGGCGCGCCGGAAGAAAAGCAAAGCAGCGTCGTGACCACCCGGGTAATAAAGATGAACAGCAGTAGCCCGACGCTAAAATTACCTGCCGCGGCGATAGGAATAAGGTTAAATCCGCCGCCTGCCGCTTCCGGCTCAATCAACCCCAGAATACCGCACAGGCCGCCGATCGCGCCGCCCATAAGCACCCATTTTTTAATTTCGCCGCCATGAAAGCGCTGAAACATATCCTGGGTACGCAGCACCAACGAATTAAATACCGGCCCGACGCAGCCAAAAATAATACCGAGGATAAGGTATAACCACAGCGTGTTAACCGGCGCATCAGACAGTTTGCCGACTTCAATAATCGGCGCTTCGCCGTTAAATATGCGGAACACAATGCTCGACATGATGACGCCGGTAAACACCGCTTTAATCGAAATCAGGTTGTAGCGAAACTGCGGGCGCATCTCTTCAATAATAAACAGGATACCTGCCAGCGGCGCGTTAAACGCCGCAGAGAGCCCCGCCGCCGCGCCGGTCGCCAGCAACGTATGCCGCGCTTCGGCGCTGCGCATACGAAAAACATCCAGCACCATGCGCCCCAGGTTGCCCCCGATTTGTACCGTTGGCCCTTCGCGCCCTAATACCATTCCTGCGCCCAACGTCCCCATCCCGCCGATAAACTTCACCGGCAACACGCGCCACCAGCGCACCGGACGTAACTCCTCCAGCGCGCCTTCAATTTCCGGGATACCCGAGCCGCCGGCTTCCGGCGCAAATTTTCGTACCAAAAAGTAGCCGACCATCGCCAGTAACGCCGAAAGGATAAAGGCCAGCGGCCAAAGCAAAAACGCATGGTCCGCGACCTGAACCAGCGCGCCAATGCGCATGTTTTGTACCCAGGAAACCGCCTTTTCAAAGGCGACGCCAACCAGTCCGGTAAGCGTGCCGACAACGGCCGCCATGAACAGGATGGCCAGCGGCGTTTTATCCCGCTGCATTAACCGGCGAATCTGATCTCTGCGCCGTAAGCGCACAATTTGCTGAGCTAAAAAGGTGGAAGTGTCTGTTTTCATCAGAAGATCATTAATTGGTAATACAAATCTAAAGTCGGCATTCTACTCGCCAACGCCGTGAAAATCCCCTGCAAATCGTATTGTTTCAAATGCGTAAAACTTTCATAACCTTCTCTGAATAACTTAGAATAGCGGGTATTCACTTTTTCTACGAACCAGGAATCTTTCCATGAGTAAGTCTGAAAATCTCTATAGCGCGGCCCGCGAGCTGATCCCCGGCGGTGTGAACTCCCCTGTTCGCGCCTTCACTGGCGTGGGCGGCACCCCGCTGTTTATCGAAAAAGCGGACGGCGCGTATCTGTACGATGTCGATGGCAAAGCGTATATCGACTATGTCGGTTCCTGGGGGCCAATGGTACTGGGGCATAACCACCCGGCTATCCGCAATGCGGTGATCGAAGCTGCGGAGCGCGGTTTAAGCTTCGGCGCGCCAACCGAAATGGAAGTGAAAATGGCGGAACTGGTCACCAACCTGGTGCCGACCATGGACATGGTGCGCATGGTGAACTCCGGTACCGAAGCGACCATGAGCGCTATTCGCCTGGCGCGTGGTTTTACTGGCCGCGATAAGATTATCAAATTCGAAGGCTGCTACCACGGCCACGCAGACTGTCTGCTGGTCAAAGCCGGTTCTGGCGCGCTGACGCTCGGTCAGCCGAACTCACCGGGCGTGCCGGCAGATTTCGCGAAACATACGCTGACCTGCACTTATAACGATCTGGCGTCAGTGCGCGCGGCGTTTGAACAATATCCGCAGGAAATC
This sequence comes from Salmonella sp. NW645, assembly GCF_051703725.1. NCBI lineage: Bacteria > Pseudomonadati > Pseudomonadota > Gammaproteobacteria > Enterobacterales > Enterobacteriaceae > Salmonella > Salmonella sp. NW645. The sequence goes on along the minus strand of NZ_JAMMKR010000002.1, from coordinate 660,748 downwards.
GCCTGTATCATCGTCGAGCCGGTGGCGGGCAATATGAACTGCGTCCCGCCGCTGCCGGAATTCCTGCCAGGTCTGCGCGCCTTGTGCGATGAGTTCGGCGCGCTGCTGATTATCGACGAAGTGATGACCGGTTTTCGCGTAGCGCTGGCCGGAGCCCAGGATTACTACGGCGTCGTGCCGGACCTGACCTGTCTGGGTAAAATCATCGGCGGCGGGATGCCGGTAGGCGCGTTTGGCGGTCGTCGCGATGTAATGGATGCGCTGGCGCCGACGGGCCCGGTTTACCAGGCGGGCACCCTTTCCGGCAACCCGATTGCGATGGCGGCCGGTTTCGCCTGCCTGAATGAAGTCGCCCAGCCCGGCATTCATGAAACGCTGGATGAGCTCACCACCCGTCTGGCGGAAGGTTTGCTGGAAGCTGCCGAAGAAGCGAATATTCCGCTGGTCGTCAACCACGTCGGCGGCATGTTCGGGATTTTCTTCACCGACGCTGAGAGCGTAACCTGCTATCAGGACGTGATGGCGTGCGACGTTGAACGCTTTAAGCGTTTCTTCCACCTGATGCTGGAGGAAGGCGTGTATCTGGCGCCATCGGCGTTTGAGGCGGGTTTTATGTCGGTCGCACACAGCATGGACGACATTAATAGTACTATTGACGCCGCGCGCCGGGTGTTTGCGAAATTGTAAAGGATGAATTGCCGGGTGACGATTACCCGGCCTACATTCTACGCCGTAGGCCGGATAAGGCATTTATGCCGCCATCCGGCAAACTCAGCGGCTCTGTTTACGTAGCAAATAGATAAAGTACGGCGCGCCAATAAAGCTTGAAAGCAGTCCCGCCGGGATCTGATACGGAAATAGCGCCATCCTGCCGCACCAGTCGGCAAAGACCAGTAAAACGCCCCCTGCCAGCGCCGAGATGACCATATGCGGCATCGTCCGGCGAAAACCGAGCATCCGCGCAATATGCGGCGCCATCAGTCCAACGAAACTCAGCGGCCCAATGGTCATCGTCGCAGTTGCCGTCAAACAAGCCGCCAACGCCAGCAGCGCGATACGCGACGGCGTAAGCGCCATGCCCACCGCGCGCGCGGCATCGCCGCCCAGTGGCAAAATCGTTAACCAGCGGCGACACAACGGCACAATTGCCAGCAAAATCACCATCACGATCGCGGTTCGCGTAACCTGCCCGCCAGTGGCGTTATAGGTAGATCCTGCGATCCAGGTCAACACTTCCGCCATCCGCGGGTCGCCGCTCGCCTGGAGCATCATTAGCAGCATGGTAAACGCGGTGCTGAGCGCCATCCCCGCCAGCAACATCCGTTGTGGCGAGAAACCGCCGCGTCCGGCGGCTAACATAATAATCAGCAGTGTCGCCGCCGCGCCCAGGCTTCCGGCGGGCAGTAGCCAACCGAAGGCATTCCCCGGCACCAAAAACAGCATCAACACCACGCCAAACGCGGCTCCGGAACTGATCCCCAGCACTTCCGGACTGGCCATTGGATTACCGGTCAGACGCTGAATAATGCAGCCCGCCACCGCCAGCATGACGCCCGCCATTAACGCCGCCAGTATCCGCGGCCAGCGCCACGGCATCAGTTCCTCAAGCAGCGTTCCGCTCGCCCACGTCCAGCCGTGCGCGTCGCGACCAAAAGAGAGCGCGACCCATGTTGCCAGTAGCAGGAGCGCGCCACCGGCAACGGCAAAAGCGAGGACATGCCGACGTTCCGCCGCCACACGATCGCTGGCGTTCATATCCGGCGTGCTCATGCTTTTAAGCCGCGGCAGCAGCCACAGGAGCAGCGGCGCGCCGATTAGCGCCGTCACTGAACCGGTGGAAACTTCCATCCATACGCGGGTGAGCCAAAGGATAATCTGATCGGATAGCCACAAAATAAGCGCCCCAATGAGCGGCGCCAGCATCAGGCGCGCCAGCAGACGTCTTGCGCCAAGCATTTTCGCCAGCAGCGGCGCAAACAGGCCGATAAAACCGATAATGCCCACCGCGTTGACCAGCAGCGCGCTCAACACAATCGCCAGCGACAGCGCCGCCAGACGCGCTAAAGACAGCGCCAGCCCCAGATTACGCGCAACGCCGTCATCCAGCCCCATCAGCGTCATCGGGCGTAACAACAATAACGTGAGCATCACACCGCCCAGCAACTGCGGCCACAGACGCTGCACGCCGCTCCAGTCGGTTTGCGTCAGCGTTCCGGTGCTCCATAAAAACATGCTTTGCAACTGATCGTGGTGGAAAATCACCAGTAACTGGTTGATTGCGCCACAATAGAGGCTAACCACCAGCCCGGCGAGGATCAGGGTCACTGGCGACAGACGTTTGCCCCACGCCACGCCGAACACCAGCGCGCCGACGATACAGGCTCCCGTCAGGGCGGCAAACTGCGTCGCCAGCGCGCCGGGAATCGCCCATAGCGTAGTCACCGTGATCCCCAATTGCGCGCCGGTCGCCACGCCCAGCGTGGTCGGTTCCGCCAGCGGGTTACGCAATACTTGCTGGAACAGGACGCCTACCAGCCCAAGCCCCGCGCCCACCAGCAGCGAAATCGCCAGTCTTGGCAACAGGCTGTAATGAAAAATCATCTGCTCAATGATGTCGATATCCGGTGACCAGATAGCCTGTTGCCACTGACTGCGCGGTAGCGCAACGGAGAAGTTACCCCATGTTAGCCAGCAAGCGGCAACAAACAGCGCCAATAACAGCAACGCCGGATGGCGGCTTCGCCTTATCCGGCCTACAAAGCGCCCGAACCGTAGGTCGGATAAGGCGCTTTTCGCGCCGCCCTCCGGTATTTCACGTTTTCTGCTCACGCTTTGCCTCCCAACACGTTATCCAGGATGCGGACAAAATGCATCGTGGAGAGGGTCGCGCCATAGAACCAAACGGCGGGCACCCGGTGAAAGCGCCCGGCGCGGACAAACGGCATGGCCTGCCACAGCGGCGTTGCCATCAGCGCGTTCATATCGGTGCTATTCCCGTGATCGAAGCAGATCACATCCGCTTCTTTATACATCGCCAGCCGATCGATGCTGACCGCCGTACTGCCCCAAAAGTTGGTTTCACCCTGCCAGGCATTGACAATGCCATACTCGTCCAGCACCTCCTGGAACAGGCAATTCGGGCCGAGCACCAGCATATGCCGTGGATCGATAAGCGTCGTCATCAGTAACGGACGCCCCCCGCGGCGGATAAAATGCGGCTTCTGGCTGGCGATGAAGCGATCGTATTGCGCCAGATGTTTTTCTGCCGCAGCTTCCAGATTCAGCGTCTGCGCCAGTTCAACCAGCGAGCGTCGGGCCACCGCCAGCGGCTTTTTGCCGTCGCTAAAATCGAACCCGCGCCCCGGCGCGATCCGCGCCAATTTTTCCGGCGAGGGTCCGTAACCTGCCGACCAGACCATAAACGACGGCTTCATCTCTGTCAGCAGTTCGAGATTGGGTTCAGTACGAAGACCCACATCAATCACCGAATCCGGCAACGGCGGTTCGCTAACCCACAGCTTATAATTTGGCACGTCCGCCACGCCATAAGGCGTAATACCGAGCGCCAGCAGCAGCTCAACCGGCAGCCACTCCAGCGCCACAATCCGGCGGGGATCGATAGCGGCAGCCTGCGCCGTATTCATTTGCCACAGCAGCGGCGAGAGCGCCATCGCCGTTAATAAACGGCGGCGAGTAAGAGGATATAAATCACGCATTAATACACAAAACTCACAGGTGCCGCGCCCGCTGGATGCGGAAGGATACCCATCGGGATACCGTAAATCTGCTCCAGCGTGTCACTGCGCATCAGTTCCGCAGGCGTTCCTTGCGCAATCATTTCACCGCCGCGTAGCGCGACTAAATAATCACAGTAGCGGGCCGCCATGTTGATATCGTGCAGCACCGCAACCACCGTCAGCCCGCGCTGCTGGCTTAAACGATGCACCAGCGCCAGCACGTCAACCTGATGGGCGATATCCAGCGCTGACGTCGGCTCATCCAGCAGCAGACAACGGCTGTCCTGCGCGACCAGCATGGCAATCCACGCGCGCTGGCGCTCGCCGCCGGAAAGACTGTCTACCAGACGATGCGCCAGCAGTTTTAAGCCGACCAGCGTAATCGCCTCGTCTACTTTTTCCCGGTCCGCGACGCCAAAGCGCCCCAGCGCGCCGTGCCACGGATAGCGGCCAATCGCTACCAGTTCGCGCACCGTCATTCCTTCCGCCTGCGGCAATTGTTGAGGCAGATAGGCAACTTTGCGGGCAAACGCCTTGCTGCTCCAGCTCGCCAGCGGCTGATTGTCGAGCAGAATATCCCCTTCGGAAGGCGGCTGATGGCGGCCCAGCATTTTTAACAGCGTGGATTTACCGGAACCATTATGGCCGATAAGTCCGGTGACGCGACCTGCGGGAAACGTTAACGAGAGAGGGTGTAAAAGCGTGCGGCCCGGCACACGAAAGGCGACGCTTCGCAGCGCAAAGGTGGTATCGGAATGAATGTGGTTTTCCTGCATCGCAGCCAACTTGTAAAACGGGCACGGCAAGCCGTGCCCAAAAAGAAATTAGAAACGGAAGGTTGCCGTTGCAACGACCTGACGTTCTGCGCCCCAGAAACAGCCGTAGGTCTGGAAGCAGCTGGCGACGTATTCGCGGTCGAGCAGATTATTAACGTTAACCGCAATGCTGGAGCCCGCCATACCAAAACGCGCCAGATCGTACTTGACGACCGCATCCATCACCGCTGCGCTGCCTACCTTGAAGCTATTGGCCGGATCGCCGTAACTGGAACCAATAAAACGACCGCCTGTTCCCAGCGTTAAACCTGACAACGGACCGTCGTTGAAGGTGTAATCGCCCCACAACGACGCCATGTGTTCAGGCACCTGCTCTGGCGTATTCCCTTTCAGATTAGTGTCTTTCGTGTATTCAGCATCAGTATAAGTGTAAGACGCCGTCATATTGATGTTAGCCGTCAATGCTGCTTTGGCTTCCAGCTCTACACCTCGCGCACGAATTTCGCCTGCCGGCACCTGCGCTAATGGGTTGGTTGGATCGGCGGTCAGGTTATTGGTTTTGGTCAGCTGATAAACGGCACCCGTAACAACAACCGGCATGTCTTTCGGTACATATTTCACCCCTGCTTCATATTGCTCGCCTTTTGACGGCTTGTAAGAAACGCGTGGGGTGCTCCACAAATCGAAGGCGCTTGGCTCGAAAGATTGGCTATAGCTGAAGTAAGGTGAAATTCCATTATCGAATACGTAGTTTACGCCACCGCGCCAGGTGAACTGGTGGTCATTACGTTCAATATATCCTTCTGTCGGCGTAGTGGAATTCTGACGCACCGTTGTCGCTTGTTTAGACCAGTCATAGCGGCCGCCGAGAGTAAATACCCACTTATTCCATTCCGCCTGATCCTGAACATAGAGGCCTGTTTGTTTACTTTCGTTCATCTGGTACGGCTCAGCGCCGCCGAAAGCAAAGTATTCAGGATGGTAATTGTTATAGAGATCGATTGACGGCGCGCTACCAAACGTCGCGTTAATATCATTACGCATACGCATGAAATCGACACCCGTCAGCAACGTATGATCAATATCGCCGGTCGCGAATTTACTTTCCAGTTGTGTATCTACGCTGAAATTCTGTAAACGCTCGTTGTCAACGATAGTACCGCGGTTAAGCGTATGGCCGTCCGCCGCAATCCCCGTGCCATAGACGCTTTTTTGCGCGGTTTTCATTTCGACAAAACGTAAATTCTGGCGCACGGTAAAAGTGTCGTTGAAGCCATGCTCGAAACTGTATCCCACCATTTTCTCGTTACGAGAATAGGTGTTGTTTGACGCCCCTTCATTGAAATCTGTTGGCAAGCGTTTACCATTCGGTAACGGTTCAACCGTTCCCTCTTTCGGCAGCCAGCCGTAGTAGCCGGTCTCTGGTTCGTTCTGGAAATAAGAAAGGAACGTAAAATTCGTTTTCTCATCAGGACGCCAGGTAAAAGAGGGCGCAATCGCATAGCGCTGCGACTCAGAACTCTTTTGCTGTTCGTTTGTCGAACGCGCCAGTCCCGTCAGACGATATGAGAACTCACCGTTGTCATCCAGGGAATCACTAAAATCAAAACCGGTCTGGAACAAATTGTCCGTCCCCATTTTGAATTGAATTTCTTTCAGCGGCTCAGTAGTCGGCCGCTTGCTAACCATCGAAATGATACCGCCCGGGTTGCTCTTACCGTAGAGAACGGACGTTGGGCCACGCATCAACTCAACACGCTCAAGCATGTAGGGATCAATAACCGCATCGTTGTAGAAGTTACCCTGCAATTTCAGGCCATCCAGATAGTTATTCTGGCTCAGGCCGACGGAAGAGAAGCCACGGATAATCACGAAGTCATAGGTATTGGAAGCGCCGCGGCTGCTTACCGTTACGCCCGGCGTGTAACCCAACGCTTCTTTTACTGACTGGAATTGATGCATCTGCATCTCTTCGTTAGTGACCACCGAAACCGACTGTGGCGTTTTTTCGATAGGTGTATCAGTTTTGGTGGTAGTGGCGGAACGCTTCGCGGCGATGGTCGGAGCCGGTCCCCAGGCGCTTTCCTGCGCGGCAGGCGCTGCGGTTACGGTAATGGTTTCTTCTTTCGGTTGAACCGCCGCCTGTGCATAGACAGACATGCCGCTAACCGCTGTGGCTACTACAACTGCGATTTTACGCAGTGAGGAGTTTGGCTGAGCAGTTTTAAGACGCGCCATTGGTATATCTCTGATGAAAGTGAATGATAACGTAAACGATAATTATTATTATAACCGCAGCATGATAGGCGAAATATCGTCGCAATGGCAAGCGATACGCGGCCCTACGAAAACTAAGGGGTTAAGAAACAACCAGATGAAAAGGAAGGGTTAATAAATTAGACTGAAATGTTATTTATAGGGGATTTGCCGGATGGCGACGTAAGCATCTTATTCGGCCTACGTCGCGCGTAATGGAGTCGTAACGGTGTAGACCGGGTAACCACAGCGCCACCCGGCACTATTACCGTGATTAATTGCCGCCGAACATCTCCTTAATCCAGCCGGCAACGCCGTCGCTCTTCTCTTCTTTCGGCGGCTGTTGCTGCGCAGGCTGTTGCGGCTGAGACGACTGATCGAACGGATTGCCTGACGGCTGCTGTTGCTGCATCATCTCGCCCTGCTGGCACAGCGTATTTGGATCGTCCGTCCAGACCGGCAGAGTGCGCATACCGCCGCTACAGACAAAATTACCGTCGTAATCAACGCCCATATCCACCACATCTTCCGGCGGCGTCAGAACTAAAGGCGTCGGCGTCTGGTTCGCCAGATAGCGCTGGTAAATCGCCATCGCGCCGCTGGCACCGTACAATTTCGTCGGCTGGTTGTTATCACGGCCTACCCAGGTGATAGTCACCTGGCTGCCGTCGATACCGGCAAACCAGGTATCGACATTGTTGTTTGTCGTCCCGGTTTTACCCGCCAGATGCAGACCCGGATATTTCGCGCCAAGCTGACGCCCCGTACCACGCTGGACGACCTGCTGCATTGTCCATAGCGTCAGGTAAGCCGCCTGTGCCGGTACGGCGCGTTCAGCTTGCGGATAACTTTGGTACAGCACCTTACCATCTTCCGCAATAACCGAACGCAGCGCTGATAACGGCGCGCGATTTCCGCCGCTGGCGATAGTCTGGAACGCTTGCGCCACTTCGATCGGCGTCAGGTTCAGCGCCCCTAACAGCATCGCCGGAACCGGATTGAGCTGATCTTTCGGCACGCCGAGCTTCGTCCAGGTATCGGTTACCGCCGGTAAACCTAACGCCATCCCCAGATTGACCGTCGGTACGTTCATTGAGCGAGTTAACGCATCCACCAGCATCACTTTCCCGCTTTCGCTGTAGCGACGATCGTCGTTCTGCGGCGACCAGACCTGACCATTCGGCTGGCGCAGAGAAATCGGCGCATCGGCAATCCAGGTGTTCAGACGGTATAAGTTCGGCTGACTTAACGCGGTCAGATAGGTCGCCGGTTTCGCCAGCGACCCGATGGAACGGCGCGCCTGCATGGCACGGTTATAGCCGGCATACTGCGGCTCCGCCCCGCCAACCATCGCGCGCACCTCGCCGCTAAAGCGATCCACTACCACCATCGCGGTTTCCAGATCGCTCAATTTACGCTGTTTCTTCAACGCCGGAATGCCTTCGACAACGGCTTTTTCTGCGGCATCCTGCGCCACGGAGTCAAAGGTGGTGAAGATCTTCACGCCGGAGAGATCTTTAATTTTATCCCCCAGCTTCGCCTGCAGTTCCTGACGAACCATCTGCATAAACGCTGGCTGCGGTGAAATAACGCCGCCGCGCGGCTGTACGCCAAGCGGACGCGCGCTCAGCATGTCATAGAGTTCCTGATCGATGATTTTCTGCTGCTGTAACAGGCGTAACACCAGGTTACGACGCTCCAGCGCCAGTTTCGGGTTGCGCCACGGGTTATAAATCGACGCCCCTTTAACCATCCCAACCAGTAACGCCTGCTGATCGAGGCTCAGTTCCTCTACCGGACGACCAAAGTAATACAGGCTCGCCAGCGGAAAACCGCGAATTTCATTGTCCCCGCTTTGACCGAGGTAGACCTCGTTCATGTACAGCTCAAGAATACGATCTTTACTGTAACGGGCATCCATGATCAGCGCCATGTAGGCTTCATTCGCTTTACGCCAGTATGATCTTTCGCTGGAGAGGAACAGGTTCTTCACCAGCTGCTGGGTTAGCGTACTGGCCCCCTGCACCGTGCGTCCCGCCGTCAGGTTGGCCAGCACCGCACGCCCGATAGAGTAAAGACTAATGCCATCATGCTCATAGAAATGACGGTCTTCCGTCGCCAACAGCGTATCGACCAGCAGATCCGGGAAACCGCTGCGCGGGACGAATAAACGCTGCTCGCCATTTGGCGAAGAAAGCATGGTGATAAGCCGCGGATCGAGACGGAAGAAGCCAAACTGGCGGTTGTTATCCAGATTGACGATGGTTTCCAGACGCCCGTCACTGAACGTCAGCCGCGCGCGCACCTGCCCTTCTTTGCTGTCCGGGAAGTCAAACGGACGACGGATCATCTCAATGCTATTGGCCTGCACGGTAAATTCGCCGGGACGGGTCATCTTCGTCACCAGACGATACTGCGTCGCTTCCAGCAATTTCACCATCTCGTTTTTGCTGACAGGCATGTCTGGCTCAAGGTTCACCATCCGGCCATATACCGCCGCCGGAAGCTGCCAGACCTTGCCATCAATACGGCTGCGGATTTTTTGATCCAGATAGACGCCGTAAATGGCGAACAGCACCACAAAAACGATAAACAGTTTTAGTAATAGCCACAGCCAGCCGCGCTTGCCACGAGGCTTACGCCCTTTGCCCTTACCTTTACGCGGCATCGGTTCTTCATCCTCATAGTCATCATCATAATCGTCGTCATGCTGCCGACGACGGCTCACCTTTTGTTTCACAGGACGTGACGGTTTCCCCTTACGTCCAATCGGCTCGCGGTCATTCCCCGCCATGCTTTTTCTCCGCAACATACAGGCGCAAAGGCCCGATTCTCTATTCTTCCGCCAGACGACAGAAGAAGAAATCTCTCAATTTACCCTTTTGCCGGATGGCGATTAACGCCTTATCCGGCCTGGAGGCAACGTATAACACGTCACGAATACTTCTTCGTGCGCCGCGTTGGGGCCGTATTCGCCGGATCGTCCGGCCAGACATGTTTGGGGTAACGACCCTTCATCTCTTTTTGCACTTCGCGATACGCCCCCTGCCAGAAAGCGCTTAAATCGCGCGTAATCTGTAGCGGTCGCTGCGCAGGCGAAAGCAGTTCCAGCACCAGCGGCACGCGGCCCTGAGCGATGGTTGGGGTCTTCGCTTCGCCAAACATTTCCTGCATTCTGACCGCCAGAGCGGGCGGGTTATCTTCATGATAACGAATCGTTATTCGGCTTCCCGTCGGCACAGTGTAATGCCCAGGCAGTTCACTATCCAGACGTTGCAGCATGGCATAGTCAAGCAGTCCCCGTAACGCCTGAGTCACATTCAGAGATTTCAGACTCCGTAACGACTGTACGCCTGTCATGTGCGGCAGCAACCAGTTTTCCAGAGTCGCCAGCAGCGACGCCTCATCCACGGCAGGCCAGTCATATTCCGGCAGCCATTTCGCCGCACAGTGCAGACGCAGACGGAACTGCTCCGCTTCCGGCGTCCAGTTAAGGACGGCCAGACCTTTATCGCGGATGCCGTTCAGCATCGCCTGATGAAGCTCCTCTTCAGACGGCTTCGCCAGTGGCTGAACGTTAACCGTCAACTGTCCAATACGCATTCTGCGCCACGCTTTCAACGTTCCCTGCGCTTCGTCCCATTCAACCGTGTCAGACTGGCGCAGTAAATCAGGACACGCCTGAATCAGCGAGGCAATATCCAGCGGCTGCGCCAACAATATTCGGGCGTCCGGCGAGGCGCTACCTTGCAGCAACAGCGGCGCGATCAGCCATTCATGACGTCCCAACGCGTCATCCGCATCTAGCATCGCGCCCATACCATTGGCTAACTGATAGCGCCCTTCCTGACCACGACGCCGCGCGATGCGGTCGCTAAACGCTCTGGCCAATAGCGGCATAATAAGCGCGCTATCCGGCTCGCCATTACGCACCTGCAGCCGTTTTAAAAGCTGCTGGCTACGCTGCTGCCAGCCCGGCTGTCGCCGCGAAAATAGCACGCTTAAATCCGTACCGCCGCCGCGCGGCGGGTCCTCAAGGATGGCCGCGAGCATGGCGGCGGTGGCGGCGCTATCGCCCTCGCCGGCGTTGACTAACATCGCCGCCAGGCGCGGATCGTTACCCATTGCCGCCATTTTCCGCCCCCGCGCGCTTAACCGCTCGCCCTCCAGCGCGCCTAACATCAATAATAAACGGCGGGCGGCCTGAAGATTCACCTCCGGCGGCCTGTCCAGCCAGAAAAGCGATGCCGGATCGTGACATCCCCACTGCAACACCTCCATCAACAAACCGGAGAGGTCGCTGTGTAAGATTTCCGGATCGCTTTGCGCCGCCGCCCGCTCCGCCTGTTCTTTTGCCAGCAGATGTAAACAGATACCCGGCGCCAGTCGTCCGGCGCGCCCCGCGCGCTGCGTCATTGACGCCTGACTGATACGCTGCGTAACCAGCCGCGTCAGTCCCGTTCGCGCATCGAATCGCGCCACGCGCTCCTGAGCGCTATCGACGACCAGACGAATCCCTTCAATCGTCAAACTGGTTTCGGCAATGTTAGTCGCCAACACCACTTTACGCATCCCGGCGGGTGCGGGAACAATCGCTTTGCGTTGCGCTTCCAGAGACAATGCGCCATACAGCGGACAAAGCAGGACATCACTCCCTACCCGCGACGCCAGATGTTCATGAACGCGCTGTATTTCGCCTACGCCGGGTAAAAATAGCAGCAGCGAACCGTTTTCATGGCGCAGCAGTTCCGCTGTCGCCATCGCGACGGCTTCATCAAAACGCAAATGCGCCGCGAGCGGCTGATAACGTCGCTCTACCGGGAACGCGCGCCCCTCCGAGACGATCGTCGGCGCATCAGGCAGTCTCTGACAGAGCCTGTCGTTATCCAGCGTCGCAGACATGATTAACAGCCTGAGATCGTCACGAAGCCCTTGCTGGATATCCAGCAACAGCGCCAACGCTAAATCCGCCTGTAAACTGCGCTCATGAAACTCATCCAGTATCACCAGCCCCACGCCGCGTAATTCGGGATCGCGCTGAATCATTCTGGTCAATACGCCTTCTGTCACTACTTCCAGCCGGGTACGCGGCCCCACGCAGCTTTGCGCGCGCATCCGGTAACCTACCGTTTCGCCAGGCTTTTCATTCAACGCTTCCGCCAGACGCTGCGCGACATTACGCGCCGCCAGACGACGCGGTTCAAGCAGGAGGATTTTTCCAGCAACCGGACCTTGTTGCAGGAGTTGCAACGGCAGCCAGGTGGATTTCCCCGCCCCGGTAGGCGCGGACAACAAAACCTGCGGCGCGGTTTTTAGGGCTGTCAACAATTCAGGCAATACGGCGGCAACGGGCAATGACGTCACAAACGGCTCCACGGGGTTAACTTTCTTTGCGCCGCATTGTAGCATCGTGTTAATCCATAACCGAGTATCCCTATGTCTGAGCCAAAACGGCTGTTTTTTGCGATTGACTTACCCGACGACGCGCGCACGCAAATTATCGCCTGGCGCGCCGCTCATTTTGCGTCTGAAGACGGACGCCCCGTCGCAGCGGCGAACCTGCACCTGACGCTGGCCTTTTTAGGCGACATCAGTAACGATAAGCAGCGCGCGCTTGCGCAACTGGCCGGACGAATTCGCCAGCCGGGCTTTACGCTACATCTGGATGACGCCGGTCAGTGGCTGCGTTCACGCGTGGTGTGGCTGGGGATGCGCCAGCCGCCGCGCGGGTTGTTGCAGTTGGCTAATATGCTGCGCGCGCAGGCCGCCCGCAGCGGTTGTTACCAAAGCCCGCAGCCTTTTCACCCGCATATTACGCTGCTGCGCGACGCCAGCCATACGGTGGCTATCCCGCAGCCGGGCTTTTGCTGGTCATTTCCGGTTACGTCATTTGCGCTTTACGCCTCTTCGTATGGGCAAGGCCGTACCCGCTATGCCGAGCTGCAGCGCTGGACGCTGGGCGAATAATAATGAAGGAATGTCGATGCTATTCTCCCCCCCTTTACAACGCGCTACGTTGATTCAGCGCTATAAACGTTTTTTAGCCGATGTGATCACCCCTGACGGTACGACGCTTACGCTGCACTGTCCTAATACCGGCGCAATGACCGGCTGCGCCACGCCAGGCGATACCGTTTGGTATTCGACATCAGAAAATACTAAACGCAAATATCCGCATACCTGGGAATTGACTGAAACGCAATCCGGCGCATTCATTTGCGTGAATACGCTGCGGGCGAACCAGCTAACGAAAGAAGCGATTCAGGAGAATCGCCTGCCGGCGCTGGCGGGGTACAATATTCTGAAAAGTGAAGTCAAATATGGCGCCGAGCGCAGCCGTATAGATTTTATGTTACAGGCAGATTTCCGCCCGGACTGCTATATTGAAGTGAAATCGGTCACGTTAGCGGAAAAAGAAAACGGTTATTTTCCCGACGCCATCACCGAACGAGGGCAAAAACATCTTCGGGAGTTGATGGGCGTTGCGGCGGCAGGTCATCGCGCGGTGGTGGTGTTCGCGGTGCTGCACTCCGCCATTACACGTTTTTCACCCGCACGTCATATCGATATAAAATACGCGCAGCTATTGAGCGAGGCTCAGAATAAAGGCGTGGAAGTTTTAGCTTATAAAGCAGAACTTTCAGCCCAAAAAATGGAACTGAACGAACCAGTACCCATAACGTTGTAGTGGAATAACAGCCTGATTATTAAGTATTCTGGCCGCGTGCGTAAATACGCTTTTCCTCACAGGGTTGTCAAGTGTTACGTTTAGATAATTGCTATCCGGAAAAGCATCTGCTATTTATAGCGACCTGATTTTCCCCCGAACATGGGGATCGATAGTGCGTGTTAAGGAGAAGCAACATGCAAGAAGGGCAAAACCGTAAAACATCGTCCCTGAGTATTCTCGCCATCGCTGGGGTGGAGCCGTACCAGGAGAAACCGGGCGAAGAGTATATGAACGAAGCCCAGCTATCGCACTTCAAGCGTATTCTTGAAGCATGGCGTAATCAACTCCGGGATGAAGTCGATCGCACTGTGACGCACATGCAGGACGAAGCCGCCAACTTCCCCGATCCGGTCGATCGCGCCGCGCAGGAAGAGGAGTTTAGCCTGGAGTTACGTAATCGTGACCGTGAGCGCAAACTGATCAAAAAGATCGAGAAGACGCTGAAGAAAGTGGAAGATGAAGACTTCGGTTATTGCGAGTCCTGCGGGGTGGAGATTGGTATCCGCCGCCTGGAAGCGCGTCCAACAGCCGATCTGTGCATCGACTGCAAAACGCTGGCTGAAATTCGCGAAAAACAGATGGCGGGTTAATCCCGTTCGTTTCTACCCTATTTATGACAGGCGGGAGTTTTCCCGCCTTATTCTTTATTGCCCGCAGCATGACTGACTCACACTATATTGGCCGTTTCGCGCCGTCGCCATCCGGCGAACTGCATTTCGGCTCGTTAATCGCCGCCCTCGGCAGCTATCTACAAGCCCGTGCGCAACGCGGAATTTGGCGCGTTCGTATAGAGGATATCGACCCCCCACGTGAAGTTCCCGGTGCCGCAGCGACCATTCTGCGCCAGCTGGAACATTACGGCCTGCACTGGGATGGCGAGGTCTTATGGCAATCACAGCGTCATGAGGCTTATCGCGAGGCGCTGGCCTGGCTTCACGAGCAGGGACTGAGCTACTACTGCACTTGCCCCCGCTCGCGCATTCAACGTCTGGGCGGTATTTACGACGGCCATTGCCGGACGTTATACCACGGGCCGGAGAATGCCGCCGTCAGGATTAAACAGCAGCATCCGGTGATGCGTTTCCATGATGCCTTGCGCGGCGATATTCAGGCTGACCCACAGCTGGCGAGCGAAGATTTTATTATCCACCGCCGCGACGGACTGTTTGCTTATAATCTGGCCGTGGTGGTCGACGATCATTTTCAGGGGGTGACGGAGATCGTCCGCGGCGCAGATTTAATCGAACCCACTGTCCGACAACTTTCGCTGTATAAACAGTTTGGCTGGCGTGCGCCAGGTTACGTGCACCTTCCGCTGGCGCTCAACGAACAAGGCGCTAAACTTTCCAAGCAAAATCATGCCCCTGCGCTTGCGACAGGCGATCCGCGCCCGGTACTGGTCCAGGCATTGCGCTTTTTAGGCCAACGCGCCGTCGTAGCGTGGCAGGAGATGTCTGTTGAGGAGTTGCTGCGCTTTGCGGTGGAGCACTGGAGGCTTGCAGCCGTACCCACATCGGCTAATGTAAATCCGGCATTCTCAAATGCGTCTCGCTGAGCTATGATTAGCCGCTATTTTTGCTCATCGTCTTTCGCATTGCTGCGGCGTTAATGATGCTTACAGCCCAGGTCGCGTTGTTCTCTTACGCCCGTCTGCCGTAATGCGAAAGACATAGAGTAAGTTGATCTTATTAATGTATGACACTACCGAGGTGCGCTATTTTTACCCGAGTCGCTAATTTTTGCCGTAAGGTGTTAAGCCGCGAGGAGAGCGAGGCAGAACAAGCCGTCGCCCGTCCACATATGACGATTATCCCGCGTGAACAGCACGCTATCTCCCGCAAAGATATCAGTGAAAATGCCCTCAAGGTACTGTACAGGCTGAACAAAGCGGGCTATGAAGCCTACCTGGTCGGCGGCGGCGTCCGCGATCTCCTGCTCGGCAAAAAGCCGAAGGATTTCGACGTGACCACCAACGCAACACCGGATCAGGTACGGAAATTATTCCGCAATTGCCGTCTGGTGGGGCGTCGTTTCCGCCTGGCTCACGTGATGTTTGGCCCGGAAATTATCGAAGTGGCAACGTTTCGTGGTCATCATGAAGGCAGTGAAAGCGACCGTACGACCTCCCAGCGTGGGCAAAACGGTATGCTGCTGCGCGATAATATTTTCGGCTCTATCGAAGAAGATGCCCAGCGCCGCGATTTCACCATCAACAGCCTTTACTACAGCGTGGCGGATTTTACCGTGCGCGATTACGTCGGCGGGATGCAGGATCTGCAAGAAGGCGTGATTCGCCTGATCGGCAATCCGGAAACGCGCTACCGCGAAGATCCGGTTCGAATGCTGCGCGCCGTGCGTTTCGCTGCGAAGCTCAATATGCGTATCAGCCCTGAAACGGCTGAGCCAATCCCGCGTCTGGCAACCTTGCTAAACGACATTCCTCCCGCGCGCCTGTTCGAAGAGTCGCTGAAGCTGTTGCAGGCGGGGAACGGTTTTGAAACCTATCAACAACTGCGGGAATACCACCTCTTCCAGCCGTTGTTTCCTACCATTACGCGTTATTTCACCGAAAACGGCGACAGCGCAATGGAACGCATCATTGCGCTGGTGTTGAAGAATACGGATAACCGCATCCGTAACGAAATGCGCGTTAATCCGGCATTTTTGTTTGCCGCCATGTTCTGGTATCCGCTGCTGGAAATGGCGCAAAAAATCGCTCAGGAGAGCGGTCTGGCCTATTACGACGCTTTCGCGCTGGCCATGAATGACGTGCTGGATGAAGCCTGCCGTTCGCTGGCGATCCCGAAACGCCTTACCACGCTTACCCGTGATATTTGGCAGCTTCAGTTACGGATGTCCCGTCGTCAGGGCAAACGCGCCTGGAAGCTGATGGAACATCCCAAATTCCGCGCCGCGTTTGATTTGCTGGAGCTGCGCGCTCAGGTGGAAAATAATACTGAGCTGCAACGTCTGGCGCAGTGGTGGGCCGAGTTTCAGGCTTCCGCGCCGCCGGAACAAAAAGGAATGCTCAACGAGCTGGACGACGAGCCTGCTCCACGCCGCCGCCGTTCACGTCCGCGCAAACGCGCGCCGCGCCGCGAGGGCACCGTATGACGATCGCGTATATCGCGCTTGGCAGTAATCTGGCCTCTCCTCTGGAGCAGGTCAATGCCGCCCTGAAGGCTATCGCCAACATTCCCGATAGCCGTATCGTCGCGGTTTCTTCGTTTTACCGCACGCCGCCGCTTGGCCCACAGGATCAGCCCGATTACCTGAACGCCGCGGTGGCGCTGGATACCGCCCTCATCCCCGAAGAATTGCTTAACCATACCCAGCGCATTGAGCTGCAACAGGGCCGGGTGCGCAAAGCGGAACGCTGGGGGCCGCGCACGCTGGACCTCGACATTATGCTGTTTGGCGATGAAGTGATTAACACCGACCGTCTGACGGTTCCGCACTACGACATGAAAAACCGCGGTTTTATGCTGTGGCCGCTGTTTGAGATCGCTCCAAAACTGCGCTTCCCCGACGATGGCGTCGCGCTGACGCAGCTTGTTCATCAACATACCCCCGCACCAGCATACTGGTAATTTTTAATTAATATTATTTTTAAGAAACCTGTATTATTACTTCGCTCACTAATTAATGGAATAAATCCAATCGTTATTTTCACTTAAAAGATTGTTTAGCAAAAATGAATGTCATTTATATGTAAAATTATTAAATTGATTCAGTGAATTCATTAACATCCCTCTCCCCCTAAAGCCGCTTTTTTTGCAGATTTAATGTACTATCTTGTTTTTAAACATCATTAAAAAACATATAAATCTAATCAGCATTTTTGCTTTTGAAAAAAAAATTCACCACAAATATCGTTTAAACAAACATATAATATTTCGTTATTTTACATAATGAAATATACGCATAAAATGTGCCGTCCCTCTTTAATCTTATTGAAGTGGTACATTTATCTCATTTTGTAAGGATGCAAGTATGAAAAAAGTTCTCCTGGCGACAGCCGTATTTATGGCTTTAGGCTCTTCTTCCGTTATGGCTGTCGAAGGTGGTCGTATTAATTTTGAAGGTCTGGTCAGCGCTGAAACCTGTAAAAAAGTCGTCAGCTCCGCTGTTGGTAATAGCAATATCGACGGTACGGTTACTCTGAAAACCGCACACGTTAGCGATGTTACCGCAGAAGTTCAAAACAGCACCGCAGGCGTAAACGCAGAAGATTTCTCCATCATTATCGACTGCTCCGATGCTGGCGCAGGCCTGGTGAAATCACATCTGACGATGTCCTCCTCTTTTAGCAATACGAAGGGCACCCTGGATAACGACGAAACGCTGACCCGCAGCGGTATCGAGGCGGCGAAAGCGGTTGATATCGCGGTTCACCATGTTGACGATGCCAACGCTCTCTCGCTGGTGAAAATCAACGATCCTTCTAACACGATGGAAGAAAGCTTTACCAACGGTATCGCAACCTACAACTTTAAAGCGTCTTACGTGAAATCGTCTGATGCAGGTGCCAGCGTGACAACCGGTCTGGTCTCCACCAATGCGATTTATACCTTTACTTACGAGTAATAGTCGCCTCTCAGATTGCTGACAACGCTATTGGTGCTGTTTAATGTTGGGCTGCGTCTTGCCCCATAAAACCAATAACTCAATGAATATAAATGAGTTAATTTTTACGGGTTAAATAAAACCCAACATTTATTCAGCTTCGGTGTTTGTCATCAGTCTCGCTGTCTTTAACAGACAGTATTACAGACGATGCACATTGCAGGGTAGTAGCAAATTTCGGCGCTACTTACCCTGTTTCGGATATTCAATACAGCAAGGACGGCTTATGTCTCACTCTTTAAAGTTTACTTTGTCTGCTATCGCTCTGACCGGGGCATTATTTAGCTCTGCCAGCCAGGCCGATATTATTATTTCTGGCACGCGTATTATTTATGATGCAAATAAAAAAGATGTCAGCGTGCGTCTGGAAAATAAAGGTAAAAGCCCATTATTAGTTCAGAACTGGATAGATCTCGGCAATGATAATGCCGAGCCGGGCAGTATTAAAGCGCCCTTCGCCGCCACGCCGCCGGTATCACGAATAGAACCTAAGCGCGGGCAGTCGATAAAAATTATGTATACCGCCACAGAATCGCTACCGAAAGATCGCGAAAGCGTTTTCTGGTTCAACGTGCTGGAAGTTCCACCGAAGGCAAATACCAACCAGGAAGAAAATAAGAATTTGCTCCAGCTGGCGTTTCGCACCCGCATCAAACTATTTTATCGCCCGACGGGTTTACCGGGCGCCCCGGCAGAAGCGGCAAAACAGCTGAAATGGCAGGTCGCCAGCGAACAGGGCCATGCCGTTCTTCGCGCCGATAACCCGACTCCGTATTACGTCTCCTTTAACTCTGCCACCTACACCAGCGGCGGAAAACGCTATGACGTCGACGCGACCATGGTTGCCCCCTTTGGCAAAGCCGCCTTCACGGTGAAAGGACTGCAAAACGCCAGCGCAGGCAAACTGGAATTCCAGTCCATTAATGACTACGGCGGCATCATCGCTGGCTCAGCTTCACTGTAATGACGTTATCACAAAGCAGGATGAAAAAGACGGTGCAAAACGTTTCCACAACCAGGACCATGCCAAAAAAGACGTTGCTCGCGATGTGCTGTGCGTTGTTTTACAGTCAGCCCGGCCTGGCTGCGGACATCGTTGAATACGACAGCACATTTCTGATGGGCGATGGCGCTACGTCTATTGATGTCAGCCGCTATTCTAATGGCAACCCCACGCCAGCGGGAACGTACACCGTGAGAGTGTTTGTCAATGAGAAGGCCGTCGCCAGCCAGACCATCCCGTTTATCGATATCGGCAAAAAAAGCGCCGAGGCCTGCCTGACCATGAAAAATCTGGCGCAGCTACACATTAAGTCGCCGCAAAACGTCGGCGAAAAAGCCATTTTGAAGAAAGGCGACGACGAGAGCAGCGATTGCTTAAACCTGCCAGCGCTGATTGAACAATCCAGCGTGACGTTTGATATGGGCGACCAGCGCCTGGATATCGTCGTGCCTCAGGCATGGATTAACAAAAGTTATGACGGCTATGTGGAACCGTCGCTATGGGAAAACGGAATCCCGGCCGCGCTCCTCTCCTACAACATTAACGGCTATCACAATACCAATCACGGTGTCGATAACGACAATATGTACGCCGCTTTCAATACCGGTATTAACCTCGGAGCATGGCGTTTTCGCGCCAACGGTAACTATAACTGGAACAATAACAGCGGCAGTAACTTCGATTTTCAGAACCGCTACATCCAGCGCGATCTCACTGCGCTGCGCTCGCAACTGATGTTAGGCGAGGCGTACACCACTGGCGAGACTTTCGACTCGGTCAGCATTCGCGGGGTGCGTCTGTACAGTGACTCCCGTATGCTACCGTCACAGCTTGCCAACTACGCCCCTGTGATCCGCGGCGTCGCCAATACCAACGCCAAAGTCACCATTACCCAGGGCGGCTACAAAATTTATGAATCAACGGTGCCGCCAGGTCCGTTCGAGATTAACGATCTCAGCCCTTCTGGCTACGGGAGCGACCTCATCGTCACTATCGAAGAGGCCGACGGCAGCAAGCGTACCTTTAGCCAGCCCTTCTCCTCGGTAATGCAGATGCAAAAACCCGGCGTCGGGCGCTGGGATGTCAGCGCCGGGGAAGTGAATGACGACGATCTTCACGATAATCCGTATGTCGCGCAGGGTACCTACTATTACGGTTTGAACAACTATCTGACCGCCTATACTGGCGTTCAGGCTACCGATAATCACTACCTGGCGGGGTTGCTCGGCATGGGCCTCAACACGCCGTTTGGCGCCATCGCGCTGGACGTCACCCACTCCCGCGCGGAGATCCCTGACGATAAAACCTATCAGGGGCAGAGCTACCGCTTAACGTGGAACAAGCTGATTGAAGCCACTGATACCTCGTTTAACGTGGCGGCCTACCGCTATTCAACCCAGAATTATCTGGGGCTGAACGATGCGCTTCAGTTGATCGACGAAGCGAAATATGGGGATGACGACCAGCGCAACACCATGAATAACTTTGCGCGCCTGAAAAACCAGATCACCCTCAGCATCAGCCAGCCGTTACAGTATGGCGAAACGGATTACGGTTCCTTTTATCTCTCAGGCTCCTGGACCGATTACTGGGCGACGGGCGACAGCCGCAGCGATTATACGCTGGGCTACGGCAAAGGCTTCTCATGGGGCAGCATGAGCGTCAACCTGCAACGCACCTGGGATGAAGACGGTAAAAAAGATGATTCGCTCTATATCAACCTAAGTATTCCGCTCGCCAACCTGCTTGGCGGGGAGAGTCGCCGTTCCGGTTTTAACACCCTCTCCACGCAGATGCGGACGGACTTTAACGGTGGCCATAACCTGAGCATGAACAGCAGCGGTAGCAGCAAAGACAATATGCTGAACTATAGCGTAAATACGGGTTATACCATGCAGAAAGAGGGCAAGAGCATCTCTGATATCGGCGGCTATGCCAGCTATCAATCCCCGTGGGGAGATATTTCGGCCTCAGCCTCTGCCAATAACGATAGCAGCCGACAATATTCGCTCGCGACAAACGGGGGCTTTGTCCTGCATGGCGGCGGCCTGACGTTCACTAACGATAACTTCGGTAATAGCGATGCCATCGTGCTGGTAAAAGCCCCCGGCGCGAAAGGCGCACGCATCAATGGTGGCAACAGCACCATCGATCGCTGGGGCTACGGCGCGACAAACTCGCTTTCCGCCTACAGAGAAAACCTGGTCAATGTCGATATCGACACACTGGAAAACGACGTTGAGCTTAAGAGCACCAGCGCAACTCTGGTGCCGCGCGATGGCGCGGTGGTCTTAGCCAGTTTTGAAACCGACCAGGGACGCTCGGTCATTCTTAACATGTCCCGCAATGACGGCAAAGCTCTGCCGTTTGGCGCAGAAATCTACGAGAACGATGTGCAGATCGGCAACATGGGCCAGGGCGGACAGGCTTTTGTTCGCGGTATCAGCGATGCGGGCGAACTCTCAGTACGTTGGTTTGAAGAAAACCAGCCAGCAACTTGTTCAGCAACCTTTGCGTTGCCTGCAACGCAACAAACGGTAGGGTCCAGCCAGACCTTACTGTTAGACCACGTAACCTGTCGTGTTAATAACCTTAAATCAAATGGAATAGACAATGAGAAGGAATAAGCACCTTTTAGCAGCCTCTGTGCTCGCGATGATATTTCCACTGACCAGTCAGGCGGAAGATATCAACGTTGACTTTACCGCTACCGTGCTGGCCACGACGTGCAGCATGTCGATTGCGGCGTTAGATGGCTCGAACGTATCGGGTGATGCTACCAGCGGCTATACGCTGAATGTCGGCGATGTCGGGTTGGATAAAATCATAAAAAAATCAGCGGAATCGCAGAAAAACTTTAAGTTTGTGGCGAAAGATTGCAGTGCCGCCCTGACGAAAATTACCACCGCACTCGGCAGCTCTGCGGATGCCAGCGGCAACTTTATTAAAAACCAGTCTGCGGCGTCCGATGCGGCCAGCAATATTGGTATGGGCTTTAAGCGTAAGAGCACCACCGATGAAACCTATTTCACGCCAGGCTCCGGTTCAATTACCTGGACTGACGACGAGCGCACAGCAAACGAAGTAGAGATGACGGTTGCGCTGCGTGAACTGACCGACGGCGCGGGTACCATGGGTGCCTTCAGCTCTACCGCTACGTTTAACTTCACTTATCAATAACAGGGACGATGATAATGAAAAAGCAAGTATTGCGCGGCGTAATCTTAGGCGCACTGGCGACCATGACCGCGGGCGTATCAACAATGGCGCAGGCCGATGGCACCGCCAGCCTGGACTTAACGGTAAATGCCAACATCACGGCGGGAACCTGCTCCGCATCGGTGCTGGACGGTGAAACCGCCACCGATACTATCGCATTTGGCAACGTCTACATTTCGGAAGTTTTTGCCAAAACAAAAGTCAAAAGCTTTAAACTGCGCTTCAGTGACTGCGCGGGATTAAAAGATAAAAAAGCCTCTTTGGTCATTGCGCCAAGAGATGCAGGTTGCGCAGGCAGCGATTCGACTAACGCAGAATTTGCCAACGCCTCCACAGCGACGTCTAAAGCACAGAGAACCGCTGTTGAACTCTGGACAACAGATACCCCGGAAGGTTCTAACAGCGTCCAGTTCCACTGCCGTAACAAAAATGCGCAAGAGATTGATCTGAGCAGTGCAAGTTCAACCACACCGGTTGATTATCCGTTAAGCGCTCGCATGGTGCCGGTTACCGGTTATGCAATCACTGCGCTAACAGCAGGTGACTTCTATTCCCCCACCACCTTCACCATCACTTACCAGTAATGGTGATACCAATGAGACGTTTGCGCAGACTCATGCTCGCCACGTTATTTTCAGGGCTGGCAACAGCCCTGTTTATCGCGCCGCTGTATGCCGACACCAACGTGGATTTTACCGCCACCGTGCAGAAAGATACCTGCCAGATTGAAATTGACGGTAATGGTACAGTCAGTTTAGCGACCGTCGGGCCGAGTTACTTTGCCGATGGCATCACGGCGGAAACGGACTACGGGGGCGGCAAGGAATTTCTGATTAAGTTGATAAGCTGCCCGGTTAGCGGCGGCGCAATCACGAACGTCACGTTTAACTTCTTACCACAGAGCGGGCAGTTCGTTACCGGTAATAAGCAGGTGTTTGCCAATGATTTAGCGACCAGCACAGACGGTGCCTCCAACGTCGGCGTAGTGATTTTTACCACCGAGTCACCCCGCCATAACGTTCTGAACACCGATGGCTCCTCGCGGGCAACCTTTGCCGCGACGACATACAGCGATACCTCATGGACGTTTTATGCCCGGATGCAGAAAGTCCTCAGTAACGACGTGGTCGTCCCCGGCAAACTCAGCAGCCGCGTGCTGGTAAATGTTGAATACGAATAACGTGAGGACCAGTTAACTATTATGATAACAAAATGCGTTCACCGACTGATGCTATTAAACACTCAGAGACTAAAGAGTGTCGTTAAAATCATATCATTATTACTGTTATCTTTCGTTTCTTTTGTGACGCCTTCGTATGGCTGGTCACTATATGTAGGCCAATATACAAAGAATGAAGGGGGAAACGTATGGGGAGCGGTGCAGGATTTTACAAAATCCTATGCGCCCAAAAACATGCTTAATCCAATAGCTATTCATAACGGCTCAGGACTGCGTGAAATCTCCGTATCGAATGATGCGACAGAGCTCGACCCCACTACTGGGCTAAGTTGTAACAAAGATCATGATAACCATGTCCTGACACTGTATCATGGCTACAAGAACTCCGGTAAAACCTACAACGGTAATATGTTATGGGAAACTAATACTCCTGGTATGTACATGGGTATCGAAGTCACCAATATCAACTTTGGCGGCCAATACTGGGGTGAAAAATTCTGGATAAACTGGAGCAACGGAGAAACGTCCGGCGCAAAAAAATTTGATTTAACAAATATCATGCCAAAGGATGGTCGTTTCGAACTCTGTCAGAGGCCAACCAACTGGACCTATTTTGGATTAGGCGGTATTGTTCTGTGGGTTAAATATCATTTGTATATTGATGACTCTTTTAATCCTGCCGGAGCAACTTCGTTATCTGTCTCGCTACGAAAAGAACAATCGTATGATTATCAATTTGCTTCATCACCAGCCTTCTCAGGCTCACATAATGTATATTACAATATAGCACCAAATCAGTTGACGATTAACTATCCTACCTGCCAGGCCAATGCGGTCACAGGCGATGGGGTAACAAATTCAACGGTTCCATTTGGGGAACAGAATGCCAAAGACATTTCGGCGAATACCATTAACCGCAAATTTTCCATAAAGCTCAGTAATTGCGCTTACGTTAAAGAATTGAATGTTACGTTAAGTTCTGCAACGGTAGGAGGACAGGATAACACCTTGCTCGGTAATACACTTACCGGCAGTGAAGCGGCTGGTGGCATTGGTGTTATGATCGAAGGGGAGAAAAATCCAAACAGCCCTGCTGACTGGACCTTACTTAAGCCAAACATCAGCAGTTCTATTTATTCTTTTACTAATTCCCCGGATTACGAAAATAGCGAAATTGGGAATGCTGAGCAGGTAATGAATTTCCAGGCGACCCTGAAACAGGATGGTAACAAAGCGATAACCCCAGGAAAATTCAAAGCTACGGGTAAATTCACCATTACTTATCCCTGATGTTTATTCCGGCAGACCTCCTCTGCCGGTTTTTTCCTTTCCCACAAAGCGCTAACACTTTCTTCGATCATTCCCCTACAATGCGGCCATTCTATTCATCAATATTATGGCCGGAGAGGTTATGAGCAAACCCACCACTATCTCACTGCTGCAAAAATGCAAACAGGAAAAGAAGCGCTTCGCGACAATCACCGCCTACGACTATAGCTTTGCCAAACTGTTCGCCGATGAAGGCATCAACGTGATGCTGGTGGGCGACTCCCTGGGCATGACAATTCAGGGGCACGACTCCACCCTGCCGGTCACCGTGGAAGATATCGCCTACCATACCCGCGCCGTTCGCCGTGGCGCGCCGAACTGCCTGCTGCTCTCCGACCTGCCGTTTATGGCTTATGCCACGCCGGAACAGGCGTTTGAAAACGCGGCCATCGTGATGCGCGCCGGGGCCAATATGGTCAAGATCGAAGGCGGCGCCTGGCTGGTTGATACGGTGAAAATGCTCACTGAACGCGCCGTGCCGGTGTGCGGCCATCTGGGGCTGACGCCGCAGTCGGTGAATATCTTCGGCGGCTATAAAATTCAGGGGCGCGGCGACGCCGGGCAGGTGCTGCTGGATGACGCGCTGGCCTTAGAAGCGGCGGGCGCACAGCTGCTGGTGCTGGAATGCGTGCCGGTTGAACTGGCGAAGCGCGTCACGGAAGCACTGTCGATTCCGGTGATCGGCATCGGCGCGGGCAACGTTACCGACGGGCAGATCCTGGTAATGCACGACGCGTTCGGCATCACCGGCGGCCATATCCCTAAATTTGCGAAAAATTTCCTTGCCGAAACGGGCGACATGCGCGCAGCTGTACGGCAGTATATAGCTGAAGTGGAGTCCGGCGTTTATCCGGGCGAAGAACACAGCTTTCACTAATTTTTCTAACCGTGCCGGATGGCGACGCGACGCGTCTTATCCGGCCTACAGATCCTCAACGGATGTAGGCCTGATAAGCGCAGCGCCATCGGGCAGGATCATCAGGCAACTCAAGGAGTCTTGTTGTGCTAATCATTGAAACCCTGCCGCTGCTGCGCCAGCATATCCGTCGTCTGCGTCAGGAAGGCAAACGCGTCGCACTGGTTCCCACCATGGGCAATCTGCACGACGGTCATATGAAGCTGGTCGATGAGGCAAAAGCCCGGGCTGATGTGGTGTTCGTCAGCATTTTCGTCAATCCGATGCAGTTTGACCGGCCGGACGATCTGGTGCGTTATCCGCGCACGCTGCAGGAAGACTGTGAAAAGCTGAACAAGCGCAAAGTCGATTATGTCTTTGCGCCAGCCGTTGAGGAAATTTACCCGCAGGGGCTGGAAGGCCAGACGTACGTTGATGTTCCCGGCCTCTCCACCATGCTGGAAGGCGCCAGCCGTCCGGGCCACTTCCGCGGCGTCTCGACCATCGTCAGCAAGCTGTTCAACCTGATCCAGCCGGATATCGCCTGCTTTGGCGAGAAAGATTTCCAGCAACTGGCGCTGATTCGCAAAATGGTGGCGGATATGAGTTATGACATTGAGATCGTCGGCGTGCCGATTATTCGCGCCAAAGACGGTCTGGCGCTCAGCTCACGTAACAGTTATCTGACCGCAGAGCAGCGCAAAATTGCGCCAGGTCTACACAACGTGATGAATAGCATCGCTGAAAAACTGATTGCGGGTAATCGTGAGCTGCAAGAGATTATTGCCATTGCCGAACAGGAATTGAATGAAAAAGGCTTCCGTGCCGACGACATTCAAATCCGTGATGCCGACACGCTGCAGGAGCTGACGGAAACCAGCAAACGCGCCGTGATTCTGGCCGCCGCCTGGCTGGGTCAGGCGCGTCTGATCGATAATCAAAGCGTTACATTAGCCCAGTAGACAGGGGTTAAAAATCGGGCAATACTGCCTGAGAATTTCCAAAGCAGGCCACAAGCGCCTGCTTAGCCAAGATAAACGACAGGGTATAGATGTTATGATTCGCACCATGCTGCAAGGCAAGCTCCACCGCGTAAAAGTCACGCAGGCGGACCTGCACTACGAAGGTTCCTGTGCCATTGACCAGGATTTCCTCGATGCCTCCGGTATTCTGGAAAACGAAGCGATTGATATCTGGAACGTGACCAATGGGAAACGTTTCTCAACCTATGCGATTGCGGCTGAACGCGGCTCCAGAATCATCTCGGTGAACGGCGCGGCGGCGCACTGCGCTGAGGTTGGCGACATTGTGATTATCGCCAGCTTCGTCACCATGTCTGATGAAGAAGCCCGGACATGGCGGCCGAAAGTGGCCTACTTTGAAGGCGACAACGAAATGAAGCGTACCGCGAAAGCCATTCCGGTCCAGGTTGCCTGATAGTCCTTACCCCTGCGGCTGGTTGCTGATCAGCCGCGACATGGTTTCCAGCGAATCCGTGCGTAAAATATACAGCCTTTTGAGCAGCATCGGATTATCTCCCGGCTTCACCTTCCCTCTCACCGTGGTGACCGCCAGATGGAAACCGGCGTCTTTTGCTGCTTTGATCGCGGTCGCGTTATAGCCGCCAAAGGGATAAGAAAGATAAAATACGTGCGGAGTAAACTGTGCGAGCGCCCGCCGCGAACGTTCAAAATCAAACAGAATATTATGGTAGCTGCGGCTATATAAAATCGGACGACGATGCCCATCTACCCGATGTAAAAAGTGAGTATGCGACTGAAAATCAAAAACATCGCTTATCTTGCGCAATTCGGACACGCTCATAAATTGCAGCGACCTGGGATTCCATTTTTGCGGATGGCGCTTAATACGCGATGAAATAATAAATGCCGTCGCTTTCATATCGTACTGCTTTAATATCGGATACGCATAGCGACTCACCGATTTAAGGCCATCATCAAAGGTGATAGCCACCGCGCGCGCCGGGAAATTCGCACGGTTATGGATGTAATCCTCCAGTTGGTACATCGTCAACGTGGCATAGCCGCGATCGCGAAGCCAGGTCATTTGGTTGCTGAATGCCCGAACCGAAGTCGTGGTGGACGTATGGCGAAAACGGGTATTCTCTTCATCACGTAAGATGTGATGATAGGTCAAAATCGGAATGCCGTTGTCTTCCTGCGCATCCATGGCGCTGACATAAGCCAGCCTGTCGCCAATACGGATCTGATACCAGGTTTGATGTAGCCTGCCTTTCAGCTTACTAATAATGGGGTAACGCAAGTTATCCACCAATACGCCAAACGGGGCGCTACTGATGTCCGGCGCGTTATACACCGGCGTGTCCTTCCAGGTCACCAGATTCTGATTGCTGAGCGGCTTGTTAAGATCGCCCAGGCCATCTTCCACTTTTTGTTTTCCCTGCACAGGTTCCAGATGGTCTTTATCGATAAACCCCTCGCCGAAGCCGAATTTAAAGGCATAATAATCAGCCGCAACAGGCGTTACGGAAAGAATTTGTCCGGCGCGGATATTCCCTACGGTCACCATTTTATCGCCAATCTGCGACCAGATGGCGGCGTCTTTCGTCGTTTGCATATAACGAGCGGGCAAGGCAGCCAACACATTACCGGAGAAAAAGAACAGCAAGATAAGAACAACGCGCATAACCATATATCATAACCGAGGCGAAAAAACGCCGTTATTGTAGCAAAAGCGTCGTCAATGGTATTGATCAAAACTCATACAAATCATGTAGCAATACAAAAGGCGGGTTTTTCTGCTGCTGATGCCAGAGACTGGTGACATCCGGCGCGCCAAGCGCGACAATCTGGTCGCGAAATGCTGAACTGCTCATCGACTCTCGCAAAGGAAGCATTTCCTCTATCAATGAATAGCTGACACCTGAAATAACTTCACATTGAGAATGTTTATGGCTCATCAGCGACGCTACACGATAAGGCGCCGCGCCGGAAATGTCGGTTAAAAATATCACGCCTTCACCGGAGTCGGTGGCATGGAGGGCATCACACATCATACGGCTCAGCATGTTTGAGCTCAGGCCGCGCCAAAAATTGACCGCCCGGCATTGCGCCAGCGGACCATTTTTTCTCTCCAGGCGATCAAGCATATCCTGTGCGCGATCGTCATGGCAGGTAATCACCCATCCCAGCATAACTTCTCCTCCATTGAGCTCCAATCCAGCATGTCAGCATGTTTTTTTGGCCGACAACACTCTATGACCACGATCATTTTTTATTCAAAAAAATTTGCATTATTTTTAAAAATGTTCGCAGCCTTCATAGAATCTGGCCCATTGAAAGTATAATCACGGCAATTCTTAAATAAACATCCACCGAAACAATCAATAAAATATATATTATAAATATTTTATATTTATGTATTCTGAATTTTTCTTCGCGCCGCAAAAATCATCGAACATCATATTTACTCATTCGGGAATAAAAAGAACAATAACTTTCCACACAATAAATATTGCTACTATGTCAATATTTATAATATCTTAAAGGATCAAAGATAATGAAACTCACCTTAAAAACACTCGCTGTGGCACTGGCTGCCATCACCCTCTCCCCCGCCGCGCTGGCAGACACCGCTAAAGACGGCACCGTACATATCACCGGCCTCATTCAGCAAAACGCCTGTACGGTAAAAACGGATTCAGTATTAATAGAGGTAACATTACAGAACGAATTTGCCTCTCTTTTTACTGCCGCAGGGCAAACGGCAGGGGATAAAGGCTTCACCATCGATCTCGAAAACTGCGACGCAAACATCTACAGCAATGTACAGGCACGCTTTGAAGGTACGCTCGACGGAACCGATGCGACCATCCTGAAAAATGAGGCTGATGCTCAGAATATTGGCGTGCAAATTCTTGATAAAACGGGTGACAGTACGCCAGTGACCTTTAACGATCTTCAGGCATGGTCTTCCGCAGTCGCGCTCCCTACAGAAGAGGGGGTGACGACACTCTCAATGCCTTTCACCGCCCGCTATATCGCCACCGCGGTTCCCGTTGGGTCGGGAAATGTCGATGCAAGCGCAACATTCTATCTGCAATATAACTGATCCTGGCGGCCAGCGTCGGCTGGCCCATTTGTTTATTGAGGTCATCAATGAATTCATTGGCTAAAGCAGGGTTGCTTTGTTGCCTGTTGTGCGGTTCGCTGGCGCATGCCGCAGGGATAAACATCGGCGCAACGCGGGTTATTTTTCACGGCGATGCCAAAGATGCATCCATATCGATAAGCAATAGCGACAACGTTCCCTATTTAATTCAGTCCTGGGCGCAATCGATCAGCGAAACCGGGGCGAGCGGCGATGCGCCGTTTATGGTCACCCCGCCGCTTTTTCGCCTTAATGGCGGGCAAAAGAACGTACTGCGAATTATCCGTACCGGCGGCAATTTGCCGGAAGATCGCGAGTCGCTGTACTGGCTGGATATTAAATCGATTCCCAGCAGCAATCCGGACAATAAGCACAATACGCTCATGCTGGCCGTTAAAGCGGAATTTAAGCTGATTTACCGGCCAAAAGCGTTAACCCAAAAGCCAGAAGAGGTTGCCGATCGGTTAACGTGGTCGCGTCAGGGTCGCACGCTCACCGTGAAGAACCCCACGCCCTATTATATAAACTTCGCCACCCTTTCCGTTGGCAGTCAAAAAGTAAAAGCCCCGCGCTATGTGGCGCCTTTCGGCAACGCGCAGTACACGCTGCCTGCCGCCGCCAGCGGCCCGATCGCCTGGTCTATCATCAACGATTTTGGCGGTACTGGCCCCGAACATAAACAAACGCCTTGAGAAGAGTGACAGGGATGAGAGTGCCGATGCGCAAAGGGCAACACAGGGGATTTTATTTATCGCGCTGCGCTGTGTGTATCGCGCTGGGCAGCACGTTCGCACATGTTGCATGGGCGCGCGACTATTTCAATCCGGCATTTATTGAACACCATGGGCAGGCGAATCGCACAAGCGTCGATCTGTCGACATTTGATAACGACAAAAGCCAACTTCCTGGCACCTATTACGTCACTATCATTATCAACAAAACAGAAATCGGCGCGCGAAACGTTGATTTTCAACTCACGACGCTCAGTGACGGTCAACAGGCATTACAGGGCTGTTTACGGCTTCAGGAACTAAAAGATAACGGCGTCAAAACCGACCTTTTTCCAACGCTGGAGAGTGAAAAAAGCTGCGTCGATCTCAGCGCTATCCCCGGTGCCAGCCAGCAGTTTGATTTTCAGCAACAGGCATTATCGATAAGCATCCCTCAACTCTACATCGCCAACAACGCGCGCGGCTACGTGCCGCCGGAAAAGTGGCAGGAGGGAATTACCGCGCTAATGCTGAACTACAGTTTCAGCGGCTATAAAGAGTACGGTTCCAGTGAGGATTCCGACGATGCGGAATCGAAGTATCTCGCTCTCCAGCCGGGTTTTAACCTCGGGCCGTGGCGTTTTCGCAACTACAGTAACTGGAGCGCAAATAACGGCGAGAGCGGTAGCTGGAACAGCGTTTATAACTATTTACAGCGCGACATTATCGCGCTGAAAAGCCAGTTCACCGCCGGAGACAGCAATACGCCATCCGACGTGTTCGACAGCGTACCTTTTCGCGGCCTCCAGCTCACCTCTGACGATCAAATGCAGCCCAACAGCCAGCGTGGTTACGCCCCGACGATTCGCGGCATCGCCCGTTCAAACGCGCAGGTTATCGTGCGGCAAAACGGTTATATCGCCTATCAAACTGCCGTTTCGCCGGGCGAATTTGAAATCAACGATATGTTTCCCACCGGCAGCAACGGCGACTACGACGTGACGGTAAAAGAAGCCGACGGTAGCGAACAGCATTTTATCGTGCCCTACTCTTCGCTGCCGATTCTGCAGCGCACCGGACGGGCAAAATACAGCGTGACCGTGGGTAAATATCGTGATTACGACAACCACACGCTGGACGACTTCGGCCAGGCGACCCTGCTGTACGGCCTGCCGTGGGGTATCACGCTGTACGGCGGCAGCCAGATTGCCGGCGATAAATACCAGTCCGTCGCCTTCGGCGTCGGGCAAAATATGCAGATGCTGGGGGCCATTTCCCTGGACGGTATCTGGTCGCACGCCAAATTTGACGATGGCCGCAAAGAAGCCGGGCAATCCTGGCGCGTCCGCTACAGCAAGGGCGTCGTCAGCACGGGCACCACGTTTTCGCTGGCCGGCTATCGTTACGCCAGCGAAAACTACAATTCGCTGAGCGAGGTGATCAACCCGGACGACGATTTTTATGATAACTACGGCAAGCGCCATAATCGTTTCGAAGCCTCGGTCAACCAGCAAATTAGCAATACGCTCGGTTCCTTAACGCTAAGTTGGGTCAAAGAAGATTACTGGCACAGCGCGCAGCAGATGGAATCCCTGAGCGCCAGCTACAACAATAGCTGGGGTCCGGTGAGCTATACGCTGAGCTACAGCTATAACAAAAACACCTACCAGTACCGTTCGGACAATGACGATGATGACAACGACGACGATCGTTATAACCAGAACGATCGGCTGTTCACGCTGTCGCTGCACGTTCCGTTTACGGTGTTCGATTCCAGGCTATACGCCAGCTATATGCTGAACACGCGTAAGCACGATGCCACGGTGAACAGCACCACCCTTAGCGGCACTGCGCTGCGTGACAGAAACCTGAACTGGTCGTTACAGCAAAGCCACAGCACACAAGACGGTGATTCCGGCGGGGTAAACGCCAGCTATAAAGGCACTTATGCCAACCTCAACGCCGGTTACAATCAGTCGCCAGATAGCCAACAGGTCAGCTACGGCATCAGCGGCGGCATTCTGGCGCACGAAAACGGTATTACCCTGAGCCAGCCGATTACCGGCGCGGCGATTTTAATTAAAGCGCCCGGCGCCAGCGGCGTTTCGGTTGAAAACCAGACCGGCGTCGCCACCGACTTCCGGGGTTATACGGTGATCCCCAACGTCACGCCGTATTATCGCTACGATATCTCGCTCGACAGCAGCACGTTTGCCGACAACGTGGATATTCCGCTCAACAACCAGACTGTCTACCCGACACGTAATGCGGTGGTGCGCGCGGCGTATGACACGCATAAGGGCTATCGCGTGCTGTTAACGCTGACGCGTAGCAATGGCGAGCCCGTGCCCTTTGGCGCGACGGCAAGCGTCGATGGGCAGGATGCGAACCTGGCCAGTATCGTCGGCGATAAAGGCCAGGTCTTCCTCAGCGGCCTGCCGGAAGAGGGCCTGCTCCTGGTGAACTGGGGAAGCGCCTCTTGCCGCGCGGATTACCGTCTGGATATCAGCAAAAATATGAACGGCATAGTGATGGCGAACGCCGTCTGCCAGTGAGGAACACAATGAAGAATTTATGGATGCTGCTGGCGTTGTCGCTATTTTCAGGCCATGCGCTGGCAGACGGAACGATGGGCAACGGAAGCGGCTGGTGTCAACCAACCAGCGGCACGCATGATTTTCCTTTTAGTTTTAATCAAACCATTACCGATACGGATGGGAACCAGACGGGAACCATCGTTGAAGAGCACTGGTCAGCAGGCGGAGAATATTCGGCTAAATGCGACTGCGATAACAGTGATTATCGCGGGTACAACTATTTCACCGCGACCACCGGCGATCTGACGCAGAAAGGCACGCACAGCGAGACGCGATACTACGGACATATGGATTACTATGTCCTCGTGACAGGCAAACTGGAAATTGGTACCGAAGCGTATATAGCCGGGAAGCTTGGCGAATATATTCCCGTCCCGTTTTCCTCAATCAGCAATAATGATGCCTCCGCAGGCGGCTGTGGCGATGCAGAAATGAAATCAATGACGGCGGGTAATAAAGGCACGGTAAGGATTTATATTACTCATCCTTTGGTCGGAGAAATCTCGATCCCGCAAACAACGATCATGAATCTCTATTTATCAAAAACGCCGGGCAGCAGTGGAGATAATATTCCCCCCTCCATTCCCCCTATCGCGCACGTCACCATGTCCGGGACCATTACCGTGCCGCAGTCCTGTTCCATCAACGCCGGGCAGGTTATCGAGGTCAGGCTGCCGGATATTGAGGGCAAAGATATTCGTCACCTCGGCGACAGTCCGCAGAACTCGCACGTCACCACTCAGGTAAACTTTACCTGTAGCAACGTGGCGGACGGCACCAACCTGTCAATGTCATTGAATGGAGAAACCGATCCGCACAACCCGGAATACCTGAAAACCGACAATGAGAATTTAGGGATACGGATTTCCGATAAATACGATAAGACCATCGTTCCCGGCGGCAGCGCCGAATTGCCGATTGAAGATTACGCCGACGGTAGAGGCAGCACCGAGTTCACCGCCGCGCCGGTCAATACCACCGGACATGTTCCCCACACCGGAGAATACCAGGCTACCGCCACGCTGGAGATTCAGATTCGCTGAGAGAAGCGTTGGGTTTCAGCAAGCCTCCCCCTACAGACCCGTAACCCATTGATATTACGGCCCCGTAGATGGGGTGAAGCGAAGTGCAACCCAACGCCCCATCTCCCCTGTCAACACTTAACTGCGCAAACCGCGCCCACGCTGGATCAGCGACCAGCACAGCAGGTAGAAAGCGGCGATAAAGATCACCAGTACACCAAACGTCGTCACCAGCGGCACATCATGGATACCCAGGAAACCATAACGGAAGCCGCTGATCATGTAGACGATCGGGTTCAGGTGCGACAACCCTTGCCAGAACGGCGGCAGCAGCGTCAGCGAGTAAAATACCCCGCCGAGGTAGGTCAGCGGCGTCAGCACAAAGGTCGGGATCAGGCTGATATCGTCAAAGGTTTTCGCAAACACGGCGTTCAGCAGTCCGGCCAGCGAGAACAGAATCGCGGTCAGAATCAGCGTTAGCGCGACAAATACCCAGGAATGCACCTGGAAAGGCACAAAAAAGAGCGAAATCGCCGTCACCAGAATCCCCACGCACAGCCCGCGCGCCACGCCGCCGCCGACAAATCCGGCGATAATCACGTGCGTTGGTACCGGCGCGACCAGCAGTTCCTCAATATTGCGCTGAAACTTGGCGCTAAAAAATGACGACGCGACATTCGCGTAGGAGTTAGTAATAACCGCCATCATAATCAGGCCCGGCACAATAAATTGCATATAGCTAAAACCATGCATTTCGCCGATGCGCGAACCGATCAGGTTACCGAAAATAATAAAATAGAGCGTCATCGTGATGACAGGCGGCACTAGCGTTTGCACCCAGATCCGCATAAAGCGGTGGATCTCTTTCGCCCAGATGCTTTTAAGGGCAACCCAGTAAAGCTGCATCATGCGCGATCTCCTTGTTTTTCATGCACCAGCGACACAAACAGTTCTTCCAGACGGTTGGCTTTATTACGCATACTTAATACCTGAACCCCCTGCTCGCTCAGTTGGCTAAAAACGCTGTTAACCCCCTGCTCGCGCAACACTTCAACCTCCAGAGTCGAGGTATCCACCAGACGATATTGATAACCCGCAAGCTTAGGCAGCGGGCTTTTTGGCGCTAAATCCAGAATAAACGTCTCCGATTTCAGCTTTGAAAGCAGATTTTTCATGGAGGTATTTTCCACCAGCTCGCCGTGCTGAATAATACCGATATTGCGGCACAGCATTTCCGCCTCTTCCAGATAGTGGGTGGTGAGAATAATCGTGGTGCCTTTGGCGTTTAAGTCTTTCAGGAATCCCCACATCGAGCGACGCAATTCGATATCGACGCCCGCCGTCGGCTCATCGAGAATCAATAGCTTAGGCTCATGCATCAATGCGCGGGCGATCATCAGGCGGCGTTTCATCCCACCGGAGAGCATCCGCGCGCGTTCATGACGTTTTTCCCACAGATCGAGCTGTTTTAAATACTTTTCGCTACGTAAAACCGCCTCTTTATGTTCCACGCCGTAATAACCGGCCTGATTCACTACGATCTGTTGCACCGTTTCAAACGGGTTAAAGTTAAACTCCTGTGGCACCAGTCCAAGCTGTCGCTTAGCGTTAACCACGTCTTTTTCCAGGTCGTAACCAAAAACATTAACGCGCCCGGACGTTTTATTAACCAATGAGCTGATAATACCGATGGTGGTCGATTTCCCTGCTCCATTTGGCCCCAGAAGCGCGTAAAAATCCCCCGCTTCGACCTGCAAATCTATGCCGCGCAGCGCCTGAACGCCGCCGGGATAGGTTTTTTTAAGTTGTTGAAGTTCCAGCGCAATGGTCATAAATTCTCACTTACTTTACGTTCTTACACTTTATATATGGTTTAAATAACTACGGAGTTGCCCTATATTAGCCCAACGCACTTATTTGGTTACAGGTCGTTAACTTCCATGAAAGACATAGATACACTCATCAGCAACAATGCACTATGGTCAAAAATGCTGGTGGAAGAGGACCCCGGATTTTTTGAGAAACTGGCGCAAGCGCAAAAACCGCGCTTTCTATGGATTGGATGTTCCGACAGCCGCGTTCCCGCAGAGCGTTTAACCGGGCTTGAACCGGGCGAATTGTTTGTTCACCGTAATGTGGCTAACCTGGTTATTCACACCGATCTGAACTGTCTCTCCGTGGTTCAGTATGCGGTAGATGTTCTGGAAGTTGAGCATATTATCATTTGCGGCCACTCCGGTTGCGGCGGTATCAAGGCTGCGGTAGAAAACCCTGAGCTGGGCTTGATTAATAACTGGTTGCTGCATATCCGCGACATCTGGCTTAAACATAGCTCGCTGTTGGGAAAAATGCCCGAAGAGCAACGTCTGGACGCGCTCTATGAATTGAACGTCATGGAGCAGGTCTATAACCTGGGGCATTCCACCATTATGCAGTCAGCGTGGAAACGCGGGCAGAATGTGACCATTCACGGCTGGGCGTACAGTATCAATGATGGCCTGCTGCGCGATCTTGACGTCACCGCCACCAACAAAAAAACGCTGGAGAACGGCTATCATAAGGGTATCTCCGCCCTAAGTCTGAAATACATTCCCCACCAATAAGCCATTAGCTATAGGCCGGATAAGTCGCTTTAGCGACGCCATCCGGCATTTCTGCTCTTACTCGTCCAGCAGCACCACTTTACCAACATACGGTAGATGGCGATAACGCTGGGCGTAGTCGATACCGTAACCGACTACGAATTCGTCCGGAATCGAAAAGCCAACGAACTCAACCGGCACGTCCACTTCGCGACGAGACGGTTTATCCAGCAGCGTACAAATCGCCAGCGATTTCGGCTCGCGCAGGCCCAGGATTTCACGGACCTTCGACAGCGTATTACCGGAATCAATAATGTCTTCGACAATCAGCACGTCTTTACCGCGAATATCCTCATCCAGATCTTTGAGGATTTTCACGTCGCGGGTGGTGGACATGCCGCTACCATAACTGGAGGCGGTCATAAAATCGACTTCATGAGGAACCTGGACTTCACGGCACAGGTCCGCCATAAACATAAATGAGCCACGCAACAGACCTACCAGCACCATTTCACTGCCGCTGTCTTTATAACGTTCGGTAATCTGACGACCCAGCTCGGCAATACGTGCTTTGATCTCCGCTTCGGGGATCATGACTTCAACAGTATGTTTCATATTTATAACCATATGATTTAAAAACAAATCACTCAATGCCGGTGACTAATAACGCCGCATTGACGCGCAAGGCACGCAGTATAACAGCAAACGTATTCATTCGCGGCATTTGATAAGAAAGCTCATTTTGTGATTACGATCACACATGTTAATTCCTATACTTAATTGCTACTAAAAAATTAACAATTTGGGATGGTGTCTTTTTATGGCAGAAAATAACGCACGATCGCCACGATTACTCGTGACGCTGACGGCCCTCTTTGCAGCGCTTTGTGGGCTGTATCTTCTTATCGGAGGTGTCTGGCTGGTTGCTATTGGCGGTTCCTGGTACTACCCCATCGCGGGCCTCGTGATGCTGGTTGTGGCCGGATTGCTATGGCGCAGTAAACGTGCCGCGCTGTGGCTGTATGCCGCCTTGCTGCTGGCGACAATGATTTGGGGCGTATGGGAAGTCGGGTTCGACTTCTGGGCGCTCACGCCGCGTAGCGATATCCTGGTGTTTTTCGGCATCTGGCTAATATTGCCGTTTGTCTGGCATCGTCTGGTGGTTCCTTCCAGCGGTGCAGTGGCGGCGCTGGTCGTGGCGCTGCTGATTAGCGGCGGCATTCTGACCTGGGCTGGCTTCAACGACCCGCAGGAGATCAACGGTACGCTTCGCGCCGACGCCACGCCCGCCGCAACAAGCTCGTCGATCGCCGACGAAGACTGGCCGGCCTATGGACGTAATCAGGAAGGCCAACGCTATTCGCCGCTGAAACAGATCACTGCGGATAACGTTCACCAACTGAAAGAAGCGTGGGTCTTCCGCACCGGCGATCTGAAACAACCCAACGATCCGGGCGAAATCACCAACGAAGTGACCCCGATTAAAGTCGGCGATACGCTTTATCTGTGTACAGCTCACCAGCGTCTGTTCGCGCTGGACGCCGCCAGCGGTAAAGAGAAGTGGCATTTTGATCCTCAGTTGAAGACCGATTCGTCTTTCCAGCATGTGACCTGCCGCGGCGTCTCTTATCATGAGGCCAAAGCGGATACCGCCTCGCCGGAGGTCATCGCCGACTGTCCGCGCCGCATTATCCTCCCGGTCAATGACGGTCGCCTTTTCGCGGTGAATGCCGAAACCGGCAAGCTGTGTGAAACCTTCGCCAATAAAGGCGTCCTGAATCTGCAAACCAATATGCCGGACACCACGCCGGGACTGTATGAACCGACGTCGCCGCCGATTATCACCGATAAAACGATCGTCATTGCCGGTTCGGTCACGGATAACTTCTCTACCCGCGAAACGTCCGGCGTTATCCGTGGTTTTGACGTTAATACCGGTAAGCTACTGTGGGCCTTCGATCCGGGGGCGAAAGATCCGAACGCGATTCCAGCCGATGAGCACGCTTTTACCTTTAACTCGCCGAACTCCTGGGCGCCTGCCGCCTATGATGCGAAACTGGATCTGGTCTATCTGCCGATGGGCGTGACCACGCCGGATATCTGGGGCGGTAACCGCACGCCGGAGCAGGAACGTTATGCCAGCTCCATCCTGGCGCTGAATGCCACCACCGGGAAACTGGCCTGGAGTTATCAGACCGTCCATCACGATCTGTGGGATATGGACCTGCCGGCACAGCCGACGCTGGCGGATATCACCGTTAACGGTACCACCGTTCCGGTTATCTATGCGCCAGCGAAAACCGGTAATATCTTTGTGCTCGACAGACGTAATGGCGAGCTGGTCGTACCCGCTCCGGAAAAACCGGTCCCACAGGGCGCGGCAAAAGGCGATTACGTCGCCAAAACTCAGCCGTTCTCTGATTTAACCTTCCGCCCGAAAAAAGATCTCTCCGGCGCGGATATGTGGGGCGCGACCATGTTCGACCAACTGGTGTGCCGCGTTATGTTCCACCAGTTGCGCTATGAAGGTATCTTCACTCCACCGTCCGAGCAGGGGACATTGGTATTCCCTGGCAACCTGGGGATGTTTGAATGGGGCGGTATTTCCGTCGATCCAGACCGTCAGGTCGCTATCGCTAACCCGATGGCGCTGCCGTTTGTCTCGAAGCTGATCCCACGCGGCCCGGGTAATCCGATGGAGCCGCCGAAAGACGCGAAAGGTACCGGTACAGAAGCAGGTATTCAGCCACAGTACGGCGTACCATTCGGCGTCACGCTGAATCCGTTCCTTTCGCCGTTTGGCCTGCCGTGTAAACAACCGGCCTGGGGCTATATTTCCGCGTTGGATCTGAAGACCAATGAAATCGTATGGAAGAAACGTATAGGGACGCCGCGCGACAGTATGCCGTTCCCGATGCCGGTTCCGGTGCCGTTCAACATGGGGATGCCCATGCTCGGCGGGCCAATCTCAACCGCCGGTAACGTGCTGTTTATCGCCGCGACCGCCGACAACTACCTGCGCGCTTATAACATGAGCAACGGAGAAAAACTGTGGCAGGGACGTTTACCCGCCGGAGGCCAGGCAACGCCGATGACCTATGAGGTAAACGGTAAGCAGTATGTGGTCGTTTCTGCCGGAGGCCACGGTTCGTTTGGTACGAAGATGGGCGACTATATCGTCGCCTATGCTTTGCCTGACGACGCGAAATAACCATTAATGCCCGGCGTATGCCGGGCATTGTGCCGGGTGGCGGCTTCTCCTTACCCGGCCTGCGTCGGAGACAGCGATTAGACCGTAAATCCTAACATCATTCCCGTATCTTCATGTTCTAACAGATGACAGTGCGCCATATAGGCATGTTCCTTCGGCGCGTCGTGATCGAACTTGACCAGCACTTCACTGATACCGCCCTCAACGCGTACCGTATCCTTCCAGCCCGTTCTGTGCGCCGCTGGCGCTTTGCCGTTCTCTGACAGAATACGGAACTGCGTGCCGTGAATATGGAAAGGATGCAGCATCATGTCGCCCACGCCGGAAATCACCCAACGTTCATGTCGGCCTTTTTGCGCCGCGAACATCGGTTTGTTCATATCGAAGACCTGGCCGTTGATAAAGTTAGCGTTATGGAAGTCGAATTTTCCGCCGTGATTCATATTGCCCATCGCGCCATGATTCATCCCGCTGTGATCCATGTTGCCATGATCCATCTCGCCATGCCCCATATTGCCGCCCTGCATATGCGCGTTCATGCTGTCATGATCCATACCGCTCATCGCCTGAGCGCCATATTTCTTCATCAGCATTTGCATCCCCATCATATCAAGACGCGGGTCCATCGACAGTTTCAGGTTGCGCACCGTTAGCCCTTCCAGCGACGGCAACGCAGGCATCGTCGTCAACGTATCCGGCAGCGTACCGGAGGCGGTAATCCGCAGCGGCTGGATACGCATCACCGGATGCGGTTTATCAAACGGAGCGATCGCCATTCCCATCTGGCTGACCGGCAGCGTCACCAGATCAAAGGCTTTCCCGTCGCTGATATCCACCAGCACTTCAAAACGCTCGCCCATTAATAACGGCAGTTCGGTGACTTTCACCGGCTCCGCCAGCAGGCCGCCGTCGCTGGCGATCACATAAAGCGGACGATTATCGCTGGCGGCGATATTCAGCGAACGCGCATTACAGCCATTTAGCAAGCGCAGACGTAGCCAGCCTTTCGGCGCGGAATGCTGCGGATAGATAGCGCCATTGGTCAGCAGCGTATCGCCAAACCAGCCGACGGCGGCGGTCATAATATCCAGTTGATAATCAATCTGACCATCGGCGGAGAAGCGTTTGTCCTGAATGATCACCGGCACATCATCGATGCCCCACTGTTTCGGCAGGCGCAATTTGCGAATCTCGTCATCTTCAATCAGCACCAGTCCAGCAAGGCCCATCGCCACCTGGCGCCCGGTTTTGCCGTGTTTATGCGGATGAATCCAGCAGGTCGCGGCGCGTTGCTCCGGTGTAAACGTCACCGTGCGGGTTCCGCCTGCGGGAATAATCCCCTGCGGGCCGCCGTCGACGATGCCCGGAATCTCCAGACCATGCCAGTGAAGCGTCGTGTCTTCGGCCAGTTGGTTATGGATATCAACGGTCACACTTTTTCCTTTGTGAAGCTGTACCGCTGGCCCCAGCAAATTACCGTTGTAGCCCCAGGTTGTCGCGTTCTTACCGGCGAATGTCGACTGTCCGGCTTTAACAATTAACTGCATACGGTTGCTCGCATCTGCCGTTAACAGGTCAGGAATAGGCAACGCGGGACGTTCGGCGGCAAAAGCGGCGCGGCTCCACAGCGGCAGCGCTGATGCAACCCCCAGCGCCACTGAATATTTTAAGAAATCACGGCGTAACATAATCATTTCCTTATAATGAACAGGCGGGTGTCTAAGCTTAGACCCTGCCCTAACGGGAAGGTCAAGCCAGCAACACGTCTTTACCATTCCTGACAGCAATACAATAAGAATGAAAACGCCGCGACCAATCCTGATAATAAAAGTCGTCGCTACGTTCTCAGTATGCTAACGTTGACTTTCCCTGATGCCGTGGTAGAAGCAATGAAGACGTTTTTCAGACCCGTGTTGTTTGGCAGCCTGATGGCCTTATGCGCAAATAGCTATGCGCTTACTGAATCCGAAGCCGAAGATATGGCCGATTTAACGGCGGTTTTCGTTTTTCTGAAAAATGACTGTGGTTACCAAAATTTACCCAACAGTCAGATTCGCCGTGCGCTGGTCTTTTTTGCCCAGCAAAATCAGTGGGACCTGAGTAACTACGACACCTTCGATATGAAATCGTTGGGCGAAGACAGCTACCGCGATCTTAGCGGCATCGGTATTCCGGTCGCTAAAAAATGCAAAGCTCTGGCCCGTGATTCTCTGAGCCTGTTAGCCTACGTTAAATAATCCTCCGCGATCCTATTGCTGAAATAATGACCGTGCATCCACGGTCATTGTTAGCTATGATGTTGCGCCCTTTTTTTACGGGTGTTAACAATGGAGGTATCAGCCAATGGCCGAAAATACGATGTGGCATGAAACGCTACACGACCAGTTTGGTCAGTACTTTGCCGTAGACAACGTTCTGTATCATGAAAAAACCGATCACCAGGATTTAATCATCTTTGAAAACGCCGCTTTTGGCCGCGTGATGGCGCTGGACGGCGTGGTACAGACCACCGAACGCGACGAGTTTATTTATCATGAAATGATGACCCACGTCCCGCTGCTGGCGCACGGTCATGCGAAACACGTTCTGATTATCGGCGGCGGCGACGGCGCAATGCTACGTGAAGTTACCCGGCATAAAAACGTCGAAACCATCACCATGGTGGAGATCGACGCTGGCGTAGTCTCGTTTTGCCGCCAGTATTTACCCAACCACAATGCCGGCAGCTACGACGATCCGCGCTTTACGCTGGTAATCGACGACGGCGTGAATTTCGTCAATCAGACCCATCAGGCCTTTGATGTGATCATTTCCGACTGTACCGATCCGATAGGCCCCGGCGAAAGCCTGTTTACCTCCGCCTTTTATGAAGGCTGTAAGCGTTGCCTGAATCCGGGCGGCATTTTTGTCGCCCAGAACGGCGTGTGCTTCCTGCAACAGGATGAAGCGCTCGATAGCCACCGCAAGCTGAGTCATTACTTCAGCGATGTCGGCTTCTACCAGGCGGCGATTCCGACCTATTACGGCGGCATTATGACCTTCGCCTGGGCGACGGACAACGACGCTCTTCGTCACCTGTCGAGCGAAATTATTCAGGCGCGTTTTCATGCCGCCGGCCTCAAATGTCGCTATTACAACCCGGCTATTCATGCCGCTGCATTTGCGCTACCGCAATATCTACATGACGCACTGTCCGCACAGTGACGTTAAGGAGGTGATAAAAATTGAAAAAGCTGAAACTGCATGGCTTTAACAATCTGACGAAAAGCCTGAGTTTTTGTATTTACGATATCTGCTACGCCAAAACCGCAGAAGAGCGCGATGGCTATATCGCCTATATCGATGAACTCTATAACGCCAACCGACTGACCGAGATCCTGTCGGAGACCTGCTCCATTATCGGCGCGAACATCCTGAACATCGCCCGTCAGGATTATGAACCGCAGGGTGCCAGCGTCACGATTCTGGTGAGCGAAGAGCCGATCGACCCGAAACTTATCGACCAAACCGAACATCCCGGCCCGCTGCCGGAAACCGTGGTAGCGCACCTCGATAAGAGCCATATCTGTGTGCATACCTATCCGGAAAGCCATCCGGAAGGCGGGCTTTGCACCTTTCGCGCCGACATCGAAGTGTCAACCTGCGGGGTGATTTCACCGCTAAAAGCGCTCAATTACCTGATCCACCAGCTAGAGTCTGATATTGTTACCATCGATTACCGCGTGCGCGGCTTTACGCGCGACGTCAACGGTATGAAGCACTTTATCGATCATGAGATTAATTCTATTCAGAATTTTATGTCGGAAGATATGAAGTCGCTGTATGACATGGTGGATGTAAACGTGTATCAGGAAAATATTTTCCATACCAAGATGCTGCTTAAAGAGTTCGATCTTAAGCACTACATGTTTCACACCAAACCGGAAGATCTCACTGAAACCGAACGCCAGGAGATCACCGCCGCGCTGTGGAAAGAGATGCGCGAGATTTACTACGGCCGCAATATTTCTGCGGTCTGATTCACCACTGGCAGCGCCTGACGGCGCTGTCACTCCGGCTGCACCAGCGTTAGCGCAAAAGCGCGCCCTTTCAGTTCAACCTGCGCTGACGGCGGCAGATTGACGTCGGTAATCACATCATTAAAGCGCTCAAGCGGCACCACATTAAAGAGCGAATGCACGCCATACTTACTGCTGTCCGCCAGCAACACTTTGCGCTGCGCATTAGCAATAATCTCCTGTTTGAGCCCGGCCTTATCTTCCGTTGGGG
The DNA here is from genome assembly GCF_051703725.1 of Salmonella sp. NW645. Taxonomy (NCBI): domain Bacteria; kingdom Pseudomonadati; phylum Pseudomonadota; class Gammaproteobacteria; order Enterobacterales; family Enterobacteriaceae; genus Salmonella; species Salmonella sp. NW645. The sequence continues at coordinate 616,475 of NZ_JAMMKR010000002.1, read as the reverse complement.
TCGTCACGCCCGTTTTTACCCCCCATGAATTACAGCTCATAAACGCGATGTTCGGATAAACGCTGCGCAACAGCTTACGCCCATGCTCACCGATACAGGACTGACTGCTGTCATCGATACGACCGCCGACAATCGTCACTTCAATTTGCCGGAACTCAGCTAAAAACAGCGCAATATGCAGATCGACGGTGATGACCCGCAGCGGAAGATGGGTTAAGCATTTCGCCAGCTCCATCATTGTCGTACCGGCATCCAGCACGACGGCATCGCCAGCATTCACCAGCGATGCGGCAACGCGTGCGATCGCCCGTTTTTCAGCGGGCGATCGCAGTTGTTTTTCATTGGTGGTGGGCTGGGCGGGTTCAAAACGCCGCAGCGCCACGCCGCCATGACTACGGCTGATCACGCCCTGCTCATCCAGCTTGATCAAATCGCGACGGATAGTGGCTGGTGATGCGTCAACCGCCTCAACCAGCTGTTCTACCGTAACCAGCGTATGGTTTTTCAGATACGCCACAATGAGATCCAGACGGTGTTGTCCTTTCATAACAGGGAATTATGCCAGTTGCATTGCCAGTTTGATCGATACGGCCATGCTCTCAGATTTTGCTTTTCCCGTCCAGGCGATATCAAATGCGGTGCCATGATCGGCAGAGGTCCGAATAAATGGCAGCCCCGCGGTGATATTCACACCATCATAAAATCCAAGCAATTTCAACGGGATATGCCCCTGGTCATGATACATCGCCACCACCATATCATACTGCCCCTCATAAGCCTGGAGAAATACAGTATCCGGCGGGCATGGCCCATAAACGTCCATACCTTTTGCGCGGGCATCGGTAATGGCTGGCGTCAGGATACGCGTCTCTTCATCGCCAAACAGGCCATTCTCGCCCGCATGAGGATTCACGCCTGCCACGGCGATACGCGGTTTAACGTAACCCACACGCTTGAGGAAAGTATCAGCAATACCAATCACCGTTTCGACACGCGTGGTACTTAACGTATCAAGGAATTTTCGCAGCGCGATATGCGTTGAAACGTGAATCACTTTTAGTTTATCAGTGTAAAGTACCATCGCGTAATCGCGGCTATGGGTCAGGGTCGCGAGCAGCTCGGTATGGCCCGGATAGTTGTGCCCTGCCAGGTGCAGCGCCTCTTTATTCAGCGGCGCGGTAGCGATAGCCTGTACGTCGCCCCGTAACGCTAACTCGGTGGCGCGCTTCACGCAGCGATACGCTAAATCCCCCGCCTGCGCCTGAACTTTCCCGGCCTCCAGCGCCTCCGGCTGCGCCAGCGGCTCATCAATCACATGAATGATGCCGGGCGCAAAACGCGCTTCGGCAACCCGTTCAATGGCCCGTAACTCGACGTTCGGCGTGATGCCCTTCGCCTGTAAACGTTTCAACGTTGCGAGGCATCCAATAACCACCAGCGGCGCGCCGTTGAGACCGTCTTCGCTTAGCGCTTTAACAATAATTTCCGGCCCAATGCCCGCTGGATCGCCCATGGTAATGGCAACGGTTTTAGTCTCCACAATACATCTCCTCAATATAATAAAGCGCGTCACACAACGTACTGTCTGAACCGAATCCGCCCGCTTTGGTAATGACCGGCAGATCGTCAATTTCGCTGTTTACAAACGTTCCACAGGGAATACAGGGCGCCACCTCGCTCTGAATGCGATAACCTTCAGCGCCAAGCGCGCCGGCGACGGCGGTAGCGATATCGCCGCCGGTCAGAAACAACCCGCCAATCCGCGCCTGCCCGATAATGTTTAACGTGACGACGCCAAGCCGCTGGCTCAGTCGCTCGCCCAATTGCTGACGGCTCATCGCGGATTTTTCGCACAACGCGTCGATTAACTGTCGATCTTCTGCGCGACGGCTGGTGCGTAAAATCGTATGTCGATGCTGACTTAACAGCGCGCAGGCCTGCTCTACGACAGACGCGATTTCCTGCTCCGCGCTATCCGACACCATGCGCGCGGCATCGATATCCACGACCTCCGCACGTCCCCGGCACAGCGCATTATCCACCTGACGTCGCGTGGCTTCGCTCATCGAACCGGCCACCACCAGCACCGGCAGCCGCTGCCGGTCTTGCATAAAAAGTTCAACCGGCAACGCATTCGCCAGACCCGCTGCGCCGACGAGCAGCGGCATCGACGGTTGTTCGCACGCCGCTTGCGCAATCAACGTCAGGTCCCGCTCTTCCACCGCATCCACGACGATAATCCCTTCGCCCTCAGCCGCATAAGCCGTAAGTAAGGCGCTTAACCCACCGCGTCGAACATCCTGCAAAAAGACTTCATACACAGGGATCTCACTTTGCAACGCCACTATCTCGGCAATACGGGAAGAGACAATGGGCGTTTTCGGATCGCTGGCAAATTCGGTTTCCAGTAGCGGGACGCCATTAACCAGACATTTTCCTTCAAGCGTCGTGCGTCCAGCCGCAGGGATCGCGGCGGCGATAACGGCCAGTTTTCGCTGACTGGCGCGCATAGCCGCCGTCACTTCGGCTCCGATATTGCCGCGAAATGTAGAGTCGATTTTTTTGTACACCAGCGGCGCTGGCGATGTCTCACACCACGGGGAAAGCGCGGCATAAACGGCAGATGCCGCCTGATCTGCGGGCATCGCCCGGCTTTCGGTGTTAATGACTAACACATCGGCGCGGCGGGACGGTTTTTGCGACGCGCTCAACATGACTTCCGTTCTCGCCCCCTTCTTCGCCAACTGGACGCCGGTATCATTCGATCCGGTAAAATCGTCGGCGATGACTATCATTTTCATGCGTTTTTCTCCAAAGAAGCCTGACGCGCCTGTTTTTTCGCAACCCAGGAGGTCAACACTGGCGTCAGGATTGCCGTGGTGATCACCGAGGCGGCAATCAGCGGAGCGGCAGCAGCGGCCACCTCGGCGAGCGAAGGGTCGGCCTGCGCAATAGCCAGCGGCGTCGCAACGGCATTACCCGCGGTGCTGGAGGCCGCCGCCCCGGCAATGCCAGTTCCGCCAACCAGACGATCTGCGCGGATATTAAAGAAACCGCCAACAAACGTTGTCAGCACGCCGAGCAGAATTCCGGCAAGTCCGCCTTGCAGTAACATTTCCAGGTTGATGCCCGCCCCCAGCGCAAAAGCAAAGAAAGGAATGAGCAGCGGGCCGCCTTTGGTCAAAAAATCGCGCATATGAGGATCAAGATTGCCGAGGATCATGCCGACAACCAGCGGAACCAGCACCGCCACCAGCGCCATAATGGGAATGTTCGCCATCCCTGCCGCGCCCAGCGCAATCATCGTAAAGAAAGGACCATCATTAAGAGACAAAATAGAGATAGCGCCGACGTCGCGCTCATTGCCGAACTCACCTACCAGCGCAGCATAAAGTCCGCCATTCGAATTGCTCATCGCCGCGATAATCGCCACGCCGCTCAGGCCAAAAATACCCTCCGCGCCGAAAAGATGCTCCACGCCCAGGCCAATCCCGATGGCGACAAGCAACTTAGTGAGCGTAATCGTCCCGCCCTGCAATAGCGCCTGGGGTGCGGCTTTCACACTGATACCGGCTCCCATACACAGCAGAAAAGCGCCAATCAGCGGCGCCGCGCCGTTTTTAAATAAGGCGGTGGTAAAACCGCCGATATCAAGCGCCTGTGGAGCGAAGGTGTTAATGACTGCGCCAATAACGAGCGGTACGACCATCATGCCGCCGGGTACGCGCTCTATTGCTTTTTTGATGTTCATGGTCTTACCGCCTGTTGCTTGTTGTGATTGAATAAAATCATAACGATTATATTCAATCAAATTAAGATCACAAACGCGTCAGATCACAGTTTTAAAATGATTAATAAAAATCAAAAAATCATTCTGCAATAAAAAAGCCGGGATACTCCCGGCTGGAATATGTGGTGATTTCGTTTCCACTACGCCCCCAACTGTCCGTCGACTGGCGTTGCGGGACAATAACGAAGAGAGGGTCAGGCTTTACTGACGAATTCCCGATACGCGGCGACGACCCGCAGAAAATCCTCCATGCCGCACAGGGATAAACTCTCTTCATCGTAATAACTCATCCCCTCTTCCATCTCATCGCCGGAAAAATCCAGCTGATTGGCGCGAATCATCACCTCTTCGCCGTCCATCCAGATCGTGTATTCATGCCCTGCTCGTTGCCAGGAGCGTTCGCTGCCTTTGACCGTACGCGCGGCTTGTTCTACTTCATCCAGTAGCGATAGGTTGTCTTTAACCTCTTCATTAAACCAGTGACCGACCACCTCGTGGCCCATCGACATTCGTACTTTTACCCCTCCGGTAACGTCGCGCAGAAATTCGTAATCCATAATTGTTTTCCTCTGCAAAGCCCTTACAGTCATTATCGCAGCAGCGGAGAAGAAAAAAAGCGGGAACAGCAGGCGGAATGAAAATAAAAACCCACCGCAGTTGCGATGGGTGTTGTAGGCCCGGTAAGCGTAGCCGCCACCGGGCAATAAGAGGCGTAGGCATGGTAAGCCTGACGCCGTCAGGCAAATTACACCGCAGTCTGGAAAATCACGCCGTCCGCTTTCTCAGTGTACTGAGAGAGCTGGTCGAAGTTCAGATAACGGTAAGTATCCACCGCCGTCTTATCCACCTGCGCCACAAAGGTCTGGTACTCTTCCGGCGTCGGCAGTTTGCCGATCAGCGCCGCCACCGCCGCCAGCTCCGCAGAAGCCAGGTAGACGTTCGCCCCGGTACCTAAACGGTTCGGGAAGTTACGGGTAGAGGTAGAGACCACCGTCGCACCGTCAGCCACACGCGCCTGGTTACCCATACACAGGGAACAACCAGGGATCTCAATACGCGCACCGCTCTTACCGAACACACTGTAGTAACCTTCTTCGGTGAGCTGCGCGGCGTCCATACGGGTTGGCGGCGCTACCCACAGGCGGGTTGGCAACTGGCCTTTATGGTTATCCAGCAGCTTACCAGCCGCGCGGAAGTGACCGATGTTGGTCATGCAGGAGCCGATGAACACTTCGTCGATCTTCTCGCCCTGCACGTCAGACAGCAGACGCGCGTCGTCCGGATCGTTCGGCGCACACAGGATTGGCTCTTTGATCTCCGCCAGATCGATGTCGATCACTGCCGCATACTCTGCGTCAGCATCGGCTTCCAGCAGCTGCGGGTCCGCCAGCCATTTTTCCATGCCCTGTATACGACGTTCCAGCGTACGGCGGTCGCCGTAGCCTTCGGCGATCATCCACTTCAGCAGGACGATGTTGGAGGTCAGGTATTCAACAATCGGCTCTTTGTTCAGCTTGATGGTACAACCGGCAGCGGAACGCTCGGCGGAAGCATCGGTCAGCTCAAACGCCTGCTCGACTTTCAGATCCGGCAGACCTTCGATTTCCAGGATGCGGCCAGAGAAGATGTTTTTCTTGCCTTTCTTCTCAACGGTCAGCAGGCCCTGTTTGATGGCGTACAGCGGAATGGCGTGGACCAGATCGCGCAGGGTGATGCCCGGCTGCATTTTGCCTTTAAAACGCACCAGCACGGATTCCGGCATATCCAGCGGCATCACGCCAGTCGCGGCGGCAAACGCCACCAGGCCTGAGCCCGCCGGGAAAGAGATACCAATCGGGAAACGGGTATGGGAGTCACCGCCGGTACCGACGGTGTCCGGCAGCAGCATACGGTTCAGCCAGGAGTGGATAACGCCGTCGCCCGGACGCAGGGAGACACCGCCGCGGTTCATAATGAAGTCTGGCAGCGTGTGGTGCGTGGTGACGTCAACCGGCTTCGGATAGGCTGCGGTGTGACAGAACGACTGCATGACCAGATCGGCGGAGAATCCCAGACAGGCCAGGTCTTTCAGCTCATCGCGGGTCATCGGGCCAGTAGTATCCTGAGAACCGACGGAGGTCATTTTCGGTTCGCAGTACGCGCCCGGACGAATGCCTTTCACGCCGCAGGCGCGACCGACCATTTTCTGCGCCAGAGAGAAGCCACGGCTGCTTTCTGCCACGTCTTTCGCCTGACGGAAAACATCAGAGTGCGGCAGACCCAGCGCTTCACGCGCTTTGGTGGTCAGGCCACGGCCGATAATCAGCGGAATACGGCCACCGGCGCGTACTTCGTCGATCAGCACGTCGGTTTTCAGTTCGAAGGTTGCCAGTAGCTCGCCGGTTTCATGATTGCGCACTTCGCCTTTGTACGGGTAGACGTCAATCACATCGCCCATATTCAGGTTAGAAACGTCAACTTCAATCGGCAGTGCGCCCGCATCTTCCATAGTGTTAAAGAAGATAGGCGCAATTTTGCCGCCGAGGCACAGACCGCCGCCGCGCTTGTTCGGCACGTTAGGGATGTCATCGCCCATGAACCACAGCACGGAGTTGGTCGCGGATTTACGGGAAGAACCGGTGCCCACCACGTCACCCACGTAAGCCAGCGGGTAGCCTTTTTTCTGCAATGCTTCGATTTGTTTGATCGGGCCGACAACGCCTGGCTGATCCGGCTCAATGCCTTCACGGGCGTTTTTCAGCATCGCCTGCGCATGTAACGGGATATCCGGTCTCGACCACGCATCCGGCGCCGGAGAGAGATCGTCGGTATTCGTTTCGCCGGTCACTTTGAAAACGGTGACGGTGATTTTTTCCGCCAGCGGCGGACGGCTCAGGAACCATTCGGCGTCGGCCCAGGATTGCATCACCTGTTTGGCATATTCATTGCCCGCTTTGGCTTTCTCTTCTACGTCGTAGAAGTTATCGAACATCAGCAGAGTGTGGGACAGCGCTTTGGCAGCAATCGGCGCCAGTTTCGCATCGTCCAGCGCATCAATCAGCGGATGAATGTTGTAACCACCCTGCATGGTGCCCAGCAGTTCAATGGCTTTTTCTGGGGAGACCAGCGGGGAGGTGGTGTCGCCTTTCGCGACAGCAGCGAGAAAACCGGCTTTAACATAAGCGGCTTCATCTACGCCAGGAGGAACGCGGTTGATCAACAGGTCTAACAGGAATTCTTCTTCGCCCACAGGCGGGGTCTTCAGCAGCTCGACAAGCGCAGCCATTTGGGTTGCGTCTAAAGGTTTCGGCACAATCCCCTGGGCAGCACGCTCAGCTACGTGCTTACGGTATTCTTCTAGCACGACGATATCTCCTCGCTCTCATTGTCATAATGCGGCGCTTTTGTTGATGGGCGATTCTCTTCACGCTCCTGTGAGACAGTAGTTAGTAGGGTAAATGCCCGGTACCGCATAAGGCACAATAACAGGATTTTCTTTAAGTGTTAATCTGTTTACAAAAAAGCAACATAAAAAAGTGGCTGAATCGTTAAGGATGGTCTAATGCTCTACTGAGACGGGAGCTGCAGCCATAAATGCTTACCTCATTTCGTGCTTTGATCGTCACGTAACGTTACCGATCCCAACATTAGCTAAAAATTAAACTATCGTCCCTTTATACTCACGCCAAACTGCACCCCGTCGGCGGCAGGCATAATGACCATAGCGATTCTCGGGAATCGGGAGAGATAAAATGACGTTGCCCTTTAAACCCCATCTCATTGCCCTTGTGTGCAGTGCCGGGTTATTTGCCGCTTCGGGCGTACTGTATGTTAAAAGCCGCGCTCCCGAAGCGCCCGCGCAGGCGGCGACTCCCGCCCCTGAGCAAACGCAGACCGCTGTGCCCGCGCCTGTCGCGAAAACGACCTTTACCACTGCGCAAATTGATCAATGGGTCGCGCCTGTCGCGCTTTATCCCGATGCCCTGCTTTCTCAGGTGCTCATGGCCTCCACCTACCCGGCGAACGTGGTTCAGGCCGTCCAGTGGTCGCGAGATAACCCCACACTGCAGGGCGATGCCGCTATTCAGGCGGTGGCCAGCCAACCGTGGGATCCCAGCGTCAAATCGCTGGTCGCCTTTCCCCAGTTGATGGCGCTTATGGGCGAGAATCCGCAATGGGTGCAAAACCTGGGCGATGCGTTCTTAGCCCAGCCACAGGATGTGATGGATGCGGTGCAAAGGTTGCGTCTACTCGCTCAACAAACCGGTTCGCTAAAATCAACGCCGCAGCAAACCGTCACCAGCGTGCCGAAGTCCAGCGCTTCTACCGCCGTCACGACGACAACCACCACATCCGCCAGTACGCCAGCGACACCGTCGACCGTCATCAAAATTGAACCCGCGAATCCGCAGGTGGTGTACGTGCCGAACTATAACCCCGCGACGGTGTATGGCGCCTGGCCCAATACCGCTTATCCGCCGGTGTATTTACCGCCCCCTCCGGGACAGCAGTTTGCCGATAGTTTTGTTAAAGGTTTTGGTTATAGTCTGGGCGTCGCCACCACCTATGCGTTGTTCAGCAGCATAGACTGGGATGACGACGATCATCACCACCATGACGACGACCATCATGATGATGATTACCATCATGGTGGTAGCGGTTATCAACATAATGGCGATAATATCAACATCAATGTCAATAATTTCAACCGGATATCCGGGCAAAACCTGCCGGGCCAAACGATGGGCTGGCAGCATAATCCCGCCTGGCGCAATGGCGTCCCCTATCCGAATAATACCGTTGCGCAACGGTTCCATCCCACCAATGTTAGCGGCGGGTTAAGCGCAACGCAGCAAGCGCCAGTGTCTCGCGACAGTCAGCGCCAGGCGGCCATGACGCAATTCCAACAGCGCAGCCATACATCACCCGCTAACCTGTCAGGCGAGACATCCCGCGATAGACAGCGCAAAGCGGCATCGCAGCAGTTAAATCAAATTGCCCAGCGTAATAATTACCGTGGCTATGACGGAACACAAAACAGCAGTCGTCGCGAGGCGGCGCAGCAGACACTGAATAAATCCACCACGCAGCAGCATCGTTCCGAGCTGAAGGCTAAAGCCCAGCAGCACCCTGTTTCACAACAGCAGAGAGACACCGCCCGCCAGCGTATTGAATCCTCTACGCCACAGCAGCGTCAGGCATTTCGCCAGAATATGCACGCCAATGTGTTTAGCGGGAACGACAGTCGATCGCCGTCATGGCAATCGCAACAGCTACGCGGCCTGGAAAGCCGTCGCGGCAGTCACTTAAACACCGAGCAACGCGCCGCCGCGCGGGAACATTTTTCTGAACATCATGAATTTCATCGCCGTTAACCGGAGCAGATAATGAAAAAGGTTATGTTAAGCGCTCTGTTACTGTCGTTACCCTTGCTGGGCTACGCGCAGGAACGGTTCCCCTCCCCGGAAGCGGCCGCCAGCGCCTTCGCCGCGGCGGTAGCCGGCAAAAACGAAACGCAGCTTACCGCGCTACTGGGCGATGACTGGCGGCAATTTCTGCCGCCGGAAGGCGCCGATCCCGAGGCCGTGGCCCGCTTCAACCGTGACTGGCGCGAAGGCCATCGCATTGTACAAAAAGACAATACGGTGCACCTGAATGTCGGACGAGAAGACTGGCAGCTCCCGGTGCCCATGGTGAAAGAGGCTGGCGGCTGGCGCTTTGATATGGCGGCAGCCGGGAATGAGATCCTCACCCGTACTATTGGGAGAAATGAACTTTCTACCTTACAGGCTATGCATGCTTACGTTGATGCGCAGCAGGACTATTACTTACAAAACCATCGCTGGGCGCACAGGATAATCAGTAGCGAAGGCCAAAAAGATGGCCTGTACTGGCCAACCAAAGCAGGCGACGCCCCCAGTCCCTTAGGCCCAAACTTTAGCCCCGCAGCGCCAGATGAGGGTTACCACGGCTACCATTTCCGTATTATCAGCGATAACGACGGTCACGGCGCGGCGCTTCTGGCCTGGCCGATGCATTACGGCGAAACCGGGGTGATGAGTTTTATGGTCAACCAGGACGATCGTATTTATCAGGCGGATTTAGGCAAAGAGACGGAGAGTAAAGTTCAGGCTATCACGCGTTTTGCGCCAGACGCGCAGTGGCAGGTCGCCGAATAACCCGTAAGCGCCTGGCGTTATCGCCAGGCCATGATCATTAGCCCTGATGCGGCATTAATTCCGGGTGGCCTTGTACCGGCGGCTTGTTGCTGGTCAGCGCGGCTTCATCAGCCTGAATGCTGCCGGAATTGGCCGCCCATACGCCTTCATGCGTGTGGGTGATCTGCTGATGCTGCGCATTCAAATCCTCGCCCATTGCCGCAATATGCGTACTTTCCGTACCGCCGCTGTTAGTCGCCCAGGGGATGACGGGATCGCTGGCAAATGCCATGCCGGAGATCAACGTCGCGGTTAGCACTGCTGTTGTCAGAAAAAGTTTCATATATCAAACCTCATAATTAGCTCGCTATTATTTTATATCGTTACTAATTTCAGGGTGATGACAAAGTAAGGAGAGGTATTTCTTATGAAACAATTAGTTGGTCGAAAATGACTGACAAAGGCACTACCGACGGCATAAGGTTTGAAAAGCGCACTGCTGCGGAAAAGATAAATTTTGCGGTTTCGTTATCCTTCGCCATCATTTGACACATCTGATTTGCCATGCATAAAAAAAGCGGCTGTAAAGCCGCTTTTCTGTGTCGAATGGCGCATTGCCACCTACAGAAGATTATTTCTTCTTCGCTTTCGGGTTCGGCAGGTCAGTAATGCTACCTTCGAAGATTTCCGCCGCCAGGCCCACGGACTCATGCAGAGTCGGGTGCGCATGAATGGTCAGCGCGATGTCTTCCGCGTCACAGCCCATTTCGATCGCCAGACCGATTTCACCCAGCAGCTCGCCGCCGTTGGTGCCGACAATCGCCCCGCCGATCACGCGGTGAGATTCTTTGTCGAAAATCAGTTTGGTCATACCGTCTGCGCAGTCAGAAGCGATAGCACGGCCAGAAGCTGCCCACGGGAAGGTGGCGGTTTCATAGCTGATGCCTTTTTCTTTCGCTTCTTTCTCGGTCAGGCCAACCCATGCCACTTCTGGCTCGGTGTACGCGATAGACGGGATAACTTTCGGATCGAAGTAGTGTTTCTTCCCGGCGATAACTTCAGCGGCAACGTGGCCTTCGTGAACGCCTTTATGCGCCAGCATCGGCTGACCGACGATATCGCCGATAGCGAAGATGTGCGGCACGTTGGTGCGCAGCTGTTTGTCGACGCGGATAAAGCCACGGTCGTCAACTTCCACGCCTGCTTTGCCCGCGTCGAGGTTTTTACCGTTCGGCACACGACCGATCGCCACCAGAACCGCATCATAGCGCTGCGCTTCAGCCGGGGCTTTTTTGCCTTCCATCGAAACGTAGATACCGTCTTCTTTCGCTTCAACGGCAGTTACTTTGGTTTCCAGCATCAGGTTGAATTTCTTGCTGATGCGCTTGGTGAAGACTTTAACGATGTCTTTATCAGCCGCCGGGATAACCTGGTCGAACATTTCAACCACGTCAATCTCTGAACCCAGCGCGTGGTATACGGTACCCATTTCCAGACCGATGATACCGCCGCCCATGACCAGCATACGCTTCGGCACTTCTTTCAGTTCCAGAGCGTCGGTAGAATCCCATACGCGCGGGTCTTCATGCGGAATAAACGGTAATTGGATCGGACGAGAACCTGCCGCGATAATCGCGTTGTCGAAGTTGATCACGGTTTTGCCGTTTTCGCCTTCAACTTCCAGGGTGTTCGCCCCGGTGAATTTACCCAGACCGTTGACCACTTTCACTTTACGGCCTTTGGCCATACCCGCCAGACCGCCGGTCAGCTGCGTGATCACTTTCTCTTTCCAGGTACGAATCTTGTCGATATCGGTTTTCGGCTCACCGAAGACGATACCGTGTTCAGCCAGCGCTTTGGCTTCTTCGATAACTTTTGCTACGTGCAGCAGCGCTTTAGAAGGGATACAGCCGACGTTCAGACAAACACCGCCAAGGGTGCTGTAACGTTCTACAATTACGGTTTCCAGACCTAAATCAGCGCAACGGAAAGCGGCAGAATAGCCTGCCGGGCCCGCCCCAAGTACCACGACCTGAGTTTTGATTTCAGTACTCATCATGACCTCTTTATTTGTATCCGGCGGTCCGGGGTACTTGATCGCCCATCATCCACCGGGTCGTTCTATCCGCCCGTATCTTACAAAATTGTTAACAATTTTGAAACAACAAACGGATCACGAATTATCGCTTTCGCTAATAACCTCACAAAATACATGAGATTATCAAAAAAAAGCCGGCCGTCGGGCCGGCTTTTTCGCTTACATCACCAGACGGCGAATGTCAGACAACATATTGTTGATAATGGTAATGAAACGCGCACCATCAGCACCATCGATCACACGGTGGTCGAAGGAAAGAGAGATAGGCATCATCAGACGCGGCACAAACTCTTTCCCATTCCACACCGGTTCCATCGCCGACTTAGAAACGCCGAGGATAGCCACTTCCGGCGCGTTGACAATCGGCGCGAAGTGGGTAGTTCCCAGGCCGCCGATGCTGGAGATAGTGAAGCAACCACCCTGCATTTCGCCAGCGGTCAGCTTACCATCACGCGCTTTTTTGGAGATGGTGGTCAGTTCGCGAGACAGCTCGGTCACGCTCTTCTTATTCACGTCTTTAAAGACCGGAACCACCAGGCCATTCGGGGTATCAACCGCCACGCCGATGTTGATATATTTTTTCAGGGTCAGACGCTGACCGTCTTCGGACAGAGAGCTGTTGAAGCGCGGCATCTGTTCCAGAGCAGCGGCAACCGCTTTCATGATGAAGACCACTGGCGTGTATTTCACATCCAGTTTGCGCTTCTCAGCTTCGGCGTTCTGCTGTTTACGGAACGCTTCCAGATCGGTGATATCGGTTTTGTCGAAGTGCGTAACGTGCGGGATCATCACCCAGTTACGGCTCAGGTTCGCGCCAGAGATTTTCTGGATACGGCCCAGTTCCACTTCTTCAACTTCACCAAACTTGCTGAAGTCCACTTTCGGCCACGGCAACATACCCGGGATACCGCCGCCCGCAGCAGCCGGCGCAGCTTCCGCGCGTTTGATAGCATCTTTCACGTAAGCCTGAACGTCTTCGCGCAGAATACGGCCTTTACGACCAGTCCCTTTCACTTTCGCCAGGTTGACGCCAAACTCACGCGCCAGGCGGCGAATCAGCGGAGTAGCGTGAACGTAAGCGTCGTTTTCAGCGAACTCAGACTTGCCTTCCGCTTTGGCAGCCGGGGCAGCAGGCTTCTCAGCTTTCGCCGCCGGAGCCGGTGCCGCCGCTTCCTGTTTAGCCGGAGCGGCCGCAGGCGCTGCGCCTTCTACTTCGAAGACCATAATCAGAGAACCGGTTTTCACTTTGTCGCCGGTGCTGATTTTGATTTCTTTCACGGTGCCCGCGAACGGCGCAGGCACTTCCATGGAGGCTTTGTCGCCTTCCACGGTGATCAGCGACTGTTCAGCGGCAACTTTATCGCCGACTTTGACCATCACTTCGGTGACTTCAACTTCGTCGCCGCCGATGTCCGGTACGTTAACGTCTTTCACGCCCGTCGCTGCTGGAGCAGCCGCTGCCGGAGCGGCCTCCGCTTTCGCTGGTGCTGCGGCAGGCGCTGCGCCCGCCACTTCGAAGACCATAATCAGTGAGCCGGTAGACACTTTATCACCGGTGTTCACTTTGATCTCTTTCACGGTGCCCGCGAACGGCGCCGGCACTTCCATAGAGGCCTTGTCACCTTCGACGGTGATCAGCGACTGTTCAGCTTCAACGGTGTCGCCCACTTTCACCATCACTTCAGTCACTTCAACTTCGTCACTGCCGATATCCGGAACGTGAACGTCTTTCGCCGCTGCCGCAGCAGGTGCTGCTGCCGGAGCCGCTTCTTTCTTCTCTTCTGCCTTAGCAGGTGCAGCGTCAGCTGCACCGTCGGCGGAATCGAAAATCATGATAAGTGCACCGGTCTCGGTTTTGTCGCCGACAGAGACTTTGATCTCTTTCACGACGCCAGCCTGCGGAGACGGGACTTCCATAGAGGCTTTGTCGCCTTCTACGGTGATCAGCGACTGTTCAGCTTCCACTTTGTCGCCCACTTTGACCAGAATCTCGGTGATTTCAACTTCATCTGTCCCGATGTCCGGTACTTTGATTTCGATAGCCATTATTCTTTTACCTCTTACGCCAGACGCGGGTTAACTTTATCTGCATCGATGTTGAATTTGGTAATCGCATCCGCTACCACTTTCTTGTCGATTTCGCCACGTTTAGCCAGTTCGCCCAGCGCTGCAACAACCACATAAGAAGCATCAACTTCGAAGTGGTGACGCAGGTTCTCACGGCTGTCGGAACGACCGAAGCCATCCGTACCCAGTACGCGATAGTCGTCAGCCGGTACGTAAGTACGAACCTGCTCGGCGAACAGTTTCATATAGTCAGTAGATGCCACTGCCGGAGCGTCGTTCATCACCTGAGCGATGTACGGAACGCGCGGGGTTTCCAGCGGGTGCAGCATGTTCCAGCGCTCACAATCCTGACCATCACGCGCCAGTTCGGTGAAGGAGGTTACGCTGTACACGTCAGAACCTACGCCGTAGTCTTTCGCCAGGATCTGTGCTGCTTCACGCACATGACGCAGGATAGAACCGGAGCCCAGCAGCTGAACTTTACCTTTGCTACCTTCAAGGGTTTCGAGTTTGTAGATACCTTTACGGATACCTTCCTCGGCACCTGCTGGCATGGCCGGCATGTGGTAGTTTTCGTTCAGGGTGGTGATGTAGTAGTAAACGTTCTCTTGTTTCTCACCGTACATACGCTCCAGACCATCATGCATGATGACAGCCACTTCGTAAGCGTAAGCCGGGTCGTAAGAGATACAGTTCGGGATAGTCAGCGACTGAATATGGCTGTGACCATCTTCGTGCTGCAGACCTTCGCCGTTCAGCGTTGTACGACCGGAAGTCCCGCCGATCAGGAAGCCGCGAGCCTGCTGGTCGCCAGCCTGCCAGCACAGGTCGCCGATACGCTGGAACCCGAACATGGAGTAGTAGATGTAGAACGGGATCATCGGCAGATCGTTGGTGCTGTAAGAGGTCGCCGCAGCCAGCCAGGATGCGCCTGCGCCCAGCTCGTTGATACCTTCCTGCAGAATCTGGCCTTTCTCGTCTTCTTTGTAGTAAGCAACCTGCTCACGGTCCTGCGGGGTGTACTGCTGGCCGTTCGGGCTGTAGATACCAATCTGACGGAACAGACCTTCCATACCGAAAGTACGCGCTTCGTCAGCGATGATCGGAACCAGGCGATCTTTGATCGACTTGTTCTTCAGCATCACGTTCAGGGCACGCACGAAAGCGATCGTAGTGGAAATCTCTTTGCTTTGCTCTTCCAGCAGCGCGCCGAAATCTGAAAGTTGAGGCAGCTCTAACTTCTCGGTGAAGTTCGGCTGACGGCTTGGCAGGTAGCCATGCAGCGCCTGACGGCGTTCATGCAGGTATTTGTGTTCTTCAGAACCTTCCGGGAAGGTAATGTACGGCAGTTTTTCGAGATCAGCATCGGCAACCGGCACGTTGAAACGATCGCGGACGTAACGCACGCCGTCCATGTTCATTTTCTTAACCTGGTGAGCGATGTTTTTACCTTCAGCAGTGTCACCCATGCCGTAACCTTTAATGGTATGGGCGAGGATTACAGTTGCTTTGCCTTTGGTTTCCTGCGCTTTTTTCAGTGCAGCGTAGACTTTCTTCGGATCGTGACCACCACGGTTCAGGGCCCAAATCTGCTCGTCAGTCCAGTCAGCCACCAGCGCTGCGGTTTCCGGGTATTTACCGAAGAAGTGCTCACGTACGTATGCGCCATCTTTGGATTTGAAGGTCTGGTAGTCGCCGTCAACGGTTTCGTTCATCAGCTGGATCAGTTTACCGCTGGTGTCTTTACGCAGCAGCTCATCCCAACGACCGCCCCACATGACTTTGATAACGTTCCAGCCAGCACCTGCAAAGATGCCTTCCAGTTCGTTAACAATCTTGCCGTTACCGGTGACCGGGCCGTCAAGACGCTGCAGGTTACAGTTGATAACAAAGACCAGGTTGTCCAGTTTTTCACGGGTCGCGATAGTGATCGCACCTTTAGATTCTGGCTCATCCATCTCGCCGTCGCCGAGGAAGGCGTAAACGGTCTGTTTAGAGGTATCTTTCAGGCCGCGGTGTTC
Source organism: Salmonella sp. NW645 (assembly GCF_051703725.1). NCBI lineage: Bacteria > Pseudomonadati > Pseudomonadota > Gammaproteobacteria > Enterobacterales > Enterobacteriaceae > Salmonella > Salmonella sp. NW645. The sequence goes on along the minus strand of NZ_JAMMKR010000002.1, from coordinate 600,362 downwards.
CAGATATTTCAGGAATTTCGCCTGGTAGATAGCACCGATTGGGCCCAGACCCATAGAGACGGTCGGGAACTGCCAGAATTCCGGCATCAGTTTCGGGTGCGGATAGGAAGAGAGGCCATTGCCGTGAACTTCCTGACGGAAGTTATCCATCTGTTCCTGGGTCAGACGACCTTCCAGGAACGCGCGAGCGTAGATGCCCGGAGAGATGTGGCCCTGGAAGTACACCAGGTCGCCGCCATCCTGTTCGTTGCGCGCACGGAAGAAATGGTTGAAACAGACATCATAGATCGTGGCGGAAGACTGGAAGGACGCCATGTGGCCGCCCAACTCAAGGTCTTTTTTAGACGCGCGCAGCACGGTCATGATGGCGTTCCAGCGGATAGCAGAACGAATGCGACGTTCCAGCTCCAGATTGCCCGGGTATTCCGGTTCGTCTTCAACGGCAATAGTGTTGATGTAATTACTGGCCCCTGCGCCTGCCGCGACTTTCACGCCGCCTTTGCGAGCTTCAGAAAGCAGTTGGTCAATCAGATACTGAGCGCGCTCAACACCTTCTTCACGGATGACCGATTCGATCGCCTGTAGCCAGTCGCGAGTTTCGATCGGATCCACGTCATTTGGGAAACGTTCTGACATGGGGGTATTCCTTATCTATCTAATACGTTGAGTTATCTGGAACCTGTCCCATTAAACTTTCGTCAGAAAGCTTAATAAGACAGGTTCTGCGTTTAGTTGCCGCGCACATTTTTACGCGTTATTCACAACATCTTCTGGTTAACGTTCTGCCAGAAAAAACTAATTCTTGCGCTGCTCCAGACGGCGTAAGGCGCGTTCACGACGGCTCTCCTCACGGCTTCTGTCCAGCATAATCTCTTCGATAAACGCCAGATGGCGGTGTGACGCTTCACGCGCTTCTTCTGGTTTTCCGGCCATAATGGCTTCAAATATACGAGTGCGATGCGTACTCACCAGCGGCAGCATCTCCCGACGCGCATACAGCAATTCGAAGTTCTGCCGCACGTTTTGCGCCAGCATCGGCTCCATACACCTTAGCAGATGAAGCAATACCACGTTGTGTGCCGCTTCGGTGACGGCGATTTGATACTGGAGCACGGCTTCGGACTCGGCATCCAGATCGCCGGACTCTTGCGCCAGCTCAATGGCATGGTGCAGCTCGCGAATACGGTCTTTATCTTCATCGGTGCTGCGCAGCGCCGCGTAATAAGCCGCAATGCCTTCCAGAGCATGGCGCGTTTCGAGCAGGTCAAACTGGGATTCAGGGTGATCGGAGAGCAGTTCCACCAGCGGGTCGCTAAAGCTCTGCCACAGGCTGCTCTGCACGAAGGTTCCGCCGCCCTGACGACGAAGCAACAATCCCTTCGCTTCGAGACGTTGAATCGCCTCGCGCAAGGAGGGACGGGAGACGTCGAACTGTTTTGCCAGTTCACGTTCCGGTGGGAGTTTTTCTCCGGGACGCAATGTTCCCTCAAGGATTAAAAACTCCAGCTGCTGCTCGATCACATCGGAGAGTTTTGGTTGGCGGATTTTGCTGTAGGCCATGATTTCCTGTCTTAAGCCATTTGCCCGGAGTCAATTGGTCTTACCAATTTCATGTCTGTGACGCTAAAGTAACAAAGTATTCACCTTCTGTCCATACAGGTTTTGATTGAAATCAGTAAAGGAGGCACATTTTAACAATTTTACAGAAATCATGTTTCAAAACTGTAACTGTGCACAAATGTTAAATTTACCCACCAGGAGGTAAATTTAACGTATTTGAAACGATAAAAAATCTCATCTGAACCGATTCAACAGTAGATTAAATGCATTTTTATGCATAAATAATGAATAAAAACAAATTAACATCTGTAAGGGAAAATAAAAGGAGGTATTTACAAGTGCTTTCTTTTTACGCAACTCGTCATCACCCCTGCACAAAGCAGGTGCATTCGCGGCCACATACCATTATTCTGATCAAGACGAAAGAGTTGAAGTGACATTTTAAAAAACGAGCTTGTAAATAAATCAATACAAAAAGCGGAATTGCAAACTTACACACGCACTACTGCATCGTTCAAAATAAGCGCGTTATGAATAAACCGCGCCCGATACACGAGGTTTTATAATGGACAGTCAGCAGCACGGCGAGCAGCTCAAGCGCGGCCTGAAAAACCGCCATATTCAGCTTATCGCATTGGGCGGCGCGATAGGGACAGGCTTGTTCCTGGGAAGCGCCTCCGTTATTCAGTCGGCGGGGCCAGGAATTATCCTGGGCTATGCGATTGCAGGCTTTATTGCCTTTCTGATTATGCGCCAGCTGGGGGAGATGGTGGTTGAAGAACCGGTCGCCGGCTCTTTTAGCCACTTCGCCTATAAATACTGGGGCGGCTTTGCCGGATTCGCTTCCGGCTGGAACTACTGGGTGCTGTACGTATTAGTTGCCATGGCGGAACTGACCGCAGTGGGTAAATATATCCAGTTCTGGTATCCGGAGATCCCCACCTGGGCTTCTGCGGCAGCCTTCTTTGTGATTATCAACGCCATCAACCTGACCAACGTTAAAGTGTTCGGTGAGATGGAGTTTTGGTTCGCCATTATTAAAGTGATCGCCGTCATCGCTATGATTCTGTTCGGCGCGTGGTTACTCTTCAGCGATACCGCTGGTCCGCAGGCAACCGTGCGCAACCTGTGGGAACAGGGCGGCTTTCTGCCGCATGGCTGGACCGGGCTGGTGATGATGATGGCCATTATTATGTTTTCGTTTGGCGGACTGGAGCTGGTAGGGATCACCGCCGCTGAAGCCGATAACCCGGAACAGAGCATTCCCAAAGCCACCAATCAGGTTATCTATCGCATCCTGATTTTTTATATCGGCTCGCTGGCGGTCCTGCTTTCGCTGCTGCCATGGACTCGCGTCACCGCCGATACCAGCCCGTTTGTCCTTATCTTCCATGAACTGGGCGATACGTTTGTCGCCAATGCGCTGAATATCGTGGTTCTCACCGCCGCGCTATCGGTTTATAACAGCTGCGTTTACTGCAACAGCCGTATGCTGTTCGGTCTGGCCCAGCAGGGAAATGCGCCGAAAGCGCTGCTGAACGTCGACAAACGCGGCGTGCCGGTGAGCTCCATTTTGGTTTCCGCCGTCGTGACGGCGTTGTGCGTGCTGCTCAACTACCTGGCCCCAGAGTCCGCATTCGGACTGCTGATGGCGCTGGTGGTCTCCGCGCTGGTCATTAACTGGGCGATGATTAGCCTTGCCCATATGATGTTCCGTCGCGCAAAACAGCAGCAGGGCGTGAAAACCCGCTTCCCGGCCCTGTTTTATCCGTTCGGCAACGTTCTCTGTCTGCTGTTTATGGCGGCGGTATTGATCATTATGCTGATGACGCCAGGTATGGCGATCTCCGTGTGGCTGATTCCGGTATGGCTGCTCATCCTGGGCGTCGGCTACCTGTGTAAAGAAAAAACGGCAAAAACGGTGAAAGCCCACTGATCGTGGCGTTACTTTTCCGCCCTCCCCGTCCGGGGAGGGTGTTATCTGTCTCACAGTTTCCCACGTATAACCATTTTATCCATATCAGCGGCGTGATCCTGCTACGCAAATAAAAGCTCGCAGGCGAATAATTACCGCCATCATCTGATGGGGAGAAGTCTCAATGGATAAGGGCAGACTTTCGGTAAGAGAGAAAATCGGGTATGGCATGGGTGACGCCGGATGTAACATTATTTTTGGCGCTATCATGCTGTTTGTTAATTATTTTTATACGGATATTTTTGGTCTTGCCCCGGCGTTAGTCGGTGTTTTACTCCTTTCAGTACGCGTTATCGATGCCGTTACCGATCCGGTGATGGGCGCGCTTGCCGATCGTACCCAAAGTAAATATGGTCGTTTCCGCCCCTGGCTACTGTGGATTGCATTTCCCTACGCGCTGTTCAGCGTGCTGATGTTCACGACGCCGGACTGGGGCTATAACAGCAAAGTTGTCTATGCTTTCGTCACCTATTTTCTGCTTTCCGTGACCTACACCGCCATCAATATTCCCTATTGCTCACTGGGCGGCGTGATCACCAACGATCCAAAAGAGCGCGTGGCCTGTCAGGCTTATCGCTTCGTGTTAGTCGGCATCGCGACGCTGTTGTTATCGTTAACGCTATTGCCGATGGTGGACTGGTTTGGCGGCGGCGACAAAGCCAAAGGCTATCAGTTGGCGATGACCGTGCTGGCGATTATCGGCATGGGTATGTTTCTGTTCTGCTTTGCCAGCGTCCGCGAACGCGTTCGCCCTGCCGTTCCGACGCACGATGATATGAAGAATGATTTCAAAGACGTGTGGAAAAACGATCAATGGGTACGCATTCTGCTATTGACCTTATGTAACGTCTGCCCGGGGTTTATCCGTATGGCGGCGACCATGTATTACGTCACCTGGGTGATGGGACAAAGCACCCATTTCGCTACGCTTTTTATTAGCCTTGGCGTGGTCGGTATGATGATCGGCAGTATGCTGGCAAAAGTCTTAACCGATCGCTGGTGTAAATTGAAGGTATTTTTCTGGACCAATATCGCGCTGGCGATTTTCTCCTGCGCGTTCTATTTCTTTGATCCGAAAGCTACCGTGATGATAGTGGCGCTCTACTTCCTGCTCAATATTCTGCATCAGATCCCTTCCCCGTTGCACTGGTCGCTGATGGCGGACGTCGATGATTACGGCGAATGGAAAACCGGCAAACGCATTACCGGTATTAGCTTCTCCGGTAATCTGTTCTTCCTGAAACTGGGCCTGGCGATTGCCGGGGCGATGGTCGGCTTTTTGCTCTCCTGGTACGGTTATGACGCCAGCGCCAAAGCGCAAAGCGCTTCGGCGATGAACGGTATTATGCTGTTGTTTACCGTTATCCCTGGCGTTGGCTATCTGATTACCGCAGGCGTGGTACGTCTGCTGAAAGTTGACCGTGAACTGATGAAAAAAATCCAGGACGATTTGGAAAAACGTCGCACTAATTACCGCGAATTGAGTGAGTTGCAGGAGCTCAAAGCCGCTGAAAGCGTAAGGAAAGCCTGATGGCAAACTGGCCAAACCCGTTTATTGAACAACGTGCCGATCCGTTTATTTTACGCGACGGCAGCGATTACTACTTTATTGCCTCCGTACCGGAATATGACAGGCTGGAAATCCGCCGGGCTGATTCGCTGGAAGGGTTGCGCGCCGCCGACCCCGTTGTCGTCTGGCGCAAACCGGAAAGCGGCCCGATGAGCCAGCTCATCTGGGCACCGGAAATGCACCGCATCAACGGTAAGTGGTACATCTATTTTGCCGCTACCCATACTCAAGCGCTTGATAAGCTGGGAATGTTCCAGCACCGCATGTTTGCCCTGGAGTGCGCCGATGCCGACCCACTCACCGGCAAGTGGACGGAGAAAGGTCAAATTAAAACACCGTTTGATACCTTCGCCCTCGATGCCACCACTTTTTATCATCAGGGAAAACAGTGGTATCTGTGGGCGCAAAAAGCGCCGGATATTGCCGGTAACTCAAATATTTATCTGGCTGAACTGGAAAACCCGTGGACTCTTAAAGGCGAGCCGGTAAGACTCAGTAAGCCAGAGTACGACTGGGAGTGTCGGGGTTTTTGGGTTAACGAAGGTCCGGCCGTCGTGGTGCATGGCGACAAGCTGTTTATCAGCTATTCGGCCAGCGCCACCGATGAAAACTACTGTATGGGGTTACTGTGGATTAACGTAAACGACGATCCGCGCGATCCGGCCAACTGGCATAAATCACCGCGCCCGGTCTTTACCACCAGCTATGAGAATCGCCAGTATGGGCCGGGACACAACAGCTTTACGCAAACGCCGGAAGGTGAAGATGTACTGGTGTACCACGCGAGAAATTACACCGAAATTGAAGGCGATCCGTTGTACGATCCCAACCGCCATACGCGTCTGAAACGGGTGCGCTGGGACGAAAACGGGATGCCTGATTTTGGCGTACCGCCAGCCGATACGATCTAAGCCGTTGCACTGCCCGGTGGCGCTAACGCTTACCGGGCCTACAGATTTTTCCATTGTAGGCAGCATAAGCGTTAGCGCCATCGGCACAACGCTATACTAATGCCCCATAAATGGTGAGCAACGCAATAATCACCACCACCACAAACGAGGCCTTCTTCGCCATCGACACCGCCGCTTTGGGGGTTTCTACCTTGTCAGTATGCGGTTCGCGCGCCAGTGAGAACTGCGCCAGACGTGTGAGCACCTGATACTGCGAAGTATGCAGATCCGCCAGCGAGGCAAACCAGGCCGGCAACGCTTTCTCGCCATGCCCCAGTAATGCATACACTACGCCCGCCAGACGTACCGGAATCCAGTCCAGCACATGAAGAATAGCGTCAATGCCGGATTGCAAACGTTGGTGCGGCGTCTGATAGCGCGCCAGCCACGTCTGCCAGGCCCGTAAAAACGCATAGCCCACCAGCGTTACCGGCCCCCACGGACCGCCAACGATAAACCAAAATAGCGGTGCGAGGTAAAAACGGAAATTTATCCATAACAACGCATTTTGCAGCTCACGCAAAAATTCACGCTCATTACAATCCGGCGGCACGCCGTGAATCAGCGTAAGCTCGCTGGCCATCGCCTCGCAAGGATGCGGATCGTTACGGGACGCCGCTTTCAGCCAGGCGTGATAATGTACTCGCACTTTGCCCGCGCCGATACACAGCACGCCCAGGAGAATCCACACCACCAGCGTTGGCACGTTAAATAGCAGCCCTTTTAACGCCTGGAGCAGTAGAAAAGTCACCACCATCGCGATCGCCGTCATTCCCATCGTGCGCAACATCGAAAAATGCGTAATCCGACGGAATAGCGCCTCCAGCCGATGATCGAGCTGCCAGTGCTCGCCCAGCTTAAACAGGCGCTCGACAATCAGCACCAGTAATGTCGTAAACAGCGTCATGTCATCTCCTTGTGCGACGAGAGGGCTACCAAAGCGCGAAAACGCGGCCAGTCAAAGGCAGGGCCAGGGTCCGTTTTGCGGTCAGGCGCAATGTTACAGTGTCCGGTCATATTGTCGGCGATCGCCGGATAGCAAGCGATAAGCGTGCGCGTCACGGCGGCTAGCTGCTGATACTGTGCATCGGTATAAGCCAGCGTATCCGTCCCCTCCAGCTCAATACCAATGGAGAAATCATTACAACGTTCCCGCCCCTGATAGTTTGATACGCCCGCATGCCACGCACGCTTATCAAAAGGCACATACTGGACGATTTCACCGTCGCGACGAATCAGACAATGGGCCGAAACACGAAGATGAGCGATTTCTGCAAAAAAAGGATGGGCGTCTGGATCTATCGTTCCGGTGAATAATGCATCGATCCACGGACCGCCAAACTCGCCGGGGGGCAGGCTAATATTATGCACCACCAGCAAGGACGGTTTTTCGTCATCCGGACGGCAATCATAATGCGGAGAAGGGACGCGTCGCGCCTCTACCAACCAACCCTTATCTGGCAACATGCAGAGTCTCCTTTTGAGTGGTGCTTATAGCTGCTTCAGAGTAGCATGTTTCTACCTTATGATTCGTTAGCAATTTGGAGTTTTATCATGCCGCCTCGCCGTTATAACCCAGACGACCGACGTGACGCGCTACTGGAACGCATTAATCTCGATATCCCTGCCGCCGTTGCTCAGGCGCTGCGTGAAGATTTAGGTGGAGAAGTCGATGCTGGCAACGATATCACCGCGCAACTTTTGCCGGCAGATACGCAAGCCCATGCCACGGTGATCACTCGTGAAGACGGCGTTTTCTGCGGCAAGCGCTGGGCTGAAGAGGTCTTCATCCAACTGGCGGGCGATGATGTGCGCCTCACCTGGCATGTCGATGACGGCGATGCCATTTATGCCAACCAAACAGTGTTTGAACTGAACGGCCCAGCTCGCGTATTGCTGACCGGCGAGCGCACGGCGCTAAACTTTGTCCAGACCCTTTCCGGCGTCGCCAGTGAAGTACGCCGCTACGTTGGACTGCTGGCTGGCACCCAAACCCAGTTGCTCGACACGCGTAAAACGCTGCCGGGTCTGCGCACCGCGCTCAAATATGCAGTTTTATGCGGCGGCGGCGCCAATCATCGTCTGGGCCTCACTGACGCGTTCCTGATTAAAGAAAACCATATCATCGCCTCCGGTTCTGTTCGTCAGGCGGTGGAAAAAGCGTTCTGGCTCCATCCGGACGTGCCGGTAGAAGTCGAGGTCGAAAATCTGGATGAACTGGACGATGCGCTGAAAGCAGGCGCGGATATTATCATGCTGGATAATTTCAACACCGACCAGATGCGCGAGGCGGTGAAACGCGTCAACGGCCAGGCGCGGCTGGAAGTATCCGGCAACGTCACCGCGGAAACCTTACGCGAATTTGCTGAAACCGGGGTGGATTTCATCTCCGTTGGCGCGCTGACCAAGCACGTACGCGCGCTCGATCTCTCCATGCGTTTTCGCTGATCCTCTCCACCCGATGGCGCTGCGCCGTCGGGTCTATAAATCACCTGTCCGTAGATCCGCGTCGTGATTCGGTAAAATATTCGTAGCGCCTCGCAATAACGTTGCCGTGTCATGTAACGCAGCGAAAATCTTCAGAATCCGCCTTCCCGTTTTACCTTTTGCCGCTCGCCCGCTCTTCCCGCGTTTGCCACAGTAGCGCCAGCTAACTCAAGGAGCGAACAATGGAAAAACAACGCGGTTTCACGCTTATCGAACTGATGGTCGTTATTGGCATCATCGCCATTTTAAGCGCCATCGGCATTCCGGCTTACCAGAACTATCTGCGTAAAGCGGCGCTGACGGATATGTTGCAAACGTTTGTCCCCTACCGTACCGCCGTCGAACTCTGCGCTCTGGAACATGGTGGGACGAGCACATGCGATGCGGGCGTCAACGGTATCCCCTCGCCCGTCATCACCCGTTATGTTTCGGGCATGAGCGTGGAAAAAGGCGTCATCACGCTTACCGGCCAGGAGAGTCTGAGCGGGCTTAACGTCATCATGACGCCCGCCTGGGACAATGCTAACGGCATTATCGGCTGGACGCGTAACTGCAATATTCAAAGCGACAGCGCGTTACAACAGGCTTGTGAAGATGTCTTCCGTTTTGACGCCAACTAAGGAGACAAGATGAAAGACGCTCAGCTCAACACATTGTGTCAACGTCATCAGGCTGTACTGATCAATAGCGCCAGCAACAGTATCACTGTTGCGGTGGTCGACGCGCCCTCTCATGCGTTACTGGACGCTCTGCATTTCGCCACGCAAAAACAGATTGATATTGTGTGCTGGACTCGCCAGCAAATGGAAAATCATCGGCATAAGCCGGATCAGGCTCCCTCGGCAAACGCCGCGAAAGGCGGAGAAACCGCGGCCCAGCTTCTCAATCAGACATTACGCTCGGCGATGGCGAAACGCGCCTCTGATATCCATCTCGAACCAGGCGCCAGCCGCTACCGGATAAGACTCCGCATCGACGGCGTTCTTCATATTCTGCAGGACATCGCCAAAGAGACGGGGCTTGCGCTGACGGCCAGATTGAAAGTCCTGGGAAATTTGGACATCGCTGAACATCGGCTGCCGCAGGACGGGCAATTTACCGTTGACCTGGCGGGCGACAGCATCTCTTTTCGTATCGCCACGCTTCCCTGTAAAGAAGGCGAAAAAGTCGTCTTACGGTTGTTGCATCAGGTTGAACAAACGCTGGATCTGGACACGCTGGGCATGTACGGGGCACAACTTACCGCTTTTAGACAAGCCCTACAGCAACCTCAGGGGCTGGTACTGGTGACTGGCCCCACCGGTAGCGGAAAAACAGTCACGCTATACAGCGCGCTACAAACCCGGAATATGCCGGGTATCAACCTCTGTAGCGTTGAGGATCCGATAGAAATTCCACTGGATGGGATTAACCAAACGCAGATCCATCCCCGCGCCGGGCTCACCTTTCAAAATGTGCTGCGCGCGCTTTTACGCCAGGATCCTGACATCATCATGGTAGGTGAAATTCGTGACGGCGACACCGCAGAAATCGCCATTAAGGCGGCACAAACGGGCCATCTGGTACTTTCCACGCTCCATACGAACTCCACCAGCGAAACCCTGATACGTTTACAACAAATGGGCGTAGCACGCTGGATGATCTCATCGGCGCTTACGCTGGTGGTAGCGCAACGCCTGGTAAGGAAGCTTTGCCCGCACTGCAAACAGCGCCTGAGCGATCCCGTGGTGCTATCGCCCAATCTTTGGCCCAGCGCGCTACCGCGCTGGCAGGCAAGCGGCTGTCAGCATTGCTACCACGGCTTTTATGGCCGAACCGCGTTATTCGAAGTGTTAACCGTTACCCCGACATTACGTCAGTTAATTGCGAGCGGCGCATCGGCACAAGCACTGGAAGCCCACCTCCAACAGACCGGTACAGGGACGCTTTTTGAAAATGGCTGTCGCGCCGTTGAGCAAGGCATGACGTCCTTTGAAGAGATACTGCGCGTTCTGGGAATGCCCCATGAGCGTTAAACAGCTCTGGCGCTGGCAAGGCGTTAACGATAAAGGTCAACTGGAACAAGGCGTTGTATGGGTGGACAATCGTCTGGCGCTGATCATCACCCTGCAACATCAGCGCATTATGCCGCTTCGCATCAAGCGCATGGGCGTTAACGCCGCACTGTGGAAAGAAGAGCAAAGCGCTGAAATTATTCATCAGTTGGCCACGCTCATTCATGCCGGACTGACGCTTTCTGAAGGGCTGGAACTCCTTGCGCAACAGCATCCCCACCGACAATGGCAAGCGCTGTTGCGCACGCTGGCTCACGAGCTTGAACAGGGCGTCCCTTTTTCCAGCGCATTAGTCTCCTGGCCGCAGGTATTTCCGCCGCTCTACCAGACGATGATCCGCACCGGAGAACTGACCGGCAAACTGGCCGAATGCTGCTTTGAACTGGCCCGTCAGCAAAAAGCGCAGCGGCAGATTACGGTTAGCGTGAAAAAGGCGCTGCGCTATCCCGCCATTATTCTGACAATGGCCGCTCTGGTCGTTTTCGCCATGCTGCACTTTGTTCTGCCGGAATTTGCCGCCATTTACCGTAGCTTTAATACCCCGCTCCCTCTTCTGACGCGCGGTATTATCGCGATAGCGCAATGGGGGTCGGCATGGGGTTGGCTCATCTTGTTCCTGGCGATGCTCGTTGCTATCGCTCACCGCAGGGTAAAACAAAAGCCGTCCTGGCAAGCGCAGCGGCAGCGTCTTCTGCTACGGCTTCCCGTTATGGGTCGCCTGATAAGAGGCCAGAAACTAGCGCAAATATTCACCGTACTGGCATTGACCCAAAGCGCAGGCATTCCTTTTCTTCAGGGACTGGAAAGCGCTATCGATAGCCTCGGCTGCCCTTACTGGTCACAGCGTTTAACGCAGGTACATCAGGAGATCGCCGCGGGCAATCCGGTCTGGTTGGCGCTAAAAAATACCCAGGAATTTAGTCCGCTATGCCTGCAACTGGTCAGAACGGGCGAAGCGTCCGGTTCACTCGATATCATGCTGCATAACCTTGCCCGTCACCACAGTGAAACTACGCTGGCGCTGGCCGACAATCTGGCGTCGCTGTTGGAACCGGCGTTATTGATCATCACCGGCTTAATTATCGGTACGCTGGTGGTGGCGATGTATTTGCCGATTTTTCATCTGGGAGACGCGATGAGCGGGATGGGATAAGGCTGGCGCACATTTACGCCAGCCAGAATATTAGAGGCTATTGAAAATGCGGTTTTCTTGTTCCTGCACCCGAATAAAGGTGGTGCGTTTGGTCAACTCTTTCAGGCGAGACGCGCCGACATAAGTGCAGGCTGAGCGCAAACCACCCAGGATATCGCGGGCAGTATTGCCCACCGGCCCACGCAGCGGCAATTTAACCGTTTTACCTTCTGCCGCGCGGTATTTCGCGACGCCGCCGACATGACGGTTCATCGCAGATTCCGAACTCATGCCGTAGAACAGCATAAATTTCTCGCCGTTCTCTTCTACCACGCTGCCGCCGCTCTCTTCGTGACCCGCCAGCATACCGCCCAACATAACGAAATCCGCGCCGCCGCCGAAGGCTTTTGCTACGTCGCCTGGCATGGTGCAGCCGCCATCGCTGACGATCATGCCGCCCAGGCCATGCGCCGCGTCAGCACATTCGATAACCGCCGACAGTTGCGGATAACCAACGCCAGTTTTTACACGCGTCGTGCATACGGAGCCGGGACCAATTCCCACTTTCACGATATCGGCGCCGGAGAGGATAAGCTCTTCGCACATCTCGCCCGTTACCACATTGCCTGCGCAGATTGTTTTTGTCGGCCATGCTTCACGTGCTTTCGCGACGAACTGCACAAAATGTTCTGAATAGCCATTGGCCACATCAATACAGACAAAGTTCAGCGCAGGATCCAGCGCCAGAATCTGCACGGTCTTTTCGAAATCAGCATCAGAGGTCCCGGTGGAAACCATCACATGCTTCAGAACATCAGCCGAAGCCGTGTTGATAAAAGCTGCCCACTCTTCAACGGTATAATGTTTATGTACAGCAGTCAGAATATCAAACCCGGCCAATGCTTGCGCCATTTCAAACGTCCCGACGGTATCCATATTGGCCGCGATAATCGGTACGCCAGACCAGGTCTGACCTGAGTGTTTAAAGGTGAATTGACGTTCCAGTTCGACATCGGAACGGCTTTTGAGGGTAGAACGTTTAGGACGGATAAGAACGTCTTTGAAACCTAACTTCAGATCTTCTTCAATACGCATGTGCGGATTCCTGGGGTTAATGGCGAAAAATCGAAACTCACAACTCCAGTGACGCTATCATACGCACTAATCATGGCCGTACAAGACTGCGAAATTCTCTTTTTTTACGTTACAATCCCATAAATTTACCTGGCGAATAGTAGGTTAATGCTCAGAGCGCATCGTCTTTGTATGTTTAAAATTTAACCTTTTGATTATCAAACTAAAATTCCGGAAGCTGGAGATATGAGGTATACCGTAGCCTTAACCGGCGGTATTGGCAGCGGTAAAAGTACCGTCGCTGATGCCTTCGCTGACCTCGGAATAACCGTCATCGACGCGGATATTATCGCGCGCCAGATGGTTGAGCCAGGGCAGCCCGCCCTGAACGCAATAGCGGAACATTTTGGTTCTGAACTTATCGCCGCCGACGGCACATTACGTCGCCGGGCGCTGCGTGAGCGTATTTTTTCGCATCCGGAAGAAAAAGCCTGGCTTAACGCTCTGCTTCATCCCTTAATTCAGCAGGAAACCCAACGACAGTTTCAACAGGCTACGTCGCCCTATGTGTTATGGGTTGTGCCTCTGCTGGTTGAAAACAGGCTGTATCAAAAAGCCAACCGCGTACTGGTGGTTGACGTTACGCCCGAAACGCAGCTTATGCGCACAATGCAGCGTGATGATGTTACGCGCGAGCATGTTGAACACATTCTCGCTGCGCAGGCGACGCGTGAAGCGCGCCTTGCCGTGGCGGACGATGTTATTGATAATAACGGCGCACCGGATGCTATCGCATCAGATGTGGCCCGCCTGCACGCCAGTTATCTTAAGCTCGCGTCGCAGTTTGTCTCACAGGAAAAACCGTAATGCACACCCAGGTCCTATTTGAACACCCTCTCAATGAGAAGATGCGTACGTGGCTGCGCATAGAGTTTTTGATCCAACAGCTCTCCATCAACCTGCCAATTGCAGACCATGCTGGCGCACTGCATTTTTTCCGTAACATCAGCGATCTACTGGATGTGTTCGAACGGGGCGAAGTCCGTACCGAACTGCTGAAAGAACTGGAGCGCCAGCAGCGTAAATTACAGGCCTGGGTTGAGGTTCCCGGCGTCGATCAAGACCGTATTGAAGCCCTGCGCCAGCAGTTAAAATCCGCGGGCAGCGTGCTGATCTCCGCCCCGAGGATTGGCCAGCAGCTACGCGAAGATCGCTTGATTGCCCTTGTGCGTCAACGCTTAAGTATTCCTGGCGGCTGTTGCAGTTTCGATTTACCCACTCTGCATATCTGGTTGCACCTACAACAGGCGCAGCGCGACGTCCAGATTGAAAGCTGGCTTGCCAGCCTGAATCCCCTCACCCAGGCGCTGACGTTGGTGCTTGATCTGATCCGTAATTCAGCGCCTTTCCGTAAGCAAACCAGCCTGAACGGTTTTTATCAGGATAACGGGGACGACGCCGATTTGCTGCGTCTTATGCTGACGCTCGATTCACAACTTTATCCGCAAATTTCCGGCCATAAGAGCCGTTTTGCCATTCGCTTTATGCCGCTGGATAGTGAAAATGGTCTGGTGCCGGAGCGTCTTGATTTTGAACTGGCCTGTTGCTAAGGAGTAAAAATGTCTGACGTGACCGTCGTAAACTGTCCGACCTGCGGTAAACCGGTCGTCTGGGGAGAAATTAGCCCCTTCCGCCCATTTTGTTCTAAACGCTGTCAGTTAATTGATTTGGGCGAATGGGCCGCCGAAGAGAAACGAATCGCCAGCAGCGGCGACCAGTCTGATAGCGACGACTGGAGCGAAGAGCGCTAACGGAGATGGCTCTGTTGAGACGGCAATATCGCCTTATGACAAAAATAATCAATAAATACGCGTAGTTTTAGCGCCATATGCGCGCGGCCGGGATAATACCAATAAAATCGGCGAGATTAGGCTATAACAGAAACGTAGCCGCCACTGCGCCAGAAAACCCTGGCGCGTTATCACTGACCCTAAGCCCGCAGGAGCTGACGGCAATTGAGGCGGTTTTTCCTCACGACGCCGCGGCCGGCCCCCGCTACTGGCCGGAAATTATGTCGACATTAAATCGCTAATAAGATCGATGGGGATCGTGTTGCGATCCCCCACTAAGGCGCAAATTGGCGTAATTTACGAATAATCGGTTCATTGGCCGGTGGAAAATCGTCCGTATTCAACGCGTTTTGCGCGATCCACCGTCCCGGCTGTCCTTCTTTCCCCCACGGTTCGCCCTCCCAGCGTTCAACCAGCCAAAACCACAGCGTAATGTGTCGGTCCGGGAATTGATATTCCAGAGTGTCGAATAATGTCACCTGTGTTGGCGTAATCCCCACCTCTTCCTGTAGCTCCCGGATCAACGCCTGCTCTGGTGTTTCGTCGGCTTCAATTTTTCCGCCGGGAAATTCCAGCTTGTTCGCCATATGCGCATCCGCGGCGCGTCGGGTAATAAAAATTTCGTCGTTCGGGTTGCGGATAATCCCAACCGCGATTTGCAGTTTTTTCATCTTGTTGCATCCATAAAAAAGGCGCAGTCGCCTGCGCCTTTTTATCTGTGTTCAATGCCAGGCCGAATAAGCGTAGCGCCCTTCGGCAATAATGCCAGCACCGACCTGATGGCAACACATTATGTCTTATCAGGCCGGTAAGTTTATCGCATTAGCTCAGGCGACCGTGACACTGTTTGTATTTCTTACCGGAACCACAAGGGCAAGGATCGTTACGTCCAATCTTACGTTCGCCGGTTTGGGCGGCCAGATCGGCAGCCACGGCGGCATCGTCATCCTGATGGCTTAGCTGCTGCATCTGCGCCAGGCGCTCCGCCTCTTCGCGACGCTGCATTTCCATCGCTTCGACCTCTTCCGGCATACGTACCTGGACTTTGCTCAGGGTGCTGATCACTTCATATTTCAGCGATTCCAGCATCGCGGCGAACATAGCGAAGGATTCGCGCTTGTATTCCTGCTTCGGATCTTTTTGCGCATAGCCGCGCAGATGAATACCCTGACGCAGGTAATCCATCGCCGCCAGGTGCTCTTTCCACAGGGAATCGAGCGTTTGCAGCATCACGCCTTTTTCGAAATGACGCATCATTTCAGCGCCAACCACCTCTTCTTTACGCTGATACACTTCGATAGACTGCGCCAGGATGCGCTCACGCAGCGTCTCCTCATGCAGCTCCGGCTCTTTATCCAGCCATTCGGCAATCGGCAGCTCCAGGTCGAAGTCGTTTTTCAGGCGTTCCTGCAAACCCGGGATGTCCCACATCTCTTCCAGCGACTGCGGCGGAATGTAGGCGTCGATAGTCGCCTTAAAGACATCTTCGCGAATGCTGTTAATGGTGTCGCTCACGTCAGACACATCCAGCAGTTCGTTACGCTGGGTATAAATTGCACGGCGCTGATCGTTCGCCACATCATCATATTCCAGCAGTTGCTTACGAATATCGAAGTTACGGCTTTCTACTTTACGCTGCGCGTTAGCGATAGCTTTCGTCACCCACGGGTGCTCAATCGCTTCGCCCGGCTTCATCCCCAGTTTACGCATCATACCGGAGACACGATCGGAGGCGAAAATACGCATCAGCGCATCTTCCATCGACAGGTAGAAACGGGAAGAACCCGGATCGCCCTGGCGACCGGAACGGCCACGCAGCTGGTTGTCGATACGGCGGGATTCATGGCGCTCGGTGCCAATGATATGCAGACCGCCGGCAGCCAGAACCGCGTCATGGCGTACCTGCCAGTCCGCTTTAATCTGCGCAATCTGTTCTTCCGTCGGCGCTTCCAGCGCGGCGACTTCCGCCTGCCAGCTACCGCCCAGCATAATATCGGTACCACGCCCCGCCATGTTGGTAGCGATAGTGACCGCCGCTGGATAACCAGCCTGCGCAACGATGCCTGCTTCGTTGGCGTGGAATTTTGCGTTCAGGACGTTATGTTTGATGCCCGCTTTGGTCAGCTCTCTGGAGACCACTTCAGATTTCTCGATAGAAATCGTCCCGACCAGCACTGGCTGACCGTTCGCGGTACGCTCTTTAATATCTTCGATAATGGCCTGGATTTTTTCCGCTTCGGTCATGTACACCAGATCCGGCAAATCTTTACGGATCATCGGACGGTTGGTCGGAACAACGACGGTGTCCAGCTTATAGATAGAGCTAAATTCGAAGGCTTCAGTATCCGCCGTACCGGTCATACCGGCCAGCTTTTCATACAGACGGAAGTAGTTCTGGAAGGTGATAGACGCCAGCGTCTGGTTTTCATTCTGAATTTCAACGCCTTCTTTCGCTTCTACCGCCTGGTGCAGACCGTCAGACCAGCGACGCCCCTGCATGGTACGACCGGTATGTTCATCAACAATGATGACTTCACCGTCTTTCACAATGTAATCCACGTCACGGGTAAACAGCGCGTGCGCGCGCAGCGCGGCGGTGACGTGATGCATCAGCATAATATTGCCAGGCGAGTAGAGCGACTCGCCTTCATCCATAATGCCTTCTTGCACCAGTAGCTCTTCGATCAGCACCAGACCGCGTTCGGTCAGGTTAACCTGGCGCGCTTTCTCATCAACGGAGAAGTGGCCTTCGCCCTGGAAAGTGTCAGAATCTTCTTTCTCCTGACGAATCAGGTGCGGAATGATTTTGTTCACTTTTTTGTACATTTCCGAGCTATCTTCCGCCGGGCCGGAAATAATCAGCGGCGTACGCGCTTCATCGATCAGGATGGAGTCGACCTCATCCACCAGCGCATAATGCAGTTTACGCTGCACGCGCTCTTCCGGGCTGAACGCCATGTTGTCGCGCAGGTAGTCAAAACCGTATTCGTTGTTAGTGCCGTAAGTGATGTCGGCAGCGTAAGCTTCACGTTTGGCTGGCGCAGGCATACCTGGCAGGTTGATACCAACGGACATGCCGAGGAATTCGAATAGCGGACGGTTGTTTTCGGCGTCACGCTGCGCCAGATAGTCGTTCACGGTTACCACATGAACGCCTTTGCCGGACAGCGCGTTCAGGTAGGCTGGCAGCGTTGCGGTCAGCGTTTTACCTTCACCAGTACGCATTTCGGCGATACAGCGATCGTTGAGCACCATACCACCCAATAGCTGAACGTCGAAGTGACGCATCCCAAAGACGCGTTTACTGGCTTCACGCACCACCGCGAACGCTTCCGGAATCAGGCTCTCTACGCTTTCGCCTTTTTCAATACGGGCGCGAAATTCGTTGGTTTTCGCTTTCAGTTCGTCATCGGAGAGTTTTTCCATCTCCGGTTCCATCGCATTAATAAGGCTGACGGCCTTACGCATACGACGCAGCGTACGATCGTTACGGCTACCGAATACTTTGGTTAATAATTTGATTAGCATAATAAAGTCTCAAATGCCCCGCGCCGCGGAGCTACAAATAAAGTAAAAGGGTCTTTTTTCGTTAGCTGAGACGTTGCGGACCGGCGCGGATACCCTGCGCCTGACTTATCCAGGCCGGGATGCTAAATGCGGTTTGTGGCGCAAAATACGCCAGGGAGAGGCGGCGAACAATCGCCGGCGGCGTGCCCTCCTGCGTGAGCATCGCGCTGAGCGTATTCAGTAAGGCGATATGATGCGCCTGTAATGGCGAAGGCGCATCGGCAACGGGCAGCGTTTGCGGCGCCATTGCAAAAGAAAGGTGGCGAATCACCGTGCGAATAGCGTGCTGATGCCAGTAATCTACGGTGAAATTGGGACGACGGTTAGAGACTTCTAACAGCGCAAGATGGCTAAAGTTAACTTTAGACGCGGTGCTGGCGGTCGTCCTTGCAGGCGTATTGGTTTCGGCGGCGTTACTGAGCGCGGGCAAACCAAAACTCGCCGCGACCATCCCTAATAAGAGATGCGGCCAGAAGTATCGTCTGCCTAACTGTCGCCAGCGCGTCAGTATTCCACTCACGTCATTGCCACCTGATATGCCCCTCATGGGCTTACGGAATCAAAACAATTTGCGCACAAATCTTATCATTAAAGCGTACGCGCTACAGCAGTAATGACGAGAAGCTAAGGTGAAAATCGGCTAAGAAAACAGCGAACGCGCCGTGTTTCCATTTAACCCTGTCAAAATGGCTGTATTAAGGAAAGCGCAGATAAAGAATAGTAAAAAAAACGACTGGCTCGCCTGGCCGGAGAGAGTGCCAGGTTAACCAGTCGAATTTTATACGACAGCGTATGTCGTTATGCCAGTACCGTCGAAGGCGCTTTGAAAGCCAACGGCAGTTCTGCGTCGTCCTGGAAGGTCACAAATTCCCAGGCTTCCTGTTTTGCCAGGACTGCCTGTAACAATTTGTTATTCAATGCGTGACCGGATTTATACGCGGTAAACGCACCAATAATATTGTGACCACACATGAACAAGTCACCGATCGCGTCGAGCATTTTGTGACGAACGAATTCATCTTCAAAACGCAGGCCGTCTTCGTTCAATACGCGATAATCGTCAACAACGATGGCACAATCGAAGCTGCCGCCCAGGCACAGGCCGCGGGACTGCAGATATTCGATATCACGCATAAAACCGAAGGTACGCGCACGGCTGATCTGGCGCATGAACGCATCCGCAGAGAAGTTCATCGCGTAGCGCTGGCTGCTGGAATCGATCGCCGGATGGTTAAAGTCGATAGTGAAATCCAACGTAAAACCATTGTACGGTCTGAATTCAGCCCATTTATCGCCATCTTCAACCCGAACAGTCTCTTTGATGCGTACGAATTTTTTGGCGCAGTTCAGTTCATCAATACCGGCATCAAGCAGCAGGTAGACAAACGGAGCGGCACTGCCATCCATGATCGGGATTTCCGGGGCATTAACCTCAATAACGATGTTATCGATACCTAAGCCCGCCAGAGCAGCGTTCAGGTGCTCAACGGTTGAAATCCGTACATCATGCTCATTCACCAGACACGTACAGAGCATGGTATCACGCACAGATTTGGCATCGGCCGGGAAATCTACCGGTGGATTCAAGTCGGTGCGACGATAGATGACCCCGGTATTGGCCGGCGCAGGGCGTAATGTCAGGGTGACTTTTTTGCCGGTGTGTAAACCGACGCCAGTCGCCTGAACGATACGTTTAAGTGTCCTTTGTTTGATCATCGTATAATCTCGCCAAATTATCTATCCAACCGAAGTGTACTATACATTCGGCGGGCCAGTTTAGCACAAAGAGCCCAGAATCCCAAATTCCAGCTAATTCTTAATCAGCTTGCTTACGCAGGAATGCGGGGATATCCAGATAATCCGGCTCTTTCGCCGCCTGTGGTGTATTGTCGTTAACCACTTTCGCGACCGTTTTTTGCTCCTGCGTCAGCGGCGCCATACCGTGCTGCTGATAACGATCCAACACCGGCTGCTGCACCTGTTTATTGGTGACCAGGGTGATTTCCGGACGTTTGTCCATACCAATTCCAGTGGCAACAACGGTCACGCGCAGTTCGTCGTTCATATCCGGGTCCAGAGAGGTACCGATAACCACGGTGGCGTTATCCGACGCAAACGCGCGAATGGTGTTGCCGACGGTTTCAAACTCGTCCAGACGCAGGTCGAAGCCCGCCGTAATGTTGACCAACACGCCGCGCGCGCCGGACAGGTCGATATCTTCCAGCAGCGGAGAGGAAATAGCCATTTCAGCCGCTTCTTCCGCACGGTCTTCACCGCTCGCCACGCCGGAGCCCATCATTGCGTAGCCCATTTCAGACATCACAGTACGCACGTCAGCAAAGTCGACGTTCATCAGGCCTGGGCGGGTGATCAGCTCTGCGATACCCTGAACCGCGCCTTTCAGCACGTCGTTAGCCGCGCCGAACGCGTCGAGCAGGGAGATACCACGGCCCAGCACTTTCAGCAGCTTGTCGTTCGGGATGGTGATCAACGAGTCCACATGCTTGGACAGCTCGGTGATACCCTGCTCCGCAAATGCCATGCGCTTTTTGCCTTCAAAATTGAAAGGCTTAGTCACCACGGCAACGGTCAGAATACCTAAATCTTTTGCCACTTCAGCAACCACTGGCGCCGCGCCGGTTCCGGTACCGCCGCCCATGCCTGCTGCGATAAATACCATGTCTGCGCCTTCAAGCGCCGCACGCAGCGCTTCACGGTCTTCGTCCGCCGCGTTACGACCGACTTCCGGGTTAGCGCCGGCGCCCAGACCTTTGGTAATGCCGCTACCAATTTGAATGGTCTGGCCAACCGCCGTTTTACGCAACGCCTGAGCGTCGGTATTCACCGCGAAGAATTCAACACCTTCGATGCGCTCGCGCACCATGTGTTCAACAGCGTTACCGCCGCCACCACCGACGCCGATGACTTTAATCACCGCGTCGTTGGTTAGTTCCATAGGTTCAAACATAATCTCTCTCCGTCATGTGCCTGTCGCCTGAGGCCGTAATATCTGGCGGCCTCATAAAAATTAAAACTCTTTTCGCAGCCAGCTATTAAGTCGCTTGATCCACGAGCCAACTGATGCCGTAACACGTTTTTCCACTTCTGCTTCACCGTTTAAGTGGGACTCTTTCCCGTAGTGAAGCAAGCCCACCGCCGTTGAGTAATACGGCTCCTGGGCATAATCCGTCAGACCGGTGATATTCAGCGGCGCGCCGATACGCACCTGCGTATGAAACACGCGCTGAGCGCAAGCAGCAAGCCCTTCGATTTGCGCCGCGCCGCCGGTTAACACAATCCCCGCCGCCAGGTGATGTTTTACCCCTTGTTGGCGAAGCTGTTCCTGTAATTGCAATATCTCTTCGTTGACCAGATTGAGCAGCTCGGTGTAACGCGGCTCAATCACTTCCGCCAGCGTCTGACGTTGCAGGCTGCGCGGCGGACGCCCGCCTACGCTCGGTACTTCAACGCTCTCGTCTTTACCGACGATGGAACCCAACGCGCAACCGTGGCGGACTTTAATGGCTTCAGCATCGCTCGGCGGCGTACCAAAGGCATAAGCGATATCGCTGGTCACCACGTTCCCCGCGTAAGGGATCACTTTGGTATGACGCAGCGCGCCGCCAGTATAAACGGCGATATCCATTGTACCACCGCCGATATCCACGACACAGACGCCCAGTTCACGTTCATCTTCCGTTAACACGGAATAACTGGCCGCCAGTCCGGCAAATATCAGTTGGTCAACTTTCAGACCACAACGTTCAACAGCTTTGACAATGTTTTTTGCCATATCGTTGTGGCAGGTAATCAAATGTACTTTCGCCTGCATACGCACGCCGGAAAGACCGACCGGATTTTTAATGCCTTCCTGGTAGTCAATGGCGTACTCCTGAGGAATCACATGCAGCACGCGATGTTCATCGCGCACGCGCACTGACTTCGCAGTATGCACGACGTTTTCCACATCTTCCTGCGTCACTTCCTCTTCGGAAATGGGCACCATACCAATTTCATTCTGACAGCTAATATGTTTGCCGGAAAGCGCCAGATATACCGAGGAGATCTGGCAATCAGCCATCAATTCCGCCTGGTCAATGGCGCGCTGAACGCATTTCACCACTGACTCAAGGTCATTCACCCCGCCTTTATCCATACCCCGCGATGGGCAACTGCCCACGCCAATGATATTGACCATACCGTCGGGCAGAACTTCCCCTACTAAAGCGGCAACCTTCGCGGTGCCAATCTCCAGTCCTACTACCAGTTTTCTGTCCGTCGCCTTGATCATTGTTGTTCTGCCTGTGCCTGATTCTGTTGCTGATTAGATTCCTCAGGGGGGAGCGGCGCCCAGCCAACTGCCGCACCTGAGTCATAACGCAAATCAACGTAGCTAATCCGTTTGCCATCGGTTTGCGCCTGCTGCTGTAAAACCGGATAGAGTTCTACAAAGCGAGCCAACCTTTTCATCGTATCGCCCCTGCCGAGATTGAGCTTAATGCCGTTATTAAGCGTCAATTGCCAGGAGCGACGTGCGGTCATCGCCGCTTCCTTTAGAGTGAATTTATCCTTAGCCAGCACCTGCCCCATCTCGCGGTATCCCTGCAACACTTCACTCGCGCTGCCTTCCGGGCCATACAACATGGGTAAAACCTGTTTGCCGATGCGGTCTGACGGCACGCTGAAGGTGTTCCCTTCAGCATCGACCATATGTTGATCATTCCAACGCGCAATCGGCACATATTCAACCAGATGAATCTTCAATTCATCAGGCCACTGTTTTCTGACGCTGGCCTGTTTAATCCACGGCAAACGCTCAATCTGGCTCTGGATAATGTTCACATCCTGCGTCATGAAGGTTCCCGGCGCGCCCAGAGCCAGTATCGCCTGACGGATATCATCGTTACGCGTGTAGTGACGCTCGCCGGTTAATACCAGCTTTGATAACGGTAAACGCTGCGCATCTTCCATCCACCCTAACACGACCCACCCGCTAACAAACACGGTGCACAGTACCGTCAGCAGGAATAAAATTCCTGCAAGACGCGTTCCATTATTGCGGCGTGAAGAAGGCGTCTCTTCATCACTGTTTCGCGTGTTCAGCGCAGCCTGCGACATATCAGTCCGCCAACTCCAGAATTCGTACCACTAACTGCGAGAAGCTCATTCCCGCCTGACGCGCCGCCATCGGCACCAGACTATGGCTGGTCATCCCCGGAGATGTATTGGCTTCCAGCAGATAAAACTGACCATCGCTGTCCAGCATGACGTCAATACGCCCCCATCCCGTGCAGCCTAAAGCTTTCCATGCCTGCAGGACGAGAGACTGTAGCGCGGCTTCCTGGGACGCTTCTAAACCAGCAGGGCAGAAATACTGAGTCTCATCAGAGAGATACTTCGCCTCATAATCATAGAAGGTTCCTGCCGGTTGGATACGAATTGACGGTAAAATTTCTTCGCCAACTATCGCCACCGTAAATTCCGGACCGCACAGCCATTTCTCAATCAGTATTTCGTCATCATGCTGAAAAGCCAATGATAACGCACCCTGTAAAGCATTTTCTTCTACTACTTTCGTCATACCGACGCTGGAGCCTTCACGGCTGGGTTTGACAATTAGCGGTAAACCCAGCGCCGAAATTCGCGCTTTTTGTTCTTCGCTAAGGCCTTTTTCAAACTCAGCGCGCGTCAGCGCGACCCACGGCGCAACCGGTAAGCCTGCGCCCTGCCACAGCAATTTACTGCGCAGTTTATCCATGGAAAGCGCCGAGGCCATCACACCGCTGCCGGTATAAGGCAGGCCGAGCAGTTCAAGCATTCCCTGTAAGGTGCCATCTTCACCGCCGCGGCCATGCAACGCAATAAAGGCCTTCTGAAAGCCCATTGCTTTAAGCTGCGCGACATCGACCTCTTGCGGATCGACGGGATGCGCATCAATGCCGCCTTCACGTAACCCGGCCAACACTGCCGCGCCGGAATTTAACGAAACGTCCCGCTCCGCAGAGGTTCCGCCCAACAGGACCGCGATTTTATCAGCCATGTTGCTCTTCCTCCTGGATTTGCGGCTTCAGCTTGATTTCAGATAAGTAACGCGCAATTTTGCCAACATTTCCTGCGCCTTGCACTAATATCAAGTCGTTACCCGTCAGCACCGGCGCTAACATTGTCGCAACCTGAGCCGGATCGGAAACCAGAATTGGGTCAATTTTTCCCCGATTACGAATCGTGCGACATAAAGAGCGGCTATCCGCGCCCGGAATCGGCGCTTCGCCCGCCGGGTAAACGTCCAGCATCAGCAGCGCATCAACCTGGGTCAGCACATTGGCGAAATCGTCATACAGATCGCGCGTGCGCGTGTAACGGTGCGGCTGAAACAGCATCACCAGGTTTTTATCCGGCCACCCTGCTCGCGCAGCTTTAATGGTGGCGTCTACTTCAGTCGGATGATGGCCATAGTCATCCACCAGCATCGCCGTCCCGGCTTTACCATTCACCGGCTCAAGCGGGAACTCGCCGAGGAAGTCAAAACGACGCCCGGTCCCCTGGAAGCTTTCCAGCGCGCGCAGGATAGCGTCATCGGCGATGCCTTCTTCGGTCGCTACCGCCACTGCCGCAGCGGCATTCAGGGCATTGTGGCGACCCGGCGCATTCAACGTGACATGCAGATCCGGCATTCCCTGGCGCAACAGCGTAAAGTGCCCCTGCGGCCCTATCTGCTGATAATCTTCTACACGGACGTCAGCATCCTCGCTAAAGCCATACGTCGTGGTCTGACGCCCCACCCGCGGCAGCAGCTCGCGGATGACCGGATCGTCGACGCACATTACCGCGCGACCGTAGAACGGCAGGTTATGCAGGAAGTTAATAAACGTCTGCTTTAAATTTTCAAAGTCGCCATGATAGGTATCCATATGGTCGGCTTCGATGTTGGTGACGATCGCGACCATCGGCTGCAAATGCAGGAAGGATGCGTCGCTCTCATCTGCCTCGGCAATCAGGTAACGACTATGGCCCAGACGCGCATGAACGCCTGCGGCTTTCACCAGTCCGCCATTCACGAAAGTCGGGTCCAGCCCCGCTTCGGCATAAATACTGGACACCATCGCGGTCGTTGTGGTTTTTCCGTGCGTCCCGGCAATGGCGATGCCGTGGCGAAAACGCATCAGTTCCGCCAGCATTTCCGCACGGCGAATAACCGGAATACGCGCTTCATGCGCCGCGACAATTTCCGGGTTATCCGCGGAAATTGCGCTGGAAACGACGACCACGCTGGCATCACGCACATTTTCCGGACGATGATTAAAGAAAATCGTCGCCCCCAGGCTCGTCAACTGCTGGGTCACCGGATTCGGCGCTAAATCGGAACCACTGATCTGATACCCTTCATTGGCCAGAACTTCGGCAATACCGCCCATACCAGCACCACCGATGCCGACAAAGTGAATGTGCCGAACGCGACGCATTTCGGGCACGATGGAACGCAGTTTTGCCAGTTGTTGTGTATTCATTCTTTACGCCATTAACTCCAATACCCGCCATACTTCAAATTGCAGATGCGTTGGCTTGCCTGCAACCCAAATTATTGAGGGTAGAAAAACCCTGCGATGCAAAAGGCACCGCCACAAATTATGTCCGGGCAACCCGGCTGACTTCACTGGCGACGCGTTCGGTAGCATCCGGAATGGATACCGCGCGGGCACGCTCCGCCATGGTTAACAACGCCTCGCGCGACCACCCCGCCAGGGTGTCGGCGACAGCCTCTACAGTAAACTGCGGCTGCTCAAAAATCTTAGCTGCGCCGGCGTTTTCTAACGGCAGCGCATTCCAGTACTGCTGCCTGTCTTTATGCTGAAACGGCACAAATATCGCCGGTAATCCGGCGGCGGCGATCTCGCTCACCGTTAAAGCGCCGGAACGACATACCACCACATCCGCCCACGCATAGGCGGCGGCCATGTCATCGATAAATTCCGTTACCTTATGCTGCGGTTGTCCCGCCCCGGCATATGCCTGCTCTACCGTGAGCTGCGCGCCTTTTCCGCTTTGATGCCAGATTGTAACCGTATCGCCCAGTCTGGCGGCAACCTGCGGCATCGTCTGGTTCAGGACTCGCGCCCCCTGAGAACCGCCGACCACCAACACGCGAATCGGGCCGTCACGACCGGCCAGACGCACCTGCGGCAACGGCAACGCCAGTACGTCGGTACGCACCGGGTTACCCACCACTTCCGCGTTCGGGAACGCACCGGGAAACGCCTGCATCACCGTGGTCGCGATTTTGGCCAGCCACTGATTGGTTAGTCCGGCGATACCGTTTTGCTCATGCAAAACGACCGGAATACCCAATGACCAAGCAGCAAGACCGCCGGGGCCGGAAACATAACCGCCCATTCCCAGTACGACATCCGGCTTAAACCGCTTCATGATCGCCCTCGCCTGCCGCCAGGCGTTAAAAATCCGCAGCGGCGCCGCCAGAAGCGCTTTTACGCCTTTACCGCGCAGACCGGAGATCCGAATAAAGTCAATGTCGATGCCATGCTTCGGCACTAAATCCGCTTCCATACGATCGGCGGTACCCAGCCAGCGAACCTGCCAGCCCTGGGCCATTAAATGATGCGCAACGGCCAGTCCCGGGAACACGTGCCCGCCGGTACCGCCCGCCATCACCATTAACCGCTTCGGTTGACCACTCATCGAGAACCTCGTGTAAACGCCTGCGCTTTTTCCAGACGCGTTTCATAATCAATACGTAATAAAAACATAATGGCCGTCGACATAATCAACAGACTCGACCCGCCATAACTGATCAGCGGCAGCGTAAGACCTTTGGTCGGCAGCATCCCCGCGGCCGCGCCAACGTTTACCAGCGCCTGGAAACTAAACCAAATACCGATAGAACACGCTAAAAATCCGGAAAAACGGTGGTCAATCTCCAATGCCTTACGGCCAATCGACATCGCGCGAAAAGCGACGAAGAATACCATTAAAAGCGCCAATACCACACCGATATAACCCAGTTCTTCCCCAATAATGGCGAAGATGAAATCGGTGTGCGCCTCCGGCAAATACTCCAGTTTCTGCACCGAATTCCCCAGCCCTTGCCCCCATATCTCACCGCGACCAAAAGCCATCAGCGACTGCGTCAGCTGATAACCGCTGCCGAACGGATCTTCCCAGGGATTCCAGAACGAGGTAACGCGGCGAATACGATACGGTTCGGCGAGGATTAACAGAATCACCGCCGAGATGCCCATCCCGATAATGGCGATGAACTGCCATAATTTCGCCCCGGCGAGAAACAGCATCGCCAGCGTGGTGACAAACAGTACGACCACCGTCCCGAGGTCAGGTTGCGCCAGCAGTAACACCGCCAGCACCAGAATCACGCCCATTGGTTTTAAAAAGCCGCGCAGGTTATTTCGCACCTCATCAACCTTACGCACCAGATAGTTCGCGAGGTAGCAGAACAGCGACAGCTTGGTAAACTCCGCAGGCTGAATACGCAGCGGCCCCAGCGCAATCCAGCGCGACGCCCCGTTGACCGAGCTCCCGACGACCAGCACGATAAGCAGCATAATGATCGACGCTATCAGCATCGTCGTGCTGTATTTTTGCCAGAAGGTCATGGGCAAACGTAGCGTGACCATCGCCAGACAAAATGCCAGGAAGATATAGAGCGCATCACGTTTGGCAAACAAAAACGGATCGTTCGCCAGGCGCTGCCCGACTGGCATGGAGGCCGACGTCACCATGACAAAACCAATCGCCGCCAGCCCGAAGGTCAGCCATAGCAGCGTGCGGTCATACATGATCAGACTGTCGGCGTCTTTATCGCGCGAAGCCATCACCCAGCCTTTAAGCGCCGCAAACAGCCAGGCCAGGAGGCCAAAGCCTGGTACGCGCGGCATTCTCAGACGGGGGAGAGATAAACGCATCAACCTAACTCCTTCGCCAGACGGGTAAAGACATCGCCCCGTTGCTCAAAATTTTTAAACTGATCGAGGCTGGCGCAGGCGGGCGACAACAGCACCATATCACCCGGCTGAACGCGCGGCGCCAGCAAACGCATCGCCTCTTCCATCGTCTCAGTCTGTTGGGCGATTTCCGGACGCAGTGCGGCAAGCTGCGCGCCATCGCGCCCAAAGCAATACAGGCGGATACGATCGCCGGTCAGATAGCGCGCCAGCGGAGAAAAGTCTGCCGACTTACCGTCGCCGCCCAGCAGCAGATGTAGCGTACCGTCCACATGCAAACCGTTTAGCGCCGCTTCGGTACTGCCGACGTTGGTCGCTTTCGAGTCATTGATCCAACGTACGCCGTTATGCTCCAACGCCAGCTGGAAGCGATGCGCCAGACCGGTAAATGTCGTCAACGCCTTCAAACTGCTGGCGCGCGGCAGACCTACGGCATCCGCCAGCGCCAGCGCCGCTAACGCATTGGTATAGTTATGCTGACCGGAAAGCTTCATCTCTTTCACGTTCAGCACCTTCTCGCCTTTGACTCGCAGCCAGGTTTCGCCCTGCTGACGATTAAGGTGATAATCACCCATATTGACGCCAAAGCTGACGCATCGTTCATCGGCCCCGCGAACCGGCATCGTCAACGCGTCATCGGCATTCACTACGCACACTTTCGCCTTCTCGTAGACGCGCAGTTTCGCCGCCCGGTACTGTTGCAAACCAAACGGATACCGGTCCATATGATCTTCAGTGACGTTGAGCACCGTTGCCGCCGCCGCTTGCAAACTTGAGGTAGTTTCCAGTTGGAAACTGGATAATTCCAGCACGTACAATTCGCGATCGGCATCCAGCAGCATCAGCGCCGGAAGACCGATATTGCCGCCAACACCGACATTGACGCCCGCCGCCTTCGCCATCTCGCCCACTAAGGTGGTCACGGTGCTTTTGCCGTTCGAGCCGGTGATGGCCACAATCGGCGCTTGCGCTTCGCGGCAAAACAGTTCGATATCGCCAACAATTTCCACTCCAGCGCTGGCGGCAGCGCTAAGAGAGGGATGCGCCAGAGCAATACCAGGGCTGGCGACGATTAAATCCGCCGCTAAGAGCCACTCGTCGTTCAGGCCGCCAACGTGACGCTCAACCTCTTGCGGCAGCTTATCCAGACCCGGCGGCGTCACGCGAGTATCCATCACCCGCGGCGTGACGCCGCGGGCAAGGAAAAAGTCCACGCAAGAGAGTCCGGTTAAGCCCAGACCAATAATGACGACGTTTTTGTCCTGGTAATCAGCCATGATTAACGTACCTTCAGCGTTGCCAGGCCAATCAGCACCAGCATCAGCGAAATAATCCAGAAGCGCACAATCACGCGCGGTTCCGGCCAGCCTTTCAGTTCATAGTGGTGATGGATAGGCGCCATACGGAAAATACGCTGTCCGCGTAGTTTAAAGGAACCCACCTGCAGGATGACCGACAGAGTTTCCACCACAAAGACGCCGCCCATGATCACCAGCAGAAATTCCTGACGCAGCAGCACGGCGATAATGCCCAACGCGCCGCCCAACGCCAGCGATCCGACATCGCCCATAAAAACCTGCGCCGGATAGGTGTTAAACCACAAGAATCCTAATCCCGCGCCGACAATCGCCGTACAGACAATCACCAGCTCCCCCGCATGGCGTAAATACGGAATATGCAGGTAATTGGCGAAGTTCATGTTCCCGGTCGCCCAGGCCACCAGCGCAAAGCCGGCGGCAACGAAAACAGTCGGCATAATCGCCAGACCATCAAGCCCGTCGGTCAGGTTTACGGCGTTACCCGTACCGACGATGACAAAGTAGGACAGCAAAATGTAAAACAGCCCCAATTGCGGCATAACATCTTTAAAGAACGGCACCACCAGTTGGGTCGCGGGCGTGTCTTTCCCGACGAGATAAAGCGCAAAGGCCACGCCGAGCGCGATAACCGACATCCAGAAATATTTCCAGCGCGCAATCAGCCCTTTGGTATCTTTCCGCACCACTTTGCGATAGTCATCGACAAAACCGATAATGCCGTAGCCGATCAATACCACCAGCACGCACCAGACGTACGGGTTAGACGGGTAAGCCCATAACAGAACGGAAATCACAATCGCCGTAAGGATCATGATGCCGCCCATCGTCGGCGTACCGCGTTTACTGAAGTGCGATTCCGGGCCATCGTTACGTACCACCTGGCCAAAAGAGAGTTTTTGCAGACGAGCGATCATACGCGGGCCCATCCATAAAGAGATGAACAGCGCGGTCAACAGGCTGACGATGGCGCGAAACGTCAGATAAGAAAAGACGTTAAAGCCGGAATAATATTTGACCAAATGCTCGGCCAGCCAAACTAACATGAACCTTTCTCCTGTAACGCATGAACCACATCTTCCATCGCGGCGCTGCGTGATCCTTTCACTAAAATAGTCATCATTGGTTGCTCCTGAAGCAGAGCGTGTAAACGCGCAATGAGCGCGGCTTTATCGGCAAAATGTTCGCCGACGCCGCTGGCGTGGCTGATAGCCTGACTGAGTTTTCCGGTGCTTAACACGCGATCAATACCCGCCGCTTTTGCGGCCTCGCCAACCTGGAGGTGGCACGCTTCGCTTTCTGCGCCCAGCTCGGCCATATCGCCTACCACCAGCACGCGGTAGCCGGGCATTTCAGAAAGGACCTGCACAGCGGCGGTCATCGAACCGACGTTGGCGTTATAAGCGTCATCCAGTACCAGTTGGTTTTCACTTAGCTGAATCGGGAACAGACGCCCGGGTACAGCTTTTAACGCCGCCAGCCCTGCTTTAACCGCCGTCAGCGTCGCCCCCACCGCCATTGATAAAGCAGCGGCCGCCAGCGCGTTGGCAATATTGTGCCGCCCCGGCAACGGCAGCAGCACATCAATGCTGCCCATCGGCGTTTGCAGGGTAAATTCGGTACCGTGTGACGTCACGTGGATATTCGCAGCGGTAAAGTCGCTGTTTGCCGCATTCGGCGAAAAGCGCCACACCTGACGATCGCCAATAATGCTTTGCCAGTTCAGCCAGTCATTATTATCGGCATTCATAATCGCGATACCGTTCTCAGGCAAACCGGTATAGATTTCGCCTTTCGCTTTCGCCACGCCGGCCAACGAGCCGAAACCTTCCAGATGCGCCGCCGCCAGGTTATTGACCAGCGCCGCTTCCGGGCGCGTCAGGCTAACGGTCCAGGCGATTTCTCCCTGGTGATTAGCGCCTAACTCGATTACCGCATAGTCATAATCATGGTTTAAGCGCAGCAGCGTTATCGGCACGCCGATGTCGTTGTTAAAATTGCCTGCGGTATACAAAGTATTTCCGCACTGGCTAAGAATCGCGGCGGTCATCTCTTTGACCGAGGTTTTGCCGGACGAACCGGTTAACGCCACCACCCGCGCCGGTACCTGCATACGTACCCAGGCGGCCAGTTGGCCAAATGCCTGACGCGTGTCTTTTACAATCACCTGCGGAAGATCGATATCCAGAGGACGACTGACCAGCAGGGCGCCAGCGCCGTTCGCTTTTGCTTTATCAGCAAAATCATGCGCATCAAAGCGTTCCCCTTTCAGCGCCACGAACAGGCATCCCGGCGTCACTTTCCGTGTGTCGGTAATGACCGTATCGAGCGTGAGATCCGCCCCGCGGTGTTCGGCGCCAAGGACATCGGCAATTTTGCTGAGCGTTACGCTAATCATGCGATCACCCCCAGCAAACGCGCTGCGGTCACGCGGTCTGAATAATCAAGACGCTGCGTGCCGACAATCTGGTAATCCTCGTGCCCTTTACCTGCAATCAGCACAACGTCATTGTCTTTTGCCTGCATAATGGCATTGGTTACCGCCTCAGCGCGGCCTTCCATTACCCTGACCTGCCCGGCGTCCAGCATTCCGGCCAGAATATCGTTGATAATGGCGCGCGGCTCCTCGGTACGCGGGTTATCGTCAGTCACCACGACGATATCCGCGAATTCTTCGGCAATGGCCCCCATGAGTGGGCGCTTACCTTTGTCACGATCCCCGCCACAGCCAAAGACGCACCACAATTTTCCGGCGCAGTGCAGGCGCGCCGCC
This sequence comes from Salmonella sp. NW645, assembly GCF_051703725.1. NCBI lineage: Bacteria > Pseudomonadati > Pseudomonadota > Gammaproteobacteria > Enterobacterales > Enterobacteriaceae > Salmonella > Salmonella sp. NW645. The sequence continues at coordinate 568,080 of NZ_JAMMKR010000002.1, read as the reverse complement.
TGCAACGCTTTTTCCAGCGCATCCGGCGTGTGCGCGTAATCCACCACCACCGTCGGTTTGCCTGGCGCAGTGAACACTTCCATCCGCCCGCAAACCGGCTGCAAACGCGCGGCGGTTTTCAGCAAATCCGTTAACGGATAGCCCAGCGCCAGTAGCGTCGCCAATGCCAGCAGTAAGTTGCTGACGTTAAACGCGCCCATCAGGCGGCTTTCGATTTCGCCTTCACCCCAGCTTGAAGCAAAACGAATCGTCGCTCCGCGGTCGTGGTACTCCACCGCCTCCGCTTTCAGCCAACGACCGTGACAGTTAGGGTTGATATGCCCTTCCATTGATACCGCGACCGCATCGGGTAGCGACGCCAGCCAGCGGCGTCCAACTTCATCATCGGCGTTGACGATTGCCTGACCGTGATGGTGGGTGGAATAAAGCATCCATTTTGCCGCCTCGTAATGCGCCATATCGCCATGATAGTCGAGATGGTCGCGGCTCAAATTAGTAAACACGGAGGCGGCAAATTTCAGCGCCGCCACGCGATGCTGCACCAGGCCGTGAGAAGAAACTTCCATCGCGCCGAAGGTCGCGCCCTGCGCAACCAGGCTGGCCAGCACATGCTGAACATCCACAGCGGAACCGGTTGTGTTCTCCGTCGGGATCACTTTACCCAACAGTCCGTTACCTACCGTCCCCATCACTGCGCTGGTTTCGCCGAGCAACTGGCTCCACTGCGCCAGTAGTTGGGTGGTGGTGGTCTTGCCATTGGTCCCGGTCACCGCCACCAGACGCATGTTTTCAGATGGCTCATGGTAAAAGCGGCCCGCCAGCGCAGATAAACGCTCATTGAGCTGGCTGAGATAGACGACCGGTACGCCGTGCATTTCGCGAATCTCACCGTCGCTCGCCTCGTCTTTCGCCTCTGCAATAATGGCAGCTACGCCTTGCGCTATCGCCTGCGGGATATATCGACGCCCGTCCGCCTGATGACCCACCACTGCCACAAAGAGATCGCCCGCCGCAGCCACACGGCTGTCGAGCGTCATCTCTCGCAGTTCTCGCGCGGGTAGTCCAGCCACCCACGGAGCAAGAAGGTCGCGCAAATTACGATCTGCCACCTGTTCCCTCGCCTTGATTAATTACGAATTCATTTTTTTCGCCCGTTGTCAGCGCGTCCGGTTCGATGTTCATGGTGCGCAGAACGCCGCCCATGATGGCACCAAATACCGGCGCGGAAACGGCACCGCCGTAGTATTTACCCGCCTGCGGATCGTTGATGACAACCACCAGCGCGAAGCGCGGCTGACTCGCAGGCGCGACGCCTGCTGTGTAAGCAATGTATTTGTTGATGTAGCGACCGTCCGGCCCCACTTTTTTCGCCGTACCGGTTTTAATCGCGATACGGTAGCCTTTAATTGCCGCCTTCACGCCGCCGCCGCCCGGCAGCGCCACGCTTTCCATCATATGCACCACGGTGCGTACGGTGGATTCAGGGAAGATGCGTTCGCCGGGTACAGGCGGATCAACTTTGGTAATCGACAGCGGGCGATAAATGCCATAGCTGCCGATCGTTGCATAGACTCGCGCTAACTGTAACGGCGTTACCATTAGCCCGTAGCCGAAAGAGAAGGTGGCCCTCTCTATGTCGGACCACCGTTGTTTTTGAGGATATAAGCCACTGCGTTCTCCGACCAACCCCAAATTGGTCGCCTTTCCTAGCCCAAAACGTGAGTAAGTATCTACTAACGCTGAGGACGGCATCGCTAACGCCAGTTTGGATACACCGACGTTACTCGACTTCTGCAGAACCCCGGTCAGGGTTAATTCGCTGTAGCGCGCCACGTCTTTAATTTCGTGGCCGTTAATTCGGTATGGAACGGTATTCAACACCGTATTTTCGTTGACGATACCGCGCTGAAGCGCGGTCATCACCACCATCGGCTTAACCGTAGAACCCGGTTCAAACACGTCGGTGATGGTACGGTTACGCATCGCGTCTTTCGGCGTACCGGCAAGGTTGTTGGGGTTATAGGAAGGGCTATTCGCCATCGCCAGTACTTCACCGGTATTGACATCGACCAGCACCGCGCTACCGGATTCCGCCTTGTTAAACGCCACCGCGTTGTTCAGTTCGCGGTAAACCAGCGCCTGTAAGCGTTCATCAATGCTTAACGCCAGGTTGTGCGCTGCCTGACTGTCAGTGGAGGAGATATCCTCAATCACGCGACCATAGCGGTCTTTACGCACGATTCGCTCGCCAGGCTGGCCGGTAAGCCACTTATCAAAGCTCTTTTCAACGCCTTCAATCCCCTGACTGTCGACGTTGGTAAAACCGATGAGGTGAGCGGTTACTTCTCCTGACGGGTAGTAGCGGCGGGACTCTTCACGCAAATGAATCCCCGGCAGTTTGAGTTTTTTGATGTAGTCCGCCATGTCAGGATTTACCTGGCGCGCCAGATAAATAAAACGCCCTTTCGGGTTGGCGTTGATACGGGCAGAGAGCTGATCGAGCGGAATATTGAGCGCAGTAGAAAGCGCTTTCCAGCGATCGCCGACGCTGATGCCGCCGGCGTCATGAACTTCTTTCGGGTCGGCCCAGATCGCCTTAACCGGTACGCTGACCGCCAGTGGACGCCCGGAACGGTCGGTAATCATACCGCGTGAGGTGGAGACTTCCTGAACACGCAGCGAACGCATATCGCCCTGACGCACCAGCATATCCGGGGCGATAATCTGTAGCCACGCCGCGCGTCCAAGTAAAAAAACCAGCGCCAATAAAATACAGCCGCACAGCAACGCAAAACGCCAACTGATGAAGTTGGTCTGTTCTTCCTGGCGCTTCGATTTTTGCGTTTTTGCCGCTGCTTTCATGCGTCGCGTTTATCCTTATTTTTGCACTACGATATTTTCTTGGGACGGATCAACATGCTGCATTTGCAGCTTTTCCGTTGCGATCCGCTCCACCCGGCTGTGATCGCCGAGCGCATTTTCTTCAAGGATCAGGTTGCGCCATTCAATGTCCAATGCATCGCGCTCCAGAACCAGTTGTTCACGCTGCGCGGTGAGTAAACGAGTATGGTGCGCCGTCGTGACCACCGTCACCGCCGTTAAAATGATGCAAATGAACAAGCAGAGTGGCAGCTTCCCGAACCGCAAAAGATCGTCACCGATCACGCCAGGCAAGGCATGGCGCTCGTTGCTTCCTATCGATCCCTTCACTTTGCTTAGGGCTTCTGTCACTCTGCTGATCATGCGTTCGTCCTCTCTGCGATACGCAGAACTGAACTACGGGCCCGAGGATTTTCAGCTACCTCTTTTTCACCCGGCATCAACTTGCCTAACGCTCGTAACTCACGACCGCCCAGTTTTTTGAGCTGCGCTTCCGTCATCGGTAATCCCGCCGGTACCTGCGGACCGCGGCTTTGCTCACGCATAAAGCGTTTCACAATACGGTCTTCCAGCGAGTGGAAACTGATGATTGAAAGCCGCCCGCCTGGGGCCAGTACGCTGAGCGAGCTTTTTAGCGCCTGCTCTATCTCCTCCAGTTCACTGTTTACCCAGATGCGCACCGCCTGGAAGGTACGGGTCGCGGGATGTTTGAATTTGTCTTTTACCGGGGTCGCCGCCGCAACCACTTCCGCCAGATCTTTGGTGCGGGTCATCGGCTGTTCGCGATTGCGCTCAACAATGGCGCGAGCAATACGTTTGGCAAAACGCTCCTCGCCGAATGTTTTCAGCACCCAGGCGATATCCGCCTCCTCCGCCGTTTGTAACCACTCGGCGGCAGACTGGCCGCGCGTCGGGTCCATTCGCATATCCAGCGGACCGTCGCGCATAAATGAAAAACCGCGCTCCGCATCGTCAAGCTGCGGAGAAGAGACGCCAAGATCGAGAAGGATCCCGTCAATCTTGCCGGTAAGCTCGCGCTCGGCTACATAATCAGCCAGCGCGGAAAAAGGTCCATGAATGATGGAGAAGCGAGGATCATTAATGGTCTGCGCAACGGCGATCGCCTGCGGATCGCGATCGATCGCCAGCAAGCGCCCCTCTTCGCCCAGTTGCGAGAGGATCAGGCGCGAGTGGCCGCCGCGACCAAATGTGCCATCAATATAGATACCATCCGGACGAATATTCAGCCCATTAACGGCTTCATCCAACAGTACCGTAGTGTGTTTAAAATTTTCCATCATCTTATAGAGACAAGTCCTGCAGCCGCTCCGATAACGTTTCGGTAGCTGACTGTTCAGCGTCGATATCTTCCTTGACCTGTTGATACCAGGTCGTTTCATCCCACAGCTCAAATTTGTTGAACTGTCCAACCAGCATCACTTCTTTCGTCAGTCCGGCATGTTGCCGCAGAACTGGCGCGATCAGTAATCGACCTGCACCATCCATCTGACATTCGCTGGCATGGCCCAACAGTAAACGCTGTACGCGACGTTCTACCGGGTTCATGCTCGACAGACGAGATAACTTTTGCTCAATAATTTCCCATTCAGGCAGGGGGTAAAGCAGCAGGCATGGGTGATGGATGTCAATGGTACATACCATTTGACCGGTAGCGCTCTCGATCAGTTGCTCCCGATAACGGGTCGGCACGGTCAGGCGCCCTTTACTGTCGAGATTGACTAACGTTGCCCCCCGGAACATGCCAGTCTCACCCCTTCTTACCACTTTATCCCACAAATTCCCACTCGAAGGAGTTTACGGAGCGGAGGAAAAGCTTGTCAAGCAAGTCACAACGCTTACCGAAGTAAAAAAGCCAATGTTTACGGCGAATATCTGCGTTGATTAATTTCCACCCAGCGTGCAAGTCAAATTAACGTTATGAATATTTGTAAGAAAAAAACCAAAGACCCACCGCCGTTTAAAACGGACTCAATATAATCCGAGAAAAATATAAAGTGTCAGTTTGCGACGCGAGCGGCATTTTAGGACATATTGCTCCGTGTTAACAGTGCCTGTTTAACGTGTGCAGCGCCTGCTATACCAGCGCCTACGAGCGACTGTCGCGCCAAAGACAAAAAGTGGCTGTTAATTCGACGATTTCTTGCCTGCTTGTAACAAAACAAGACAAAAGAAAAGACTCGTTACGTCTTAATTAGTGGAATATGGACGATTTCGGACAAAAGAAAGGTAATAAAAAAGAATTTTCGGATAATTTTAAGGAATAATCTTAATTATTTGAGGGATATTTTTACTGATACGCATTTGTTTGACGGCGGCAGAAGAGAGAGTCTTTCACCGCCGGTCCTTTAGCTACGGCTCAGAATGCCGCGACGATACAGGTTTCGCCGAATACGCGTTAAGCCGGGTTTCGGTTTACGCGGTTCATCAAGACTTGCCAGCACAATCTCCAGCACGCGTTCCGCGACATCACGATGACGCTGCGCCACCGCCAGTACCGGGCATTGCAGAAAATCCAGCAGCTCATGATCGCCGAAGGTCGCAATCGCTAAATCCGAGGGCAGTTTTCCATCGCGCCGCAGCGTAACGTCCATCACGCCCTGTAATAGCGCGAACGATGTCGTAAAGAGCGCCTGCGGCATAGGATGCGTTTCCAGCCATTTCTCAAACAACTGCGCGGCGGCTTCGCGCTCATAGCTGTTGGCATATAAGAAATTCACCTCCCGCGGATCGTCTTTCCATGCGGTGCGGAACCCCTGCTCGCGCAGGAAACTGACAGACAACTCCGGCAGCGCGCCCAAATAAAGCACCGTTTCCGCCGGGAATTTACGCAGCTCTTCCGCCAACATCTCGGCATCATCCTGATCGGCGCCGACCACGCTGGTGAAATGTTCGCGATCCAGCGCGCGGTCGAGCGCGACGATGGGGAACGGATCGTTGGCCCAGCGCTGATAGAAGGGATGCTCCGGCGGTAACGAAGTTGAAACAATGATTGCATCCACCTGGCGTTGCAAAAGGTGCTCAATGCAGCGCATTTCGTTATCCGGCTGATCTTCAGAACAGGCGATCAGCAGTTGGTAGCCACGCTGGCGTGCCTGGCGCTCAAGATAGTTTGCGATACGGGTGTAGCTCGTGTTTTCAAGGTCCGGGATCACCAGACCAATGGAACGTGTGCGTCCAGCACGCAGCCCGGCAGCCACAGCGTTAGGATGGTAATTGTGCTCACGCACTACCGCCATGACTTTTTCTACGGTTTTGTCGCTCACGCGGTATTGCTTTGCTTTACCGTTTATAACGTAGCTTGCAGTTGTGCGCGAGACACCGGCCAGCCGAGCGATTTCATCCAGTTTCACAATTGCCCCTTGTGTAAATTGTACAAACCATAACCTTTATGTCGGCATGGGTTAAAATCGTTAACATCTAAGCGCAGTTTGATCACTCCGGCAACCGCTTTTATTCCGGGTTACCACGGATTTCGCAAAAAAAAGCCCAACCGGTGATATTGGGTTGGGCGATAATTCCTGTTGGCTGATATCCGGCAAACCTGCCAGATGGCGTTACGCTTATCGGACCTGGGCCAGATATCAGCCTGTTGGCCGGATAAAATGCAATCGCGTCGTCATCCGGCGAATCTGCTCAGCGCATAATCTTATCGCCGCGCGAAAGCCCGACGACGCCTGAACGCGCCACTTCAACAATTTTCGCCACGTCGCGCAGCGAGGCCAGAAAAGCATCCAGTTTATCGCTGGTACCCGCCAGTTGAACGGTATACAGCGTTGGCGTAACGTCAATAATCTGACCACGGAAAATTTCCGTATTACGCTTCACCTCTTCCCGTCCGTAGCCGCTGGCCTGGATTTTCACCAGCATGATTTCCCGCTCAACGTGCGCTCCCTGTCCCAGCTCGCTGACGCGCAGCACATCAACCAGCTTGTGCAGTTGCTTTTCAATTTGCTCAAGCACTTTTTCATCGCCTACCGTCTGGATAGTCATGCGCGACAACGTCGGATCGTCCGTCGGCGCGACGGTCAGGCTTTCAATATTATATCCGCGTTGCGAAAAGAGGCCGATAACCCGCGATAACGCCCCAGATTCGTTTTCCAGTAATACCGATAAAATCCGGCGCATCATCAGGTCCTCTCCGTTTTGCTTAACCACATTTCGTCCATCCCGCCCCCGCGAATCTGCATCGGATAGACATGCTCGCTGCCATCAACGGTGACATCGACGAACACCAGTCGGTTATTACGCACATGCTCAAGGGCTTCGCTGAGTTTACTTTCCAGCTCATCCGGACGGTTAATCTGCAGCCCAACATGGCCATATGCTTCCGCCAGGCGCACAAAATCCGGTAACGACTGCATATAAGACTGAGAATGGCGACCGGAATAGATCATATCCTGCCACTGTTTCACCATCCCCAGATAACGGTTGTTCAGGTTCAGAACCAGTACCGGCAGTTCATACTGTAAGGCTGTCGACAGCTCCTGAATGTTCATCTGTATACTGCCATCGCCGGTCACGCAGACCACCATTTCTTTCGGCAGGGCCATTTTAACGCCCAGCGCAGCCGGTAGGCCAAAACCCATCGTGCCGAGCCCGCCGGAATTAATCCAGCGACGTGGTTTATCGAACGGGTAGTAGAGGGCGGCAAACATCTGGTGTTGTCCTACATCGGACGTCACGTAAGCGTCGCCCTTCGTCAGACGCCAGAGGGTTTCAATCACCGCCTGGGGTTTAATGCTTTCGCTTTCCGCGTCATATTTCAGGCACTGACGGGCGCGCCAGATCTCTATCTGCTGCCACCAGTCACGAATATCATCCTGCGGCTGAGACGGCGCATCCTGCGCCAGTAGCTCCAGCATTTGTTCCAGTACCAGGCGGGCATCGCCCACCACCGGGATATCAGCGTTAACCGTTTTGGATATGGACGTCGGGTCAATGTCGATGTGTAATACCGTCGCGTTCGGACAATATTTAGCGAGATTATTCGTCGTGCGGTCGTCAAATCGAACGCCAACAGCGAAAATCACGTCGGCGTTATGCATGGTCATATTGGCTTCATAAGTGCCATGCATTCCCAGCATTCCTAACGACTGGCGATGAGTAGCAGGAAACGCGCCCAGTCCCATTAATGAAGAGACCACCGGCAGGTTAAAGGTTTCAATGATGTGGCGCAGCGGCGCATAGCAGGCCGCGCTTATCGCCCCTCCCCCAACATAGACCACCGGTTTTTTTGCCGACGCCAGCGTTTGCAAGGCACGCTTAATTTGTCCTTTATGTCCTGATGTTGTGGGATTGTAAGAGCGCATACTGACCGTTTCCGGCCAGACATACGGCATTTTTTTCGCCGGATTCAAAATATCTTTCGGCAAATCCACGACCACCGGCCCAGGACGTCCGCTTGCCGCCAGCCAGAAGGCCTTTTTAAGCACCAGGGGAATATCTTCCGTCTGTTTGACCAGGAAGCTATGTTTGACCACCGGTCGGGAAATCCCCACCATGTCGCACTCCTGAAAGGCATCATAGCCAATCAATGAGGTGGCGACCTGGCCGGAAAGAATCACCAGCGGAATGGAATCCATATAGGCCGTAGCAATCCCGGTAATCGCATTGGTCGCTCCCGGTCCGGAAGTCACCAGCACCACGCCAACGTCGCCAGTGGCTCGCGCCAGGCCATCCGCCATATGCACCGCGGCCTGCTCATGACGCACCAGCACATGATCGATCCCTCCAACGGTATGTAGCGCATCATAAATATCAAGCACTGCGCCTCCAGGATAGCCGAACACCTGCTTTACGCCTTGATCGATAAGCGATCGGACGACCATCTCGGCTCCAGACAACATCTCCACGGCTTGCCTCCACTTTATACCTGTCATCACGGTTTGACGGACACCTTAACCGCTCGCTATCACGCCTGGCAATTGGGTGGAATGACGTAAAGATGGGGAAGGTTAGAATAATCAGGAGGCAAGAAGAGAAGAAATGGAGAAATACTCCGTCTGAATCACACCAGGTAATAAATAATCGCTTATAAATGCAGACTTACAGCAATTCATCTATTTTTCACAGCGACGAAAAGAATCGCTCACCGTTAATTCAGCATAAAATTTTTGATATACGATAAAAAGCAGAATAAACCAGAATTTGTTTCTGATTTATTCTGCCCGGTTTTATCGCTTACAAACAGAAACTAATAAATCTTCCATCCATTGGTGCCCTTTATCACGCCCAGCCGCTTCATGCCAGGAAAGGTAGCATGTCCGGCTATTCAGTTTTAAAGGCAACGGCAATATTTGCAGATCCAGCGATTCCGCAAACTCTTCCGCCAGCCAGCGCGGGGCAATAGCGACCAAATGCGTCTGCGAAACCACGTTCAGAACGCTGATAAGCGCCATGCCCTGATAAGCCACGCTCGACTGTTTATCCGCCGTGTCATACCACGGCTGACTAAATGACGCATAACGATCGAGAGAAACAACCGCATGTTGTTCATTATAAACATCGCCTTCCAGTAGCGGGCCGCTAATACGCGGGTGTTTACGGCTGGCGACTAAAACCATTTCATCTTTAAATAGCGGTACGCTGGTAAACTCAGGGCGACGGAATTCTTCATAACTAATAACGAACTCGGTTTCCTGATAGCGTAACTGATGCTCAGTATTCTGATTCAACGACGCTTTAAAAACGACATGAATATTTGGCGCAATTTTTTCTACACGATTATAAATCTGTGACGTCAGGATATTATCCAGCGGACTGCACACGCAAAGATTGAATACACGTTCGCTGCTGGTCGGCTCAAACCCCGATCCCGGCAATTCATTTTGCACCAATTGCAACGCCTGACGGACTGAACCAAATAACTGAAATGCACGGGCAGTCGGCTGAATTCCTCGTCCATATCGAACAAAAAGTTCGTCATTAAACATAACCTTCAGACGCGCTACGGCGTTACTAACCGCAGGCTGCGACATTCCCAGCGTGTGGGCGGCGCGCGTAATATTCTGCTCTTGCATTACCGCATCGAACACGGTCAATAGGTTCAAATCAACCATGCGAAGCTGTGGTTTGCCCATATCTAAAAGATGCGGCTTTTCGGTTTTGACCTCTGGCATATTTAACTCCACTGTCACGCTTAACTCCCTTTTTCTGGCTGAAGGCAGAAATAATTCCTGAAAATATGATTTACCATGCATATAAAATAAGAAAAAGGGAAAGCGTTAAAATTCGGAAAACATAAAGACGCTGACAGAGACAAATAGAATGCCAGCGCAAGCGTAATGTGTCCTGAGTCACACCATTGCGATTCATAATGTTTAAATTACGCAAGCAATATAACCATAACTATGGCGAATACACAATCATACACCAAGTGAATGATCATTTAAGTTTCAATTAAATGTTTATATTATTAATAGCTAAAAAGTTAACATTAATTTATCAATAACTTTATCCTTATCCATTAAGTAAACAAGGTTATTTATTAAAATATAAAATAAATCAAAAAGATAAACCAAACCTTTAGCATACCTTTAACAGGCCATTCCCCTAACCAATTTGCAAACAAAAATGCCTAAATATTTCAAACAATGAAAAGTATGAATGTCCACTCGTTCTTTTATCCTTTATTGGACGCGCAGCCCAGCACAATTAGCTAAAGTACGTATCCGGATATGGTCAACAAAATGCAATGGCGACAGAAATCAGAGTTGACATTAAACGGCATATCCAGTACCACTAAAAGCATATCGCATTCGCTGGAGCTGAATTAATGTCACATATCGTTCGTTTCACTGGGCTACTACTACTCAACGCATTTATTGTGCGCGGTAGACCGGTGGGCGGCATTCAACATTAAGTCAGCTCGAAGTCAAACAAAACCCGCGCCGTTGCGCGGGTTTTTTTATGCCTGACGCAAGGCGCCCCTGGAGACAAGGACCACATCATGAGCCAGCAAGTCATTATTTTTGATACGACCTTACGCGACGGCGAACAAGCGTTACAGGCCAGCCTGAGCGCGAAAGAGAAGCTGCAGATTGCCCTGGCCCTTGAGCGCATGGGTGTTGATGTCATGGAAGTGGGCTTCCCGGTCTCTTCTCCGGGTGATTTTGAATCTGTCCAAACCATCGCCCGCACCATTAAAAACAGCCGCGTTTGCGCCCTGGCGCGTTGTGTAGAAAAAGACATCGACGTCGCGGCACAGGCGCTGAAGGTCGCCGACGCGTTTCGCATCCATACTTTTATCGCCACCTCGCCAATGCACATCGCCACCAAGCTGCGCAGCACGCTGGATGAGGTCATCGAACGCGCGGTATACATGGTTAAGCGGGCGCGTAATTACACTGATGACGTGGAGTTCTCCTGCGAAGATGCTGGCCGGACGCCTGTTGACGATCTGGCGCGCGTGGTGGAAGCCGCTATAAACGCCGGCGCGAGAACCATTAATATTCCCGATACCGTGGGCTATACCATGCCGTTTGAGTTCGCGGGAATCATTTCCGGCCTGTATGAACGTGTCCCCAATATCGACAAAGCTATCATCTCCGTTCATACCCACGACGATTTAGGGATAGCAGTAGGCAACTCGCTGGCGGCAGTACATGCGGGCGCGCGTCAGGTTGAAGGCGCGATGAACGGTATCGGAGAACGTGCCGGTAACTGCGCACTGGAAGAAGTGATCATGGCGATTAAAGTGCGCAAAGACATCATGAACGTACACACCAACATCAATCACCACGAAATCTGGCGCACCAGCCAGACCGTCAGCCAGATCTGTAACATGCCGATCCCGGCCAACAAAGCGATTGTCGGCAGCGGCGCTTTCGCCCACTCTTCCGGCATCCACCAGGATGGCGTCCTCAAGAACCGCGAAAACTATGAAATCATGACGCCAGAGTCCATCGGTCTGAACCAGATACAGCTGAACCTGACCTCCCGCTCTGGCCGTGCCGCCGTGAAACATCGCATGGAAGAGATGGGTTACAAGGACACAGACTACAACATGGACCACCTGTACGACGCGTTCCTGAAGCTGGCGGACAAAAAAGGCCAGGTGTTCGACTATGACCTGGAAGCGCTGGCGTTTATTAATAAACAGCAAGAAGAACCAGAGCATTTCCGTCTGGATTACTTCAGCGTGCAGTCCGGCTCCAGCGATATCGCCACTGCTTCCGTGAAGCTGGCCTGTGGTGAAGAGATCAAGGCCGAAGCGGCGAACGGCAACGGCCCGGTCGACGCCATCTATCAGGCGATTAACCGCATCACTGGCTACGACGTTGAGTTGGTTAAATACGACCTGAACGCCAAAGGCCAGGGCAAAGACGCGCTGGGTCAGGTCGATATCGTCGTGAACCATCATGGTCGCCGCTTCCACGGCGTCGGGCTGGCGACGGATATCGTCGAATCCTCCGCCAAAGCGATGGTGCACGTACTGAACAATATCTGGCGCGCAGCCGAAGTTGAAAAAGAATTGCAACGCAAAGCTCAAAATAAAGAGAACAACAAGGAAACCGTGTAATGTCGAAGAACTATCATATTGCCGTACTGCCGGGCGACGGTATCGGCCCGGAAGTCATGGCGCAAGCCCTGAAAGTTATGGATGCGGTACGCAGCCGTTTTGATATGCGTATCACCACCAGCCACTATGACGTCGGCGGTATTGCTATCGACAATCATGGTCATCCACTGCCGAAAGCCACCGTTGAAGGGTGCGAGCAGGCGGATGCCATTCTGTTTGGCTCCGTCGGCGGCCCGAAATGGGAAAATTTGCCCCCGGAAAGCCAGCCGGAGCGCGGCGCCCTGCTGCCGCTGCGCAAACATTTCAAATTATTCAGTAATCTGCGTCCGGCGAAACTGTATCAGGGACTGGAAGCATTTTGCCCGTTGCGCGCCGATATCGCCGCTAACGGTTTCGATATCCTGTGCGTGCGCGAGCTGACCGGCGGGATCTATTTCGGACAGCCAAAAGGCCGTGAAGGCAGCGGTCAGTACGAAAAAGCCTTTGATACCGAAGTTTATCACCGCTTTGAGATCGAGCGCATTGCCCGTATCGCCTTTGAATCGGCGCGTAAACGCCGCCGTAAAGTCACCTCTATTGATAAAGCCAACGTACTGCAAAGCTCTATCCTGTGGCGTGAAATCGTCAATGATGTCGCGAAAACGTATCCCGATGTGGAACTCGCGCACATGTATATCGATAACGCCACCATGCAGTTGATTAAAGACCCGTCGCAGTTTGACGTACTGCTGTGCTCTAACCTGTTCGGCGACATTCTGTCCGACGAATGCGCCATGATCACCGGCTCAATGGGGATGTTGCCCTCCGCCAGCCTGAACGAGCAAGGGTTTGGCCTGTATGAACCGGCTGGCGGCTCCGCGCCGGATATCGCCGGGAAAAATATCGCCAATCCAATTGCGCAGATCCTGTCGCTGGCGCTGCTGCTGCGCTACAGCCTGGATGCCAACGATGCGGCAACGGCCATTGAACAGGCGATCAATCGCGCATTAGAAGAGGGTGTTCGCACCGGCGATTTAGCCAGGGGCGCTGCCGCAGTCAGTACCGATGAGATGGGCGATATTATCGCCCGCTATGTCGCAGAAGGGGTGTAATCATGGCCAAAACGTTATACGAAAAATTATTTGATGCCCACGTGGTCTTTGAGGCGCCAAACGAAACGCCGCTGCTGTACATCGACCGCCACCTGGTGCATGAAGTCACCTCTCCGCAGGCGTTTGACGGTCTGCGCGCGCACCATCGTCCGGTACGTCAGCCAGGGAAAACCTTCGCCACGATGGATCACAACGTCTCGACGCAGACTAAAGACATTAATGCTTCTGGTGAAATGGCGCGTATCCAGATGCAGGAGCTGATTAAGAACTGTAACGAGTTCGGCGTCGAGCTGTATGACCTGAATCACCCGTATCAGGGCATCGTCCATGTGATGGGGCCGGAACAGGGCGTCACCCTGCCGGGCATGACCATCGTCTGCGGCGACTCCCACACCGCCACCCACGGCGCGTTTGGTGCGCTGGCCTTCGGCATCGGCACTTCTGAGGTAGAACATGTACTGGCGACGCAAACTCTGAAACAGGGGCGCGCTAAAACCATGAAGATTGAAGTCACGGGCAACGCCGCACCGGGCATTACCGCCAAAGACATCGTGCTGGCGATCATCGGTAAAACCGGCAGCGCCGGCGGCACCGGGCACGTGGTTGAATTTTGCGGCGACGCTATCCGCGCGCTGAGTATGGAAGGCCGCATGACGCTGTGCAATATGGCGATTGAGATGGGCGCCAAAGCCGGTCTGGTCGCCCCGGATGAAACCACTTTTAACTACGTAAAAGGGCGTTTGCACGCGCCGAAGGGCCGCGATTTTGACGAAGCCGTCGAGTACTGGAAAACGCTGAAAACCGATGACGGCGCGACCTTTGATACTGTCGTCACCCTGCGAGCAGAAGAGATCGCGCCGCAGGTGACCTGGGGCACGAATCCGGGCCAGGTGATTTCCGTCACCGACATCATCCCCGATCCCGCCTCTTTTAGCGATCCGGTTGAGCGCGCCAGCGCCGAAAAAGCGCTGGCTTATATGGGCTTACAGCCGGGCGTACCGTTAACGGACGTTGCTATTGATAAAGTCTTTATCGGCTCTTGTACCAATTCGCGTATTGAAGATTTGCGCGCGGCGGCGGAAGTCGCCAAAGGGCGCAAAGTCGCGCCTGGCGTGCAGGCGCTGGTGGTGCCGGGTTCAGGTCCGGTGAAAGCGCAGGCGGAAGCGGAAGGTCTGGACAAGATCTTTATCGAAGCAGGATTTGAATGGCGCTTACCGGGCTGTTCCATGTGCCTGGCCATGAATAATGACCGCCTGAACCCGGGCGAGCGCTGCGCATCCACCAGCAACCGTAACTTTGAAGGCCGTCAGGGCCGCGGGGGTCGCACGCATTTAGTCAGCCCGGCGATGGCCGCCGCTGCCGCCGTTACCGGCCACTTCGCCGACATTCGCAGCATCAAATAAGGAAACTACCATGGCAGAGAAATTTACCCAGCATACCGGCCTGGTTGTCCCACTGGATGCCGCCAACGTCGATACCGATGCAATTATCCCTAAACAGTTTTTGCAAAAGGTTACGCGCACCGGTTTTGGCGCCCATCTGTTTAACGACTGGCGTTTCCTGGACGAAAAGGGCCAACAGCCAAATCCGGAATTCGTGTTGAACTTTCCGGAATATCAAGGCGCGTCGATACTGCTGGCGCGGGAAAACTTTGGCTGCGGCTCGTCACGCGAGCACGCGCCGTGGGCGTTGACCGATTACGGCTTTAAAGTGGTGATCGCGCCAAGCTTCGCCGACATCTTCTACGGCAACAGTTTCAATAATCAACTGCTGCCGGTAACCCTGAGCGACGTACAGGTCGATGAGCTGTTTGCCCTGGTGAAAGCCAATCCGGGCATTAAATTTGAAGTGGATCTGGAAGCACAGGTGGTGAAAGCAGGCGATAAGACCTACAGCTTTAAAATCGACGACTTCCGCCGCCACTGCATGTTGAACGGTCTGGACAGCATTGGGCTGACGCTACAGCACGAAGACGCGATTGCCGCCTACGAAAATAAACAACCGGCATTTATGCGGTAACCCTTCACGCCTTACCGGGCCTACAGGTTATGCAATATCACCCGGTTGCCATTATATTCTGTAGGCCTGATAAGCGTAGCGCCATCAAGCTCCGGGTTACTCATCAGTCGCTCATGCCGGGGATATTCCGGCATTTTTTATACGATTTTTACTCGCCCGGTCACCACCTGCGTGACCACAGAAACAGCCGAAATAAAAAAAGCCAGCAGGTATTATCTGCTGGCGGGTGATTTTAGGCTATCGCCTACACCAATACTCAGTCACACATGATGTCTGCAATTGGCTTCAATCGGTCGCCTCCCACTGCATCAGTTCCGCGAGCATTTTTAAGCGCTGCGGCGCGCTCAGGCAAGCCAGCCAGGACGTTTTTTCCGTCGCGGCAAAATATCTCAACCAGAACTGGTGCATAGTGACCTCTTCCTCTTGCTTCATCGAAAGATATTATTGGCCTAATATAGGGATAATAAAATTGCTGAGTTTTTCATCGGAGTTCCCCTTTTATGCCCTCAGGTCGCCTGCAACAACAATTTATCCGTCTCTGGCAATGTTGTGACGGTAAAACGCAAGACACCACGCTTAATGAGCTGGCGGATCTGCTGAACTGTTCGCGTCGCCATATGCGTACGCTGCTAAATACGATGCAGGCGCGCGGTTGGCTAACATGGGAAGCCGAAGTTGGACGCGGAAAGCGTTCGCGTCTGACGTTCCTGTATACCGGACTGGCGCTGCAACAGCAGCGGGCGGAAGACCTGCTGGAACAAGATCGAATCGATCAACTGGTACAACTGGTCGGCGATAAAAGCGCTGTCAGGCAAATGCTGATTTCCCATCTGGGACGCAGCTTCCGCCAGGGGCGGCATATTCTGCGGGTTCTTTACTATCGTCCGATGCACAATCTCCTGCCGGGAACCGCATTACGTCGCTCGGAAACTCATATTGCCCGGCAAATTTTCAGTTCGCTCACGCGGGTAAATGAGGAAAACGGGGAACTGGAAGCGGACATTGCGCACCACTGGCAGCAAATTTCCCCTTTACTGTGGCGCTTCTACCTGCGCCCCGGCATTCATTTTCATCATGGCCGCGAGCTGGAGATGGAAGATGTCATCGCCTCGCTGACGCGTATCAATACGCTTCCGCTTTACTCGCACATCACAAAAATAGATTCCCCTACCGCGTGGACGCTGGATATTCATCTTTCCCAGCCGGATCGCTGGTTGCCGTGGCTGCTGGGCCAGGTCCCGGCGATGATTTTGCCGCGGGAGTGGGAAACGCTGGCTAATTTCGCCAGCCACCCAATCGGCACCGGGCCTTATGCCGTGCGGCGTAATACGCCGAACCAGCTCAAGATACTCGCCTTTGATGACTACTTCGGCTATCGGGCGTTGATAGACGAAGTGAACGTCTGGGTACTGCCGGATATCAGTGAAGAACCGGCCTGCGGCTTGATGCTGGAAGGGCCGATACAAGGCGGTGAAAAAGCGATAGAAAGCCGACTGGAAGAGGGGTGCTATTACCTGCTATTCGACGCCAGAACGCCGCGCGGCGCGCATCCGCAGGTCAGAGAATGGGTAAGCCACGTCCTCTCCCCCACCAATTTACTCTATCATGCCGATGAACCGCTACAGCAGCTCTGGTTCCCGGCCTATGGGCTTTTACCGCGCTGGCATCACGCCCGTCCAGGCCCGGGCGAAAAACCCGCCGGTCTGGAAACCCTCACGCTGACCTTCTATCGCGAACACATTGAGCACCGGGTTATCGCCCGTATCATGAGCGCGCTTCTGGCTGAACATCAGGTGCATTTGCATATTCAGGAGATCGACTACGATCAATGGCACGCCGGCGAGATCGAAAGCGATATCTGGCTCAATAGCGCTAACTTTACGCTGCCGCTGGATTTCTCGCTGTTCGCGCACCTGTGCGAAGTACCGCTCTTGCAGAACTGCATTCCGCGCGACTGGCAGGACGACGCCGCGCAGTGGCGCGCTGGCGAGATGAACCTGGCGAACTGGTGCCAGCAACTGCTGGCCAACAAAGCGATTGTGCCGCTGATCCACCACTGGCTGATTATCCAGGGACAGCGCAGTATGCGCGGGCTGCGCATGAATACCCTCGGCTGGTTTGATTTTAAATCGGCGTGGTTTGCGCCGCCGGACCCTTAAAAGCCAGCTCTTAATTGCTGCCCGGCAACAAAATCACTACACTAACGCCGAACTCAACGGGGTGCCGCGCTCATGCGCGCGCTGAGAAAATACCCGTCGAACCTGATCCGGATAATGCCGGCGAAGGGATTTGAGGCTACCTCTCAAGTCCTTTGCCACTCTTTAACTGAGGTGCAAAGTGTTAAAAAAATATCTTCCGCTTTTACTCCTGTGCGCGGCGCCTGCTTTCGCCAAACCCGTTCTCACCGTCTATACCTACGACTCGTTCGCCGCCGACTGGGGGCCAAGCCCGGCGGTGAAAAAAGCGTTTGAAGCCGATTGCAACTGCGAGCTGAAACTGGTGGCGCTGGAGGATGGCGTTTCGCTGCTCAACCGCCTGCGGATGGAGGGGAAGAACAGCAAAGCCGATGTGGTGTTGGGGCTGGACAATAATCTGCTGGAAGCGGCCACGCAAACTAAACTTTTTGCCAAAAGCGGCGTGGCGAATGAAGCGGTCAAGGTGCCCGGCGGCTGGAAAAACGACACATTTGTGCCGTTCGATTACGGCTATTTCGCCTTTGTCTACGATAAAAGCAAGCTGAAAAATCCGCCGAAAAGCCTGAAAGAACTGGTCGAGAGCGATCAAAAATGGCGGGTGATTTATCAGGATCCGCGTACCAGTACGCCAGGGCTGGGGCTGTTACTGTGGATGCGCAAAGTCTATGGCGATAACGCGCCGCAGGCCTGGCAAAAACTGACGGCCAAAACGGTGACGGTGACGAAAGGCTGGAGCGAGGCCTACGGTTTATTTCTGAAAGGTGAAAGCGATTTGGTGCTCAGTTACACCACCTCTCCGGCGTATCACATTATTGAAGAGAAGAAGGACAATTACGCCGCCGCGAACTTCAGCGAAGGCCATTACTTACAGGTAGAAGTCGCGGCGCGTACCGTCGCCAGTAAGCAGCCGGAACTGGCGGAGAAATTCCTCAAATTTATGGTTTCTCCGGCGTTTCAGAACGCCATACCCACCGGCAACTGGATGTACCCGGTAGCGGACGTCGCCTTACCCGCAGGGTTTGAATCATTGGCCAAACCCGCCACAACGCTGGAATTCACGCCGCAACAAGTGGCAGCACAACGCCAGGCATGGATTAGCGAATGGCAACGCGCCGTCAGCCATTAATTCCCGGCTGGCTGATTCCGGGGCTGTGCGCCGCCGCGCTGATGATAACCGTCGCGCTGGCGGCCTTTCTGGCGCTTTGGCTGAACGCGCCGGCGGGCGCGTGGTCGACAATCTGGCGGGATAGCTACCTGTGGCATGTGGTGCGCTTCTCATTCTGGCAGGCGTTTCTGTCCGCAGTGCTGTCTGTGGTCCCGGCGGTTTTTCTCGCCCGCGCGCTTTATCGACGCCGTTTTCCTGGGCGTCTGGCGCTGCTGCGTCTGTGCGCCATGACGCTGATTCTGCCGGTACTGGTTGCCGTGTTCGGCATTCTTAGCGTGTATGGCCGTCAGGGCTGGCTGGCCTCGCTGTGGCAAATGCTGGGGCTTCAGTGGACATTCTCCCCCTACGGCTTGCAGGGTATTTTACTGGCGCACGTCTTTTTTAACCTGCCAATGGCGAGCCGTTTGTTGCTGCAATCGTTGGAAAGCATTCCCGGCGAGCAGCGCCAGCTCGCCGCCCAGCTCGGTATGCGCGGCTGGCATTTTTTCCGTTTTGTCGAATGGCCGTGGCTGCGCCGCCAAATTCCGCCCGTCGCGGCGCTGATTTTTATGCTCTGCTTCGCCAGTTTCGCAACGGTTCTGTCGCTCGGCGGCGGTCCGCAGGCCACCACTATCGAACTGGCTATCTTTCAGGCGCTTAGTTATGACTACGATCCCGCCCGCGCGGCGATGCTGGCATTAATCCAGATGGTCTGCTGCCTGGCGCTGGTACTGCTAAGCCAACGGCTGAGCAAAGCGATTGCGCCGGGGATGACGCTGACGCAGGGTTGGCGCGATCCTGACGATCGTCTCCACAGCCGTCTGACGGACGCCTTATTAATCGTGCTGGCGCTGCTGCTGCTGCTTCCGCCGCTGGTCGCCGTGGTGATCGATGGCGTCAACCGCAGCCTGCCGGAGGTGCTGGCGCAACCCATTCTGTGGCAGGCTGTCTGGACATCGCTACGCATTGCGCTGGCGGCGGGCGTTCTGTGTGTGGTGCTGACCATGATGCTGCTGTGGAGTAGCCGCGAGCTACGCCAACGCCAGCAACTATTCGCCGGACAAACGCTGGAACTCAGCGGGATGTTGATCCTCGCGATGCCGGGGATCGTGCTGGCGACAGGCTTCTTTTTACTGCTCAATAACAGCGTTGGCTTACCGGAATCCGCCGACGGCATCGTGATTTTCACCAATGCGCTGATGGCAATCCCCTACGCGCTAAAAGTCCTGGAAAACCCAATGCGCGATATTACCGCCCGTTATGGAATGCTGTGCCAGTCATTAGGAATTGAAGGCTGGTCGCGGTTAAAGGTCGTGGAACTGCGGGCGCTGAAACGTCCGCTGGCGCAGGCGCTGGCGTTTGCCTGCGTACTTTCTATCGGTGATTTTGGCGTCGTCGCGCTTTTCGGCAATGACAATTTCCGCACGCTGCCGTTTTATCTGTATCAGCAGATCGGCTCCTACCGCAGCCAGGACGGCGCGGTGACCGCGCTGATACTGCTGCTGCTCTGCTTTACGTTATTTACCCTCATAGAGAAACTACCGGGCCGACATGCTAAAACTGATTGATATCACCTGGCTTTACCATCATTTGCCGATGCGTTTTACGCTGGCGGTAGAACGCGGCGAGCAGGTGGCGATTCTTGGCCCCAGCGGCGCGGGGAAAAGCACGTTGTTGAATTTAATTGCCGGTTTTCTTGCGCCTGCCAGCGGTACGCTACTGATTGCCGGCGACGATCATACGCTTACGCCGCCCTCACGCCGTCCGGTCTCAATGCTGTTTCAGGAGAATAATTTATTCAGCCACCTGAATGTACAGCAAAATATCGGTCTGGGGCTAAACCCCGGGTTAACGCTCAACGCCAGCCAGCGGGAAAAACGGGACGCTATCGCACGTCAGATGGGCATTGAGAGTCTGATGGCGCGTTTGCCGGGCGAGCTGTCCGGCGGCCAGCGTCAGCGGGTAGCGCTGGCGCGCTGCCTGGTACGTGAACAGCCAGTACTGCTGCTGGATGAACCGTTCTCCGCGCTCGATCCCGCACTGCGTCAGGAGATGCTGACGTTGGTCAGCGATATCTGCCGCGAGCGACAGCTCACGCTGTTGATGGTCTCGCACAGCGTGGAAGATGCGGCGCGAATTGCGCCCCGGTCAATCGTCGTGGCCGACGGACGCATTGCGTGGCAAGGCAAAACAGACGAGCTACTAAGCGGTCAAGCCAGCGCCTCAGCGCTATTGGGCATCAAATCCTATATTTTGTAGGCCGGATAAGGCGAAGCCGCCATCCGGCAAAGGAATCGTTAGTAACCCACAACTTTGCGCAGAATATCGATATATACCGGCATCAGCGGGTGGCGAATCAGCACCACCAGCGCGACCACGCCGATCCCGAGCGTCAACGGCGCCAGATACAGCAAACGGCTGCGGGGGAGATACGCGGTTAAACGATCGACTGCCGCTTTGCCGCTGCGCCACAGCCGCCAGCATAGCCAGCCTCCGACCCACAGCAGCAACGCCGTCGCCAGCAGCAGCCATTTGAAATCTCCGCTCTGCATATCGGAAGGAATATCGATTGCCGCTCCCGCCAGAATACCCGGCAGGAAATAAAACGGCGGCCACAGCAAACAGCCAATCAAGTTCGGCCCAATAAATTTCGCCACGGGAAGATCCAGCATCCCTGCCACCATCGGCACCAGCGGCCTCGTCGGGCCGACAAAACGTCCGACCAGGATCGTGAACATACTGTGCTGATGCAGCGCGTGTTCGGTTTTATCCAGCAGCGACTTGTTCTTTTTCATAAAAGACCAGCGGTGTAGCGGCTTTTTAAAGCGCCACCCCAGCCAGAACGAAATCCAGTCGCCCATCAGACAGCCGATAATACCCACCAGCCAGGCATGCCAAAAATTGAGCTCGCCGCTGCCGATAAGCGCGCCCAGCCCCGCCATCAGTACCGTACCGGGTAAAATCAACCCCACCAGCGCCAGCGATTCCAGGAAGGCGACCAGCAACACGGCGATAAGCGAATACAGAGTGGATTGGGTGATAAAGTGTTCCAGCAGTGCTTGCATAGTGTGTCCGTCAGCGTGATGAAGCAGGGATTCTGCTTACCCCGCCCCCCTTCGTCAAGCCGTCAATTATCCGAATAGTTACGGCTTATGACATCTTTGTGGACACATCATTCACTTTTTATTCACATCCGGCCCTGAACTCGCTAGGACTTGCCCCGGTGCATTTTTTAAATACCCGCGAAAAATAGAGCTGATCGTCAAATCCAACATTGCGCCCAACGGTCGCTATCGGCATTCGCGTGGTGCTAAGCAGGAGTTTCGCCTGGCTGATACGCTGATCTTCGCGCCAACTCAATACGCTAATGCCTAACTGCTGGCGAAACAGATGCGATAACCGGGAGGGCGACAGGCAGACATGCTGGGCGACGCTGGCGATATCAAAATGGCTGTCCGCCAGATGGTCGCTGATATACTGGCAGGCATCGCGCACACGGCTATCCATCGGCGGATGCAACGACTCATTAATTACCGCCATACGTCTGAGCAACAACTGCTCCAGCAGATTGATCGCCAGTAGCTCAGAATAGCGGCCTTCCCCTTGCCCGGCGCTGATGATCTGCCCGAACAGTTCGCTGAAATGCGGCTGGCGCGCCTCGTCCGGGCGGAAAAATCCTGTCTGGGCAAAGATTGTCGGCCAGGTCAGCCACTCCTGCCAGTAGGCGCGGGGTCGGAAGTAAACCCACTGGTGATACCACTCGCTGGCGTCCGGATGCCGTCCATAGTGATGAATCTCGCCCGGCGGAAACAATAATATATCGCCAGGCCGACAGACAAACTGCTCGCCATTATTATTAATGACGCCTTCTCCGCGGATGGTCAGGTTAAGAATATATCCCTTCATGCCCAACGGACGATCGATAAAAAAATCCAGATATCCATTCGCTTCAATCGGCGTCAGCCCGGCGACCAGATGGGCATTAAATGAATATCCCGGCAATAGCGGATCATTTTGCGTTTCAGCCATGATTTATCTACCCCCCGATGTTCAGAGAAGAAACAAATTGTCCATATTGACCAGGACGACAGTGCTTACGTCTCCGCAAGACTTTGCGCTTGATGAAAGCACGTATCAACCCCGCTTGTGAAAAGCGCTTTGTAACAAAAGCGGACAGTTCAGGCGATAAAATTAAGTAACAGAAGTGTCTATAACTATGGCTGGAATGTCCACATTGAATATTTGCACAGCGTCACACTTTGCAAAGCATTAGCATTTTTGTCCATAAGATTAGCGAATCCTGCCTGACGGTTTTTGCCGCGACTCTCTACTGTTTCTCCATACCTG
Source organism: Salmonella sp. NW645 (assembly GCF_051703725.1). Lineage (NCBI taxonomy): Bacteria > Pseudomonadati > Pseudomonadota > Gammaproteobacteria > Enterobacterales > Enterobacteriaceae > Salmonella > Salmonella sp. NW645. The sequence goes on along the minus strand of NZ_JAMMKR010000002.1, from coordinate 544,863 downwards.
TTTTTCTGGATGGAGTAAGACGATGGCAATTGCAATTGGCCTCGATTTTGGCAGTGATTCAGTGCGCGCTCTGGCAGTGGACTGCGCCACCGGCGACGAGATCGCCACCAGCGTAGAGTGGTATCCGCGCTGGCAAGAAGGCCGTTATTGCGACGGCCCGAACAACCAGTTCCGTCATCATCCGCGCGACTACATGGAGTCAATGGAGGCCGCGCTGAAAGCCGTTCTGGCACAATTAAGCTCCGCGCAACGCGCAAATGTCGTTGGCATTGGCGTTGACAGCACCGGTTCTACGCCAGCGCCGATTGACGCCGACGGTAACGTCCTGGCGCTGCGTCCGGAGTTCGCCGAGAACCCGAATGCGATGTTTGTGCTGTGGAAAGATCACACCGCCGTGGAAGAGGCCGACGAAATCACCCGTCTGTGCCATAAGCCTGGTAAGGTCGACTACTCCCGCTATATTGGCGGCATTTACTCCAGCGAATGGTTCTGGGCGAAGATTCTGCACGTCACCCGTCAGGATAGCGCCGTCGCGCAGGCCGCCGTCTCGTGGATTGAGCTGTGTGACTGGGTGCCGGCGCTGCTTTCCGGCACCACTCGCCCGCAGGATATCCGCCGTGGCCGCTGCAGCGCCGGGCACAAAACGCTGTGGCATGAAAGCTGGGGCGGCCTGCCACCCGCGAGCTTCTTTGATGAACTCGATCCGTGCATTAACCGTCATCTGCGCTACCCGTTATTTAGCGAAACCTTCACCGCCGATCTGCCCGTGGGCACCCTGTGCGCCGAATGGGCGCAGCGCCTCGGCTTGCCGGAAAGCGTAGTGATTTCCGGCGGCGCGTTCGACTGTCACATGGGCGCGGTCGGCGCGGGCGCGCAGCCCAATACGCTGGTAAAAGTCATCGGCACGTCTACCTGCGACATTCTGATTGCGGATAAACAGAGCGTCGGGGATCGCGCCGTGAAAGGCATTTGCGGTCAGGTTGATGGCAGCGTGGTGCCGAACTTTATCGGTCTGGAAGCGGGCCAGTCCGCTTTCGGCGACATCTACGCCTGGTTTAGCCGCGTGTTGAGCTGGCCGCTGGAACAACTTGCCGCGCAGCACCCGGAACTGAAAACCCAGATTAACGCCAGCCAGAAGCAGCTACTGCCAGCGCTCACCGACGCCTGGGCGAAAAATCCGTCCCTGGATCACCTGCCGGTGGTGCTCGACTGGTTTAACGGTCGCCGCACGCCAAACGCTAATCAGCGTCTGAAAGGCGTCATTACCGATCTCAATCTCGCCACCGACGCGCCAGCGCTGTTTGGCGGTCTGGTCGCTTCAACCGCCTTCGGCGCGCGCGCCATTCAGGAGTGTTTTACCGATCAGGGTATCGCGGTCAATAACGTGATGGCGCTTGGCGGCATCGCCCGTAAAAATCAGGTCATTATGCAGGTCTGCTGCGACGTACTGAATCGTCCGTTGCAGATCGTCGCTTCCGACCAGTGCTGCGCATTAGGCGCCGCTATCTTTGCCGCCGTCGCTGCGAAAGTCCATGCCGATATTCCTGCCGCCCAGCAAAGCATGGCGAGCGCGGTAGAACGCACTCTGCGCCCCCGCCCTGAACAGGCTCAACGCTTCGAACAGCTTTACCGCCGCTACCAGCAGTGGGCGCTAAGTGCAGAACAACATTATCTTCCGACTGCCGCGCCGGCGCCAACGACCCCGGCCAATCAGGCAATCCTGACTCATTAAGGACACGACAATGACGATTTTTGATAATTATGAAGTATGGTTTGTGATTGGCAGCCAGCATTTGTATGGCGCAGAAACCCTGCGTCAGGTCACCCAACATGCCGAGCATGTGGTCAACGCACTGAATACCGAAGCCAAACTGCCATGTAAGCTGGTATTAAAACCGCTGGGCACCTCGCCGGATGAGATTACCGCTATTTGTCGTGACGCCAATTATGACGATCGCTGCGCGGGGCTGGTGGTCTGGCTGCACACCTTCTCCCCGGCCAAAATGTGGATCAACGGGCTGAGTATCCTTAACAAACCACTACTGCAATTCCATACCCAATTTAACGCCGCCCTGCCGTGGGACAGCATCGATATGGACTTTATGAACCTGAACCAGACTGCGCACGGCGGCCGCGAGTTCGGCTTCATCGGTGCGCGGATGCGCCAGCAGCACGCGGTCGTCACTGGCCACTGGCAGGATAAAGAGGCCCATACGCGTATCGGCGCCTGGATGCGCCAGGCGGTCTCTAAACAGGATACTCGCCAGCTAAAAGTCTGCCGCTTCGGCGACAATATGCGTGAAGTCGCAGTGACTGACGGTGATAAAGTGGCCGCGCAAATCAAATTTGGCTTTTCGGTCAATACCTGGGCGGTCGGCGATCTGGTGCAGGTGGTGAACGCAATTAGTGACGGCGATATCAACGCTCTGATTGACGAGTATGAAAGCAGCTATACCCTGACGCCCGCCACCCGGATCCACGGCGATAAACGCCAGAACGTGCGGGAAGCGGCGCGTATTGAACTCGGTATGAAGCGTTTCCTGGAACAGGGCGGCTTCCACGCATTCACTACTACCTTTGAAGATTTACACGGTCTGAAACAACTCCCGGGTCTGGCCGTACAGCGTCTTATGCAACAGGGCTACGGCTTTGCGGGCGAAGGCGACTGGAAAACCGCCGCTCTGCTTCGCATTATGAAAGTGATGTCAACCGGTCTGCAGGGCGGCACCTCATTTATGGAGGATTACACCTACCACTTCGAGAAAGGCAACGATCTGGTGCTCGGCTCGCACATGCTGGAGGTGTGTCCCTCCATCGCGGTGGAAGAGAAACCGATCCTCGACGTCCAGCACCTCGGCATTGGCGGTAAGGAAGATCCGGCGCGTTTGATTTTCAATACCCAAACCGGCCCGGCGATCGTCGCCAGCCTGATCGACCTCGGCGATCGTTATCGCCTGCTGGTCAACTGCATTGACACCGTAAAAACGCCGCACTCCCTGCCGAAACTGCCGGTGGCTAACGCGCTGTGGAAGGCGCAGCCGGATCTGCCGACCGCCTCCGAAGCGTGGATTCTGGCTGGCGGCGCGCACCATACCGTCTTCAGCCACGCGCTGGATCTGAACGATATGCGCCAGTTCGCAGAAATACACGATATAGAAATCGCGGTAATTGATAACGATACCCGTCTGCCGGCCTTTAAGGACGCGCTGCGCTGGAACGAGGTGTATTACGGTTTAAAACGCTAAAAGTGAAGTCTGAATGCCCGGTGGCACTGCGTTTACCGGGCCTACGGTCCTGTAGGCCGAATAAGGCATTTGTGTCGCCATCCGGCACACCGTCGCTCGTAGGCCGGATAAGCGAAGCGCCATCCGGCAGGGAGAAAACAATGTTAGAAGATCTCAAACGCCAGGTACTGGAAGCCAATCTGGCGCTGCCAAAACACAACCTGGTCACCCTCACCTGGGGTAACGTCAGCGCCGTCGATCGCGAACGCGGCGTACTGGTGATTAAGCCGTCCGGCGTCGATTATAGCGTCATGACCGCTGACGATATGGTGGTGGTCAGCCTGGAGACCGGTGAAGTCGTTGAAGGTCATAAGAAACCGTCGTCCGATACGCCAACCCACCGTTTGTTATATCAGGCATTTCCGACTATCGGCGGCATCGTACACACCCATTCGCGCCACGCGACTATCTGGGCGCAGGCGGGTCAGCCGATTCCGGCGACGGGAACCACCCATGCCGACTATTTCTACGGTACGATTCCCTGCACTCGCAAAATGACCGAAGCGGAAATTAATGGCGAGTATGAATGGGAAACGGGCAATGTCATTGTTGAAACCTTTGAAAAACAAGGTATTGACGCCGCTCAAATGCCCGGCGTGCTTGTCCATTCGCACGGCCCGTTTGCCTGGGGTAAAAATGCCGAGGATGCAGTGCATAACGCCATCGTGCTGGAAGAAGTGGCCTATATGGGGATCTTCTGCCGCCAGCTTGCGCCGCAGTTGCCCGACATGCAGCAATCCCTGCTGGATAAACACTATCTACGCAAACACGGCGCAAAAGCCTATTACGGGCAGTAATGCCTCTAAAAACGCGTCCCATTGGGGGCGCGTTGATGAGTCTGGTCGGTGATATATTCAGCAAATGCGCTTTGATAGACGTAATTATCAGAACTCACATATTCAATAATATTATCATAATGTCCCTGCAACACTTTTCCTTCCAGCGCATGGAAGAAAATATAATCTTCGATTGTTGACTGCCAGCGTTGCCCATTTAACAGATAGTTAATAATGGTATCCCGATGTCCGTTTTTTCTGTCGTGTCCTTGCCAGTGAAAAAAAGCATTGCCGTTTTCAATAATTTCGGTACGCCAAATCTGATCTGTCCATGTTTTATACTCAAAAAATCGACTCACGGTTTTTATGGAAGGGTTAGCGCGTTGAGTATTGACGAAAAGATAACGTGCGTTCCCTACCGGACACGCCTGCATATTCACATTCATAAAAGATAATTCCCGAATACCACACATTTTGATAAAAACACCCGCACCTGAAAGTCAAAATAAAATTATATTCTAAAATAAAAATTAAATTATGCAGAGAGTTCCCGACGAATTCGCACTGTAATCCATTTTTATTTAACCATAGCGGCCAATTGGAATATTATATTTCTACCTGACGGTGCGGATGTTTCAAATAAAATTCTTACACTTTTCATTAATTAAAACAAACAAAAAATATCGCTTTTTTGTTAATCCGAGAAATAAGTAACAAATTCGAGCAAGCACTATTCTGAAAAATACTTAATGTATGGAAACAGACTTGACACAAAACAGCCAACCTATGGATAAAAATTGTAAATAAACATGATTCAAAATTAGCAGTTATAGGATAATTATATCAGCTGTCTACACCGACATCATTATATTGATAAATACACGTCAGCAAAAATATCTGACGCTAAAAGTTCTTTTATCGTTAAAATATTCATTACACCCGTCACGGGGAACGAACTCATTCATGAAATATCGCTACATCACCAGAATCGCGGCAGGCATAATTCTCATTATGGCCACGGTGTTTATCAATAACGCTATCGCTATTTATCAGTTCAGTCAGCAAGACCAGACGCGCGTAGCTGACTGCGCGATTGTCGCAGGAGCAGGCGTTAGCGGAAAAACGCCTTCTCCCGTTTTTCAGGCCAGACTGGATCATGCCATCTGGCTTTACCAACAACACATTGTCCGCGCGTTGGTATTAACCGGCGGCTACGGCGCTGGCGCAACGGTTTCCGACGCGGCGATAGCCCGTCAATACGTTCTGGAAAAAGGCATTCCGGCTAAGGCGATTTTTATTGAAGAGCGCTCTACCGTGACGCGCGAAAATATTCGTTACGCAAAACAGATACAGCGGCAACAACAATGGCGCACAGCGTTACTGGTCAGCGATCCGCTGCATATGCTGCGTCTGAAAACTATCGCTCAGGATAATGGTATCGATAGCCGCTCATCACCCACGCGATCCACCCGCTATAAATCCTGGTGGGCGAAAATCCGCTTCTTACTGCGAGAAACTTTTTATTACAGCGGATATCGGCTTTTACGTTATATGCCTGTACAAAATAACAGTATTACCCCCTAAAACAGGTTATAATTAGCGTGAATTTTTTAGACAGGTAATCATCGTGGCGCAGGCAGGTTTCATTTTAACCCGGCACTGGCGGGATACGCCGCAAGGAACGGAGGTCTCTTTCTGGCTGGCGACAGACAACGGCCCTGTGCAGGCGACGCTGGCGCCGCAAGAGTCCGTGGCGTTTATTCCGACCAGCCAGACCTCCCGCGCCGCCTCGCTGCTACAGGCGGAAAAAGACTATCGCCTGACGCCGCTCCAGCTGCGAGACTTTCATCGTCAGCCGGTCTCCGGTCTGTATTGCCGTACTCACCGCCAGCTTATGCGGATGGAGAAACTGCTGCGCGAAAACGGCGTCACCGTTTATGAAACGGATGTACGCCCGCCGGAACGTTACCTGATGGAGCGTTTTATTACGTCGCCCGTTTGGGTAGACGGCGAGATGCGCAACGGCGTTATCCGCAATGCGCGTCTTAAACCCCACCCCGACTATCGACCGCCGCTAAAATGGGTCTCGCTGGATATCGAAACCACGCGACACGGCGAACTGTATTGCATTGGTCTGGAAGGCTGCGGCCAGCGTACCGTTTATATGCTGGGCCCGGCGAATGGCGATGACCGCCAACTGGACTTCGAGCTTGTGTATGTCGCCAGCCGCCCGCAGCTGCTGGAAAAACTCAACGCCTGGTTTGCCGAACATGATCCCGACGTCATCATCGGCTGGAACGTGGTGCAGTTCGACCTGCGTATGCTGCAAAAACATGCCGAACGCTACCGTATCCCTTTACGGCTGGGGCGAGACAATAGCGAACTGGAGTGGCGCGAACATGGCTTCAAAAACGGCGTTTTTTTCGCCCAGGCCAGAGGGCGAGTCATTATCGATGGTATCGACGCGCTTAAATCCGCGTTCTGGAATTTTTCGTCTTTTTCGCTGGAAGCCGTCTCGCAGGAACTGCTCGGCGAAGGAAAATCCATTGATAATCCCTGGGATCGTATGGATGAGATCGATCGCCGCTTTGCCCAGGATAAACCCGCCCTCGCCACCTACAACCTGAAAGACTGCGAGCTGGTCACGCGCATTTTCCATAAAACCGAGATCATGCCGTTTTTGCTGGAACGCGCGACGATCAACGGCCTGCCGGTCGATCGCCACGGCGGTTCGGTCGCCGCATTCGGGCATCTTTACTTTCCGCGAATGCACCGCGCTGGCTATGTCGCGCCCAATCTCGGCGAAGTGCCGCCGCTGGCAAGTCCCGGCGGCTACGTAATGGATTCACAACCCGGATTATACGATTCAGTACTGGTGCTGGATTATAAAAGCCTGTACCCGTCGATTATCCGCACGTTTTTGATTGATCCCGTCGGGCTGGTCGAAGGCATGGCGCAGCCGGATCCGGAACACAGTACCGAAGGTTTCCTTGACGCCTGGTTTTCACGAGAAAAGCACTGCCTGCCGGAAATTGTTAGCCAAATCTGGCACGGGCGCGATGAAGCCAAACGTCAGGGCAATAAACCGCTCTCGCAGGCGCTTAAAATCATTATGAACGCCTTTTATGGCGTACTCGGCACCACGGCCTGTCGCTTTTTCGATCCCCGTCTGGCGTCGTCAATCACCATGCGCGGCCATGCGATTATGCGCCAGACCAAAGCGCTGATTGAGGCGCAGGGTTATAACGTAATTTATGGCGATACCGATTCCACTTTCGTCTGGCTCCGGCGCGCGCATTCAGAAGCCGACGCGGCGGAAATCGGGCACAGGCTGGTGCGTCACGTGAACGAATGGTGGGCGCAGACGTTACAACAGCAAAATTTGACCAGCGCGCTGGAGCTGGAGTTTGAAACCCACTTTTGCCGTTTTCTGATGCCGACCATCCGCGGCGCGGATACTGGCAGTAAAAAACGCTACGCGGGCCTGATTCAGGAAGGCGACAGCCAGCGCATGGTATTTAAAGGTCTGGAAACGGTGCGGACCGACTGGACGCCGCTGGCGCAGCGCTTTCAACAGGAGCTGTATCTGCGCGTTTTTCGCAATGAACCTTATCAAGACTATGTGCGCGAGACTATTGATAAACTGATGGCGGGCGAGCTGGACGCGCAGCTGGTTTATCGTAAGCGTCTGCGTCGCCCTTTACATGAGTACCAACGTAACATCCCGCCGCACGTTCGCGCCGCCCGGTTGGCGGATGAACAAAACCTGAAGCAGGGTCGTCCGGCGCAGTATCAGAATCGCGGCGCCATAAAATATGTCTGGACTGTTAACGGCCCCGAGCCCGTGGATTACCAGCAGTCGCCGCTGGATTACGAACACTATCTTACCCGCCAGCTACAACCCGTGGCGGAAGGAATTCTTCCCTTCGTTGAAGATAATTTTGCTACACTACTGACCGGGCAACTGGGGTTATTTTGACGCGTGACGAAAGCGCCGCCTTCCAGTACCATAGCGCCCTTTCCATTCCTGGACCTAATTAACGCCACTACCACATTAGCCTGGTAGCGGGGTCGTATACTCGCAATTATCCAGTGCTGTCGCCTGGGAATGGCGAGTAATGCCTGCAATTAAAGATATAGAGCCGAACACATATGCCTTTTACACTTGGTCAACGCTGGATCAGCGATACAGAAAGCGAGCTGGGACTTGGAACCGTTGTTGCGATGGATGCGCGAACCGTCACCTTACTTTTCCCGTCCACGGGGGAAAACCGCCTGTATGCGCGTAGTGATTCTCCCGTGACCCGCGTCATGTTCAACCCTGGCGATACGATTACAAGCCATGAAGGCTGGCAGCTACATATCGATGAAGTAAAAGAAGAAAATGGCCTGCTTGTTTATGTCGGCACCCGCCTGGATACCGAAGAGACCAATGTGACGCTGCGCGAAGTTCTGCTCGACAGCAAGTTGGTTTTCAGTAAGCCCCAGGATCGTCTGTTCGCCGGTCAAATCGATCGAATGGATCGGTTCGCGCTGCGCTATCGCGCCCGTAAATTTCAGAGCGAGCAGTACCGGATGCCATACAGCGGCCTGCGCGGTCAGCGGACCAACCTGATCCCGCATCAGCTTAATATCGCTCATGATGTGGGTCGTCGCCATGCGCCGCGCGTACTGCTGGCGGATGAAGTGGGCTTAGGTAAAACCATTGAAGCCGGGATGATTCTGCATCAACAGTTATTATCCGGCGCGGCGGAACGCGTATTGATCATCGTTCCGGAAACCCTGCAACACCAGTGGCTGGTAGAAATGCTGCGCCGTTTCAACCTGCGCTTCGCGCTGTTCGATGACGAACGCTATACCGAAGCGCAGCACGACGCGTATAACCCGTTTGAAACCGAACAACTGGTGATCTGCTCGCTGGATTTCGCCCGCCGTAATAAGCAGCGTCTGGAACATTTGTGCGACGCCGAGTGGGATTTGCTGGTGGTCGACGAAGCGCATCATCTGGTGTGGAGCACCGATGCGCCGAGCCGTGAATATATGGCCATCGAACAATTAGCTGAACGCGTACCGGGCGTGCTGCTGCTGACCGCCACGCCAGAACAGCTGGGGATGGAAAGCCATTTCGCCCGTCTGCGCCTGCTCGATCCGAACCGTTTCCACGATTTCGAACAGTTTGTCGAAGAACAGAAAAACTACCGCCCTGTCGCCGATGCGGTGGCCATGCTGCTGGCGGGCAATAAACTCAGCAACGACGAACTGAACAGGCTGGGCGATCTGATCGGCGAACAGGATATTGAACCGCTGTTGCAGGCCGCTAATAGCGATCGCGACGACGCGCAGGCCGCCCGTGATGAGCTGGTGTCGATGCTGATGGATCGCCACGGCACCAGCCGCGTTTTGTTCCGCAACACCCGTAACGGCGTCAAGGGGTTCCCGAAACGTGAACTGCATACGGTAAAACTGCCGCTGCCGACCCAGTATCAGACCGCCATTAAGGTCTCCGGCATTATGGGCGCGCGTAAAAGCGCGGAAGATCGCGCCCGCGATATGCTCTATCCGGAACAAATTTATCAGGAGTTCGAAGGCGATACCGGCACCTGGTGGAACTTCGACCCACGCGTTGAGTGGCTAATGGGCTATCTGACCAGCCATCGTTCGCAAAAAGTGCTGGTGATCTGCGCTAAGGCGACCACCGCGTTACAGCTGGAGCAGGTGCTGCGCGAACGCGAAGGCATCCGCGCCGCCGTGTTCCATGAGGGCATGTCGATTATCGAACGCGACCGCGCCGCCGCCTGGTTCGCCGAAGAAGATACCGGCGCGCAGGTGCTGTTATGTTCTGAAATCGGCTCCGAAGGACGTAACTTCCAGTTTGCCAGCAATCTGGTGATGTTCGACTTGCCGTTTAACCCGGATCTGCTGGAACAGCGTATTGGTCGTCTGGATCGTATCGGCCAGGCGCATGATATCCAGATCCACGTTCCGTACCTGGAAAAAACCGCCCAGTCGGTGCTGGTTCGCTGGTATCACGAAGGGCTGGACGCCTTTGAGCACACCTGCCCGACCGGTCGCGCAATTTATGATTCAGCCTACGCCAGTCTGATTAACTATCTGGCCGCGCCTGAAGAAACCGACGGGTTTGACGATCTGATCAAATCCTGCCGCGAACAGCATGAAGCGCTAAAAGCCCAGTTAGAACAGGGCCGCGACCGCCTGCTGGAGATCCACTCCAACGGCGGAGAAAAAGCCCAACAGCTCGCACAACGCATTGAAGAACAGGACGACGACACCAACCTGATCGCGTTCGCCATGAACCTGTTCGATATCGTCGGCATTAACCAGGACGATCGCGGCGACAACCTGATCGTGCTGACGCCGTCCGACCACATGTTGGTGCCGGATTTCCCCGGCCTGCCGGAAGACGGCTGTACTATCACGTTTGAACGTGACGTAGCCCTGTCTCGCGAAGATGCGCAGTTTATTACCTGGGAACATCCGCTCATCCGTAACGGACTGGATCTGATCCTCTCCGGCGATACCGGCAGCAGCACCATTTCGCTGTTGAAAAATAAAGCGCTGCCCGTCGGCACGCTGCTGGTCGAACTGGTTTACGTCGTGGAAGCGCAGGCGCCGAAACAGCTACAACTGAACCGCTTCCTGCCGCCGACGCCGGTACGTATGCTGTTAGATAAAAACGGCAACAATCTGGCCGCCCAGGTCGAGTTTGAAACCTTCAACCGCCAGCTCAGCGCCGTGAATCGCCACACCGGCAGCAAACTGGTGAACGCCGTGCAACAGGACGTCCACGCCATTTTGCAACTGGGTGAGACGCAGATTGAAAAGTCCGCCAGAGCGCTGATTGATAACGCGCGTCGCGAGGCGGATGAAAAACTGTCCGGGGAACTGTCGCGTCTGGAAGCGCTGCGCGCCGTCAACCCGAACATTCGCGACGACGAACTTGCCGCTATCGACAGTAACCGTCAGCAGGTGCTGGAAAGCCTGAATCAGGCAGGCTGGCGTCTGGACGCGCTGCGTCTTATCGTCGTCACGCACCAATAACGGAGCCGTACATGGGGATGGAAAACTACAATCCGCCGCAGGAACCCTGGCTGGTTATCCTGTATCAGGATGAGCACATTATGGTGGTCAATAAGCCCAGCGGCCTGTTGTCCGTGCCGGGGCGTCTGGAAGCGCACAAAGACAGCATTATGACGCGTATCCAGCGCGACTACCCGCAGGCAGAGTCGGTGCATCGTCTGGATATGGCCACCAGCGGCGTGATTGTAGTGGCGCTGACCAAAGCCGCGGAGCGGGAGCTAAAACGCCAGTTCCGCGAACGTGAGCCGAAAAAGCAGTATGTGGCGCGCGTATGGGGGCATCCCTCCCCGGCGGAAGGACTGGTCGACTTACCGCTCATCTGCGACTGGCCGAACCGGCCAAAGCAGAAAGTGTGTTATGAAACCGGCAAACCGGCGCAAACGGAATATAACGTGGTGGAGTTTGCGGCGGATAATACCGCCCGCGTGGTGCTAAAACCGATCACCGGACGTTCGCATCAGCTTCGTGTGCATATGCTGGCGTTAGGCCACCCGATTTTAGGCGATCGGTTTTACGCCTCGCCGGAAGCGTTGTCGCTGGCGCCGCGTTTGCAGTTACACGCCGAAATGCTGACCATTACCCATCCCGCTTACGGTAACAGCATGACGTTTAAAGTCCCGGCAGATTTTTAAATTCTGAGCCAATTTATGCCGGAGCGCTTCGCTTGCCCGGCCTACATTCATTAACGTAGGCCGGATAAGGCGCTAGCCGCATCCGGCAATTCAATCACTTGAAGCCTTTCTGTTCTTTGATTAGCTCATACGCTTTCTGAATTTCCTGCGCTTTTTGCTTCGCCATTTCCATCATTTCCGGCGGTAAACCTTTCGCGACCAGTTTGTCCGGATGATGCTCGCTCATCAGTTTGCGATAAGCGCGTTTAATGGTGGTTGCATCGTCGGTGGTTTTAACCCCCAGCACATTACAGGCATCTTCCAGCGTCGGGCCGCGCTGCGCCTGCTGCCAGCCGCCGCCGGACTGTTGATGATAACCGCCGCCAAACTGCGCGCCGCCCTGCATCATGCGCAGAAACTGATCGAACTGTACGCGGGAAATACCTAGCTCTTCCGCAATCACATACAGCACTTCCCGCTCATTAGGGTGTAGCGAGCCATCGGCAAACGCCGCCTGGATCTGAATTTCCAGAAACATCCGGATCAGATCAAAACGCCCGAAGCAGACGCTACGAAACTGCCGCATCTTTTCACGTAATGGGTAATTATCCGCTTTTCCGACCCGAAAGGCGTTCTGCGCGGCTGTACGTGAATCGCCGTGTAAATTCATACGATCCATCAACTGACTGGCGATATGAATATCCGCTTCCGTCACCCGTCCTTTTGATTTGGTTAAGTGGCCCATCACCTCAAAGGTGGTGGCAAAAAACAGCGCCTGCCGTTCCCGCTGGTTGGCAAACCACGCCATTTTTCGGCTGCGGGCTTTGTCGAACATATGGCCCACCAGCAGACCCAGGACCACGCCCCAAAAGCCGCCGCCCATCATCAGGGCTACGGCGACGCCAATTATCTTTCCCCAGTACTGCATAGACTCCCCAAAACGTTACGCTATCGGTGAGGCTATCTCCCACAAAATAAGGTGCTTTTCTGCGAATGAAGGCTACGGTCAATTGTGGGACATCGCCTATAATTTGCATTATCATACCTGTCATTCAATGCCGTGCCTAACACCACAGACGCTAAACGGCAGGATTAACACTGGCGCAGCGAAGATGAGTAAGTTAGGCTGTGACCGTTTGTCACGCGCAACGCTACCGATGATGGAACAATAAATACAACGTATGAAAAAACGTATTCCCACTCTTCTGGCCACCATGATCGCCAGCGCCCTTTATAGTCATCAGGGGCTGGCAGCCGATCTCGCCTCACAGTGTATGTTGGGCGTGCCGAGCTACGATCGTCCTCTGGTAAAAGGCGATACCAACGATCTGCCGGTTACTATCAATGCCGATAACGCTAAAGGTAACTACCCGGACGATGCCGTTTTTACCGGCAACGTGGACATTATGCAGGGGAATAGCCGCCTGCAAGCGGATGAAGTGCAGCTTCATCAGAAGCAGGCGGAAGGTCAGCCGGAACCTGTACGCACCGTCGATGCGCTGGGTAATGTGCATTATGATGACAATCAGGTCATCCTTAAAGGGCCGAAGGGCTGGGCGAACCTGAACACCAAAGACACGAACGTCTGGGAAGGCGATTACCAGATGGTGGGCCGTCAGGGACGCGGTAAAGCCGATCTCATGAAGCAGCGCGGCGAAAACCGCTATACCATTCTGGAAAACGGCAGCTTTACCTCCTGTCTGCCTGGCTCCGATACCTGGAGCGTGGTGGGGAGTGAAGTCATCCATGACCGTGAAGAACAGGTTGCGGAGATCTGGAACGCCCGGTTTAAAGTAGGTCCGGTTCCGATCTTTTATAGCCCCTATTTACAGCTCCCCGTCGGTGACAAACGTCGCTCAGGTTTCCTGATCCCGAACGCGAAATACACGACCAAGAACTATTTCGAGTTCTACTTACCGTATTACTGGAACATCGCGCCCAATATGGACGCCACCATCACCCCGCACTATATGCACCGCCGCGGCAATATTATGTGGGAGAACGAATTCCGTTATCTCACGCAGGCAGGCGCCGGGTTGATGGAATTAGATTATCTGCCTTCTGATAAAGTCTACGAGGACGAACATCCCAAAGAGGGCGATAAGCACCGCTGGTTATTCTACTGGCAGCACTCAGGCGTGATGGATCAGGTGTGGCGTTTTAACGTCGATTACACCAAAGTCAGCGACTCCAGCTATTTTAATGATTTCGACAGTAAGTACGGTTCCAGTACCGACGGCTACGCAACGCAGAAATTCAGCGTCGGCTACGCCGTACAAAACTTTGACGCTACGGTGTCGACCAAACAATTCCAGGTGTTTAACGATCAGAACACCAGCAGCTACTCTGCGGAGCCGCAGTTAGACGTTAACTACTACCATAACGATCTCGGGCCGTTTGATACCCGGATTTACGGCCAGGCGGTACATTTCGTCAACACCAAAGACAATATGCCGGAAGCGACCCGCGTCCACCTGGAGCCAACCATTAATTTGCCGCTATCCAACCGCTGGGGCAGCCTGAACACCGAAGCGAAGCTGATGGCGACGCACTATCAGCAAACGAATCTGGACTGGTACAACGCCAATAACAGCAAAAAACTGGAAGATTCGGTTAACCGCGTCATGCCGCAGTTTAAAGTCGACGGTAAGCTCGTCTTCGAACGCGATATGGCGATGCTGGCGCCGGGGTATACCCAGACGCTGGAACCACGCGTGCAGTACCTGTATGTGCCGTACCGCGACCAGAGCGGCATCTATAACTACGATTCTTCTTTGCTGCAATCCGACTATAACGGCCTGTTCCGCGACCGCACTTATGGTGGTCTCGACCGTATTGCTTCCGCCAACCAGGTCACGACCGGTGTCACAACACGCGTTTATGATGATGCCGCCGTTGAACGTTTTAACGTTTCTGTTGGTCAAATCTACTATTTCACGGAGTCTCGCACCGGCGATGACAACATTAAATGGGAGAATGACGACAAAACCGGTTCGCTGGTTTGGGCAGGCGACACTTACTGGCGTATTTCAGAACGCTGGGGGCTGCGTAGCGGAGTGCAGTACGATACCCGTCTGGATAGCGTCGCTACCAGCAGCAGCAGCCTCGAATACCGTCGGGATCAGGATCGTCTGGTACAGTTGAACTACCGCTATGCCAGCCCGGAATATATTCAGGCTACGTTGCCTTCGTATTATTCCACGGCAGAGCAGTATAAAAACGGCATCAACCAGGTGGGCGCGGTGGCAAGTTGGCCGATTGCCGATCGCTGGTCGATTGTCGGCGCGTACTACTTCGATACCAATTCGAGCAAACCTGCAGACCAGATGCTCGGCTTGCAGTACAACTCTTGCTGCTATGCGATCCGCGTCGGATACGAACGTAAGCTGAACGGTTGGGATAACGATAAACAACACGCGATTTATGATAACGCGATTGGCTTCAACATTGAGCTGCGCGGTTTGAGCTCTAACTACGGCCTCGGCACGCAAGAAATGTTGCGTTCGAACATTCTGCCGTACCAAAGCTCTATGTAATCTGATTGATTTACAACGTAATCCGCATTGCGGTTAATTGAAATGGAAAAAGTATGAAGAACTGGAAAACGCTGCTTCTCGGTATCGCCATGATCGCGAATACCAGTTTCGCTGCCCCCCAGGTAGTCGATAAAGTCGCAGCCGTCGTCAATAATGGCGTCGTGCTGGAAAGCGACGTTGATGGCTTAATGCAATCAGTCAAACTCAACGCGGGTCAGGCAGGTCAGCAGCTTCCGGACGACGCCACGCTGCGTCACCAGATCCTGGAACGTTTGATTATGGATCAAATTATCCTGCAAATGGGTCAGAAGATGGGGGTGAAGATCACGGATGAGCAGTTGGATCAGGCCATCGCCAACATCGCCAAACAAAACAATATGACGATGGATCAGATGCGCAGCCGTCTGGCTTACGATGGGCTGAACTATTCAACCTACCGTAACCAGATTCGTAAAGAGATGATTATCTCTGAAGTGCGCAACAACGAGGTTCGTCGCCGTATCACCGTTTTGCCGCAAGAAGTTGACGCGCTGGCAAAACAGATTGGCACCCAAAACGACGCCAGCACCGAGCTGAACCTGAGCCATATCCTGATTGCTCTGCCGGAAAACCCAACCTCCGAGCAGGTTAACGACGCGCAGCGCCAGGCGGAAAGCATTGTTGAAGAAGCGCGTAACGGCGCAGATTTCGGCAAACTGGCGATTACCTACTCTGCCGACCAGCAGGCGCTAAAAGGCGGTCAGATGGGCTGGGGCCGTATCCAGGAGCTGCCGGGGATTTTCGCCCAGGCGCTGAGCACCGCGAAGAAAGGCGACATTGTCGGCCCGATTCGCTCCGGCGTCGGCTTCCACATTCTGAAAGTAAACGACCTGCGCGGTCAGAGCCAGAGTATCTCCGTGACCGAAGTTCACGCTCGTCACATTCTGCTTAAGCCGTCGCCGATCATGAACGATCAGCAGGCGCGCCTGAAGCTGGAAGAAATCGCGGCTGACATTAAGAGTGGTAAAACCACATTTGCCGCTGCGGCGAAAGAGTACTCTCAGGACCCGGGCTCCGCTAACCAGGGCGGTGATTTGGGTTGGGCTACGCCAGATATTTTCGATCCGGCGTTCCGCGACGCGCTGACGAAGCTGCATAAAGGCCAAATAAGCGCGCCGGTACACTCCTCTTTCGGCTGGCATCTGATCGAATTGCTGGATACGCGTAAGGTAGACAAAACCGATGCGGCGCAGAAAGATCGCGCTTATCGTATGCTGATGAACCGTAAATTCTCAGAAGAAGCGGCGACCTGGATGCAAGAACAGCGCGCCAGCGCTTACGTTAAGATTTTGAGTAACTAATGAGCAGTGCGCAACGCGTTGTTATCACTCCCGGCGAACCCGCCGGGATTGGCCCCGATCTTGTTGTCCAACTGGCGCAACGCGCGTGGCCGATTGAACTGGTCGTCTGTGCGGACGGCGCGCTCCTGACGGAGCGGGCCGCCATGCTCGGCCTGCCCCTCTCGCTTCTCCCTTACTCGCCTGATGTCCCCGCTGCGCCGCAGCCCGCGGGAACGCTGACCCTATTGCCGGTCTCGCTGCGCGCACCTGCCATCCCCGGTCAGTTGACGGTAGAAAATGGCCCCTATGTGGTAGAGACGCTGGCGCGAGCGTGTGATGGCTGTCTGAACGGTGAATTTGCCGTGCTGATCACAGGCCCCGTGCACAAAGGCGTTATTAACGACGCAGGCATTCCGTTTACCGGTCATACCGAGTTTTTCGAAGAGCGTTCGCAGGCGAAAAAAGTCGTGATGATGCTGGCAACCGAAGAACTTCGCGTGGCGCTGGCGACCACGCATCTGCCGCTACGGGCGATTGCAGACGCCATCACCCCTGCGCTTTTGCACGAAGTGATTGCTATTTTGCATCACGATTTGCGGACCAAATTTGGTATTGCCGAACCGCGCATTCTTGTCTGTGGCCTGAATCCGCACGCGGGCGAAGGCGGTCATATGGGCACGGAAGAGATAGACACCATCATTCCGGTGCTCGACGAGCTGCGGGCGCAGGGGATGAAACTCAACGGGCCGCTACCTGCTGATACGCTGTTTCAGCCCAAATATCTCGATAATGCCGACGCGGTGCTGGCGATGTACCACGATCAGGGCCTGCCCGTGCTAAAATACCAGGGATTCGGTCGGGGAGTGAATATTACGCTCGGCCTACCTTTTATTCGAACCTCCGTTGACCACGGCACCGCGCTTGAACTGGCAGGTCGTGGAAAAGCGGATGTCGGCAGTTTTATTACGGCGCTTAATCTCGCCATCAAAATGATTGTTAATACCCAATGAATAATCGAGTCCATCAGGGCCATTTAGCCCGTAAACGCTTCGGGCAAAACTTTCTCAACGATCGGTTTGTGATCGACAGTATTGTTTCTGCTATTAATCCGCAAAAAGGCCAGGCGATGGTTGAAATCGGCCCCGGTCTGGCGGCGCTGACGGAGCCGGTCGGCGAACGACTGGATAAGCTCACGGTCATTGAACTTGACCGCGATCTGGCGGCGCGTTTGCAAACCCATCCGTTCTTAGGGCCGAAGCTGACTATTTATCAGCAGGACGCCATGACCATGAACTTTGGCGAACTGTCTGCGCAGTTGGGCCAACCGCTGCGTGTGTTCGGCAATCTGCCCTATAATATCTCCACCCCGCTGATGTTCCATCTCTTTAGCTATACTGATGCCATTGCCGACATGCACTTTATGTTGCAAAAAGAAGTGGTAAATCGTCTGGTTGCAGGGCCGAACAGCAAAGCGTATGGTCGTTTAAGCGTGATGGCGCAATATTACTGTCAGGTGATCCCTGTGCTTGAAGTGCCGCCATCCGCCTTCACGCCGCCGCCCAAAGTGGACTCCGCCGTGGTGCGTCTGGTTCCACACGCAACAATGCCTTACCCGGTTAAAGATATTCGCGTGTTGAGCCGTATTACCACCGAGGCCTTTAACCAGCGCCGTAAAACGATCCGTAACAGTCTCGGCAATCTTTTTAGCGTTGAGACGTTGACGGAAATGGGTATTGACCCGGCAATGCGCGCGGAAAATATCTCTGTCGCGCAGTACTGCCAGATGGCCAATTATCTGTCGGAAAACGCGCCTTTGAAGGAGAGTTAAACATGATCAATTCGCCCAGAGTGTGTATTCAGGTGCAAAGCGTCTACATTGAGGCGCAATCCTCACCTGACGATGAACGTTACGTTTTTGCCTATACCGTAACCATCCGCAATCTGGGCCGGGCGCCAGTGCAGCTATTGGGCCGCTACTGGCTGATTACCAATGGTCATGGCCGTGAAACCGAAGTCCAGGGCGAAGGTGTGGTTGGCGTCCAGCCGCGCATTGCGCCTGGCGAAGAGTATCAGTACACCAGCGGCGCGGTAATTGAAACGCCGCTGGGCACCATGCAGGGTCATTACGAAATGATCGATGAAAATGGCGACGCCTTTACCATCGACATTCCCGTGTTTCGACTCGCCGTCCCTACACTCATTCACTAAAATTATAACAATGGCAACTTATCTCATCGGCGACGTTCACGGTTGCTACGACGAACTGATCGCCTTATTACAGCAAGTGGAATTTACGCCAGACACAGACACTCTGTGGCTGACTGGCGATTTGGTCGCCCGCGGTCCCGGTTCGCTGGACGTGTTACGCTACGTCAAATCGCTTGGCAATAGCGTGCGTTTGGTGCTGGGGAATCACGATTTACACCTGTTGGCCGTATTCGCCGGGATTAGCCGCAACAAACCTAAAGACCGGCTGACCCCGCTTCTTGAAGCGCCGGACGCCGATGAGCTGTTGAATTGGTTACGCCGTCAGCCGCTGTTGCAGGTAGATGAAGAGAAAAAGCTGGTCATGGCGCATGCGGGTATTACCCCGCAGTGGGATTTGCAGACGGCAAAAGAGTGCGCCCGCGATGTTGAAGCGGTGCTGTCGAGCGACTCGTACCCCTTTTTCCTCGACGCGATGTATGGCGATATGCCAAATAACTGGTCGCCGGAGTTAAGCGGTCTGGCGCGGCTACGCTTTATTACTAATGCCTTTACCCGTATGCGTTACTGCTTTCCTAACGGTCAACTGGATATGTACAGTAAAGCGTCGCCGGAAAATGCCCCTGCGCCGCTGAAGCCGTGGTTCGCCATTCCGGGGCCGGTGAGCGAGGCTTACAGTATTGCGTTCGGGCACTGGGCGTCGCTGGAAGGGAAAGGGACGCCGGAAGGTATTTACGCGCTGGATACCGGCTGCTGCTGGGGCGGGGAGTTGACCTGTTTACGCTGGGAAGATAAACAGTATTTTGTGCAGCCGTCAAACCGCCAGATGGATATGGGCGAAGGCGAAGCGGTCAACGCCTGATAGGTTTATGCCTGATGGCGCTACGCTTATCAGGCCTACATCTGGCTCAAGAATTGGTTTATGCCTGATGACGCTACGCTTTTCAGGCCTACATCTGGCTCAAGGATTGGTTTATGCCTGATGGCACTACGCTTCTCAGGCCTACATCTGTCTACATCTGGCTCAAGAGTAGGCCGGATAAGGCGTTTCGCCGCCATCCGGCACTACAGTATTAACGACGTTCCAGAATCTCGAAACAATAGCTGTGAGAATTCTGCGCGTCGGCATCGTGAAACTCACTGAATACCGATTCCCAGTCATCCGGTTCATAATCCGGAAAATGGGTATCGCCTTCGACTTCCGCATCAATATGCGTCAGATAAAGCTTCTGCGCCTTTGGCAGGAACTGCTCGTACACGCGCCCGCCGCCAATGACCATAATTTCCGGCGCATCGCCGCAAGCGGCAATCGCCTCATCGACAGACTTCACCCACTGCACGCGATCGTCGGTGCCCGGCTGGCTGCTGATAACAATATTTTTACGTCCCGGTAAGGGGCGTCCGATGGATTCCCAGGTGTGACGTCCCATAACGACAGGTTTATTTAACGTGTTACGTTTAAACCAGGCGAGATCGGCAGGCAGGTTCCACGGCATGGCGTTTTCCATACCGATGACGCGATCCACCGCTAACGCCGCAATCAGACTGATCATTAATTATTTCCTGATACAAAAAAAATTGCCGCCACTATACGTAAAGCGCAATCTTTCGTCGACTGACGAAAAGAGGATGAGCACGAAAATTTTTCGTTCTGCTGGCGACGCCACTCATTTGATGTGGAGCGCCAGCATTACAGTAGTTCAAAAACAGCCAATTAGCAGTAAAGTTTGCAGAACATCACATTTTTTACTTTAGATTGACGGTTTGACCTCGGGTTCATCAGCGGCCTCCCCGGAATGTTTGCCCCCAGCCGTTCCCTGCCAGCCGTGGCGCTGAATCAACGACAGATGCTCCCGGTCCTCGGTAATAATTTCGCTCAACATCGCGCTGGTACGTTTATAGGCGGCGGCGCGAGATAACGGATCGTTTTCCCCTTTCGCCATATCTTCCACCATCCGGGTATTAAAATGGCGGAACAGATCCGCGCGCTCGCGGGCTTCATAACGCCCCAGCCCCAGCGCTTCCAGCGCCTGTCGCCCGCTTTTGAGCGCGCCTTCGAAGGTTTCACGTTCGGGCATCGCCACACCTGCCTGGCGCAGGCGGATGTAATGATCGACATCACGGGCGCGGGCGATAATCTGCAGATGCGGGAAATGCGACCTCACCAGTTCACTCAGTTGCAAATTGGTTTGCGGATCGTCAATGGCGTTAATCAATACCTCCGCCTTCGCCGCTCCGGCAGATTCCAGCAAATCCATACGCGTCGCGTCGCCATAAAAAACCTTCATGCCGAATTTACGCAGCGTTTCGATATGATCGGGATCGTGATCGAGCACCACCATCTTCACCCCGCTCGACAGCAGCAAACGCCCGGCTATCTGCCCAAATCGTCCAAACCCGGCCACAATAACCCGCGGCTGCTCTTCGTCGATTTCATCCGCCTCGCGCGCTTCACCCGTCGCGGTCTTCTCCATGCGCGTCAGCAGCACCAGAAAAATCGGCGTTGCCGCCATCGACAGCGCGACCGCCAGCGTCAGCGCTTTTGCCCATTCCGGCTCAAGTACACCCGCCATTTGCGCCGCGCCAAAAACCACAAACGCAAACTCACTTCCCTGGCCTAATAAGACGGCAAACCAGCGACGCTGTTTTGCCGGTACACCCAGGGGCCTCGCGACCAGCCACAGCATGACGATTTTGATTGCCAGAAAACCGGCCAGCAACAGCAGAATGCGCAGCGGATTCTCCACCAGCGTGCCGAAATCAATCGACATGCCGACGCCAATAAAGAACAGCCCCAGCAGCAACCCCTTAAAGGGTTCAATATCGCTTTCCAGCGCATGACGATATTCCGAACTCGCCAGCAGAACGCCCGCCAGGAACGCGCCCATCGCCATTGACAGCCCAACCTCTTCCAGCAACAGGCCGAAACCAAACACCAGAAATAGCGCCACGGCGCTGAACACTTCCCGCAAACCAGAACGCGCGACAAAGCGCAGCGCCGGGCGCGTGACGTAGCGTCCCAGCAGCACCACCAGCGCCAACGCGCCTGCGACTTTCAACGCCGATAGCGCAAACGCGCCAAGCGTGGTGGATGCGCCGCTGGCGGCCAGCAGCGGAATCATCGCCACCAGCGGGATCGCCGCGATATCCTGGAACAAGAGCACTGCGAATGCGCTACGTCCTACTTGTGAAACGGTCAGGTTACGCTCATTCATTGCCTGCATGGCGATAGCCGTGGACGAAAGCGCCAGCGTCATGCCAATCAGTTCCGCCACCTGCCAACGCAGGCCAAGAAACATACAGAACAGACCAATCAGTCCGCCGCAGACCACCATCTGTAACGCGCCGCCGCCAAATACCGAGGCGCGCAGCTTCCATAACCGTTGCGGGTCCAGCTCAAGCCCAATAACAAACAACATCAGCACGACGCCGATTTCCGCAAAATGCAGAATAGATTCGGCGTCCGTCACCAGCCGTAGTCCCCAGGGGCCGATAATACACCCCGCAATCAGATACCCCAGCACCGCTCCTAAGCCCAAACGTACCGCAATCGGCACAATCAACGCCGCCGAACCAAGATAGATCAGCGCCTGCAGTAGAGTATGGCTATCCATGATTCACCTCCTGCCATGCCAGTAAACGCTGTTTATACTGACGCGCCTGCGCCTGTAAGGTGTCATCATCACAAATGAACGTGCAGTGCATGGCAAACGGCGGCAGCCATTTGAGGCCGCAATAGAGCGCCGTCGCCTGTAGCGGCTGAGAAAGGACGTCAAATCCCGGATGGGAGCCGATAGCAAAGTGATTTTCACCGCCGCCGGTCGTTACCGCCCACAGCAGATGTTTACCGTGTAATGCCGTACCGCCATGACCGTAAGCCCAGCCGTGGGTGAGGACTTTATCCATCCATAATTTGAGTAAAGGAGGGACGCTGTACCACTGCATCGGATGCTGCCAGACGATAAGACTCGCGCGCGACAGCGCCTCCTGCTCGGCGGCAACGTCAATATTGAAATCGGGATAGAGGTGATAAAGCGAACGTATTTCGACGTTTTCCAGCGTCCCTGCCTGTTCAAGCATCCGTTTATTCGCATGAGAATGATGCGGATACGGATGCGCATAAATAATGAGGATCATGATTAGCCTGTGATGATCTGTTTTTTATTACAAAGTGTAGTGACAAATTCGCCAGGCTAATAGTGAATATTATTGAGCGGCTAACCAGAAAAAATTGAATTAACGCCAGCAAGGGTTGACGCCATCCTGCCCCCGGAAGACGCTCTCGAAGGGCCGCAGGCGTTTGCGGAAAAGCGCGATCCGGTGTGGAAAGGTCGGTGATGATAGCAGCCTTAAATCGCTGACCAATCGGTTTAAGGCCTTCTTGTCGGGCGGCGCTGCGCTAAATTTGCCTGTAATGACTGTAATATCAATCCATTACATGATGACACAGGCCCAATAAGCGCAGCGCCAACAGCATCTGAACCTCCAGACACGCTGGATGCCAGATCGCCGACGCATAAATTAACCTAATGGGTCAGGTACTTAGAGCCTGGCCCACCAGGCGTAATTGTTGAAGCCAGTTTGGGGCCGACCAGCGCGCAGAAACCGGAGCGTACACGTAGTACGTGAGGATTTTGAGCACTGCCCGGTCCCAAAATGGCGAATAAAATAGCCTAATGGCCAGGCTCTTAATCTTTCGCCATGCGGTTAAACTGCTCAATAGTAAGATCCCACGGCTCATGGGCCGCATCCGGCATAAAACTGCCGTCATCCACGCCAATTTCGTCCTTGATAATTTTATTCAGTTTTTCATTCATCGTAAGAATGAGATCCTGATATTTCTGTTTATCAGCAGCAAGGTTATGGTTCTCATCGGGATCATTTTTAAGATCGTAAAGTTCAAGATCGTTGTACTTAATAAGATCCTCCCAGGTTTCCGGCGTATTATGCTCCCTTAGCGAGAAATAGCGTGCAAACTTATAACGGCCATCGTTAATCATCCGCGTCCCTGAACGATGGCTGAAATCAGGATGCAAATGGGATATTTCCTGCTTGATTTGCGCCACCGTTTTTTGTTTATCCCTTTGTAGCGCGATAACGCGGTGGAGATAATGGGCATCGGTATACAAGATCATGCCATAGCAATATAAGCTGGCATTTCTCACCGCATTAACCGCAACGCCCTCCGGGTTTTTTAGCAATCCGCTAAAATTAACGCCTTTGCGGTTGCCTAACGCCTGGTACTGTTTTTCTTCCGGCAAACCGGTCAGCCCAACTAATGTCGGCGCGATATCAAGATGACAGGTCAACGCCTGACATTTCTTATTACCGGGGTACGCCGGGTGGGAAATAATCATCGGTACATGGATCTGTTCTTTATAAACGGAAGCGCCTTTACCGTGCATCTGATGGCTTCCGCCTAATTCGCCATGATCGGCAGTAAATACAACAATCGTTTTATCAGTTAACTTGAGGGCATCAAGTTCATTTAATATCCGGTCAAGGTGAGTATCACAATCGCGGATACAGTTGAAATAGTAGTCAAGCAGTTTACGCCAACGACGATCTTCATCAGGAAACTGCCCTTCCAGCGCAGCGCGCGCCGTCTGGTATTCAAGATGCGCCGGCGGTCTTCCCTGCTCATTGAATGATTGATGCCTGTTTGCCGGCAGCGGATAGTTCGGCCAGCTTGCCTGATAAAGCTCGTTTTCCGGCGGCTGCGTGGGCGCCAGGGTATTATCATCCTGATCCAACTCGCCACGCCACTGTACCTTTTCTCCCTCTTTATCGGTATCAATAAACATGACGTCATGAGGATTAACGAGGTTAACGGCCAGGAACCAGGGCTTGTGTTGGTCATTCAAGGGCTGCCCCTTGCATCTTAACCAATTTATAGTCTGAGCCGTGGTGGTTGAATCATAAAAATAGCCGCCTTTACTATGGCCAATAATATCGCCGATGCCGTGATAGTCAGCAAAACCATATTTTTCCATAATTTTATGTAATTCTGGTTCAGGAATATCCCCGACATCAATATCCTCATCTTTTTCGTCAGGCAAAGGCTTCTCCAGTTTTTCTGTAAGATGCCACTTACCTTTATAGGCCGTATAGTATCCCAGTTCCCGCATCATATGGCCTGTGGTTCCAAGAGCGGGGTCAAGGTCATAAGGCATCCAGGGCAATCCCAGATTATCAAACATCTTTGTCTGGGGCATATGTAAGCCGGTATACAATACGGAGCGGGAAGGCGTGCAGACATTACTGGTATTCTGATGATTACAGAATGTCACCCCCGTTTTCATAAGCCGCTCTCTGCCGGGTACCGGGAAAGGAAACGTAGGAAAAAAACGCTCCTGGTCGGTCACGACTAACAGAATATTATATCCTTCTGGCAATTTTTCCGGGATTTCGCCAGTAAACGGTTTATCCCACGCCGGTTTCGCCTTGACGGCGCATTTTTCATCAGCCTTTACCGCGCCGGATAGCATACCGCCGGCGGCAAGAATACCGGCACTGGTTAACAGTTTCCTACGCGTAAGATCCGTCTCTTCTGTGGACAGATTTTTTTTATTACTCATATTATTATACCTGTAGTCAGTAACTTTATCACATATTCATTTATTACTGTACGAGGAAGCGTGGATATGTATCAATGCCTTCCGGGTAAGAATATGTGTTATAAATTGATTTGTATTTCAAATTAGAAATATATTAATAAACAACCATAATTCACTGAAAAATTATTTAGATGAAAAGCTCATTATTTTTATTTTAGAGATACAACTGCAGACATTACTTCATAAAAAAATACATTATTAAACATACTCTATAGCGCTGTGTTCGTGCCTTTTCCCTTCAGCTACGGTGATTACCCTATGCCGCTACAAGAAAATCTCCCCGAAAGAAACACTATCAGTAACAGGCCGCGTAACCATAGACATACAACCGGTAATATCACTCTGGGAAATTAAAACATAACTCAATTCTGTTATGTTGCTTATGAATAAAACTAGCGTATTGCCGCGTCATTCAATAAAAATTACGCCATTAAAAGAAATAATATAAAAACTATTATTTACAGGGGGTTAAGTTTCTTTTTAGCTGGCAGCGCATTATTTTACATTGACAACAACATAAAGAGGTGACTATAACAAGATATAAGACGGTCACACCAAATAAGGCTATTTTCAGATAATCAACCGAGGTTATTACCCAAAATAATTCGAGTTGCTTAAAGGCGGCAAGGGAGTGAGTCCCCAGGAGCATAGATAATTATGTGACTGAGGTGAGCGACAAATCTGCCGGGAGCAGATTTGAACGTCGCGTGCGACGGCCCGTCAGGGCGAGTCCCATAGGTGGGCCGAGTAATCCGTAGCCAACCCATAAGCAACCTGAAGTATGAAGGGTATAAATAATTTCGTTACGGATTACTGATATTGCGCAAACCTTATCATCAATGCAACAGGAACAGAACCATGAAAAAACGCATTATTGCCGCCGCATTACTGGCGACGGTTGCTTCATTCAGCACGCTTGCGGCAGAGCAGGTCTCTAAGCAAGAAATCAGCCACTTCAAACTGGTTAAGGTCGGCACCATAAATGTGTCCCAGAGTGGCGGACAGATTTCCTCACCCTCTGATCTACGCGAAAAACTGTCAGAATTAGCCGATGCGAAAGGCGGAAAATATTATCATATTATCGCTGCACGTGAGCATGGTCCGAATTTTGAAGCCGTTGCCGAAGTTTATAACGATGCGGCGAAATAAAGCTCTGATTGCGCCATAACGAGGGCACAGGCATGAAATAATAAGAGAGCGCCAGCAAGGTGCCATGTTACGTCACAATCCACTCAGGGCCGTCTGGAAACAGATGCTGGCCCTCTTTTTTATCAACAGTTCATCCGGGGCAGGCAAGTCGGTAGAATGTATGCGCGCAGGCAGTAAGCCCTTCGTGAATAAGACGGTTTTGCGGGCTGTTTTAAGATGATGTTTAGTGCGCTTTTACCTGCCTGAACCAATAATTTTCCATTTTCGTTATCCATTTCCCCTTTTTATTTTTCGGTATTACGCCAGCCCAAAGTAATTGCAGCTGTCGGTTATAGGTTCCAATAGCGTGTCCACCATACGCCCCTTCAAATGCTATCACCATGGGTCCCTGCCCTTTTACCCCCTCTTGTCCTTCATGGCAATAAAGCGCGTTGCGGTGAGTCACGTCAAGTTCATACTGCACGTTCAGTTTCACACATTTTTCCCCGCAGCCTTCTACTGGCGGCAATATTGTCATGGTATAAGGCGGGTTATCTGCCGTGGTTTTCCATGTTCCGATCAGGTCTTTGCAGGCGTTTATCTCCGTAGCCCCGGAGGCGGCAGAAAATAGCGCGAGCAAATAAAAAGGTATTAGTTTCAGTTTCATTACAGACTCCTGTTCCTTATACCTCATCATTTATACCTCATCATAAGGATAAATGCCCTGCGATATGTTTTTTTCCGGGAAATGTTGAGCCGCTGTTCAGAGAAATGTTGATGAGTGTAACCTCATGTAAGCGGACAGCGCGGTGGGGAAAGCGGGAACACGGGCGAATGGTCTAACGTATTTCGACGTTTTCCGGCGTCCCTGCCTGTTCAGGCATCCGTTTATTCGCATGGGAATAAATGGATGCGCATAAAGAGAGAATATTATTGAGCGGCTAATCAGAAAAAATTGAATTAATTATCCAGCTCGCTCATATTTTTCAGCTGATCGCGGTTAATCTGTTCGGTTTTCCCGGTGGCGGCGTTTTTGTAAGACACCATACCGGTATCGTTATCGACCTCGGGTTTCCCGTCGGTGACAATAGTTTTGCCATCCGTGGTTTCAACCGCCTGGTTAGAAGAGCATCCTGCGACGGTGAATAGTGTTGCTGCGGTAAACAGTGCGGTCATAAGACGTTTTTGCATGGTGTTCTCCCTGCTTTTCAGTTGTTTTAGCATGTGACTGTTAACTGTAGCGTTATTGGCGAAAAGTAGGGAGAAATGCAGAACACTCTTAACGAGGGTTATCCGATGGCGTTCCGCGCAAAGTCATGTTTCCGGTCTGTGTTAGCGTCAAGCCGCGAGTTTCCGGGGCAAACATCACCGATACGCCAAGCCCGACTAACGAAATCAACGCGCCAATCAGCATGACGTTATTAATGCCGTAACGAGTAATAAAAATCGGTAATGCCCAGGTGGAGACAATGGTTCCGATGCGGCTTAATGACATGATGACCCCCACGGCCGAAGCGCGAATATCCGTCGGGAAGAGTTCATTAGGATAAAGCCATTGCAGTATGCCCGGCCCGCCGGAAAAGAAGGCGTATACCGCAAACGCCACCACGACCAGTATGATGCCCAGATTTGACACCAGCCCCAGCAGCGCCAGCGCGATAGTCATCATGGCGAAGCTGCCAATAAGCAGAGGGCGACGGCCAATACTGTTTAGCCAGAACATCGCCGGTATACAGCCCAGCATAAAAAAGAGGCTAATCACCACATTGCCGAGCGCCGCGTTGCGCCCCTGCTCCCAGCCGAGTAACCCGACGATCTGCGGCCCAAAGGTATAGATAGCGAACATCGGGATTACCTGACAGGTCCAGATAGCCGCAACGAACAGTACAAACGGGAAATGACGGCGATTAAACAGTTGCAGGAAGCGGGTCTCCTGCGGCGGCTCATCGTCAAAGCAGACCGGTTCGCCGAACAGTTTGATCATCATTTGTTCGCACTCTTTTACCCGTCCTTTTCGCAATAGCCAGCGTGGTGATTCCGGCAGGTCAAATCGGCCAATCAAAATGATTAAGCACGGGATAAAGGCGCTGCCAAGCATCCAGCGCCAGCCGCCTTCCATGTCATACAGCCAGTAACCCACCAGGTTGGCGCAGGTCGCGCCGACGTACCACATCGCGGCGATAAAACCGATGGAGAACGCGCGCTGGCGGGTGTTGGAAAACTCCGTAATCATGGAAGTGGCGATAGGGTAATCCGCGCCGATAACAATGCCAATTAAAACGCGCATCACCAGCAATTCAAGCGGCGTGGAAACAAACATGGTCGCCACGGAGATAACGCCGATAGCGATAATATCAAGCAGGAACATTTTACGCCGCCCGACTTTATCGCAAATATAGCCAAACAACGAGGTGCCGATAAACAGTCCGGCAAGCGTAGCCGCGCCGAGCGCGCCAATCCATTCAGCATCAAGGTGCAATAGCGGCGTCAGTTGTTCCAGCGCCACGCCAATGATCACCAGCACGTAGCCATCAAGGAACGGGCCGCCGCTTCCCCACAGCATAATTCTGCGATGGATGGAGGAGAATTTAAGGTCGTCAAAGTTCCTGGGCTGCGGCATGGTGATGTCCTGTTTCAACACGGGCAAAGCGTCATCTGTTGGCCGGATAAGGCGTTTCCGCCGCCATCCGGCATTGGCGCCACATGATTGCCGGATGGCGACGCTACCGCATCTTATCCGGCCAACGGGGGCACAACTTCGTACTTATTAGCCGTAGCGGAACTCCACGCCAAACGTCCCGCGCGGGTATTCCCATTTTTCCAGCGCCGTATCAAGGCCGAGGATCCGGCACGTTCCGCACTCCAGGCACCCGGCGTAATCAAAACGAACGCTGCCGTCGTCCTGCTTTTTATACAGTCCCGCCGGACAGGCCTTAATCAGCACCTCCAGCGCCTGTTTATCAGGATCGGTTTTGAGAATGATGTGCGGGCTGTCTTCATCCACATTGAACTTATTGACGCCCAGTTTGACGTCCACATTAACGGGAGATGTCATAATACGGTCACTCCTTTCAGGCCATCTTTCATCAGGTTGATGAAGCCCACTTTCTTCGCATGGCGCAGGATTTTTTTACGCATGGGCACCGGCGCGGAGCCATCCACGGTGAACAGGTCGCGCGCGATATTGACCGCCATTTCGGGATAAGCGGTAAACATGCGGGGATTATCAAGAAAAGCCGGTAGTTTCTGATACATGCGCATATCGCGCATCGGGCCTTCGTCCAGATGCTGACGGTATTCATCCAGCGACTGCTTGCTAAAATCGTCGCGCTTCATCGCCGAAAGCACCGTCTTCGCCGCCGCTTCGCCTGCGGATATGGCGAGATCCATACCCCGGATGGTAAAGCCGAGGTTCATACACATGCCGGCAGCATCCCCGGCAATCAGTACGCCATCGCCCACCAGTTCAGGCTGCATATTCATTCCCGCCTCGGGTACAACGTGTGCGGCATATTCCACCAGCTTGCCACCGGCGATCAGCGGCGCAACTGCCGGATGCTGTTTGAAATCTTCCAGCATTTGCGGGACCGATTTTTTCGCGTCTTTCAGATGATGAAGTCCACAGACCAGCCCCAGGGAAAGGGTTGTTTCATTCGTATACAGGAAGCCACCGCCCATCAGACCATCGGTTGGCGCCCCGGCAAACAGACAGGCGGCACCTTCGTTGCCCTGTAACTGGAAACGATCTTCAATGACCGACTTCGGCAGTTCGATCAGTTCCTTCACGCCGACAGCAACATGCGATGCCTCAACGCGTTTGGCCATGCCCAGCTTTTCAGCCAGCAGAGAATTCACCCCGTCAGCGAGGATTACGACTTTGGCTTCCAGAATATCGCCATCGGCTTCCACGCCCACGACGTTGCCATCACGCTGAACGACGTTATCGACGCGAATACCGGTGATCAGTTGCGCCCCCGCCTCTTCGGCCTGCTCCATCAGCCAGGCGTCAAATTTACTGCGCAAAACGGAATAAGAAACTTGCGACGATGCGGCGTCCTCGCCGTTGCAATAATCCATCGTCATCGCCCCTTTGTCGGTCATAAAGGCGAGTTTTTCGTGGGTGATCATGCGTTCAATGGGGGCCTGATCCGCAAAGCCGGGAATGATGCGTTCCAGGCTATGTGCATACAAACGCCCACCGGTGACATTCTTCGCGCCAGCAGAATTGCCGCGCTCGATAACCAGCACCTGTGCACCTTCGCGAGCAAGCACCAGCGCCGCAACCGAACCGGCCAGACCTGCACCCACGATGATGGCATCAAAGATATCTTCGGACATACGTACTCCTGTCAGCGGCAGGATACCTTCGCATCCTGCCCGAAATGGTTTATCGCGCTAAGGCAGCCGTCAGCGCAGGCAGGATCTTCAGCGCATCGCCAACGATGCCAAAATCCGCATACTGGAAGATTGGCGCGTTTTTATCTTTGTTGATGGCGAAAATCGTCTGCGCGCCGTTGGCGCCGACCATGTGTTGGATCTGCCCGGAGATCCCCACCGCCAGATACAGTTCAGGCTTGAGCATCAGGTTGGAGATACCGACGTAGCGCTCGTGCTCCATCCACTTCTCGTTTTCCGCCACCGGGCGAGAACAGGCCAGCTCGGCGCCAATCGTCTGGCACAGCGCTTCGGCCAGCGAGATATTCTCTTTGCTGCCGATGCCGCGTCCCACGCTGACCACCAGACGCGCTTTGTCGAGGTCAACGCTGTTGCTCTGACGCGCCTGGGTTGCGGTGCGGGTCACGGTAATGGCCGGAGCCTGCCACTGCACGGTATGCATCTCGCCGCTGCGGGAAGCATCCGGTTGTTGTGCGTCAAACGTTCCGCTGCTGAGTGTGATCACGGCAAACGGCGAAGCGATGGTCTCTGCCCCTATCGCCAGACCGCCGTAGACCATATGTTTAACCGCCGCTTTTCCATCCTGCAGGGCGACGTCGCTGGCGTCGTTGGAAACCGCAGCCGACAAGCGATAGCCCAGCTTTGCCGCCAACAGCTTGCCCCGACGCGTATTCGGCAGCAGCACCGCGCCGCCCTCGCTATGCTGACGAATAGTCTCAGCCATCGCAGCAGCGTAGTCTTCGATCATGCGGTCTTCTGGTTTGCCGCTGAGCAGCCAGACATGATCCGCGCCCAAATGACATGCTGTCGCGCTGTCCGCTTCGTTCAGTACGAACGCGTTAACTTTTTCACCTACAGCCTGCGCGCCACTCATCAGTTCGGGCAGACGAGAAGGGGTATCGCTGAATACCCAGACACTGGAAAATTTGTTCATAACATCCCCTGATAATTAAATGATTTTGCGCAGATTCTCGACAAACGCGGCGATTTGTTCTTCACCGTCACCTTCAATCACCACACGCTGACGCTCGCGCTGCTTCGGTACGGTAACCTGTTGTGCGGAATACGCGGGTACGCTGTTCAGCCCGATATCCGCAGGCGACCAGACCTGAACCGGTTTTTTCGCCGCGCCAAGAATGGCTTTCATCGAAGGGATTTGTGGGGTGTTAATGTCGGTGGAAACCGCGATCACCGCCGGGAGCGGGATGCTCAGCGTTTCAACTTCATCTTCCAGTTCGCGTTCTACCGTCAATGTGCTGTCGGTAAGAGAGAGGATCTTACTCACGCCGTTAATCGCCGGAATGTTCAACGCTTCGCCCACCAGCAAACCAACCTGCTGAGCATAAAGATCGGAAGAACCGTCGCCGCAGATAAGCAGATCGAAACCTGATTTTTGCGCGGCAGCGGCCAGCGCGGTAGCGGTGTGTTGCGGCAGCGCCTGCTCAAATTGATCGTCAATGACCACAATCAGTTCATCAGGGCCACGAGAGAGGACATCTTTGCGCCCTTTTGCATTAGTCAGCGCTTTGCCGCCAACGCTCATGGCGACAACCTGAGCGTCTCCCAACTGCTGTTTTAACTGGCAAGCAGCTTCAATTGCATTCAGATCATATTGGCTGATTTTGCTATCCGCTTTGCTGAAATCGAGTGTTCCGTCAGCATTATTAATCGCAATATCCTGCTCATCAGGTACGCATTTGTAGCAAGTAATTATCTTCATTGCATCTCCAGAAATCATGAAGGAAACGTATTTATATCGGCGGTGTTAAATACAGATATCACGCTCTTTAATTCGGAAATAAAACCTTAATCACCAATATTGAAAATGTCACACATTGATATTCGTAACTTTCAATAGTGTTACGCACCTCACCAATATTGAAAGAAATATGCCAAATATGAAAATTTTCAATATTGTTTGCTGGCTCAACAATATTGAACGTCAGATACTTAAAAAAGTTAAAAAACCACAACCAACAAATTGATAAATAAAGCAAAAATCAAAATTTAGACACAAAATAATCAACGCAAAAAAGTGTGACGAAGATAACAGAATCACCCGAAGTGAATACCCATCATGAGTTACTCATTGAGGCGTCCCAGAGGTTAAAAACTTATCAACAAATCATTAATAATAAATAAACAAACGTTCATGGACTGGCACGCTAAATAAATTTCGTTTTCACACTGGAATTCACTTATGAAAAATGAAAAGAAAAAATCGGGAATTGAACCGAAGGTTTTTTTTCCGCCATTAATAATTGTCGGAATACTTTGCTGGCTAACAGTCAGAGATCTTGATGCCGCTAACGTCGTTATTAATGCGGTATTCAGTTATGTCACCAACGTCTGGGGTTGGGCATTTGAATGGTATATGGTCGTCATGCTCTTCGGCTGGTTCTGGCTGGTTTTTGGCCCCTATGCCAAAAAGAGATTAGGTGACGAAAAACCGGAGTTTAGCACCGCCAGCTGGATTTTCATGATGTTCGCCTCCTGTACATCCGCTGCAGTTCTGTTCTGGGGCTCTATTGAGATCTACTACTATATCTCCACCCCGCCGTTCGGCCTGGAACCCAATTCCACCGGCGCGAAAGAGATAGGTCTGGCGTACAGCCTGTTCCACTGGGGGCCGCTACCGTGGGCAACCTATAGCTTCCTTTCCGTGGCCTTCGCCTACTTCTTCTTTGTACGCAAGATGGATGTCATCCGCCCCAGCTCCACGCTAGTACCGCTCGTCGGTGAAAAGCATGCGAAAGGGTTGTTCGGTACCATCGTCGATAACTTCTACCTGGTGGCGCTGATCTTCGCGATGGGCACCAGCCTCGGTCTGGCTACCCCGCTGGTCACCGAGTGTATGCAATGGCTGTTCGGTATTCCGCATACGCTGCAATTGGATGCCATCATCATTACCTGCTGGATCATTCTGAACGCGATTTGCGTGGCCTGCGGCCTGCAAAAAGGGGTCAGAATCGCCAGCGATGTGCGTAGCTACCTGAGCTTCCTGATGCTCGGCTGGGTGTTTATCGTCAGCGGCGCCAGCTTCATCATGAACTACTTCACCGACTCCGTCGGGATGCTGTTAATGCACCTGCCACGGATGCTGTTCTATACCGACGCCATCGGTAAAGGCGGCTTCCCACAGGGCTGGACTGTTTTCTACTGGGCGTGGTGGGTTATTTACGCCATCCAGATGAGTATCTTCCTGGCCCGTATTTCCCGTGGTCGTACCGTACGTGAACTGTGCTTCGGGATGGTGATGGGTCTGACCGCGTCTACCTGGATCCTGTGGACAGTGCTGGGCAGTAACACGCTGCTGCTGATGGATAAAAACATCCTCAACATCCCGCAACTCATTGAGCAACACGGCGTGGCGCGCGCCATTATCGAAACCTGGGCTGCCTTGCCGCTCAGCACCGCCACCATGTGGGGCTTCTTCATCCTCTGCTTTATTGCCACCGTCACGCTGATTAACGCCTGCTCTTACACCCTGGCGATGTCGACCTGTCGTGAAGTTCGCGATGGTGAAGAGCCGCCTCTGTTAGTGCGTATCGGCTGGTCGGTGCTGGTCGGCATCATCGGTATCGTTCTGCTGGCGCTGGGTGGGTTGAAGCCGATTCAGACCGCGATTATCGCCGGAGGATGCCCGCTGTTCTTCGTCAACATTATGGTGACGCTGTCCTTTATTAAAGACGCCAAAGTGCACTGGAAAGACAAGTAATTCTTATTAACCCAATTGATCAAGAGGCTGAAAGATGGATTTCAACTTAAATGACGAACAGGAGCTGTTTGTCGCCGGTATTCGCGAACTGATGGCCAGTGAGAACTGGGAAGCTTATTTTGCCGAGTGCGATCGTGACAGCGTCTACCCTGAGCGTTTTGTAAAAGCGCTGGCGGATATGGGTATTGATAGCCTGCTGATCCCGGAAGAACACGGCGGTCTGGAAGCGGGTTTTGTTACCGTCGCTGCCGTCTGGATGGAGCTGGGACGTCTTGGCGCGCCAACTTACGTGTTGTACCAATTGCCGGGAGGTTTTAACACTTTCCTGCGTGAAGGAACTCAGGAGCAAATTGATAAAATCATGGCCTTCCGGGGCACCGGTAAGCAGATGTGGAACTCTGCTATCACCGAACCGGGAGCGGGATCGGATGTTGGTAGTCTGAAAACCACTTATACACGCAAAAATGGTAAGGTTTATCTCAATGGCAGTAAGTGCTTTATCACCAGTAGCGCCTATACCCCGTACATCGTGGTCATGGCGAGAGACGGTGCATCGCCGGATAAACCGGTTTACACCGAGTGGTTTGTGGACATGAGCAAAGCAGGTATCAAGGTCAACAAACTGGAGAAACTCGGTCTGCGCATGGATAGCTGCTGTGAAATCACCTTTGACGACGTTGAACTGGACGAGAAAGACATGTTCGGTCGGGAAGGTAACGGCTTCAATCGCGTGAAAGAAGAGTTTGACCATGAGCGCTTCCTCGTCGCGCTGACCAACTACGGTACTGCAATGTGCGCTTTTGAAGACGCTGCGCGTTACGCTAATCAGCGCGTGCAGTTTGGTGAAGCTATTGGTCGTTTCCAGCTGATTCAGGAGAAGTTTGCGCATATGGCGATCAAACTGAACTCCATGAAAAATATGCTGCTGGAAGCCGCGTGGAAAGCGGATAACGGCACGATTACCTCCGGCGACGCGGCAATGTGCAAATACTTCTGCGCCAACGCCGCGTTTGAAGTGGTAGACACCGCCATGCAGGTACTGGGAGGTGTTGGTATCGCGGGCAACCACCGCATCACGCGTTTCTGGCGTGACCTGCGCGTTGACCGTGTTTCTGGTGGTTCTGATGAAATGCAGATCCTGACGTTGGGTCGTGCGGTACTTAAGCAATACCGCTAATCGATCCCTTGTAGGCCTGATAAGACGCGGGGCGTCGCCATCAGGCAATCATGCCGGATGGCGCTGTGCTTATCCGGCCTACATACCGCAAAAAATGCCAGGAGAAAAATGATGAATCATTTACCAATGCCAACCTTTGGCCCGCTTGCTGGGGTACGCGTTGTTTTTTCAGGAATCGAAATCGCCGGTCCATTCGCCGGACAGATGTTCGCCGAATGGGGCGCCGAGGTTATCTGGATTGAAAACGTCGCATGGGCCGATACCATCCGCGTACAGCCTAACTACCCGCAGCTCTCACGCCGCAACCTGCACGCCCTGTCGCTGAATATTTTCAAAGATGAAGGTCGGGAAGCGTTTCTGAAACTGATGGAAACCACCGATATTTTCATTGAAGCCAGTAAAGGCCCGGCCTTTGCCCGCCGTGGTATTACTGA
Organism: Salmonella sp. NW645; assembly: GCF_051703725.1. Taxonomy (NCBI): domain Bacteria; kingdom Pseudomonadati; phylum Pseudomonadota; class Gammaproteobacteria; order Enterobacterales; family Enterobacteriaceae; genus Salmonella; species Salmonella sp. NW645. Next base: position 508,565 of record NZ_JAMMKR010000002.1, on the reverse strand, counting down.
TGAAGTGCTGTGGGAACATAACCCGAAACTGGTCATTGCCCACCTTTCCGGCTTCGGCCAGTATGGTACCGAGGAGTACACCAATCTTCCGGCGTATAACACCATCGCGCAGGCATTCAGTGGTTATCTGATCCAAAACGGCGACGTTGATCAGCCGATGCCAGCCTTCCCGTATACCGCCGATTACTTCTCCGGGATGACCGCGACGACAGCCGCGCTGGCAGCTCTGCACAAAGTACGCGAAACGGGTAAAGGTGAAAGCATCGATATCGCCATGTACGAAGTGATGCTGCGCATGGGTCAGTACTTCATGATGGACTACTTCAACGGCGGCGAAATCTGTCCACGTATGACGAAAGGGAAAGACCCCTACTACGCCGGTTGCGGCCTGTATAAATGCGCCGATGGTTACATCGTCATGGAGTTGGTCGGCATCACGCAAATCAACGAGTGTTTTAAAGATATTGGCCTGGCCCACATTCTCGGTACGCCGGAAGTTCCGGAAGGCACGCAGCTCATCCATCGCGTGGAATGCCCTTACGGCCCGCTCGTCGAAGAGAAACTGGACGCCTGGCTGGCAACACACACTATCGCCGACGTTCAGGCGCGCTTTGCTGAGCTGAATATCGCCTGTGCGAAGGTGCTCACCATTCCGGAACTGGAAGGTAATCCGCAGTACGTTGCCCGCGAATCGATTACTCAGTGGCAAACAATGGACGGTCGCACCTGTAAGGGGCCGAACATCATGCCGAAATTTAAAAACAACCCGGGGAAAATCTGGCGTGGCATGCCGTCACACGGCATGGATACCGCCGCCATTCTGAAAAACATTGGTTATAGCGAAGCAGATATTAAGGAACTGGTCGGCAAAGGCCTGGCCAAAGTTGAGGATTAAACGCGATGCGCTAATCGGTTTTCCGGTTAGCGCTCACGCCTGATTTCAGTGGATAAAGCAATATGGATATCGTTGGCGGACAAAACTTACGTCAGATGTGGGACGACCTGGCCGGGGTGTACGGAGATAAAACGGCGTTAATTTTCGAATCCTGTGAGGGAATCGTTCGGCAGTTTAGCTATGCTTCGCTCAATGAAGAGATTAACCGCACGGCGAACCTTTTTTACTCCTTAGGGATCCGCAAGGGTGATAGGGTCGCGCTGCATCTGGATAACTGTCCGGAATTCATCTTTTGCTGGTTTGGACTGGCAAAAATCGGCGCCATTATGGTGCCGATTAATGCCCGCTTACTGGGCGAAGAAAGCGCCTGGATCCTGCAAAACAGCCAGGTGAGTCTGCTGGTTACCAGCGCCCAGTTTTATCCTATGTACCGTGAAATACGCCAGGACAATAGCACTCCGCTTAATCATATCTGTCTGATTGGCGAGCAGCTTCCGGCTGACGACGGCGTGAGTCACTTTACCCAACTGCAATCCCGCCAGTCCACCACGCTGAGCTATACGCCCGCGTTATCCACTGACGATACGGCGGAAATTCTGTTTACCTCAGGCACCACCTCACGGCCTAAAGGGGTGGTAATTACCCACTACAACCTGCGTTTTGCAGGCTACTACTCTGCCTGGCAAATCGCCCTGCGCGATGATGACGTGTACATGACGGTGATGCCCGCGTTTCATATCGACTGCCAGTGTACCGCCGCAATGCCAGCCTTTTCCGCCGGCAGCACCTTTGTGCTCCTGGAAAAGTACAGCGCCAGGGCATTCTGGGATCAGGTACGTAAATATCAGGCGACGGTGACCGAGTGCATTCCGATGATGATCCGCACGCTGATGGTCCAGCCCGCCGCGCCAACGGACAGGCAGCATCATCTGCGCGAAGTGATGTTCTATCTCAATCTATCCGCGCAGGAAAAAGACGCCTTTACCGAACGCTTTGGCGTCAGGCTGCTGACCTCTTATGGTATGACTGAAACCATTGTCGGAATTATTGGCGACCGTCCCGGAGACAAACGGCGCTGGCCTTCCATTGGTCGCGTGGGTTTTAGCTATGAAGCTGAAATTCGCGACGATCAAAATCGCCCGCTGCCCGCCGGAGAAATTGGCGAAATCTGTATTAAAGGCATCCCCGGCAAGACTATCTTCAAAGAGTATTACATGCAGCCGGAGGCAACCGCCAGGGCGCTGGAGCCAGAGGGCTGGTTACATACCGGTGATTCGGGCTACCAGGATGAGGATGGCTATTTCTATTTTGTCGACAGACGCTGCAACATGATTAAACGCGGCGGGGAAAATGTCTCCTGCGTCGAGCTGGAAAATATTATTTCTGCGCATCCGAAAATTCAGGACATTGTGGTGGTTGGTATTAAAGACGCGATCCGTGATGAAGCCATTAAAGCGTTTATTGTCCTTAATGAAGGTGAAACATTAAGCGAAGCCGAGTTTTTCAGCTTCTGCGAAAACAATATGGCGAAGTTCAAGGTTCCCTCTTTTATGGAGATCAGAACCGACCTGCCACGCAACTGTTCAGGAAAAATAATCAAAAAAAATCTGAAATAAACCTTCCGGCAGGAATCCCTCCCGCCGGGAAACTATTTATCTGGAGATGAACTATGAGTGAGTCATTACATCTGACCCGTAACGGCCCGATCCTGGAAATTACCCTCGACCGACCTAAAGCGAATGCCATTGACGCCAAAACCAGCTTTGCAATGGGTGAAGCTTTTCTTAATTTCCGTGACGATCCGGAATTACGCGTAGCAATCATTACCGGCGGCGGGGAGAAATTCTTTTCTGCTGGCTGGGACTTAAAAGCGGCAGCGGAAGGTGAAGCGCCGGATGCCGATTTTGGTCCCGGCGGCTTTGCCGGTTTAACCGAAATATTTGACCTCGATAAGCCGGTCATCGCCGCGGTGAACGGCTACGCGTTTGGCGGCGGTTTTGAGCTGGCGCTGGCGGCGGACTTTATTGTCTGCGCCGAAAACGCCAGCTTCGCGCTGCCGGAAGCAAAGCTCGGCATCGTGCCTGACAGCGGCGGCGTATTGCGTCTGCCTAAGCTGCTGCCACCGGCTATCGTCAACGAAATGGTGATGACCGGCAGACGAATGAGCGCCGAAGAAGCGCTGCGTTGGGGAGTCGTGAACCGCGTTGTCAGCCAGAGCGAACTGATGGATAGCGCGCGCGAACTGGCGCAACAACTGGTCAATAGCGCCCCGCTGGCTATCGCGGCGCTGAAAGAGATTTATCGCGCGACCAGCGAAATGCCGGTAGAAGAAGGCTACCGCTACATCCGCAGCGGCGTACTGAAACATTATCCGTCGGTACTGCATTCAGAAGATGCGCTCGAAGGACCGCAGGCATTTGCCGAAAAACGCGATCCGGTGTGGAAAGGTCGTTAATGTGACTATGCCGGATGGCGCTTCGCTCATCCGGCCTACAGCACATGCGCAACCGTAGGCCGGATAAGGTGTTTACGCCGCCATCCGGCAAAAAACCGAGGTACAACTATGAGCTATTACGCCTTTGAAGGACTGATCCCGGTGGTGCATCCGGACGCGTTTGTCCATCCCAGCGCCGTGCTGATTGGCGATGTCATCGTGGGCGCCGGTGTTTATATCGGCCCACTCGCGTCATTGCGTGGGGATTATGGTCGCCTGATCCTGGAGGCAGGATCTAATCTGCAGGATGGCTGCATTATGCATGGCTACTGCGATACCGATACCATCGTGCATGAAAACGGCCATATCGGCCACGGCGCTATTCTACATGGCTGCGTAGTGGGACGGGACGCCCTGGTCGGCATGAATAGCGTCATTATGGACGGCGCAGTGATTGGCGAAGAGAGCATTGTCGCCGCCATGAGTTTTGTCAAAGCCGGATTTCAGGGTGAGGCAAGGCAACTGCTGGTGGGTTCACCGGCGCGCGTACTACGCCAGGTTACGGATCAGGAGCTGCACTGGAAACGCCTCAACACCAAAGAATATCAGGATCTTGCGGTCCGCTGTCGAACGGGGTTATCTGAAACGAAGCCGTTAACGCAGGTCGAAGAAAACCGACCGCGCCTGAAAGGCACGACGGACGTGAAGCCAAAATCAGCACAGTAATTGATGCCGGATGCGCTCACGCTTATCCGGCCTACGCGTCAATTACCGTTTACCCCGCCAGCAGGTAAACAGACAATTATCGACGCATACTCTTGGAGAGCATCATCTGCCATTTCTGCTCACGGTTTAGCTCTGTGGGGGGAACGGCAGACAGTCGCGGCGCTTTCGCCACGCTCACTTTTCTTTCCTGCAAATTATGATTCAATCGGCGATAGAGTTGAGAGTCGATACTCACGACTTTCACCAGACGCTGGCACTGGCAGCCTCGTCCTGCAATCTGGTTAGGGATCATCTTCACTTCACAAACAATTTCTCCCACTTCTGACAGAATATAGGAGAGCGTATTAATTGCTTTGCAGTGTTCAATATCAAATTGACGGGAAATCTCCCTGGCCGTGATCCATCGGCTCTCAGCCATCATCCAGTCAGCAATTAACAAATAAAGCGGTCTTTCAACATATTTTTCACACATAAGCACACCATTTCACAAATTAAAAATCTGGCTACGGCCTGTCCAAACTAATAAAAACTAAGCCATATTAAAATTGTGGATATGCAAGATAGTATGCGACTTAAATATTGATTAGTGTGAGCAATATCGTGCTTATTACATAGAAAATGTGGTTACGGAAACGGACTTCTCCAGGAATGACCTTACGCAAGATAAAAAAAGGGTTTCTTTACAGAAACCCTTTCAGAATTATATTACAGGTCCGGTTAGAGCAATATCCACCGGCCCCTTTATTTACGACTTTTTGATCTGCGCGTGCATTTCCTGCACCGAGGTTACCTTCTCGGTGGCATCGGCATTGAGCGCCATCGTCGTGGCAAAACCGCCGTTCAGCGTGGTGTCATAATGCACTTTATACTGCAGCGCGCTACGACGAATCACCCTGGAGTCTTCAATCGCGCGGCGGCCTGCGGTGGTATTGATGATATAGGTATATTCGCCATTCTTGATGCGGTCCTGAATGTGCGGACGACCTTCATGCACCTTATTCACCAGACGCGGGTTGATACCGGCTTCGCCCAGCACAATCGCCGTACCGTGAGTGGCATCCAGCTCAAAGCCCTGTTTCAGCAGCTTGGCGGCCAGGTCCACCACGCGCTCTTTGTCGCCTTCGCGAACCGAGAGCAGCGCACGGCCCTGTTTCTTCATCGTGGAGTTACTGCCCAACTGTGCCTTGGCGAACGCTTCCGCGAAGGTACGGCCCACGCCCATCACTTCCCCGGTGGAGCGCATTTCTGGCCCTAACAGCGGGTCAACGCCGGGGAATTTGTTGAACGGCAGCACCACTTCTTTCACCGAGTAGTACGGCGGGATAATTTCTTGGGTCACGCCCTGCTCGGTCAGCGATTTGCCGGCCATCACGCGCGCCGCCACTTTCGCCAGCGGCACGCCGGTGGCTTTGGAGACGAACGGTACGGTACGCGCCGCGCGCGGGTTGACCTCAATCAGGTAGACTTCGTTGTCCTTGACCGCAAACTGTACGTTCATCAGGCCGCGCACCTGCAACTCGAAAGCCAGCTTCTGCACCTGCTGGCGCATCACGTCCTGAATTTCCTGGCTCAGCGTGTAGGCCGGCAGGGAACAGGCGGAGTCGCCGGAGTGTACGCCAGCCTGCTCGATGTGCTCCATGATGCCGCCAATCAGCACCATTTCGCCGTCGCAGATAGCGTCCACGTCCACTTCAACCGCATCATCAAGGAAGCGGTCCAGCAGTACCGGCGCATCGTTAGAGACGCTGACTGCGGTCTGGAAGTAGCGACGCAGGTCGGCTTCGTCGTAGACAATTTCCATCGCCCGACCGCCCAGCACGTAAGAAGGACGTACCACCAGCGGGTAGCCAATTTCTTTCGCCTTCTCAACCGCTTGTTCAATGGCGGTGACGGTGGCGTTGGCCGGTTGCTTCAGCTTCAGACGGTCAACCGCATGCTGGAAGCGTTCACGGTCTTCCGCGCGGTCGATGGCGTCCGGGCTGGTGCCGATAACCGGCACGCCTGCCGCTTCCAGCGCGCGCGCCAACTTCAGTGGGGTCTGGCCGCCGTACTGTACGATCACACCTTTCGGCTTCTCGATGCGCACGATTTCCAGCACGTCTTCCAGCGTCACCGGCTCGAAGTACAGGCGGTCGGAGGTGTCGTAGTCGGTGGAGACGGTTTCCGGGTTACAGTTGACCATAATGGTTTCGTAACCGTCTTCGCGCAGCGCCAGCGAGGCGTGTACGCAGCAGTAGTCAAATTCGATGCCCTGGCCGATACGGTTCGGGCCGCCGCCGAGGACCATGATTTTATCGCGATCAACGGACGGGTTCGCTTCGCACTCATCTTCATAAGTGGAGTACATATAGGCGGTATCGGTGGCGAATTCCGCCGCGCAGGTATCCACACGCTTGTAGACCGGGTGCAGGTCATACTGGTCGCGTAGCTTGCGGATTTCCGCCTCGCGCACGCCCGCCAGTTTCGCCAGACGCGCATCGGCAAACCCTTTGCGCTTGAGCTGACGCAGGAAGTCGGCGTTGAGGCCAGTAATCCCGACTTCAGCCACTTTCTCTTCCAGACGCACCAGCTCTTCAATTTGCACCAGGAACCAGCGGTCGATGTTGGTTAGGTTAAAGACGCCATCCACAGACAAGCCCGCGCGGAAAGCATCGGCGATGTACCAGATACGCTCGGCGCCCGCGTCTTTCAGCTCGCGGCGGATTTTGGTCAGCGCTTCCGGGTCGTCGAGGCTGACTTTCGGGTCGAAGCCGGTAGCGCCCACTTCCAGGCCGCGCAGCGCTTTTTGCAGGGATTCCTGCTGCGTGCGGCCAATCGCCATCACTTCCCCGACCGATTTCATCTGGGTGGTCAGACGGTCGTTGGCACCGGCGAATTTCTCGAAGTTAAAGCGCGGAATTTTGGTGACAACGTAGTCAATAGACGGCTCAAACGACGCCGGTGTACGGCCACCGGTGATGTCGTTCATCAGCTCGTCGAGGGTATAACCCACCGCCAGTTTGGCGGCCACTTTGGCAATCGGGAAGCCGGTGGCTTTCGACGCCAGCGCCGAGGAACGGGATACGCGCGGGTTCATTTCGATAACGATCAGACGGCCGTTTTTCGGGTTCACTGCGAACTGGACGTTAGAACCGCCGGTTTCGACGCCGATTTCACGCAGTACCGCCATCGAGGCGTTACGCATGATTTGGTATTCTTTGTCGGTCAGCGTCTGTGCCGGGGCCACGGTGATCGAGTCCCCAGTATGGATACCCATTGCGTCGAAGTTTTCGATAGAGCAGACGATGATGCAGTTGTCGTTTTTATCACGCACCACTTCCATCTCGTACTCTTTCCAGCCGATCAGCGATTCATCAATCAGCAGCTCGTTGGTTGGCGAGAGGTCCAGACCGCGTTCGCAGATTTCTTCGAACTCTTCACGGTTGTAAGCGATACCGCCACCGGTGCCGCCCATGGTAAAGGACGGACGGATGATGCACGGGAAGCCCACATCAGCGGCAACCGCCAGCGCTTCTTCCATAGTGTGCGCGATACCGGAACGCGCGGTGTCGAGACCAATTTTCTTCATCGCGATATCGAAGCGACGACGGTCTTCGGCTTTATCAATGGCGTCGGCGGTGGCGCCAATCATGGTGACGCCGAACTCTTCGAGCACGCCCTGCCGCTCCAGCTCCAGCGCGCAGTTCAGCGCCGTCTGGCCGCCCATGGTCGGCAGCACCGCATCCGGACGCTCTTTTTCAATGATTTTGCGCACCACTTCCCAGTGAATCGGCTCGATGTAGGTGGCATCGGCCATTTCCGGGTCGGTCATGATGGTGGCCGGGTTGGAGTTCACCAGAATGACGCGGTAACCCTCTTCGCGCAGCGCTTTACACGCCTGAGCGCCGGAGTAGTCAAACTCACACGCCTGACCGATAACAATCGGGCCCGCGCCCAGAATCAGGATGCTTTTTATATCTGTACGTTTTGGCATGGCTCTTATTACTCCTGATTATTTCGCGGACTGACGGTATTGCTCAATAAGCTCGATAAAGTGGTCGAACAGCGGTGCAGCATCGTGCGGGCCGGGGCTGGCTTCCGGGTGGCCCTGGAAGCTGAACGCCGGTTTATCGGTACGGTGAATGCCCTGCAGGGTGCCGTCGAACAGCGACTTGTGGGTCACGCGCAGGTTGGCTGGCAGCGAGTCTTCATCCACCGCAAAGCCGTGGTTCTGCGCGGTGATCATCACCACGTTTCGGTCCATATCTTTTACCGGATGGTTGCCGCCGTGATGGCCGAACTTCATCTTAACGGTCTTCGCACCGCTCGCCAGCGCCAGTAGCTGATGGCCGAGGCAGATGCCGAACACAGGAATGTCGGTTTCGAGGAATTTCTGGATAGCAGTAATCGCGTAGTCGCACGGGGCCGGGTCGCCAGGGCCGTTTGACAGGAAGATGCCGTCCGGATTCATTTCCAGCACCTCTTCAGCAGAGGTCTGCGCTGGCACCACCGTCAGGCGGCAGCCGCGATCCACCAGCATACGTAGAATGTTGCGTTTGGCGCCAAAATCGTAGGCCACCACGTGGAACGGCAGGTCATCCTCAGATTTCGCTTCCGGTAAACCGTCTTTCAGCGTCCAGCTACCCTGCGTCCAGCGGTAAGTTTCCGCCGTGGTCACTTCTTTCGCCAGATCCATACCGTTCAGTCCAGGAAATGCTTTCGCTTTTTCCAGCGCCAGCTTCGCATCCGGGCTATCGCCTGCAATGATGCAGCCGTTCTGTGCACCTTTCTCACGCAGCAGACGCGTCAGCTTGCGGGTATCGATATCAGCAATCGCCACAATGTTATGCCGTTTGAGGTAAGAAGAGAGGTCTTCGGTGTTACGGAAGTTGCTGGCAATCAGCGGCAGGTCGCGAATTACCAGACCTTGTGCATGTACCTGAGAAGATTCTTCATCGGCTTCATTGGTGCCGACATTACCAATATGGGGATAAGTAAGAGTGACGATTTGGCGGGAATAGGAAGGATCAGTGAGGATTTCTTGATAACCGGTCATTGAAGTATTGAAAACGACTTCCCCAACCGCCGAACCCGTTGCCCCAATGGCCCGACCGTGAAACTGGGTTCCGTCTTCCAGAACCAATAGCGCTGACTTAATCAAAACACCCTCCAGAGAATATTCACTCACTTTATTTGCATATTAATTCATTCAGTCAGTATGAAGCAATGCAAATTTGCTTACCCGTGGATTTCTGGCAAACGGCGGCATTCTGAAGTTAAGCCGGATAAAAGTCAACTTAAAGAGGGTGTTTTTTATGTTATTTTGCACATTATAAGGAAGTTATCCTATTTAATAGGCAAAAAGATCAACTAAGTGACGATAGAAAACGCTTGCGCTTCCTTGAGTTCGAAAAAAGCTGACTGGAACGATAAAAAGTGGACCAAATGGTCAAATTTCACATTAAAACAACGAAAAACAACGATAAAAATTAATTTAATAACCACCAATACCATTAAATGAATAAAAATTCAAAATAAAGCAAATTAACGATAAAAATAATTTAAAAATCAATCACTTGTTAAAATAAAAAACAAACCAAACACATCAAAAAATCGACAAAAACAGCAAATTAAGATAATGTAATGAGAATCAAAATCGCGCTATAAAGGTCTAACTTCTTTTTCTTTAAGACTAGCGCATACGATTGAACCACAACCAGCCTCACTACAGCATAAAAAAGCTAACCTATTGAAACAAAAGAGATAAAACGCCCCCGAGGAACAGCGCTAACCCCACGATGGATATCAGTCTTATCAGTCTGGTCGAGGTGCCTTTTGCATACGGTAAGCCACTGCGGCTGAATATGACTAACATCAGTTCAGGCAGTATTTTTCCCGTTGAACGTAATGGCCCGTACCGATGCGCCTGAAGGACTAATTAACCGCATTTATCGTAATGGCAATTACGTCACGCAAATGGATGCCGTTGGCCCGGATGTCTTTAAACTGACTATTCTTAACGCGAAAACAACGGCAGAACATATCGTGGGCGAAGAAACTGTCGAAACATGAATGGTGAAAGGCGTTATTTATCTGACCGAATAACCGGGGGGCAAAAAACAAAAGGGCAATAATATATTGCCCTTTGTAATCAATTAATCTTGATTACCACAACCACATCACGAAGGTATTTAGTCGTTATAGTACATCCAGTCCCAGCACATCCCGCATGTCAAATAGCCCATTTTTCTTCGTTTTTAGCCATAATGCCGATCGCAACGCGCCATTTGCAAACGTCATGCGGCTGGAAGCTTTATGCGTAATCTCTACGCGCTCGCCAATATCGGCAAACATCGCGGTATGTTCGCCGACGATGTCGCCCGCCCGAACGGTTGCAAAGCCAATCGTTCCCGGTACGCGCTCGCCGGTATAACCTTCACGCGAGTAGACCGCGCAGTCCTTCAGATCTTTATCCAGCGCCCCGGCGATTGCCTCGCCCATTGCCAGCGCCGTACCCGACGGTGCATCCACTTTATGGCGGTGGTGCGCTTCAATAATTTCAATATCGGTGTAGTCGCCCATTACCTTCGCGGCTTTCTCCAGCAGCTTGAGCATGACGTTAACGCCGACGCTAAAGTTTGCGGCGAAAACGATCGCAATCTCTTGCGACGCCTCGCGAATGGCCTGTTTACCGGCGTCGTCAAAGCCGGTAGTACCAATCACCATCCCTTTACCATGTTTACGGCAGAATGCCAGATGCGCCAGTGTGCCTTCAGGACGGGTAAAATCGACCAGAACATCGAAATCATCTTTGACCGACGCCAGATCGCTTTGAATGATGACGTCCGTTTTCCCCACGCCTGCCAGTTCGCCCGCATCGCTACCCAGCAATGAAGAGCCTTCGCGCTCCAGCGCGGCACCCAACTGAACACCTTCCATCGCCATGGCGGCCTGGATTAACTGCCGTCCCATGCGGCCACCGGCGCCGACAATCGCAACGCGGATCTGTGCTTCATGCATAGCTATTCTCTTTTGTAAAAATTGCGTAAACCGTTTTCAGAGTAACCAGCGCGCCCGGAGGCCGCCATCTAAAATCGCCGATAATTAGAAATTAATGATAAACAGGGAGCGATATCAGTAAAAGACATGATTCATCCCGCAGGATGAATCATTGCTGGAGAGAATGAAAGAAGAGAAACTTACTCAGGATAGAGGGAACCGGCAGGAAAATGACTTAAAAACCAGGTCACTGCCAGTAAATCCGCGCTACCGCCAGGGCTTAAGTTACGCAGGATGAGTTCATCATCGAGGGACTGCATCGCTTCAATGCCCCCCTCAACCAATACGCCCCCTTGCCACAACAATTTTTGTGCCTGCTGCTGCACGTAGTAAAGCCCTTCCAGGCCTCCCCGTGACACCAGATTGGTATCATCATTCCACGCCATCAGATGCAACAATGTTTGCAGCAGGGCAAGATGGGTATCGTCATGCTCCTGCACGACCCGGTTAAACACCGGCAAAGCCTGCGTTCTGACGGTTCGAAAACCGCTTTCCGCTTCTCCCCGCGCACCCGACAGGCCATAGCACTGGAAATGGGTTTCACTCTTTGTCAGTTTTCCCGCTTTTTTTGCTGAGAGCTCGTGGGCAACAATATTCCGACTCAGGCGGGCAACCTGGTCGCAGATACGATTTTGCTCCAACGGTTCTCCCCGCGCGAGAAGTCGGCCAATCGCTGCGCTCAGCAGGCCAAAAGCGAAAATCGCCCCGCGATGGGTATTCACACCATTGGTCGCCTGTAGCATATCGTTCTCACAGGCCATCCCCAGCGGACGCAGCATCACCAGGACATTTTCTGCCGCCACCGCCGCCGTGTTGTTGCCCATGATAAAAAACTTTTCCATCCATGGAGCAATGGCGGTAGTGCTACGTTCAAATGCCGCCAGATCCATATCCCTATGCGCTCCCGAATTACGAATATCGACCAGACCGGGTTTTGGTGTCAGCCTGGCTTCCGCCAGCAGCGCTCTTGCAACCAACCCATTAAGTTCGCCAGCCGCCAGCGATGAGTACGCTGGCGTACGCCGTTCAGTCACAACGCTCACGTTCATAGCATTCAATCCTTCGTGCAATTTCATCCAACAAAAGGTCAAGGGTGTGATGCTTGCCCCGGGCACAGAGATGAGCATCCTGCTGGCATATCAAACATGGCCGGGCAGGATGCCCGAGTTCACGGCGTGATAGCGACTTACCGTCGCTATCAATAATGTCGATGTCCCAAAGCCGCCCTAACGGATGGCTCATCTCTAGTGTCGACATGTGCTGTTTCAACGCCATTGCCGGCGCACAGACCGCTGCCATCCATTCCGGGCCGCTGCGTTCATTCACCTGCATTTCCCAGACGTTGACCCACTCCTTCTGTTCGCAAAGCGCCAGTATTTCGGCAATTGCATAATCGGCGACACGCCGCCAGACCGCTGAGTTTTTAACGGCGCCCGGTGCAACCAGCGTGAGGGAAATCAACGGTAGCCGATAGCAGTTCAACGCCTGACGCTGCCTGGCGGCACGTTTATCGCGCGCTTGTAGCATCTCCTCCAGCGTAACTGCCTGGCCCTGGTACAGCAGGTCTGTGCCCTTCATCAGCCTTTAACCTGGCGAATCACGTCAATCACTGAACCGTCGCGATAACGCACCACAGCCACCACCCGATCGGTAAACTCAATCGGCTGCGGTTTACCGGTCAGTTGCTCAGCGCGCTGTTGCAGTTGTTCGATGGTCATCAGCGCCACGCCCGCAGCACGCAGGTTATCAAGCAGATCCTGACGCGCAGGGTTCACTGCAATACCATGGTCGGTAACCAGCACATCAACACTTGCCCCAGGCGTGACGGTAGTCAGCACTTTTTCCACCACGCATGGGATTCGGCCACGGACCAGCGGTGCGGTAATAATGGTGAGATCGGCCCCTGCTGCCGTATCGCTATGGCCGCCCGATGCGCCACGCAGTACGCCGTTTGAACCGGTCATCACGTTAACGTTGAAATTCACGTCAATTTCCAGTGCGCTCAGCATCACCACGTTCAGGCGTTCGCATGCCGCGCCTTTAGAGGCGGGGTTCGCGTATTGATTGGTTGAGATTTCAATATGATGTGGATTCTGCGCCAGCGAACGGGCTGCATCGCCATCGAATGATTGCGTATCCAGCAGCGCTTTGATCAACCCTTTCTCATGCAGATCCACCATGGTGCCGGTGATCCCGCCCAGGCCAAAACTCGCCGTAATGTTGTGGCGACGCATTTTGTCTTCCAGGAAACGGGTGACCGCCAGAGAAGCGCCACCGGTGCCGGTTTGCAGCGAGAAACCGTCACAAAAATAACCGGAGTGTTCGATCACATTGGCCGCCTGCCGGGCGATCAACAGTTCACGCGGGTTGCTGGACAGACGAATCGCGCCCGCGGTAATTTTTTCCGGATCCCCTACCTCATCCACCTGCACGATCAAATCAACCTGATCCTGCGCGATACTGGCCGGATAATTGGGGAATTCGACCCACTCTTCAGTCAGGAGCACCACACATTTAGCGTACTGCGCATCAACCTGCGCATACCCCAAAGAGCCGCAGCGTGACTTGCCGCTAAAACCGTTCGCATTACCAAATTCGTCGCAGCACGGCACGCCGAGGAAAGCGACATCAATATTCAGCTCACCGCTCTGAATCAGTTTTACGCGGCCACCGTGAGAGTGGATCTGTACCGGGTTTTCCATCAGGCCAGCGGAGATCTCTTCCCCTAACTTGCCGCGCAGCCCGGAGGTGTAAATCTGCCGCACCACGCCATTTTTAATGTGTTCGATAAGCGGCCAGTGGGCATCAATTAATGAGCTGGAGGCAAGCGTCAGATCGCGGAATCCCATTTCCGCCAGCTTCGCCATCACCATATTGACGACTTTGTCGCCACCACGAAACGCATGGTGGAAGGATATCGTCATGCCATTTTTAAGCCCGGAACGACGGATAGCCTCTTCAAGCGAGTCACAAATTTTACGCCGACGCTTTTCCGTTTCGCTGGCAAGCCACGGGCTGTTCGCTGTTACCCCCTGGTAGGGCTGTAATCCTTCCGGTACGACATATTGCTGGTTGAGCATGGTTACAGTCTCTTTCATGGTTCCTTCCTTAATCACGAATACCGGAAGCCGACAGCGCCACCACTTTGCGCGCGTGGTCGATAATCGGGCCGTCAATCATTTTGCCGTTGAGTGAAACGACGCCCAGACCGCGAGACTCAGCCTCTTCAGCGGCGGCAATCACCTCATACGCATGCTCAACTTCTTTACGTGTCGGAGAATAAGCCTGATGTAACAGCTCAATCTGACGTGGATTCACTAAGGACTTACCGTTAAAACCAAGTCCTTTCGCCAACTGCACTTCCTTCAGGAAGCCTTCTTCATTATTGATATCCGACCAAACAACATCATAGGCGGCAATACCCGCAACACGCGCCGCGTGCAGCACTGCGCAGCGGGCGTAGAACAGCTCGGTGCCATCGCCCCGGCTGGTGCCCATATCCATCACGTAATCAAATGCCGCCAGCGCAATTGCCACCATGCGCGGGCTGGAGGTGGCGATGTCGACGGCATTGACCACGCCTTTCGCTGATTCGATCGCCGCCATCAGCCTGGTACTGCCGACCTCACGTCCACATTCACGTTCGATCCGTTCGACCTGCGCTTCCAGCTCCAGCACATCGTTTTTGCTGTCGGTTTTCGGTAGACGCACAATATCCGCGCCACCACGCACGACGGCCTCAAGATCGGCCAGACCAAACGGCGTGTTCAGTGGATTAATGCGCACCACTTTTTCAACATCCTGATAGAACGGATGTTGAAGCGCGTGATGGACTAAAAGACGGGCGGTATCTTTCTCACGTAACGCTACGGCGTCTTCTAAGTCGAACATCACCGCGTCCGCACCGTAGACAAACGAGGTGCTCAACATGGCCGCATTTGCGCCGGGGATAAACAACATACTGCGACGTGGTCTCATAACGCACTCCATTGAATTTCCGTTTGTTCTGCAGCGCGCAGCGCCGCCGCCTGCACTCGGGCGCGTAAAATACACTCCAGCGCGCCTTTGTCATCGACGCTAACCAGCGCGCGTTCAACGCCCAGCTTCGCCAGCGTTTCGCGCACGACTTGCTCAATCGCCGCGCCAAACTGCTGCTTCACCAGACTCTCTAGCTCCAGCCGAATTCCTGGCTCGCTGGATGGACCAATCCTGATCATCACATCGCTGGATTCCAGCGTGCCTGCCAGGGCATCTTTAATGATTTTCATTAGTTATGTTCCTTGTTAACGGTGTTACGTCATATGGTTTCAGTGTGTCTGGCGGCATGCCGCTGCAGATATGCCAGGGTACCAGCAGGCACCAGCGCGCTTATCGCCGGCCAATTACGTTCGCTATACAGTTTTCTGACGCGAGAGGCGGAAATAGCCGTGCCGTTTTTCTCCACCCGCGCCAGCTCGACGACCTCAATAACCGGGCCGCTACGCTTCGGATCGTGTAAAATGTCGTGCATTCGCTGGTTATAGGCACAGGTCAGAGGACAAAACGGTTCACTGCCGACAAAACGATGGGTAATCCCCAGCGCTGGAGCCAAATGTTCACGGAAGAGTTGCAGATCGATCTGGCAATGGCAGTCGTCCACAACCCCTTTTTCTTTGAGGAAATAGCCGGGAAACGTCGCACGCGAGATCATATAAGCGGAGCCGGAATGCAACGTGACGTTGTCAATGCCCGCGATTCCTTGTTCGATCAGCGCCCAACGGTCGGTATAGGAAAAAAATGAAGCATCTTCTTTGACCACAAACAGATGCAGCCAGTCACAGGCCGCAGCCGCTTGCTCCACCAGATAACGGTGGCCCAAGGTAAACGGATTGGCGTTCATGACGATGGCGCCGATCGTTTTTCCCGGTTGACGATAAAGCGCCAGTTGGCGACAAAAGCGCGCTAACCGTTCACTGCTGTTCTCCATTAACACCGCCAGCTGACCTGCCTGCGCAATGGGCCAAAACCCCGCGCCAGAAAACAGCAACCGATTTTGCGGCTTAGTGAACAGGAAAAGCTCGCTGCGGTTTAACTCGTAGGCCAATGTAAGCAACTCAGTCAGCAGTTTGAGGCTGAGCCCTTCCCCTTGTAAAACCGGGGAAACAGCGATGCATTTCAGTACGTTCCCGGCCAGCGAGCCGCATCCAACTATCTCACCCTGCCAATATGCGCATACCGCGATTTCACAATCGTCTTCCAGAGCGAGTCCCTCGCCCTCCAGAAACATGGCGACCGACTCGCGACGCAATACATCCTTTTGCAAATAAATGCGTTTAAATATCAGATTCACTCTATTCAGCATCCGTCAGCAAATAACGCCGCATATTTCGCCAGTGTTTATATTATTCGTCTGGAATAGACATCACACTTTCCCCGCTGCCTTTATGACCTTTATAGTTTTTATTTCCTTAATTAATCAGAGTTAATAAAAACAATTAAATTAATTAAAAACACAACCATTCAGTGAAGATAGTCACATCTCACGGTTCATTGAATTTATTAGTATGCGCAGGTCTTGTTACCCATCAATACACAGGAAAATGTTTATGACCAACATGACCCAGGCTTCGGCTACGGAGAGAAAGGGGGCTAGCGATTTACTCAGATTCAAAATCTTTGGTATGCCGCTACCGCTTTATGCTTTTGCATTAATTACTTTATTACTTTCTCATTTTTATAATGCTATACCTACTGACTTAGTCGGTGGTTTTGCCCTTATGTTTGTGATGGGGGCCATTTTTGGTGAAATCGGCAAACGTTTACCGATCTTCAATAAATATATTGGCGGCGCACCGGTTATGATATTTCTGGTTGCAGCTTATTTTGTCTATGCTGGCATATTTACGCAGAAAGAAATTGATGCGATCAGCAACGTAATGGATAAAAGCAACTTCCTTAACCTGTTTATCGCGGTGTTGATCACAGGCGCTATCCTGTCGGTAAACCGTAAGCTGCTATTAAAATCACTGCCGGGCTATATCCCAACCATCCTCGCCGGGATCGTCGGCGCGTCCCTTTTCGGTATCGTCATTGGTCTGTGCTTCGGTATCCCGGTCGACCGTATCATGATGCTGTACGTTCTGCCGATTATGGGCGGTGGTAACGGCGCGGGCGCCGTGCCTCTGTCTGAAATTTATCACTCGGTTACCGGACGTTCTCGCGAAGAGTACTACTCAACGGCTATCGCCATTCTGACCATCGCAAACATCTTCGCCATTATTTTCGCTGCACTCCTCGATATGGTCGGTAAAAAATACACCTGGCTTAGCGGTGAAGGCGAGTTGGTTCGTAAGGCCTCCTTCAAAACTGAAGATGATGAAAAAGCCGGTCAGATTACCCATCGTGAAACGGCGATTGGTATGGTGTTGTCTACCACCTGCTTCCTGCTGGCCTATGTTGTTGCCAAGAAAATTCTGCCAAGCATCGGCGGCGTCTCTATTCACTACTTCGCCTGGATGGTACTGATTGTTGCTGCTCTGAACGCATCAGGTCTTTGCTCTCCGGAGATTAAAGCCGGGGCAAAACGTCTTTCTGACTTCTTCTCCAAACAACTGCTGTGGGTGTTGATGGTAGGTGTGGGTGTTTGCTACACCGATCTGCAAGAGATCATCGACGCCCTGACGTTCGCCAACGTCGTTATCGCCGCGATCATTGTGGTCGGCGCTGTCGTTGGCGCAGCTATCGGGGGCTGGTTGATTGGCTTCTACCCGATTGAATCATCCATTACTGCGGGTCTTTGTATGGCCAACCGCGGCGGCTCCGGCGATCTGGAAGTGCTCTCCGCCTGTAACCGTATGAACCTCATTTCATATGCACAAATTTCCTCTCGTCTGGGCGGCGGTATTGTGCTGGTTATCGCTAGCATCGTGTTCAGCATGATGGTGTAAAAAAACGCACGGCGGTGTCTTTGCCGCAAACGACCTGGAGAAAAGTAGAGGCCAAAGCCAGAGGTGGCCAAGGGAAATCCACTCTACTCCTTAGCCGGATTCACCAGGAAGGTTGTCGTCAAGGCCACCGTCGTGCCTCTCATTATGGAAAATGATTCATGAATGAAGCTGTACTACTGGGTGAAGGTTTCACCCTGATGTTTTTAGGGATGGGGTTCGTACTGAGCTTTCTGTTCCTGCTGATTTTCGCCATTCGCGGCATGTCTGCCGTGATTACTCGCTTCTTCCCGGAGCCCGTCGCCGCGCCCGCACCGCGCGCCGTTCCCGCCGTGGACGACTTCACCCGCTTAAAGCCGGTGATTGCCGCCGCCATTCACCATCACCGTCTTAACGCTTAATTCCCGGAGGGATCCATGACTATTGCCATTACCGATGTCGTCCTGCGCGACGCTCACCAGTCCCTGTTCGCCACCCGTCTGCGTCTTGATGATATGCTGCCGATTGCCGCCGCGCTCGATGACGTGGGCTACGGCTCCCTCGAATGCTGGGGCGGCGCCACCTTTGACGCCTGCATCCGTTTCCTCGGCGAGGACCCGTGGCTGCGCCTGCGCGAGCTGAAAAAAGCCATGCCCAAAACCCCGCTGCAGATGCTGCTGCGCGGCCAGAACCTGCTCGGCTACCGCCACTACGCCGATGACGTGGTGGAACGCTTCGTCGAACGCGCGGTGAAAAACGGCATGGACGTCTTCCGCGTCTTCGATGCCATGAACGACCCGCGCAATATGAAAGCCGCCCTGCAGGCGGTGCGCAGCCACGGGGCACATGCCCAGGGGACCCTGAGTTACACCACCAGCCCGGCGCACACCCTGCAGACCTGGCTGGACTTAACCGAACAGTTGTTAGAGACCGGCGTTGACTCGATTGCCATCAAGGATATGTCCGGCATCCTGACGCCGATGGCGGCGTATGAACTGGTCAGCGAAATCAAAAAACGTTTTGAGGTGCGCCTGCACCTGCACTGTCACGCCACCACCGGGATGGCGGAGATGGCCCTGCTGAAGGCTATCGAGGCGGGCGTTGACGGCGTGGACACGGCGATTTCCTCCATGAGCGCCACCTACGGCCACCCGGCCACCGAGGCGCTGGTCGCCACGCTTGCCGGCACAAAATATGACACCGGGCTGGATATCCTGAAGCTGGAAAACATCGCCGCCTACTTCCGCGAGGTGCGCAAAAAGTACCACGCCTTTGAAGGCCAGCTGAAAGGCTACGACAGCCGCATCCTTGTGGCGCAGGTACCGGGCGGAATGCTGACCAACCTCGAAAGCCAGCTGAAGCAGCAGAACGCGGCGGACAGGCTGGACCAGGTGCTGGCGGAAATCCCCCGCGTGCGCGAGGACCTTGGCTTTATCCCGCTGGTGACCCCCACCTCGCAGATTGTCGGCACCCAGGCGGTGCTCAACGTGCTGACCGGCGAACGCTACAAGACCATCGCGAAGGAAACCGCCGGTATTCTGAAAGGCGAATACGGCCACACCCCGGTGCCGGTGAATGCCGGGTTACAGGCCCGCGTGCTGGAAGGGGGCGCTCCGGTGACCTGCCGTCCGGCGGATTTACTCAAACCGGAACTGGCTGAACTGGAAGCGGACGTCAGGCGCCAGGCGCAGGAGAAGGGCATCACTCTGGCGGGAAACGCCATCGACGACGTGCTCACCGTGGCGCTGTTCCCGCAAATCGGCCTCAAATTCCTCGAAAACCGCCACAACCCGGCGGCGTTTGAGCCACTGCCGCAGGCGGAAGCCGCGCAGCCGGTGGCAAAAGCAGAGAAGCCTGCCGCTTCCGGTATCTACACCGTGGAAGTGGAAGGCAAAGCCTTTGTGGTGAAGGTCAGCGACGGCGGCGATATCAGCCAGCTCACTGCGGCTGCACCTGCTGCCTCTTCTGCTCCTGCCACCGCCCCGGCAGGCGCCGGCACCCCGGTCACCGCCCCGCTGGCGGGGAATATCTGGAAGGTGATTGCCGCCGAGGGCCAGACGGTGGCCGAAGGCGACGTGCTGCTGATTCTGGAAGCCATGAAGATGGAAACCGAAATCCGCGCTGCGCAGGCCGGCACCGTGCGCGGTATCGCGGTGAAGTCCGGGGACGCGGTTTCCGTCGGCGACACCCTGATGACGCTGGCGTAAGGACGAGGAGCGGAAATGGAAAGTCTGAACGCCCTGCTTCAGGGCATGGGGCTGATGCACCTTGGCGCAGGCCAGGCCATCATGCTGCTGGTCAGCCTGCTGTTGCTGTGGCTGGCGATTGCGAAGAAGTTCGAGCCGTTACTGCTGCTGCCGATTGGCTTCGGCGGCCTGCTCTCCAACATCCCGGAAGCGGGCATGGCGCTGACCGCGCTGGAAAGCCTGCTGGCACATCACGACGCCGGGCAGCTGGCGGTGATTGCCGCGAAGCTTAACTGCGCGCCGGACGTGCACGCCATCAAGGAGGCGTTAGCGCTGGCGCTGCCGTCGGTGCAGGGCCAGATGGAGAACCTGGCGGTGGACATGGGCTACACGCCGGGGGTACTGGCGCTGTTCTATAAAGTGGCGATTGGCTCCGGTGTCGCGCCGCTGGTCATCTTTATGGGCGTGGGCGCGATGACCGACTTCGGCCCGCTGCTGGCGAATCCGCGCACCCTGCTGCTGGGGGCGGCGGCGCAGTTCGGTATCTTCGCCACGGTGCTGGGGGCGCTGACGCTGAACTACTTCGGCCTTATCAGCTTCACCCTGCCGCAGGCGGCGGCCATCGGCATTATCGGCGGCGCGGACGGCCCGACGGCGATTTATCTGTCGGGCAAACTGGCGCCGGAGCTGCTGGGGGCCATCGCGGTGGCGGCGTACTCGTATATGGCGCTGGTGCCGTTAATCCAGCCGCCGATTATGAAGGCGCTGACCACGGAGACGGAGCGCAAAATCCGCATGGTGCAGCTGCGCACGGTGAGTAAGCGGGAAAAAATCCTCTTCCCGGTGGTGCTGTTACTACTGGTGGCGCTGCTGCTGCCGGACGCCGCGCCGCTGCTGGGGATGTTCTGCTTTGGCAATCTGATGCGTGAAAGCGGCGTGGTGGAGCGTCTGAGCGACACGGTACAGAACGGGCTGATTAATATCGTCACCATCTTCCTCGGGTTGTCGGTGGGCGCGAAGCTGGTGGCGGACAAGTTCCTGCAGCCGCAGACGCTGGGCATTCTGCTGCTGGGTGTGATTGCCTTTGGTATCGGGACGGCGGCCGGGGTGCTGATGGCGAAGCTGCTGAACCTGTGCAGCAAGAACAAAATCAATCCGCTGATAGGTTCAGCCGGAGTGTCGGCGGTGCCGATGGCAGCCCGCGTATCGAACAAAGTGGGGCTGGAATCGGACCCGCAGAACTTCCTGCTGATGCATGCGATGGGCCCGAACGTGGCGGGTGTTATTGGCTCGGCGATAGCCGCCGGCGTGATGCTGAAATACGTGCTGGCGATGTAATAGTGGATGGGATACGCATGTCGTATCCCATTTTCATCCAAATTTTTTCTGAAAGAAAAGTAAGTATGAACTGGTTCAGGTTCCGGTGATGCCGAATGCAAGAAAATACCGTAATTAAATATCTAAATACCAATATGTTTATACGGGAAATTACACACTGGTTTGCCAGACGCTCGTTTCAAAACCGGATATTTCTACTGATCCTGTTTACATCCACCATCGTGATGCTGGCAATCACCTGGTATCTGACCGATATCACGAAAGAGCGCCTGCATTATCAGGTGGGCCAACGTGCGCTTATTCAGGCAATGCAAATATCCGCTATGCCAGAATTAGTTGAAGCCGTAGAGGCGCATGATTTGCCACGCATCAAAGCGCTGATTGACCCAATGCGCTCGTTTTCGGATGCGACTTACATTACCGTTGGCAACGAAAAAGGTCAGCGACTGTATCACGTCAACCCGAATGAGATCGGCAAATATATGGAGGGCGGCGATAGCGACGACGCGCTGTATAACGCTAAAAGCTACGTATCGGTGCGTAAAGGTTCATTAGGCTCTTCCTTACGTGGTAAATCCCCGATTCAGGACAGTACCGGTAAAGTCATCGGTATTGTTTCCGTCGGCTATACTCTGGAACAGTTGGAGAGCTGGCTTAACTTACAAATCAGCTCGTTGCTGTTCCCGATGGCGATACTGTTGCTGGTGCTGTTGTACTGCGCCCGCCGCTTCTCGCTGCATATTAAAAAGCAGATGCTTAACATGGAGCCGCAGCAGCTTTCACAACTATTAATTCAGCAAAGCGTGTTATTTGAGTCGGTATTTGAAGGGTTGATCGCCATTGACTCCCATCACCGTATTACCGCCATTAACCAAACGGCTCGCCGCTTACTGAATCTGAGCCAACCGGAGTCTGAACTCATTGGCTATGCAATCCACCATATCGTGTTGCCGGAGGCTTTTTTTTACGATGCGCCGCAAAAAAACAAAAAAGATGAGATCGTCACCTTTAACCAAATGAAAGTCATCGCCAGTCGCATGGCGGTCATTATTGACAACCAGCCTCAGGGCTGGGTTATTAGCTTTCGCAACAAAGACGATATCAATACACTCAGCCTGCAGTTAAGTCAGGTGCGGCAATACGCCGATAACCTGCGCGCCGTGCAGCATGAGCATCGCAACCTTATTTCCACCATTGCCGGACTGCTGTTCCTGAAGCGCTACGATAATGCGCTGGCGCTGATTCAGCAGCAGTCGGAAAGCCACCAGAAAGTACTCGATTTTATTTCCCATAATTTCCGCGACCACCACCTTGCGGGGCTATTAATCGGTAAATATTATCGGGCAAAAGAGCTGGGGCTGGAGCTGATTTTCGATCCTTCAAGCTTTGTTGAACACCTGCCGTCATCGCTCTCGCATAATGAATGGATTTCGATTGTTGGCAATTTATTGGACAACGCCTATAACGCCACCCTGCTCAATCGCGAAGGCTCGCGACAGATTGAGTGCCTGATCAACAGCGAAGGTAATGAAGTCATTATTGAAGTTGCCGATCAGGGATGTGGTATTGACGAAAATATCCGCCAGCATATTTTCGAGCGTGGAGTGACCACCCACAACAACGGCGATCACGGAATTGGATTATGGTTGGTGCACAGCTACGTCAAGCAGGCCAATGGTGACATTATCGTCGATAACAATAATCCTTTTGGCACCATTTTTACCCTCTATATCCCTTTTACCAGAGAAGAATAACATGGATAGCATTACGACACTCATCGTTGAAGACGAACCGATGCTAGCGGAAATCCTGGTGGACACCATCAAGCTTTTTCCCCAGTTTTCAATCGTCGGCATCGCAGACAAACTGGAAAGTGCAAAGAAGCAAATACGCCTCTATCAACCACAGTTAATTCTATTGGATAATTTTTTACCCGATGGCAAAGGGATCGATTTAATTCGTCATACCATCAGCACCAACTACACGGGGCGAATTATTTTCATTACCGCCGACAATCATATGGATACCATCAGCGATGCCTTACGCATGGGCGTATTCGATTATCTGATTAAGCCGGTACATTATCAGCGCCTGCAGCATACCCTGGAGCGGTTCACCCGTTACCGCAGTTCGTTACGTTCCAGTGAGCAGGCAAACCAGACGCACGTTGATGCCTTATTTAATATCCAGGCCAAAGAACAAACCGCAGAACCGAATAGCGGACTGCGGGGAATTGATGAAAACACCTTCAACCGGGTACGACAAATATTCGCCGACCCGCAGGCAGTACATACAGCAGACACTCTGGCACAAATTCTGGGCAGCAGTAAAACCACTGCCCGACGCTATCTGGAACAAGGCGTGAAAAATAACTTTCTCGAAGCGGAGATCAGCTACGGGAAAGTGGGCAGGCCGGAGAGACTCTATCGCGGCAAAGTATGAGATTATGGCGCCAACATGTAATTACGGCGCACAGGCAAACACCTCAGCCACCCACTGACGAAAACCGTCCACATCCAGCGCCAGCGCCACCTGCGCGTTGGCGGGCTGCCCCAAACGCCCTTCAATATCCACCACCGTGGTACCGGCGGTATATTGCCCCTGCGTTTCTACGGCCACAAAACAGGATTGCAGGGTAAAAAGCTCCGGACGCACCAGCCAGGCGATCGCGCAGAGATCGTGCATCCGCAGACCGCTTTGCATACTGCCGCTGCGGTAATGGCTGAACAATGCATGCAGCATGCCGCCGGTTTTATTAAGCGCAGGAAGCGTAGCCAGATACTCCGGCGTCAACACGGCCTGATTGGTGACGTCCAGCCCACACATCACAATCTCAATGCCGCTACGAAATACGTGGGCGGCGGCTTCCGGATCGACAGCAATGTTAAATTCAGCATTAGGCGTAAAATTGCCGCGCCCTGCGGAACCGCCCATAATCACCAGCCGGTGAATGTTGAAGCGGCACTCCGGATAGTGCATCAGTAGCAACGCAATATTGGTCAATGGCCCTATCGCCACCAATGTCATGGGCTCCGGGGCGTTCATCAGCACATCCCGGATAGCGATAAACGCTGGCTTCGCCAACGGTTGGCGCTGATGGTCGACAAAATCATAGCCTTCCATGCCGGATTCGCCGTGGACGTATGCCGCATCGCGTAACGGACGCAGCAGCGGCGTCGCGGCTCCCTGGGCAAGTGGCACATCGGCGTCCCAGAAATGCAGGAGCTGTAAGCCGTTACGGGTGGTTTTTTCGACCGAAACGTTGCCGGCAACGGTGGTCATCAGTTGCAGATCCAGCTCGGGGGCAAACAGCGCAGCGGCAATCGCGGCGGCGTCATCAATGCCTGGATCGGTATCAAGAATAATGTGTAGGGATGCTGCCATTAACGCTCTCCTGACCTATTGTTTTATATCTTCATACTCAGCGCGACTGATACAGGTATCAGGCACATCGTCATCCGTCACCAGACGCGGACTTAGCTTATTACCTTCGACAAACGGAACTAATGGGCAAAAACGCCCTGGCGATGCTTTGTTTTCCTGCCACTGAATCTCAAGCGATTCGGGCTCAGCGCCGGGTTTTTCTGCCTGAATCACGGTACGAACATTACCGGTTAGCCAAAAAGGTTGACACGTCTCATCAAGGCTAAAAGGCGGCGTCAAATGACCATTTTTACGTACTAGCGGATAAATAATACGCCCATCAGCGTAGGAAGGTATCATGTAGCAGTTATACATTTTGCCTTTACTGATCACAGGCTGAAAATAGCTTTCACCGCGATCGATCAGTTCAATCGTTTTTCCTTTCCAGCGATACACATTGACGCCATGACTGCAGCAACCACCGCGCCAATAGCTAACAATCTGTTTATGTTCAGCATCGATCTCTGGTGAAGTGATTTCCTGATAAGACGCTGGCGCATCAACATAACGCTGTTTGGCGGGGTCATAGAGCCATGTTTGTTCTGGAGCATTCGGCCCTGCAAGTAGCTCTGTTACAATCGACAGATCCGGGTAGCCATCAAAATTGACATCCCCCCATTGAGGCATAAACGGGCTACAAGTGCCCACCGAGGCGGTATCTAAGGTCTGTATGAGTTTACCATCACGGTATAATTTTATCGCCGAAATGGCCGGCGTATTGCCGCAATCAATCTCTTTGGAAGGGTCGTAACCCCCTGCATCATTCGTGTTCGTGACCAGCACAATATCAGGGGAGTTTTTAGGTTTGAGGTAGATAAGGGCAACAGGAAAATGTCGTTTTTTATCTGCGGAAGTCCATTCGCCTTTAATCTCACTGCTGGAGATTTCCGCATTCCAGTAACCCGAAAGCGCCTTTACGCGTTCTTCAAGATGCACCTCTTTATCCTGGAGTGAGCCGCGTAGAGCAATCGCTGCCTTGTGCTGATTGCAAGGTTCATAGCAGTAATACCCATAAAGCGTGTTACCAAATCGCGTGATATTAACGTTTACCGGTTTCCCCGCGATAGTTCCGGTATAGTTTCGCTCCCAGGCGGGTAGCTCCAGCACCGTGGCGCTTGTCGCGTCCATCCAAAAGCCGATGGCGAGTAACGTTGCCAATCCATATTTTATTTTGCCCATTTCCCTTATCCCTGTAGGCATTACACCCCAAAAACCAGCAACGATTGTGCTGGTTTTTCAGATGAATAGCAAAAAGGTGGGGCATTAGCAACGGATGACGACTACGCCTTATTCTTCCTGTCGCCCATTGAATATCAAAAGAAATTCTTAAGATCTGGTCAACGTAACGTCATCAGGCAGATTTCTGAATTATGAAATCTTATTCGACCTCACGAACATCCACACGCAGCTCTTTCGGCACTTCGAAAACAATATTTTCTTCGCGCCCCTCAAGCGTGACAGCTTCGCCGCCGCCAAACTCGCGCAGACGCGCAATAACATTCTGCACCAGAATATCCGGCGCGGAAGCGCCAGCGGTGACGCCAACGCAGGCGGCTTCTTTCACCCACGCCTCCTGGATATCCGCCGCATCGTCGATAAGAAACGCGGTTCTTCCCATCCGTTGGGCCAGTTCCGCCAGCCGGTTAGAGTTAGAAGAGTTTTTCGAGCCGACCACCAGCACCACGTCAGCCTGCTCCGCCAGCGCCCGCACCGCTTCCTGACGATTAGTAGTGGCATAGCAAATATCGTCTTTGCGCGGGCCGACGATTTTCGGAAAGCGTTTACGCAACGCATCAATCACATCGGACGTATCGTCCACGGAAAGCGTGGTTTGCGTCATGAAGGAGAGCTTGCCTTCATTTTTGACATTCAGCGTCCAGACGTCCTCTGGCGACTCAACCAGGTACATCCCCCCTTCCGGGTTGCTGTACTGGCCCATGGTGCCTTCCACTTCCGGGTGCCCGGCGTGGCCGATGAGAATAGACTCTTCACCGCGACGGCTGGCGCGCGCCACTTCCATATGGACTTTCGTCACCAGCGGGCAGGTGGCGTCAAAAACGGTAAGATCGCGGCTTTTCGCCTCGTTACGCACCGCCTGGGAAACCCCATGAGCGGAGAAGATCAGAATGGCGCCATCCGGCACTTCGCTAATTTGTTCTATAAAGATCGCCCCGCGCTTGCGCAGGCTGTCCACTACATAGCGGTTATGCACGACTTCGTGCCGAACGTAAATTGGCGCGCCGTAAATGGCGAGCGCATTTTCAACAATGCTGATAGCGCGGTCTACCCCGGCGCAAAAACCGCGTGGGTTGGCCAACAGGATCTGCATGTTTATGCCTCCAGCGCCGGATCGATTTCCAGCACTTCAATATCAAAGTGAACGGTATGCCCGGCCAGCGGATGGTTAAAATCAACGGTAATCGAGTCGCCGTTGATTTCGCGAATCACGCCAGGCATTTCGCTGCCATCCATTGCGGTAAAAAGCATAATCGCCCCGACTTCCGGTTCGCCCGCCGCCATAAACTCACGGCGCGAGAAATACTGGATCAAGTCCGGACTGGGGACGCCAAACGCGGCGTCAGGCTCCAGCGAAAACGCTTTCTTTTCCCCTTCTTTCAACCCCAGAAGCTGCTGCTCCAGACCTTCGGAAAGCGAGGTATCGCCAAGACGGAACAGGGCTGGCTTGCCGTTATTGCGGGTAGATTCCGCCGTTGAGCCATCATCCAGTTTCAGGGTGAAGTGCACCAGCACCGCGCTATTGCTTTGAATCGAGTTAGACATGCAGGGACAGCCTTTTATCTTACGACGTTGGAATGACGATTATTGTTATACGTTTGGCGTAACGATTGCCCGGTGGCGCTAGCTTACCGGGCCTACAACGGATTGTAGGCCGGATAAGCGTAGCGCCATCCGGCATTATCTTACGCCTGCTTTTTCGGCAGGAAACCTTCCAGCACGATAAGCGCCGCGCCGATACAGATCGCGCTATCGGCAAGGTTGAACGTTGCGAAATGCCAGTCGCCGACGTAAAAATCGATCATATCGACAACGAAGCCGTGCCACAGACGATCGAACAAATTCCCCAGCGCGCCGCCGATGATTAACGCATAAGCGATGTTATTCAGCTTCTGCGTTGCTTTCGAGCGATACATCATCACCAAAAGAATTACGCAGATCCCTATCGCAATCCCGGCAAAGAACCAGCGCTGCCAGCCGCCGCTATCCGCCAGGAAGCTAAAAGCCGCGCCGTAGTTACGCGCATAATGCAGATTAAGCGACGGGAACAGCCCTACCGTATCCCCCAGAGCGAAATTCTGGAGGATCAGGTATTTGCTGCCCAAATCGATAATCAGCACGACTACTACCAGCCATAGCCAGCGTAGTCCTGTTGAACAGAGTGGTTTACTCATCAGGCAAATTTACGTTGTTCGCCGTTACCGGCGATGTTGCTGACACAGCGTCCGCAGATATCTGCATGTTCCGCCACCTTGCCGACATCAGTAGTGTAGTGCCAGCAGCGCGGACACTTATCACCCTCGGCACGCGTTACCACTGCCTGAACTGTCGTATTACCAGCATTGTACTGAATATTTTCATCATCAATACCCCCCGCTTGCTCAGAAATCACGAACTGGGAAGTAATGAAGATAAATCTGACCTCTTCACCCAACAGCTTCAGCTTCTTAATCGTACCGTTAGCATCGTCAGCATATTTCAGCGTCACTTTTGCTTCCAGGTTCGATTTGATGCCATTGGCTTTCTGATTTTCCAGTTCTTTGTTGACCTGGTCCTTGATATAGCGGACATCGTCCCAGAATGCGTCATTAAATTCTTCATTCTCTTCCAGGCCAAACAACCCGTCGTACCATTCGCCGGTGAAGACATATTTTTCACGCTCGCCCGGCAGGTAGCCCCAGATTTCATCAGCCGTGAAGGACATGATCGGCGCCATCCAGCGAACCAGCGCCTCTGCGATATGATACAGCGCAGTCTGGCAGCTACGACGCGCGACGCTATCGGCCTTCGCGGTGTACTGGCGGTCTTTGATGATGTCGAGGTAGAACGAGCCCATTTCAACGGAGCAGAAGCGCATCAGGCGCTGTACCACTTCATGGAAGTCGTAAGCTTCGTATGCCTTCAGAATCTCTTGCTGCGCCGTTTTCGCGCAGCCCACCGCCCACCTGTCCAGCACCACCATCTCTTCCGGTTTGACCATATCGGTGGCCGGATTGAAGCCATTGAGGTTCGCCAGCAGGAAGCGCGCGGTATTACGGATACGACGATAGCTGTCGGCGGCGCGTTTGAGGATCTCGTCAGAGACCGCCATTTCGCCGGTATAGTCAGTAGACGCCACCCACAGACGCAGGATATCCGCGCCCAGTTTATTCATCACATCCTGCGGCGATACGGTGTTACCGATGGACTTGGACATTTTGCGCCCCTGACCATCGACGGTGAAGCCGTGAGTCAGTACCTGGCGGTATGGCGCTTTGCCTTTCATCGCCACGCTAATCATCAGGGAGGACATAAACCAGCCGCGATGCTGGTCAGAGCCTTCCAGATACATATCGGCAGCGTGACCGGCGAATTCCGGACGTGCGTCAACCACGGAGTAACTGGTGGAACCGGAATCAAACCAAACGTCCAACGTATCCGGAACTTTCTCGTATTGATCAGCATCTTCGCCGAGGATCTCTTTCGGGTCGAGATCCCACCATGCCTGGATACCGTCAACCTCGACGCGTTTCGCCACCTCTTCCATCGCCGCCAGAGTACGCTCAATCGGCAGCAGCTCCTGCGTTTCTTTATGCACGAACAGCGACATCGGTACGCCCCAGGTACGCTGACGTGAGATACACCAGTCAGGACGGTTAGCGACCATTGATTCAATACGCGCCTGACCCCAGTCCGGGATCCACTGAACGCCTTTGATCTCTTTCAGGGACTGTTGACGAAGCCCTTCTTTATCCATGCTGACGAACCACTGCGGGGTCGCGCGGAAAATGATCGGCGTTTTGTGACGCCAACAGCACGGATAGCTGTGCTGCATTTTTTCGACATGCAGTAGCGCGCCTTTTTCTTTCAGCAGTTCAATAACGATATCGTTCGCTTTGAAGACGTTAACACCGTCAAGCGTTGGATATGTGCCTGGCAGGTAAGCGCCGTCCGGCCCAACCGGGTTAGCCGTTTCCAGGCCATACTTTTGACCGATCACGTAGTCATCCGGGCCGTGACCAGGGGCGGTATGTACCGCGCCGGTACCTGCGTCCAGGGTGACGTGATCGCCGAGGATCGCCGGCACGTCAAAGCCCATAAACGGATGGGTAA
This sequence comes from Salmonella sp. NW645, assembly GCF_051703725.1. NCBI lineage: Bacteria > Pseudomonadati > Pseudomonadota > Gammaproteobacteria > Enterobacterales > Enterobacteriaceae > Salmonella > Salmonella sp. NW645. The sequence continues at coordinate 478,295 of NZ_JAMMKR010000002.1, read as the reverse complement.
AGCGCAGCAGTTCCAGCTCCGCGCCTTTTACGGTACCGAGAATGGTGTATTCAGCCGCGCCAATACGCTGCATGACGCTTTCAACCAGATCTTTCGCCAGAATCACCGCCTGTCCGTCAATCTGCACCAGCGCATAATCAAAGTCCGGCGCCAGGGAGATGGCGCGGTTAGCCGGCAGAGTCCACGGCGTGGTGGTCCAGATGACCAACGAGATCGGGCCGCTCACGCCCGGCAAACCAAACTTCGCTTTCACCGCATCCTGATCGACGGCGCGGAACGCCACGTCGATAGACGGCGACGTTTTGTCGTAATATTCAACTTCCGCTTCCGCCAGCGCGGAACGGCAGTCAACGCACCAGTGCACCGGCTTAGCGCCTTTGTGCAGATGACCGTTTTTGATAATTCTGCCCAGCGCGCGGATGATGTTAGCTTCGGTTTTGAAGTCCATGGTCAGGTACGGATGCGACCAGTCGCCCAACACGCCCAGACGAATGAAGTCTTTACGCTGGCCGTCAACCTGCGTAGCGGCATATTCGCGGCACTTGGCGCGGAATTCAGCGGCAGTGAATTTCTCGCCCGGCTTACCGAACTCCTGCTCGACTTTCAGCTCGATAGGCAGACCGTGACAGTCCCAGCCCGGCACGTAAGGCGAGTCAAATCCCGACAGTCCTTTGGACTTCACGATAATGTCTTTCAGAATCTTGTTAACTGAGTGACCAATATGAATGCTGCCATTCGCATATGGAGGGCCATCATGCAGAATGAAGGTTTTTTTGCCTTTTTTGGCCGCACGAATGATGCCGTACAGATCATCATCGGTCCAACGCGCCAGCATTCCCGGTTCACGCTTGGCGAGGTCGCCGCGCATCGGGAACCCTGTTTCCGGCAAATTCAGGGTCGATTTATAGTCACTCATCAGATTCTCGGTTCCGTATTTCGGTTTGATAAACACCGTCAGGATTACACCTGCCCGGCTAGCCCAAAAAACTTGCGGGCCGTTAACTCATCGCGTGCGATTTGCGCTTTTAGCTCATCAAGCGACGCAAATCGCTGCTCATTACGTATCTTTTTACGCAGTATTACATCTATATGGCGACCGTAGAGGTCCATTACAACGTCCAGCAGGTGCACTTCCAGTTGTTGACGCACGCCAGCCACCGTTGGACGAGTGCCAATGTTCGCTACGCCGGGTAACGGCTTATCGCCAAGCCCGGTGACTTCCACCGCATAGACCCCTTTTACCGGGGAGACCTGACGGCGCAGCGGTAAGTTCGCCGTCGGGAAGCCAATGGTACGTCCCAGCTCGTCGCCATGAACGACACGCCCGGAAATAGTAAAGGGATGTCCCAGCAGGCTTTCGGCAAGCGCCAGGTTATCTTCCGCCAGCGCCTGTCTCACTGCGGTACTACTGATACGCACGCCGCCTTCACAAAAGGTTTGGGTGCTGGAAACCGCAAAACCATACTCCGCCCCCGCCTTCTGTAATAACAAGAAATCGCCCGCGCGGCTAGCACCAAAGCGGAAATCATCGCCGACGGCAAGAAATTGCACGCCAAGTCGCTCCACCAGCAGTTCGCTGATAAACGTTTGCGCCGTCAAAGCGGCAAAGCGGCGATCGAATTTCACGCACAGCACATAGTCCACGCCGCACTGCGCAAGGTAATGCAGTTTTTCACGCAGGCGCGTCAGGCGAGCGGGCGCTTTATCCGTCGCGAACAGCTCCAGCGGCTGCGGTTCGAAAATCATGACCACCACCGGCAGACCGCGTCTGCGTCCTTCTTCCTGCAAACCCTGCAGTAGAGCGCGATGCCCTCGATGTACGCCGTCGAAATTACCAATGGTCAGCACACACCCATGCGGGGCCTGACTGAGATTATGTATGCCGCGTATCAGCTTCATGTCTGACTCAAAACAGTGAAAATCGCAAGAGTATACCTTGTACAGCGGTCAAGGTTAACCGACTATTGCCCTGAGGAAACATAAAGAAGATGCTTTTCATCGCCATGCGGCAAACTCCGCCCCAAAACCCGCCACTTAATGCAATTTTTCTCATGGAAAGGCTGTATTCACAGCACGCAAGCTGGTAGAATCCTGCGCCATCACTACGCAACGAGTGCTGCAATTTAAACGGCGCTTATTTGCACAAATCCATTGACAAAAGAAGGCTAAAAGGGCATATTCCTCGGCCTTTGAATTGTCCATATAGAACACATTTGGGAGTTGGACCTTGGCTAATATCAAATCAGCTAAGAAGCGCGCCGTTCAGTCTGAAAAGGCTCGTAAGCACAACGCAAGCCGTCGCTCTATGATGCGTACTTTCATCAAGAAAGTATACGCAGCTATCGAAGCTGGCGACAAAGCTGCTGCACTGAAAGCATTTAACGAAATGCAACCGATCGTGGACCGTCAGGCTGCTAAAGGTCTGATCCACAAAAACAAAGCTGCACGTCATAAAGCTAACCTGACTGCACAGATCAACAAACTGGCTTAATCGCCTGCTTGTTATCAGCTTTGTAAAAAAACCCGCGTAAAGCGGGTTTTTTTATGCCTGCTATCTGCCGTTTTTCTCGTCAACCGCTGGCGCCGATCTCACTCGTTAACGCTCTTACTAACCAGCCTCTTTTTTCAGCTACTCCTCCCTTAGCCACGTCACGTAATACTTGAAAGTTATTTTCTTTCACTGTTTTCCTTTTTTTATTTCATTATTAAAAAAACTGTGACCACCTTAGCAAATAGAAACATCGCTCATTCAAAAACTAATAAACGCAATCCTGATGTAAGATTTGATAATTGATTGATGCCGTCGGGTTAACTACTTTTCATGTACACCTTACTTACTCATTTTAATCTGAGGTTAAATTCAAAAACGACATAAAAATAATATTCAAAACTTGCTTAGAAAGTAGAGGTTGTTTTTCTGGGCGTATCGTACCAATATCGGAGTTATCATTATGAGTTCTGTCATTGAGGATACCCAGCCTTCCGGGTCAGCATCATTGTCTTTACTACAGCGTATTAGCTATGGCTCTTTGGATGTGGCGGGTAATCTGCTGTACTGCTTCGGTTCAACGTACATTTTATATTTCTACACAGACGTTGCGGGCATTAGCCTTGCCGTAGCAGGCGTTATCCTGCTGCTGGCGCGTATTATCGATGGCATAGACGCCCCCATATGGGGGATCATCATCGATAAAACGCGTTCACGCTACGGTAAATGTCGTCCCTGGTTTTTATGGTTACCGCTGCCTTTTGCGGTATTCAGCGCGCTGTCATTTTGGTCTCCTGATATCAGTATGACAGGAAAAGCCATCTATGCAGCAATATCTTATATGATTGCCAGCATTCTATTTACCGGACTTAATACACCACTCAGTGCAATATTACCCCTGATGACCTTATCTCCCAAGGAAAGACTGGTTTTAAATTCCTGGCGAATGACCGGTGGGCAAATTGGGGTTTTATTAATGAACGCGACCGCCTTGCCGTTAGTCGCTTTTTTAGGTAACGGTGATGATCACGCTGGTTTTATTTATACGGCAATTACATTTGCCATTATATCCTGCGCGCTAACGCTCTTTGCGTTTAAAAACATTCGTGAAATGGATACGGATAAAATACAGCATGAACCTAAGTTGCCGATGAAAAAAAGTTTCGCGGCGATGAAAGGTAACTGGCCGTGGATCCTGATGGTGCTGGCTAATCTGATCTTCTGGATTGCCCTACAGCAGCGCAACACGACCATTGTCTATTATCTGACCTACAACCTCGACCGTAAAGATCTGGTACCGCTGATTAACAGCCTGGCGACGATTCAGATCCTGTTTATCATCGCTATCCCCTTCTTTAGCAAATACCTGGCTAAAACCTGGATATGGGTAGGCGGTCTGCTGGTCGCCACGTTTGGCGGCGTCATGATGTGGCTGGCAGCGGACAACATTACTTTCCTCATCGCCGCCTGGATACTCGGCAATATCGGCAGCGGTATCGCCTGCTCAATGCCGTTTGCCATGCTGGGCTTCGCCGTCGATTTCGGCGCCTGGAAGACCGGTATTAAGGCTACCGGCATTCTTATCGCCTTCGGCAGCACCTTCTGCATCAAGATGGGTAGTGGCCTCGGCACCGCTTTCGCCGCCTGGATCATGAACAGTTTTGGCTATGTCCCCAACCATGCCCAGAGTGCTGCGGGTCTGGAGGGAATTATCTGGGCCTTTATCTGGGCACCCGCCCTACTCTTCGCGCTCGCAGCGATCCCACTACTTTTCTTTCGCAAATACGAAGCGATGGAAGAGAAGATTCGCCACGATCTGGAAACCATCAACTCATAACGTTCTTTACCTTCACCCTCGAATATGGGAGGCACCACCATGCCATTTATGCAACAAGACCCGCGTCGTCTGGTCTGGCAGCAAAACGATCGCTATTTATGGATTGAACCCTGGGGCGAGAACAGCCTGCGCGTACGCAGCGGCCGTCATCTGCCGGTAATGAGAAATGAAGACTGGGCATTGACTGAGCCAGTCGCAGAAAGTCAGTGCCACATTGATTATGAGCACCACCAGGCAACGCTGACCAACGGCAAAATTATCGCTATCGTCAATCAAAAAGGACAAGTTACCTTTTACCGCCATCCACACAAACCCCTGTTGCAGGAGTTCTGGCGCCTGCGGGGCGAAATTGGCGAGGATGAATCATCTCACGGCCAGTACGTCAGCGCACTCAACCTTGAGGGACGCGAGTTCCGCCCTATTCAGGGTGGGAAATATTCACTGAAAGCCCGCTTCGAAGCCACCGAAGGGGAAAAAATTTATGGTATGGGGCAGTATCAACAGGCCAACCTGGATCTCAAAGGATGCGTGCTTGAGCTGGCGCAACGTAACTCCCAGGCCTCAGTACCGTTTATGCTCTCCAGTCTGGGCTACGGATTTTTATGGAACAACCCGGCAGTCGGACGCGTAACCTTTGCCCAAAACGTTACCGAATGGGAAGCGCAGGTCAGCGAACAGCTGGACTACTGGATCACGGCTGGCGATACCCCGGCAGAAATTAGCCGGGCTTACGCGCTGGCTACCGGCACACCGCCGATGATGCCGGACTACGCCATGGGCTTCTGGCAGTGCAAACTCCGTTATCGCACGCAGGAAGAGCTGCTGGAGGTCGCCCGCGAATATAAGCGTCGCAATCTGCCTATCTCAGTGATCGTTATCGACTTCTTTCACTGGCCGAATCAGGGTGACTGGATGTTCGATGCGCGCGACTGGCCCGATCCTGATGCCATGATTGCCGAGCTGAAATCGCTGGGAATTGAGCTGATGGTCTCCGTCTGGCCGACGGTAGATAACCGTACCGAAAGCTATCGGGAGATGCGCGAAAACGGCTGGCTGGTACAAACGGAACGTGGCTTGCCGATCAATATGGATTTCCTCGGCAATACCACTTACTTTGATGCGACTCATCCGGGCGCGCGCGACTACGTCTGGGGCAAAGCCAAACGCAACTATTACGATAAAGGCGTGAAGCTATTCTGGTTAGATGAAGCCGAACCTGAGTTCAGCGTTTACGACTACGACAACTATCGCTACCACGCCGGGCCAGTACTGGAAGTGGGCAATATCTACCCACGTATGTACGCTAAAACCTTTTTTGACGGCATGAAAGCCGATGGCGAAGACCAGGTTATCAACCTGCTACGCTGCGCCTGGGCCGGCAGTCAGAAGTACGGCGCGCTGGTCTGGTCAGGTGATATTCACTCCTCGTTTAGATCGCTACGCAACCAGTTTGCCGCTGGACTCAATATGGGAATCGCGGGGATACCGTGGTGGACGACGGATATCGGCGGTTTTCATGGCGGTAATATTCACGACCCGAAATTCCATGAATTGCTGATTCGCTGGTTCCAGTGGGGCGTCTTTAGCCCGGTGATGCGTCTGCACGGCAACCGCGATCCGCAAATTTTACCCGCACAACCGTACCGGGATGGTATCGCCCAGTGCCCTACAGGTGCGCCGAACGAAGTCTGGAGCTACGGTGAGGAAGTATGCGACGTACTGACAGGTTGCCTGGCGTTGCGAGAAAAACTCAAGCCCTATATCAAAGCGCTGATGGAGGAAACCCATAAGCACAATACGCCAGTGATGCGCCCCCTGTTCTTTGAATTCCCCGAACAGGAAACAAGTTGGGCAATCACCGACCAGTATTGTTTTGGTCCTGACCTGCTGATCGCCCCCGTCATGCATGAAGGTATGCGCGAACGTGATATCTGGCTGCCGGAAGGGGAAACATGGACGGATCTTGCGACCGGTGAAAGCTATTCAGGAGGGCAAACGCTGCAGTACGCTACGCCACTGAACAGAATTCCGGTGTTTATCCGCGAAGGTGGGCAGTACCGTAGCCTACTGAATTTGTAGAATGATTCCGGCTGCGGGTTAGTACCGCAGCCGGAAGTATTACGGTAGGTATGTCTACTGAAGCTTAAACAATGCCGAGTAGTCCGCATTGCAAATACGCTGCACCGCCGGATGCTGGATCATTCTTTCGGCAAAAATCGCATGATATTCTTCCATGACATTCTCCACGCGCCCAATCTCTATTACCGACTCATCGGCATAAAAATCCAGCGAATAAAGGCTCGGCGCCACAAAAATCGCATCATGCGTCGCGCCAAACGCCTTCATTAAGGCCGCGTCATCAAATTCACCGAGGATCTCAACCTGCAACCCCTGCGAATTAAACCAGTTCAACAACTTACGCCCCAGCATTGAGCGACGTCCCGGCACCAGCAACCGTCGCTCTTCCAGGCAGGCAGGGAACGCTTTTTCAGGAAGCGGATTCGTACACCAGAAACTGACGCTGCATTCGCCGATTTTGACTGAGAATAGCCCCTCCTGCTGCGTGGAATCTATCGGGCAGTCGGAGATAATCATATCCAGCTTGTGCTGGCTGAGCTGTTCGAGCAACATTTCGTGCGTCGACTCAAAGCAACGCAGATGTATGGGTTCGTCCACCACCACCGCCGCATCCAGAACGCTGCTGACCAGACGCTTGGATAAAGCATCGGCGACGCCGACATCAAACAACAGGTTTGATTCTTTGCGGTAATTGACGATATCCAGCATCTCCTGGCTTAGCGTAAACATTTTGTCCGCATAGCGAAAAACCAGCTCGCCCAGTTCGCTGGGCTCAAGACCGCGTCCCTTACGTTTAAATAGCTTCCCCTGTAAACGCTCTTCCAGGGCTTTAATTTGACCAGTAATGGTTTGCGGCGTCAGAAAAAGCGCCTCTGCGGCACCCACGACAGAACCTTCTTTATAGACATGCCAGAAGTAATAAAGATGGTTGTAGTTAATATGAGACATGCTCATTCCTCTCCCTGTTCAATGTCGCAAGGGAGCGATACATCGCTCCCCCTTTCCTTCGTACTGGTTATGCCGGCGCGTTCAAACGCGCGCGCAACCAGCTATACCCCACCACTGCGGAGAGCAATGAACCAATCAAAATGCCCAATTTCGCCCAGTTAATAAGTTCCGGATCGACATTGCCAAATGCCAGGCTGGCGATAAAGATGGACATCGTAAAGCCAATGCCACACAAAATGCCGACCGCCATGATTTGCTGATAAGTGGTCCCCTGCGGCAGATGCGCCAGCTTGAAACGCAGCGCCAGCCAGCAAAACAGGCTAATCCCCAGCGGCTTACCAATCAGCAGACCGGCAATAATTCCCAACGGCAGCATGGAGGTCAGACCGTCAATCGTGACGCCCTGAAGAGAAACGCCGGCATTCGCAAAAGCGAAGAGCGGCAGGATCAGGTACGCGACCCACGGGTGCAGAACATGCTCCAGACGCTTCGCCGGCGAGCGACCGTGTTTTTCTTTCAGCGGAATAAAGAAGCCGACAATGACGCCTGCCAGCGTTGCGTGAACGCCGGACTTCAGTACCGCCGTCCACAGCACTGCCCCGACCAGAATATATACCCCTGTCCGTCTGACGCCGCACAGGTTCAGCAGCGCCAGCACGGCAATCGCGAACGCCGCCACGCCCAGCGAGACGATAGAAAGATCGCTGGTATAAAACAGTGCGATAATAACGATGGCGCCGAGATCATCGATGATCGCCAGCGCCATCAGGAAAATTTTCAGCGCCAGCGGAACCCGGCTGCCCAACAGCGCCAGCACGCCCAGCGCAAAGGCAATATCCGTCGCGGCAGGAATAGCCCAGCCCTCGCGAGTGACCGGATCGGAGTAGTTAAAGGCCAGATAAAGCAATGCCGGTACAATCATCCCGCCGATGGCGGCAATCACCGGAAAAGCGGCCTGGCGCAGACTGGCTAACGAGCCTTGCATCAGTTCGCGCTTAACTTCCAGGCCAATCAACAGGAAAAACACGGCCATCAGCGCATCGTTGATCCACAGCAGCATGTTTTTGTTGATTTCAAGCGCCCCAACCCGTAGCTGAACCGGCGTCTCCAGAAAATCATGATACCATCCACTGGTCGCGCCCATATTGGCCATCAGCATAGCCAGCGCAGCGGCGATGATGAGAATGATGCCCCCAGAGGCATCGCTGCTAAAAAATCGGTGCAGATGTTTCACTTTTTATTCTCTCAATCAGGTGAATTCTTCGAATCTACTATCTTACCTCGCCTGACTCATCGTTAAAATTAGATTATATATGATGAATAGCTCGTTTTTTACGAAATGAAGTCCGACTTACGCCGGACTTTTTTAGTGCAGTCAGTCATTGACGATAGACCGCTACGCGTACAGATCCATTTTATACACCCGGAAACTGGTAATATCGTAGCGATAGCCTTCCCCGTTCGTTTCCGCGTTTTTGTAGTAACCTGACGTCATGGTCGCTTCAAAAAGCACGGTTTTCTCCGTAGGCGCAATCTCCTGTAAAATTAGCAGCCCCATCGCCTCACTGCCCGCCTGCGGATCGATAATATCGCTCTCGCCAGGCTGGCAAGAGATGGCGCGGCCATAAACGGATTAAGAATAATCAACGCATTTTGTACTGTATTACTTTCTGTAATCTGGCTGAGGCTGTGCTCATAAATCGCCGTATGGTTGAGCACCATCGCATTTTGCTTATCAATCCTCTGATTGACGGAAAGACACGGGCCAAGAAGCGTATTCTTTTGATGTTTGAACGGCCCCATGATCTCTCCAGTATATCGTTGTCGTTCCTTGCTGGAACAACGAAATAGATACGCTGGAGAGGGTTGTGCTGATAATCAAAAGCCATCGATTCAGCTCTATCACACGGCATGCGATGCGTTATCCGACCTTACGGGATTGATTATATTCATACTTCAGATAATCCAGCGTTGCCGTCACATTTGCCGGTGACAGACGATTAAGCTGCGCCAAAAAAGGATGCGCATACAGATAATTAATGAACGCCGTCGCGCCTTGTAACGTAGCATAACGTTGCTGGGTAATTTTTTTATTACCGGTGAGATTACACACCGCCATAGCATAATCGCGGGTAGAAAAAGTACGCCAGACATTGTTACGGATACCGCCGCTTAAAAACAGGCGTGGCGGAATATCTTTTTGCAGCGGCGTCGTACCGCGTTCTTTGACAAATGAAATATGGCAACGGCCCTGATGGACATGCGGCATGTTCGCCATCATGCATCCCCCCAGAATAAAGCATTCATGATCGAGGTAATGCTGAACGTTTAAGGAGCGTTCGTCCGTCAGCATCCGCACCAGTTCAAAATGGCGGTAGGCAGGCAACACCGGCTTTACGATCATTCCGGAGTCATTCTTATATAACGAGGCCGGACCGTAATCGATATCAAATAAAGTTTCGCGGCGCGCTGTAATCGCTTCCTTACGTTGCACCATATGCGCCAGTGTTCCCGGAGGTAGCCGTTCTTCATAATACGACTGATACTGCCAGGCTTTATCCAGCGGCTGTGCTGAATAATTTGACGAAATCGCCACCACCCTTCCGCTTTGTTCTTCTGCCGTCACCAGAACATACAGGCTGCTGTCTCCACCGTTATAGTTCACCCGGAAAGCGCGGGTGCTGAGTGCGATATCGAAGGCCGGAAACTGCTGGCATCGCTCCGCAAGGTTTGCATTACGGGATAGTTTAAACAGCGCCCGGTTAAGGCCTGTGCTGTCTAATTTCAGCTGTGAGCGGATCCCGGCAAGCGATGTCCCTTCCTCAATTAGGGTTGCCAGCTCGTCCTGTCGGCAATCGCTTTTTGCCTTTTCGGGGACGATGAACGTTTTCCGACACTGACTACACGCCATGCGGTGTTCTCCCTGAGTCGAGAAGCCGTATTTCTTTAATGAGGTGCTGCCGCAGGCAGGACACTGTTTGACCAGGCCTTTCCATCCCCGGTTTACCGTGTGGCGAAAAAGATTTAACGCCCCAGCGGAAATAACAGGAAACAGGAAACCACATTCCCGACAAAGAACATCTTTTCCCTGGCGGACATAATCCGGACTGTTCAACACGCCCAGATTTTTACATCCCGGCGTTTTACAGCAGTCCACATTAATATTGGCAAACATGCGTTCCTCCTTGAGCATTACTTAAAAAAAACAGACCGGATCTCCGCCGGTGACAGGTTATTTACGTAAAGGGTTTTCATCGCTTTCATCATCGGCGCGGTATGAGAGAAAAAGCACTGATAGCCGGCACAAAGATAGTTTTGCTTCATCGGTCCGCAAGCCGAAGGCAAAAAGCGGTGTTTAGGGCAACCGCCATAACAGGCGAATTGCCACGGGCAGGTATGGCATTCCTGCGCCATCGTGCGGCTTTTATCGAGACCAAACTGCTGGTTTTGCGCGCTATTATTCATCTGACGCAGCGGCGTGTCGTTAATATTGCCGAGCTTATATTGCGGGTAAACGAAATGATCGCAGTTATACACATCGCCATTCATTTCCATTGCAAAAGCGCTACCGCAAACGGGCGCAAAAACGCAAACCTGAGGGGGGAGTCCACACCATGCCGCCAGCGTTTGTTCAAAGAGTTGAATGCCGATATCACCAATATCTTCGCGGATCCAGATATCAAAAATGGCATTCAGGAACTTTCCAAACTGTAATCCGTCCACTGACCAGGGGGTTACTGCGGTTTTCTCGTCCTGCGGATGCGCCAGCATTCCGTCTTTATTTGCCGCTCTTTCCACTAGCGGAATAAACTGCATATAGCGGCTGCCGATAGATTTCAGATACGCATAAACCCGCTGCGGGTGTAGCATATTGCTCTGACTCACCACCGTGAGAGTATTAAATTCAACGCCATGACTCGCCAGGCATTTTATCGCCTGTTCAACTTTATGATGGGTAGGTTGCCCTGCGCGAGTTACCCGCCATTCGTCGTGCAGCGCCGCATCGCCATCAATCGAAATACCAACCAGAAAGTCATGCGCCCTGAAGAATCTTGCCCATTCATCATCAATCAGAATGCCATTGGTCTGAAAAGTATTAACGATGGCTTTTCCATTAGCATAACGTTGCTGGAGCGCTACCGCCTGGCGGTAAAATGGCAGCCCCATCAGCGTCGGTTCCCCACCCTGCCACGCAAAAATCACTTCATCTACGTCCTGCGCCGCAATATGCTGTTGCACAAACAACGCTAGCGTTTCTTCCGTCATCTTGTAATGGTTTTTTCTATCGGGATAGAGCATTTCCTTTTCCAGATAGAAGCAATATTTACAATCAAGATTACACACCGACCCGGTCGGTTTGATCATTACCTGACAGCTTTTCCGTTGCATATTTTCCGTATCCCTAAAATAAAAGAACCTGACTCAGCACGAGGGCGCTGAATCAGGCGGGCAGAGCCCTAAGTGGCATACTTAATTTTTTATAATTATCCTTTTAGCCCCAGGTCACCGGCGTTGGTTTGTCGCCACGGGCTTTCATTAATGAGTCGTTATCGATGTCCTGTTTCATTTTCAGGAACTTGCCATACAGCTGTTTTTCAATTTCAGGCTGTTTGCCAATTTGGTTCAGCGTTTCGAACCGATCTTTTTTCAGGTTATAGAGGTATTTAGGTTTATTTTCACGATCGATGATCATTTTCCAGTCACCGTCGCGGATCGCCCACTCATCGGTCGGATCATCCTGGAACGGCATATCAATACCGAAGATCAGCGGCTTATTACGTTTTAACGTTTTCTGCTCCAACAGCGGAACCAGCGATTGCCCGTCGTATGTACGATCAGTCGGCAGTTTGAAATCCATCATGTTCGCCAGCGTCGGCATCCAGTCCAGACCATACACCGGCGTATCGGTAACGACGCCCTGTGGAATGTGTTTACCGTATTTGATAATTGCCGGAACGCGAATACCGCCTTCCCACAGGTTATCTTTACGTCCGCGCAGACCGTCAGTCTCGCCTGCGAGGTTCAGCTCGTAGACTTTACGCGCTTCACGCGTCACCGGGCCGTTATCACTGGTGAAGATGACAATGGTATTATCTTCTTCCCCCATCGCTTTAATTTTATCCAGTACTTTACCGACTTGCGCATCCATATAGCTGATATTGGCGTAATATTCACCGGTACCGCGCCACGGTTTATCCGCCCAGTCGCCGTAGAACAGATCGGGATGCTGCTTCTGGTATTCGCTCATGTATTGTGAATACATATCGAGGTATTTTTTCGGCGAGGCCAGCGGGCTGTGAACTTCCGTAAAGGCAACGTATAAGAAGAACGGTTTGTCGTCTTTCTTGTTATCTAGCCAGTTCACCACTTCAGAACTGACAAATTCGCCGCTGATGCTATCGGCACGATCAATATGTTTGCCGTTACGCATCCAGCCGGTTGGGTGAACGACGCCGTAACGCGGGCGCTCTTTGGCATTATCCAGCGTAGCATCGGTCACAAAGCCAGCCGGGTTCACCAGCGAGTAATCAAAACCTAACTCTTTCGGCTGCGGCTGATCGGTACGATCGCCCCCGGCGTTGAGATGCAGTTTACCCATCATCGCGGTATCGTAACCCTGCTGTTTCAGCAGATTGGCTATGGTCAATTCGTTACGTCCAATAGAAACATTAGTACCTTCAGGGATCCAGGAGCGTACACCGGTGCGGAAGGGCATACGGCCTGTTAACATCCCGGCGCGGGAAGGAGAACACAAAGGAGCCGGCGCATAGTATTCAGTGAATTTGACCCCTTCTTTCGCCAGGCGGTCAATATTCGGGGTTTTCACTATCTGGTGACCGTAAGTCGCCAAATCACCATAGCCAAGATCATCTGCCACAATAAAAACCAAGTTCGGGCGTTTTTCGGCAGCCGCGTGCACGACAGATATCGTACTTGTCGCACAAAGCGCCAGTCCAATCATGCTGGCAATGACTGTTTTTTTCATTTCAACTCCTTTGATTTTATTTAAAATGAATATCCGACCATATAAATCATCTGGTCTCCATATCCGTCATAACCTAGTTTGTTCGCGAAATAACGATATGTCACAGTAGCTTTCCAGCGGGGATAAAATTTCCATGCCAGTGTTAATCCACCATTTAATCCATTTCGACCGAATTGCTGCTCCGTATAAGCGTCATTTCTATCTAGTTCGATTTCATTCCAGTCAGATAAAACAAAATCTTCACCAAATAAATTAAAATTATAGGCTGCAGTCCAGCCAATAACATAGCCATTCCAGCCGCTTGTCTGCCCATATTTCTGCGAGACATAATCACCAGATTGATTATGCAGACCAATATAGGGTTTGAAGAACCCCCAACTCCCGCTCCAACCTAAATACCCCGCTCCATAAAACATATCGAGGTCATCGCCCCATGAGTTATCCCATTGACCATATATCTTGCCGAAGAAAGTATAATCTGAATCAAAGAGTCGTACATGAGTCATGGCAGAAACAGTATGATTTCTTCCAGCAACAGCGTGATTTAACACGTTGCTTTCAATAAATGAATAGAATTCTGCCTCTTTGAAGTTGACACCAAAGTCAGCAGTTACTTTCCACACCTCCCCACGATGTACATTGACGAATCCACTATTCCAGTCAGCATAACCGGCATTAATTGATCCAAATGAATTCTTATATTCCAGTGCATGTACAGAATGGCTAAAAACAGTAGATATTGTAAGTAAGAGACTAAATAATACTGTTCGCTTTATCAGAGACATTGAATATATTTCCCATAGTTATATTTTATTCATCAATGAATATGTTTTACTCCGGTGTCAAAGTTTAACCAAATCTAGTTATAGAATAGTGATATAAATCTCACATCACGCAGGATAAAAGTATTTAAAAATAATATGTCGAGAAATGTTTTTTTATAAAAAATAACTCAATGTTTATTATTAAATCAACACTTCATCTTTTTAGGTCATACCGCAGATTTAGTGTTGTACTAAGCTTTACCTTTTGGATAACTGATAACAAAGATTGATGTGATTTGCCCCGCTGTTCCGTAACTCAGGGAGGGATCCGAAACGGTCATTTCCCCCTCAGGAGTGCAACTCTATCGCTGTAAGCAATACCTGAAAACCTGCCAGCTCAGCCATCACTACAACGGTGCCCTCCATCACACCATTATTGATATGACGATGATTACCTGATCGGTGATGTTCTAAGTATGTATCCTTTTACTAACGACGTAATGAGCGTGGAAATTAGCGGTAACGCTCTGAAGGCGATGATGTCTCATGCAGCCGATCCGAAGAACGGCATGCAGCATGTGTCGAAAACGGCCAAATTCAAACACTACAACACAAAACCGCTGGTACAGCGTATTGTCAAATTTGATATCAAAGGTAAACAGGTCGCAGACAGTACATTCAGTACCGTCGCACTGGATTCCTTTATCGGTAAAGGCCGTGGCGGATTTGACTTCACGAAAGGTAAAAATGTCAAAGGCATTAAAGGGCTGTAAACCTCGCAGGAAATTGCTGATTATATGGAACATATCAATAATATCGTTCCGGATCACACCATGCGTGTTGACGACATCAATAAATAAAACAACTCTCATGCGGTCGTTATCCGATGGCGGCAGATTGACATTATCTTCGCGGGAACGGTAATTACCGTTGTCAAAAACCAGAAACTCCACGATACCCGGTTCGCTGCTTTCAACTCAGACACCAGGATAAAGGCTTAACGGCGCGGTGCCATAAGGATTAAGGGTAATAACGGCATGTTTATATGTATTGTCCTCACGAATTTGGTCGAGGAGCTGTTGGTATATGGCGTTATGGTTTTGCACCATCGCGTTATCGGTATCAATTTTCTGATTCATCAGCGCTCTTGGTACAGGCATGACGAGTGAGGACTGTTAATTTACGTACATAATGATCTCCAGACTATACGTTATGAGACTTCTGCAATGCAGAGGCAATTTCTCTGCCCGTCCAACGTAATATTCTGAAGATGTGCAGCATAGTCACTACGTATAACGCAATAACAAAAAAATCATAAAAATATTTTATACCGCTATTAACTCATAAAATTTCACCCTGAGAAAGCAAGTCATCATCGAATATTTATTTAGTTCTTTTTACCTATATCCTATAGCATCCATAAGACCGACCAATAGGCCGAAATAAACGTTACACTAGGTAACATAAATTATCATTCAAGCACATAAAAAATGCTTAACCTAAAATCATAGCAACACTTAATAAAATTAAACATAAACGGCAGCAAAATATTATTTTTATGTCCTTTTTTGTGACCAACCGCATTTTCAAATTAATGAATCACAACAGACAATTCTCATCAATTGAATAAAAAATAATGACACACATATTATTTGTCGCTCAAAAAAATGGTTTAAGAATCCTTAAACGACGCGTTATATGCATACCTCATTAAATATTGATAAAACAGGATCAACATGCTTATAAAAAGAACACAAAAACAATAACATTTATTTCACTTAAACAATTTAGCCAATTTAATGACAGTTGATTTCTCAGGCCTGTCGCCCCAACCTATCCTTGCTCATAGCATAGCGGACACGTTGCAACGATGCTGACTATACGGAACAAGTGGGATATCATGGCCTGAAAGCACAAATGGAGTAATCATGAGACAGCATAAAATAAATAATGAGTTTATTTACAATAAATGATTAAGAAAAATCACGTCTTTGAGCAGTAATGCAGCGTTCAAAATAGCATTTATGCGGGCCCGGCGCCTGAGCTATTTAATAGAAAACGCACATCATGAATTGATTATCCGTGAAGGTGTTGCGTACGCCGTTTGGGGGGGACGGGGCAAATTTATCAGCGATACTAACCTGACACAGCCAATTTATCTATTACGCCCCAATCTTAAAAATAGGTTTACAGGAATTACTTATGACCTTACCGAGGCATGGTATAAAAATAAATGAAAAGATCGTTATTGATACAAGCGACCTTCCCCAGCCCTATACCTGTAAAAAACCATACCGACATAAAAATATCATCGCAGTAATCATTTCTATATTTCTGGCGATGCTCGCCTTATTTTATCTTCCAATACGCCTCTAGCGCTGTACGAGAAGATAAGGCGATCACTAAGCGGATATTTTCGGTGGTTATCATCTCTGTTTTTAAGCAACGGAGCACTTAACCACCGTTATTATGCCTCCTTCAGATGTGCATACTATGTTCAGTCATAAATAATCCGCAGCAGCGCCAGCTGTTTGTCCTCATCCAGGTAATGAGGTTCCACCATCGCATACGGTGAAGCGATCGACGTAGTCATATTCTCCACGATAATATGGCGCTCAATACCGTCCTGCCGATGGCAACGCACTTCCAGTACCCCCGTCTCATTCCAGCATCCTGCTTCAACAACCGTTCCCTGAAACCGTATCTGGCTTCCCGCCTGCGCCGCACCGATAACCATGAGCGGCAACCACAACGCGGGCACCACATAGTGTCTGACATGCATAATAAGCCTTCCTGCACTTCTGGTGGCGGTTAATAACGAGAAGCTTTCGCTTCCCGACAAGTGAACACTATCCCTTCGCTTTCTGAATCGCCATTTGCAACATATCCTGAGTCGTGCTTCCCGAGATCACGGTCACCCGTTTTACATCACCGTTTTGCGTCTGAGGCATGACGACAAAAGCAGGCGTGCCGCTAAAATCCATATGCTGCGCCAGTGCCTGGTTAGTGAGGAGCGCATCATGTACTGCACCGCTGCTTTGCGCTTCTTTTACGGCGGCCAACTGCGTCGGCGTTAGATAATGTTGCGCCAGGGTGTAGACATCGTGTTCCGTTAACGCGCCTTCCACCTTCCCTGTGGCATAAAGCGCATTATGCCAGTCGAGATATTTCGCCCCACCCTGGGTAAGCCATACCTGTTCGCCGACTCTTGCCGCCAGTCCGGATACCGGCCAGCGGGAGGAAAAAATAGGAAACTCTTTGAAAATAAACCGGGTATCCGGGTTCGCCTTAATCAGGTTTTCGACCACAGGCGCCATTTTGCTACACCACGAGCACTGGTAATCAAAGAACATCACCACCACCGCTTTTGCCTCGTTGGGCCCAACGGAAGGACTGCTGCTACTGAGCAACTCAGCACGATACTGTAATGCCAGTTGAACATATGCCTGTTGTTGCGCAATCTGCTGACGCTGATGCAATGTCTCGCTGGCGGCGACCAAAAATTCCGGATGTTCGGCCAAATACGTTGCCACCACCTCTCCCACTTTATCCGGATGACTGACGATGTAGGCTTCCGCCGTCGGACCAATTTGCGACGTCGGGGCAGAATCGGCGGCGATTGCCGAGGCGGATACGGCAACGCCTGCCAACGTCAACATCGCCAGTCGGGAAAGTTTTAACGCGTGATAATACATAATAAAAGTCTCGTTCGATAAGATCGGAAAGCCTCCCGCTATCGGGAGACGCCTGAAAAATAGGTTAATGAATACGCGTCAGATCCACGGTTTGCGCTGGCATTACCCGCCCATAGTCATTAATACTTTGCCAGCGCACAGTGCAGCGAACCGTGTGCCGGCACCAGTCCGTTTGACGCGTTGCAAAGGGAGCCACGACCCCGGCGTTGTCCTGGGCGCGCTTGTTAGCGCGTAATAAAAAGAGCGTAACGTAATAGGGTGTCGGATTGCGTACCGTCGCGCCATCAGGGGTAAGCGACCAGCTCAGATGCCGGTAGGCCTGCTGCGGATTGCCGGCGAGTCCCTCAGGGCGATAGAGCAATTTTAAAGCCGAACGAAACGCCATTTGTACACGGTTCGCTTCCGGTTTACCGGAGGGAATAGCGGCGATACTCAAGGTAAACAGACTTTCCCTGTCGGCGGGTAGCGGTTCGCCGGTATAAACCACCCGCAGCGTGTTTTCCTGGCGCGCTGAAAGCATAAATAATGGCGGCGTGACCACGAAGGGCGTGATATTCCCTTCGTTTTTGGTTCCGGGCCAGCGGCCGCCAGGTAAAATATGCGTATCAATTAACCAGGACGCTTCTGAATGGTTACTTACCGGTACGCTTAATGCCGGGGCGTCCGCATGATAGATAAAGCGAGTACCGCCAATCACCACGCCAGCCTGCGCCCATGATATGGGAAGCAAGCACCAATATATTGCGCAGCGTAAAAAGAACTTATTCATAGGCAAGAATGAAGGTTGCGGAGGCATTGGCATCCCCGGGCGTTACCGTGCCGCCATCGGCAAGATAACGCGCGTAAAATTGCAGATGCGCCGACGCCTGGCCCGGACTGAGCGTCACTACATCACTCTCCTGCCCCAGTGGGATTAAGGTTTTATTTTGATCATAAAGCGCAATCCCAATGCCTGAAGCGTCGCTTTCCCCTGCGGTAAGCGCCAATAAATCCGTATTACGGCTGTCCCCCGCACCGCTAAAACTGACCGTTACGCCGCTGGCAGTGCTGCCGCAGTTTTGTAAATCGATAGCAAAAGGTTGCCATGCGGAACCGTCGCCTGCGCGATAAAACTGCCGTTGAGAAACCGCGCCCATCGCCACGTTAATATTTTCCGAGTCTGGAGAGAGCGAACACGTATTGTCCGTGATGGTTCCGGAGACATAGACCCGGCCATCATGCGCCTGGACGCCGGATGCCGCCAGCAGCATCCCGATGCCGTACAGGATATCGTTACGCATAATTACGATGGCTCCTCATTCATACTGCATATCGAAATACATGACCGCCGTCGCGTTCCCGGACGTGACCGTAGGCCGGGTCGATTTATAGCGAATATAAAAAGACAGCGTGTTGCGTCCGGCTTTCAACGGATAGACCACCGAGTCGGCATTATTGATACTGATGGTATCCTGATCATCATTCAGAATTTCCACCCCTACCCCGCTTGCTAACATGTTTCCGCTTCCCATTCCGGTATCGGTTATCGCCAGTAGCGCGGGATTGTCCGGATCGGGTTCGCCGGTAAACCAGATCTTCGCCCCGGCAATTCCTCGGGAACAATTTTTGAGGTTGATATTAAAGGGCTTAAATTTTGTCGTTGTTCCTGTCGAAGGAAAATCGCCGACCGCAAACTGCCCTAAATCAATACTTTGACTGAGGCTGGAAATATCTATGTCGCAGGTTTGCGCCACAATAGTGCCGGTAAATTCGAGGTTATAAGCGAGGTCGTCAGCGCTGGCATTGATTTGTGGACACAGCATCAGTCCCATGGCAAAAAGAGCGCAGTGTGATCTGTTCATTTAGTCAAAGTCCACTCGCAGGCTGGCCAGCGCGGTAAACGCCCCTTCCGCTGGCGTTTCGCCTGTTGTACTCACCGGGTAGGCTTGCAATGTGATGTTAGCGCGTCCGGCGCTATCGGTGATAAAAGGCGCGACGCTCTGTGCATCATTGGGGATAAGCGCGTTTCCTTCATCGGTTTCGACCACTACGCCGACATCCGCATTATCCGAAGCGATAGCCTGGGGAACGTGGCTATCCGGCGTAGCGATAAGGCGCATTGTTAAATTGACCTGCGAATCCAGGCCGCTGCACTTTACCGGTACGCTAAATTTTTTCGCTCGTACCCCCTCCGGCTTTTGGCCTGCATGGTTGAAATTGCCACTGTACAATGCGCCGAAATTCACCAGAATCGTTTGTCCGGCGTTGATTTCGCAGCTTTGCGGTACGGTCACCGTTCCACTATAAAGAATGCTGTACACGACATCTGTCAGCGGATCGCCTGCGGCGGTCATGACATAAACATTGAACATAGTCTTAGGACTAATATTCACCGTGCCGACGAACGGTTTAACAATTTTGAGCTGAAACTCCAGATTTGAGTCACGAACGTAAAACGGTTGACCCGCTTTCACATTTTCATCATATCCCATCAGGACATTGTTCATTGGCGGATAGATATCGCCCGCCGAAGAATCCTCAATTCGCATTCCGCCTTCAAGATAGTCCGGGTCCAGCTTTAAATATTTCCAGTTACCGCTCGTTTCTACGATCGGATATGGCGACACATAGGAGCGATAAGTCTGGCTATTGGTCGCCGCGCCGGCGGGACACACCGCCTGTACATTAACTTCCTGGCTTTTTTCCAGTTGAACCGTCTTTCCCACCTGGTTTTGTTCTGCCGTCAGAGTGGTCGTTAAATCGTAATTAATACTGGAAGGTACACCGTTAACGTTTTTACACACGTCTGCGAATGCGTACTGCGATACGACACTTCCCACCAGCAGAGCAAATAAAAGAGGTATTTTCATTTAATGACACTCCGCATGTTGTCGACTCAGAATCTGACGGGAGGAAGAGAGATGATAGGACGCGACACACTGTTGATCCGGCAGGTTCCCCCAGCGAACGTGCAGAATGCCTTGCGCTGACAACCCGGAAAGATAGACTTCCCCGGCCTCGTCAACAATCGCCTCCGCATGACGATCATTCACCGTCACCGTTGCGCCAAAGGGTACAGGCTTACCGTTATGATTCAGCGTTACCAGGGCACGCGCGCCGACTCGCGCTTTAAAGCGGGCCAGAACCAGCGCGCCTTCGGTCGGCACAACGCGAGTCACCGCGTCATCAATATCGACATCATCAGCCATCGCGTTAACGTCCAGCGCCATACGGTTTTGGCGATATGTTGTCGCATACGGCACCACCGCATAGCCACGCGCGTCCGTATGAATACCCGGCTGGTCGACAACGCCGACGTTGGCTGCGCCCGGCGCGGCAATCAAAATATTGGTGTTGCCCAGCGGCTGGCTTAGCGTCACTCCATGCGCGTGCGCCACCAGGCCGCCGCTCAGGCCATAATTCACCTGCTGGTAATCGCCGTTATCGCTAACGTTATAGCCAATGTTGGCGTTGCCTTTCGCCCCATCGTATTCCAGGCTGGCGGAGCCGCTTTCGCCAATACCGTGATTCTGATAACCTTGCTGTATGTTGTAACTAAGATTATTTTCGTCCAGCAGTGTGCCGCTAAGGCCCGCATTCTGCGTAACGTTATGCTGTTTATCCGTACTGGTGCTAAAGGTAGCGTAAACATTGTGATGGCGCGTAACCTCATCATCGTGTTGCAGCCATTGACTTAGCGGCACCGAGATATTCAGCGCGAAAATTTGATCGCGCTCCGCATCGCCTGCGGATTTGTTATTGTTATAAGAAACACTCCATGCAATACCCGCCAGCGTATCGCTGTATCCCACCTGCAACAAAGAATCCTTTTCATCAGTGTGCCAGTAACTTTGCTGACTGCCGGTAATAAAAAGCGATCCCAACCCGCCTAGCTGTTGATTGATATCGAGTTGTACTTTCCCCCTCCTGGTACAATAGAGATTGTAATAATCCGCCCATTCCGGCCTGCTTTTATCGCTGTCAGTCCGACTGTCATCGTCATAGCCGCTCATCCGTTTCCACGTGGTATCATCCAGCGTATAAAAGCCCGAGGTTGAATAGCGATAGCCCATAAGCTGTAAATTGGTTCCTGACTGTGCAAGCGATTTGGCATACAGGAAACGCAGCGATTGCCCCTGGTAGGTGTTATTATCCGCCAGCGTACTGGTAGCCTGGGTGACATCCAGCGACACCGCGCCCCAGTCGCCCAGATTTGCGCCGCTGCCGATCGCCAGCGCGTGATAATGACTGGAAAGTTGTGTTCCGCCATACAGCGTAAAACCATGCGGTAACCCCCATATCAAGGTCGCCTGACTGAATTTCACCTTCTCTTTTTGACTACTATCGCTGCGATACTCCGCCACCGTCGCCGCATACTTCAGCCGCCCTTCTCGTTGTAGAATCGGCACGGCGGAATAGGGCACGTTATAGCGATTAATAGAACCGTCGGACTCTTTGACTTCCACAGTCAAATCGCCGTTGGCGGCGGTAGGATAGAGATCATTAATAGTAAATGCCCCGGGCGGCACATAGCGCTGATTGATGATGTAGCCGTTTTGCCGAATGGTCACTTGCGCGTTGCTTCTGGCAATGCCGTGAATGGTCGGCGCGAAGCCCTTCATGCTGTCTGGCAACATATTGTCGTCAGACGCCAGTTGTAGCCCGCGAAAAGGAAGGCTGTCGAATAATGCGGAGGGGGTATAACTATCGCCTGCCGTCAGTTCTCCCTGCAAAAAGACCACATCACGTTCCAGATAGGTACTGATGTGCTGCCAGTCGCTGTCGCTATTCTGATCGCCGCTATTCGCGTTCCATGTGGAGTAGTCGCGTAACCGCCAGGCCCCCAGATTAAGGCCGCTATTCAATCCAAGAAAATAGCTGTTCTCCGCACTGCCGCCTGGGCTCCGATCCTGACTATTCGCGCCGGTAAAGGTGTAATTCAATAGCAACGCGTTAATACCTTCATCCCAGTATTGCGGTGGGATATAGCCTCTGGCGCTGGCAACCATCGCCGCCTGCGGGATGCTAATGTCGAGACGTTGCTGCGCAAAATCAAAGCGGGTCCGGGCGGCCGGTATCGCACTGGCGAGATCCGGGCAACTTCCCGCCGCCGCCTTCGCCAACAGTGGAAACGCCCCGGTGTTTACCCCCATATTTTTAAGCATTTCAGGCGTCAGGCAGGCGCGTAATCCGCTGTCATCGGTGGGCGCGCTTTTTCCCGTCGTCTTCACCGCCTGGAAGGCAATGTCTCTGGTCGCGAGAAACGTATTGTTCAGGTAAACGTCAACGCGATACATTCCCGCCGCCTGGGCATTACGGGAAAAGGTCGATAAGTCGGCCACCGCAGACGGGTCGTCAGACAGAAATGCCGGGTTGAAATAGTTTTCCGCCCACCCCGGCGCAGGCGCCAGTGCGATAGCCAACGCCAGCGGGGTTAATACGGGTTTAGCTACGCTGGAGTAATATCGCGTCATGAAAAGCTGATTACGCATAACATCATGAAGCTGGACAAACGCGTGCTGGCGTCGTTGCGCCAAAATCGTTTACCGTGCGCAAAGATACCTGGCCGGGCGTCGCCGGGAGAGTGATCGCGCCTTTCGGCGGTACCATAGTATTCGGCAGTTTTTTCCCCGCGCTGTACAGTTCAACCATCGAAACGTAGTACGGCGAAGGGTTAGTAATCGTTAGCTGGCCGCGCTCGTTACGGCAGCGAAGCGTCGACGGGGCATGAGCTGGCACCTCCGCCAGATTTTTCGGGCGGATAAATAGCTTAATCACGCTTTGCGTCGCAATTTGCAGGGAGTTGCCGGTCAATTTATTTTTATCGACAGAGGGTATCGCTTTACTGTTTAAATAAAATACGCTTTCGCGATCGGTCGGTAATGACGGCCCGACATACATAATACGTAATATATTTTCTTTTTTAGGCTGGATCACAAAGAGAGGCGGCGTGATGATAAAATCCGTCGAGCGTGAACCATCGGCATTGGCGACCCATGACTGAATTAAAAAAACATTGCTGGCAGAAGAATTAATAATCGGCAAGGAGGTTTGCTTACTTCCCTGCGGATAAATCACTCTGGTCGCGCCCAGCGCAATGCCTCCCGCCTGCGCGGCAAACGACAGGCCGGCCGCCGACAGCAGTAGCAATAATCGAAGGAAAATCGGTACGTTTTTTTTCATCTGCGTAATATCCTGATGCCGTCGGTTTGTTACGCGCAGTGACGCGCGTAACGCCCCTTTCTCGCCTCCCAACAGACGAGAAAAAAATCCCGATAAGGAATCAGGAATAAACCATGCTAAATGTCGCCGTCGCACTAACATTACCGGCAGTCGCCGTACCGGTAGCGATATAATCCACGCTAAGCGGAATAACGTTTTCGCCATCGTTCAAGGTAACAGTACTGGACGATTCACCGATATTCAGCGCCTGGCCATCTGGTCCATAAAGTTGTAATGCCACATTCGTCGCCGAACCTGCCCCAGCGGTATTCGCCAGTGAACCCGGCTGGTTTGCGTCCTGCTGGCCATTAAAAATCACCGCCGCATTCTGGCTGGTCTGAGTATCGCAGTCTTCCAGTTTAATGGTGAAATCTTCTTTTTGATTCGCCACCATACCGGCCTCGGTTAATTTACTGGCGCGAACCTGGCCTAATGTCACGGTCTGATCGACAGAGTCAGCGGAAACAGAACAGGCGGCGTCAACGACCTGTCCGACAAAATTTACCGTACCGCCAGTGACGGTTGTAGTATCCGCTTGCGCGGTGGACAACATTCCGCCAAAGGCAATCGCAGAGACCATTAATGCTAGTACAGGCTTTTTCATTCAAGCTCCTTTTAAATATAAAAATGAGGGTAATCAGATTTTTTAACGAAACGGCTGCTGATATTTCTTCACAGCAATATCACGACTTTTTCTTATGCGAAAAAAAGCGTCTTCTTGTTCTGATATAAATGTCAGAAGCAATAAAACAGCCACTCAACGTCGTGAGTTAATCTTTACGTTATAATGAGATAACGATGTTATTAATTATTAGCAAGCCAACGGCAAGTTGCAATCATCGACATTTGGTTTTAAAGGACTAGATGTAACACGTTGTTTTATATTGACTTTACACCAGCCGTTCGGCCCATCTCCTTTAGCCATATTGACTTTTTAAAAATAGCCTTCATAACAACCTTCAGTAAAACATTCTATTAACGATAACAGGCAAATTCAGTCGAGATATGTAAATATATCGTTGCATATAGTACATTAATACGCCACTGGCAGTTTTCCGAGCGCCGTCAGCCGCCCATTATCAATATGGATATACCCGCCTTTTTTTAGTTCAGACAGAATCTTCATGGTCCGACTGCGCGATATCCCGGTACGCCGTTGAATAAAATTCAACACGATAATGCTTTCCCGGTAGGCCTGTGGATAAGCCCAGATTTCAGTCAGCAGCGCCCGAACTTTCAGATAAGAATCGACGCCGACTAATTCACGATCGCGCGCGCTCATCACCATCAGACGGTAAGCCAGACAACGGGCCACGTCGTGCCACAAATCGCATTCATCGGCGATTTTTATAAAATCCGGCAGGCGAACAAATCTACCGGTACAAACCGTTTCTGCGAGCAAAAAGTGTTCCGGTCGCGCGGGGACATTATAGGTAGCGCCATAGCTGTCAACCATACCCACGACCGATGGCGCAAACGATGAAGATATATGGAGTCGTTTGTCATTATGACAGAAAGAAACAACGCCAGACTCCAGTAATACAATGTAGTGTTCATCATTTGCCTGTAAATAAAACTCATCGCCGATACCCAGCGTAAACGGTTGACCAAATGGCAACAATGCCGAAAATAAGGCATCAATCGCCGCGTGAGGTTTAGCCTGCTGAGAAAAAAGAAAAGAGTGTAATGAATTCTCATTATTATCTTTAGCAAAAGCGTCGTTCATCATTTTTTTCATTAACGGTTGTCTACTCAATGTAGCGTCACAGTATAACCTCTCAAAAAACGCTTAAATTAATAATAAATAACATCGCTATGCAGTATTTCTGTATTCACAACGCACTAATACGCAATATTTTTAAGATTAAGACAATTCTTAATACAAAATGATTACAGAAAATTAATAACGAATTACGCATAAAGAATGAGAGGTCAGGGGGCGCAGGAAAAGAGATTCTAAAGAACGCGCCTTCGAATCTCAAACTAATAGTCCAGATTAATGCAAATAAGCAGTGATATTATCTGAAATAGCGTGGAGCAGCATAATACTCTACCATTTTATCCGCCAGCCAGCCGCCGTCTTCACCGTTAGAATGGATTGTCGTAATACTGATAGTAGAACCACCGCCCCATAAGATCGAAAAGACGTTAAAGTCCGGTAGGTTCAGCGCCTGCATCTGGCTCCAGTCATACCCTTTATCTTTACGTAAAAAGTCGCCGACGGTCGGGACGCCGTAAGTCGCGCTATTTAAGGCCGTATTGAGTAGCTGCAAAGAGAGCGTGTCAGGATCGCTGCCAATGCGGGCGTCACCCATAAAAAAGGTTCCGCCGGATGCAAAGTGCGCAGCGCTGATTTTACTGACGCCCTCTTCTACTGTAGGCATATGGCCGCCTGGGATTTGCCACAGCATGGCGGGCGTCAGCAGCGCTTTCGTCACCTGTTTGACCATCGCCAGGTAATTAAGCCAGCATGTCGCATTCCAGCCATAGTGGGCAAGCGCATCAGGACTGAAACAGTCACGCTCAAATTTATCAAACGCAATAAAGTCCGGCGCATATTCTCCGCTATAAACGCCCAGTTCATGAATAAATTCGGCGATCGCCAGCCCTTCAGCTACCGGATCAGCTGTATCGCGCAGCACCCAGTCCGCCGTTCCTGTCGCCCAGACATTCGTCTGCCAGCCAAAAGCCACGTCCGGGGCAAACTGACGAACAAGATAGTTCACCGCCTGAATATAGCCGTAGAGATCGTCGCTAAACGTCGGCAACGAAGGCGCGATAAAGCCAGCCATCGCCGGTAATGCTTGTATCGCCGCCGCCAGTTGGGCATTCACCGGCACACTGTTTTTTTGCCGTACTACGGTATAGCCATACGGTCCTTGCTGTAGCGCCCCCAGAAAATCCGGGTTAAGCACAAAGGTAGCCGGGACAGGATGCGTCTCATCTTTGTATGACTGCGCCGCCAGACACTGGGTAATAAAGTTACCAAAATGGTTACGTAGCTTTTGCGCATCCTGTAAATCCGCCAGGGCGCTACCGCCGCTGGCATTCGCGGTATAAATGACCATTACCGGCATGACGCTACGCCCGGCTTCTTTTTCTATCTGGCGCACCAGCGCAACGGTTTTATGGATCGGTAACGTCGCGTAATCCAGAAAACCATCCCCGTTCACGTCAACCTCCGCGGCCGGAACCGGATCGCCGCCGCCGTCAAAACCATCGTATTTAAACAACGCGCTAAACGGTATATCGCGATAAAGAGAAACCGTCTCTGGCGCGTTAACCGTCACGCCGCCATGAGCAAGGTAATCAGGCCAACCTTTTACCTGTAGCGTCACGCCGGGCAGAAACTCCAGCGCCACATGGTTGACCTTTTGCAACAACCGTAGCGACCCGGCCTGTTCACAACGCCACGGCACGCTGTCGATGAAAATATCGTCCGTCTGAACATCATACAGCCCGGGCGCAAAGCGTAATGCCAACGTCTGCCGATCGCTACCGCTCTCCAGCATTAATGAGTATTGATATTTACCGCTACTGAACAGATAACGCTGCGGCGCGACGCCATCAGGCAGGCCCAGTAGAGTGGCATCCACCGTCACGAAACTCGCCGTGTCGATCGCAGCCTGCTGGTAAGCGACAGCAACCTCGGCAACCTGCGCCGCGGCAGGGATAAAACCCGTAAGCTGTATGGGGGCCGATATAAAGCGGTTATTAATCATCGCAGGCTGTAGATTGACCGTATAATGATGCCCCGCCAGTAGCCGGGTGATTAACTGAGGTTGGTTGGCGATAAGCGTGACGGTACGCTCATCCGCTTGCGTAGCATCGGCGATCTCAACGGTCAATTTCGCATTACCAAGCGCAGGTGCGTCAATCATCAGACGCACGCTGGCATAACGGACAATCGGCAGACAGGATACCTGGACCTGCGCGGCGGCATCGCCGGTTTGCAGCGTAACGGTAAAAGAGGACTCGACTGGCGCGATTTGCATCTCATCATTCGCCAGTACCGGTACGGTAAGCCGATACGTTCCTGCGCTAAGATCGCCTATTGTCAGCACCTCTCCCCACTCACCGACAAAGCGCCGGGTTTCGCCGGCAGGAAACAGCAGCTCAATCGCCGGTTTAAGCGCCACGGTCTGCGTCATGGCAGGAAAATGAACGCAAATTTTACCCTGACGGGCAGGGGCATGGGCCAACGTCGCGCTCAAATCGCTGATGGCAACTGGCATCTGCGTGGCGGCCAGATAGCACTGTAATTCGGCGGTATCCCCCGCCGCCAGCATCAGCGCGCCGTCATGATTAATGGTGATGGTATTCTTCTCGATGGGCCATCCCCCATCGCTGGCCAGCGTCACGGCCTGATTCCCCAGCATTGTTCCCTGAAACGGACTGTAGGGGTCGGGGTGCGCGCTGGCCGTAAAATTCAGTTGAAGCTGATTGAGATCTACCGCCTGGGCGTAGAGGTTGGTCAGCGTAAAGGTGACGCGTTGATACCAACTCGCGGTATTCAACTCGCTAACGTTAAGCGTAAGGCCGCGTTCCTGAAGGTTGTTATCCTTTTCCGGCGCATCGGGTTCGGCGGGGTGTTCATCTGCGGCGGGTATCGCTGGCGTCTCCTCATCGGATAAGGTTTCAGACTCTGTGTCTTCGGATGACGATGACGCCAGCATCAAGGTGATGGTGGACATTTTTACCGGCACCTGTGTCGCCGCGAGGCTGAAAGAGAGCGTCCCGCGTTCGCCCGGCTGAAGAAGTAATGCATCGCTGTTATTAATGATGATGTTGTTAGTTTCCAGCGTGCCATACGAACTCTCATTCAGCGTAAGCGGCAGGTTCCCTTTGAGCGTACCGCCGCTATTTCCCCATGGAACGATGTGCCCGGAGGCCGTGAACGATATTGCGGCATGGTTCATATCGACCGCATTACCGCTCTCATTAATAAAGGTTAAGGTGATTTTTTGATACCAGCTGTTGACGTCAAATGCGCTGGCATGGATGGAAATGGTCATGGTCTACTCTTCCTCTGTCCCTGGTGGAGAAAAGCCCCGGAAAACCGGGGCTTAAATCATGAAGCCCAATACAGCGTGCTTAATGCCGTGTATTAGTAAGCGCCAAGATCGGTCCATGCACCGCCGACACCGCAGTTCAGGTCAGGCTGGTTGCCCATAGACCACCATTTCACCTGATAGTTATGGCCTTTCCAGCTAACGATTTCGAAAGAACCCCAGTTTGCGCCATAAACGGTCAAAGCATCCCACTGTGCGTAAGGTGACGTTTTGTCATCTGCTGGCGTATCATCCTCAGCTGGCGTGGTATCTTCTTCCTCGTCCGGTACAGGAACGATAATCTCTTCTTCCTCTTCCGGTTCCGGTTGAACCTGAGATAGCGCAGGCACAGCCGTCAGAACAAAGCGCTGTTGAGAGGACGGTTCGTTGTAGCAGTCGCGTACAAACAGGGTGAACTGAAAGGCTGTTTTTTCGCTAACTTCCGGTACCACAACCTCAATGATTTCTGCCGTTTTGTCTGCCACAGCGATTTGAGAAGGCACGCCCCAGCTAAAGGACAACTCATCACTATCTTCATCAGAAGAACCTGCGCCAGACAGCTGTACCGTAGATCCGCCTACGACCAGCAGTTCAATCGCCGCTTTCGGCGCGTGGTTGACTTTCTGCGCGTCGTCGCTATCGCCCTGTTCTTCACCATTTTCTACATTGATACCTTCGAAGTAGAACGGTTCCATATCGATAACTTCAGATTCGATTTCATAACCCAGACCTTCACGCACGGCGTTAACCAGCACGCCGTTGTCCTGATCGATAGTCCAGGTAAACACGCCGCCCAGGCCCAGTTTCGCTGCATATTCGCCTTTTGCTTTGACAGTACGCGGCGTATCCAGGGATAAAAACAGTTTGGATTCCGGGCTATACAGGTAGTCAGCGTCAGCGACCTGGTCGGTGTAAACGTTGAAACCGTTACGACCTTTCTGGTTTTCCAGATCCAGGTAGCTATAAATGACGTCATACCATTCGCTGGTGCCGGATTCGAAAGAACCTGTAGTGTCACCTGTTCCCGGGTTATAAGAACCTTTCAGCGGCGACAGGGATTCAATTTCTGCCTGACGAGCGTTACGGGTATAGCCAGCATAACCGATGTTGATACGGTCAGCGGAGAAACCTTCCGCCAGCAGGTGATCAACGATGGTTTCGACAGCCCAGCCGCCCTCTTCCAGCGCTTTGCGGTTGGTATGGTGGCCCAGCGTTTCCGCCCACGGCGTACCGAAGAAATCATAGGTCATCAGGTTGATGCCATACAGGCCGGCAGCCAGCAGATCTTTTACTTTAGCGTGATCAAAAATCGTGGTCACCGCGGAAGCAGCGATAGATATCTTCACATTGCTCAGACCAGCGGAATCCAGCTGTTTGCGCAGTTCGGCAATCAGCAGCGCGTAGTTAGCGCCATCTTCCGGACCAAACGGGTTGCCCGCCCCTTCATCGTTCGGGTATTCCCAGTCAATATCCACTTCGCTGAACATCGGGAACTGTTTGAACAGTTTCACCACGCCTTTGGCGAAGATTTTACGAGAAGAGTCAGAAGCGGCGGTTTCGTGGAACCCGTTACTCATGCTCCAGCCGCCGATACTCATGGAGAGCGCCAGCGTGTGACCTGCGGCTTTCGCTTTTGCCTGCATATCACGCAGTGCGCCCAGCATACCTTTGGCGTTAGCCTGGGTCACGGTTTTCGGATCAACATCCCAGCCGCTGGTTTCAAAACCCAGGTTGATATAAGACTGGAAATCACCCCACGGATCGAGGAAAGTCGGCTCATATTTCACTTTGCCGCACTGTGCTGCCGCTTCTGCTACGACATCGCGGTTTTCTTTATCAATTTTTCTGAAACCGGTGATGCCAACAAAGCCGAAAATCAGTTTGTCATAAGCCGTCGGTGAAACGTTGGTTAAATCATAACCACGGCCCGGTTGGGACATATTGCCTTGCAGACGGCTGTCATACTGTGACCAGTCGGTGTAATAACCGAATACCTTCGGTTTAGTCGTGGAATTTTTATATTTATTGTATACCGGTTTCGCAACACGAGCGGAAGTATAGCTTATTTTATCATCGCTTGTTGCAGGGTCAAAACCATTCGCTGCATGAGTAGTTTCAGTAATTGTATCGCCTTGAATCAGTTTGCTTGTAGCCATTTTCAAATTTCCTTTTACGTTTCAAAATTGTCGCAGCTCGTTCTGCGGGGTCCATAATCGTTACAGGCATAAAAAATAGCTAATCACAAAACATCATCTTTTTAGATGATATAAAAATCATAAAAATGAGGTTAACAACACCGTCTGTCGAAGAGAAAACAACACCTCTCAGCGCCCGCTTAGTCCGTTATGGTGAGAACATAGTAAATATCATTTATCATGTAATTAAATATCATTTAATTACAATGAAATAATGTGATTACACTCGCTATAGACAATGACAATACAATAAAACCAGTGACATTTATTGGATTAAGACATTTCTCATACAATATAGTCACCACAGACAACCAGGATGTACATTTCTAAAGGAAGACGTTATGAAAACTTATATCATTAATAGCAACTGCATTTACAATGAAGGTAAATATGAACTGAGGACGGTCTCAAATTCACAGGTTATTAAAATGACTGCGATGAGAGCCAAATGTCTCAGTTTCATCATCGAGAATGCTCATCTGGAGATTATCGAGCGACAAAAAATAACCACCGCGTTATGGGGAAGTCGAAGCCACTATGTTAATGATGCAAATCTAACGCAGATTCTCTATTTAATCAGACGTGACCTTAAAGCGCTTGGTATTAACGATCTTTTTATTACCATTCCAAGACAAGGCCTCAAAGTTAATAGTGATATCGCCATTATCGCGACGGATAGCGAAACAAAGGGAAGAAAAAAACAGATTGTACGGCAAACCATCGCTGCCCTGACGACCGTATTTTCAGTAACGTTAGGTTCTCTCATGTATCTGCATATTCACTAAGCGAAGGAAAGGGAAGATGAATCCAATTATAGATGGAATTATTGCGCTTGAAGGCGGTTACGTATTTAACCCTAAAGATAAAGGCGGCGCCACCCATTGGGGCATTACCGAAGCCACGGCGCGAGCGCATGGCTATGCTGGCGATATGCGGGATCTGACCCGCGCTGAAGCCTACGCGATTCTCGAAGAGGATTACTGGATAAAACCAGGCTTTGATGTCATCTCGACGCTATCGTGGCCAGTCTCCTTCGAGCTGTGCGATGCGGCAGTCAACATAGGCGCTTACCACCCCAGCGCGTGGCTGCAACGCTGGTTGAACGTCTTTAATCACCAAGGTAAACGCTACCCGGATGTTCATGTGGATGGCAATATTGGTCCGCGGACGCTTGCCGCTCTCGAACATTATTTGGCCTGGCGAGGCCAGGAAGGGGAAGCCGTTTTGGTGAAAGCTCTCAATTGCAGTCAGGGCACGTACTACTTAAACGTTGCTGAGAAAAACCACAATAACGAACAATTTATTTATGGCTGGATCAAGAATAGAGTGACCTAGACCAGGCTGAAAAAAGACGCGTAAAAGGCTCACGGATGAGCCTGATACCGTGAATGATAATTAATCTGAATTATTTCCTTCGATAATTTTTTTAATCCGCCGCCCAAGAATTTTTAAGATCGGACTCGCGAAAACACCGCCTAAGCCTGCCGCCAACAGAACAATGTTGAAACTGCATTCTTTTTCGATCGCAATCGCGCTTAACAAGAAACTGGTGAAGCAGGAAATCACGATCTGCGTTAAGCAATATTTTATACTTTCATGAGAACTATTATATTCTGTCTTATCTTTGCGTAAAAGATAGCTGACAAAGCCTCCCCACGTGCCAATCGAAATAATAGTGAGTAAGATCTCTAGCTCCAATAGCACAACTTCCGTTGTCGACACATGGTTGGGAATAGACATTTTAACACTCCGAAATCATTATAAATGAATAATTAACACAAGGAGTGTAAGCGCCCTGTCAGACGGGTGAAAATCAAAGCACATCATTTAAAACCATATTAAATCAAAGCGTAAAAATGAGGTGTATTAGCGACGGAAGGAGGAAAGCGTTTGTAACATACTTACCATCTCATTAATCGTCGATATATTTCTACTATTTTTATTCCAGGATGCATAGACCTGAACTGACTTCAAAGCCAGTTCGGGCGGAGGCTGAATAAATTTAATGTCATATTTACGATGGTTTTTATAAAAAAGCGCTAATTTCAAAGGCATCAATGCAATCAATGAGGTTCGTTCGATCATGCTCATCAA
Source organism: Salmonella sp. NW645 (assembly GCF_051703725.1). NCBI lineage: Bacteria > Pseudomonadati > Pseudomonadota > Gammaproteobacteria > Enterobacterales > Enterobacteriaceae > Salmonella > Salmonella sp. NW645. The sequence continues at coordinate 444,957 of NZ_JAMMKR010000002.1, read as the reverse complement.
ACCGTTAAGCGAATCACTGCGATAGCCGACAATACGCCTGCCAGTATAGTAAAGCTCATCCTTAAATAACTCGCTATCATGATATATCACTGAAGCCCCCATCCCCGGCTGATATAACGCATGACGCGAAGAATAAAAATGATGTAGCGATAGCTGTGAGAGGGTACTCAGCATGTGTTTACTGCTACAGATACAAACAAATGATTTAAAACTATCAATAATTTGATTCTCTATGCCGGACTCCAGCAAAGGTTCGGCACCAATCAACAGATCGCCTTGCGCAGTAAACAGAAGTTCGCTGATACGCTCCCGATTCATATTTCTGACAGAGAAATGATTTATCAAAATACGGTCAAAAATATCGCTGTTATAGAGCTGAGAAAGATAATAGCTTTCAACAATATCACTGCCTAATAACGTTATCTGGAACGCTTCATCTTTTTTGCTATTACAGAGAAATGTGTCATCCACCAGTTTCATCACCTGACTGAAATTTTGGTGAATGTCGACAGCCTTAGCTGTGGGGATGAGCCCGCCTTTCCCTCTGCTAAACAGTTCTTCCGGGTAATAACTCTGCAGGCGCTTTAACGCCATAGAGACGGCAGCCGGTGTAATGCCTAGCTTTTTTGCCGCCATAGCCGCATTTCCTGACAAAATAACAGCGTCAAGAATTTTGATTAAATTATAATCAAAGCTCTTGTTGGCACCTTTCGATCCCATTCGCTGTCTGCCTCCGGAAACTAAAAAAAGCAATATAGATAATACTCAAGATAAATCAATTCACAGCATCTAAAAAAGCAATTGTTAATGTCATCACATCACGTTTTTTTAAAGAATAAGCGTATACAAAACTGCTGATTAACATCAATTTGTTTATCAGTAAAAACAAAATATCAACAAATGAGAGGATACGATGCGTTTAACAGAAGCCTGGGCGCGTACAGGCAGAAAAAAGCCCGGATAAACACCCGGGCTGAAGAAAAATACAACGGGAAAAAGATTAGCGAGTCAAATCGTCAAAGAATTTTTTCACGCCGTCAAAGAAGCTTTTTGAACGCGGGCTGTTTTTCTCTCCCGTCGGGCCGCCAAAACTTTCCTGAAGATCTTTTAGCAATTGCTTCTGTTTTTCGCTCAGACCGACCGGCGTTTCAACCACCACACGGCACAGCAAATCGCCCTGCGCGCCACCGCGTACGGACTTCACGCCTTTGCCGCGCATACGGAACAACTTGCCCGTTTGTGTTTCGCTCGGTACTTTCAGCATCACGCGACCATCTAACGTCGGCACTTCAATTTCACCGCCCAGCGCCGCCATCGCAAAGTTGATCGGCACTTCGCAATAAAGATTATTGCCTTCACGCTCGAAAATAGGGTGTTGTTTCACCTGGACCTGAACGTACAAGTCGCCTGCCGGTGCGCCATGCTCGCCCGCTTCGCCCTCGCCTGCCAGACGAATACGATCGCCGGTATCCACGCCCGCCGGGATTTTAACGGACAGAGTTTTACTCTTTTCAACACGCCCATGACCGTGGCATTTATGGCACGGATCTTTGATCAGCGTACCGCGTCCCTGACAGTGTGGGCAGGTCTGCTGTACAGCAAAGAATCCCTGGCGCATCTGTACCTGACCAGAACCATGACAGGTCGGACAGGTTTGCGGTTGCGTGCCAGCTTTCGCGCCGCTGCCGTGGCAAACGTCGCACTCCTCCAGCGTCGGAATACGGATCTCTTTGGTCACGCCACGCACCGCTTCTTCCAGGGTGAGATCCATGTTATAACGCAAATCAGCCCCACGCGCCGCACGTTGGCGACCACGCCCGCCGCCAAAGATATCGCCAAAAACGTCACCAAAAATATCACTGAAATCAGCGCCGCCATTAAAGCCGCCGCTAAATCCGCCGCCCATACCGCCTTGTTCAAACGCGGCGTGACCATACTGATCGTAGGCTGCGCGTTTTTGCGCATCGGTCAGCACTTCATAGGCTTCTTTAATCTCTTTAAATTTAGCTTCGGCCTCTTTATCACCCTGATTGCGGTCCGGATGATATTTCATGGCCAGGCGCTTATACGCCTTTTTGATTTCACGCTCTTCCGCTGTTTTGGAAACGCCTAAAATCTCGTAGTAATCTCTTTTCGCCATCTCTTTTTATCTGCCCTTAACATGCATACACGGGCGGAGAGGAAACCTCTTCGCCCGTGCCAGTAATTACCCGTTCAAAGGGCGATTATTTTTTATCTTTTACTTCTTCAAACTCAGCGTCGACAACGTCGTCATCTTTCGCGTTGTTTGCAGAAGCGTCAGCGGAGCCAGCCTGCTGCTGCGCATGTTGCTGCTGAGCGATTTCCATCAGTTTCTGGGAAACCTGCGCCAGTTCCTGCATTTTCGCTTCGATAGCGGCTTTATCTTCGCCTTTCAGGGCAGTTTCCAGCGCGCTCAGGGCAGACTCGATAGCGGTTTTGTCATCAGCCGGCAGTTTATCGCCTGCTTCTTCAACCTGCTTACGGGTGCTGTGCAGCAGATGGTCGCCCTGGTTACGGGTCTGAACCAGCTCTTCGAACTTACGGTCGGATTCAGCGTTCGCTTCTGCATCGCGAACCATTTTCTGAATTTCTTCCTCGTTCAGACCAGAAGATGCCTTGATGGTGATCTTCTGCTCTTTACCGCTATTTTTGTCTTTCGCGGAAACGTGCAGGATACCGTCAGCATCGATATCGAAGGTAACTTCGATCTGCGGCATACCGCGCGGCGCCGGGTTGATACCATCCAGGTTGAACTGACCCAGAGATTTGTTATCAGACGCACGTTTACGCTCACCCTGCAGCACATGGATGGTTACCGCAGACTGGTTGTCTTCCGCAGTAGAGAACACCTGGCTGTGCTTGGTCGGGATGGTGGTGTTTTTGGTGATAAGCGGAGTCATCACGCCACCCATCGTTTCGATACCCAGAGACAGCGGGGTAACGTCCAGCAGCAGTACGTCTTTCACGTCGCCGGTCAGAACGCCGCCCTGAACCGCTGCGCCGATAGCCACAGCTTCGTCCGGGTTAACGTCTTTACGCGGCTCTTTACCAAAGAACTCAGCCACTTTTTTCTGCACCATTGGCATACGGGTCTGACCGCCGACGAGGATCACGTCGTTGATATCAGACACGGACAGGCCAGCGTCCTGCAGTGCGACTTTCAGCGGCTCGATAGAACGGTTCACCAGATCTTCAACCAGGCTTTCCAGTTTCGCACGAGTCACTTTGATGTTCATGTGTTTCGGACCGGTGGCATCTGCGGTAATGTACGGCAGGTTCACGTCGGTCTGCTGCGCAGAAGACAGCTCGATTTTGGCTTTTTCTGCGGCTTCTTTCAGGCGCTGCATTGCCAGCGGATCGTTACGCAGGTCAATGCCCTGATCTTTCTTAAACTCGTCAACGAGGTAGTTGATCAGGCGGGTATCGAAGTCTTCACCACCCAGGTGGGTATCACCGTTGGTTGCCAGAACTTCAAAGGTTTTTTCGCCATCAACTTCGTCGATTTCGATAATAGAGATATCGAAAGTACCACCACCGAGGTCGTAAACCGCGATAGTACGGTTGCCGACTTCTTTATCCAGACCGTAAGCCAGCGCTGCGGCAGTCGGTTCGTTGATGATACGTTTGACTTCCAGACCTGCGATACGGCCGGCGTCTTTGGTAGCCTGACGCTGAGCATCGTTAAAGTAAGCCGGTACGGTGATAACCGCTTCAGTTACCGGTTCGCCCAGATAATCTTCAGCCGTTTTCTTCATTTTCTTCAGCACTTCGGCAGAAATCTGCGGCGGCGCCATTTTCTGACCTTTCACATCAAGCCATGCGTCGCCGTTGTCGGCGCCGATGATTTTGTACGGCATGATAGAAACGTCACGTTGAACTTCTTCGTCCTGGAAGCGGCGGCCAATCAGGCGTTTAATCGCAAACAGGGTGTTTTGCGGGTTTGTCACTGCCTGACGTTTAGCCGGCTGACCAACCAGAGTTTCACCATCCTGGGTATAAGCAATGATAGAAGGCGTAGTGCGATCGCCCTCGGCGTTCTCCAGCACGCGTGCCTGCGTTCCATCCATAATCGCTACACAAGAGTTGGTAGTACCCAGGTCGATACCAATAATTTTACCCATCTAAACGTCTCCACTAAAAATTCGGTCATCATGTGGTTGTGAATCTGTAATAAGGGCGAAACGTGCGGTTTCAACTACCCTGAATCGTTTTTTTTCAGACTCACCACTGCGGTTGACTACAAGATGGGGTCGTAACCCACGTCATCAAGGGGGAGATGAAAAAATTTTTTAGTGACGAGAGGGCGCGATGGAAAACCAGACAGATAAATATTCATGAAATAAATTAAACAACGAATACCATTCACGGAAAAATTGTAATAAAAAGAAAAGATTACAAAACTGAATCGTTGCCATGAGCAGAGTATGATAGACGGTAATTGCTTATTGAACCCGTCAAAGAGAAATTCCATGCGATCTGTGTTAACGATTTCCGCCGGCCTGCTTTTCGGCCTGGCGTTAAGTAGCGTCGCGCACGCGAACGACCATAAAATACTGGGTGTTATTGCCATGCCCAGAAATGAAACGAACGATCTCGCGCTGAAAATTCCCGTCTGCCGCATCGTGAAGCGCATTCAACTCACGGCGGATCACGGCGACATCGAACTTAGCGGCGCATCCGTCTATTTTAAAACTGCGCGTAGCGCCAGCCAAAACCTGAACGTCCCTTCCTCAATCAAAGAGGGCCAGACGACAGGCTGGATCAATATTAATAGCGATAACGACAACAAACGCTGCGTATCAAAGATTACCTTCTCAGGTCATACGGTAAATTCTTCCGATATGGCGAGACTTAAAGTCATTGGCGACGATTAATCGCTGTTATTTCTATTCCAAAAGCCAGACTGAAAATGAACGTCACCTATTTACACGACGAGGATTTAGACTTTCTTCAGCATTGTAGCGAAGAACAACTCGCCGATTTCGCCCGTTTGCTGACGCATAACGAAAAGGGCAAAGCTCGCTTGTCGAGCGTCCTTAGTCATAACGAGCTGTTCAAAGCGATGGAAGGTCACCCGGAGCAACACCGCCGTAACTGGCAGCTCATTGCCGGCGAGTTTCAGCATTACGGCGGCGACAGTATCGCCAACAAATTGCGCGGACACGGAAAACAGTACCGCGCGATTCTGCTGGATGTCGCAAAGCGGCTAAAACTCAAAGCAGATAAAAGCATGTCGACGTTTGAAATAGAACAGCAACTGCTGGAGCATTTTTTACGTCATACCTGGCAGAAGATGGACGCGGCGCATAAGCAGGAATTTCTGCAAGCCGTAGACGCCAAAGTTTCTGAACTGGAAGAACTGCTGCCGCTGCTCATGAAAGATCGCCGTCTGGCAAAAGGGGTCTCCCACCTGCTTTCCACCCAGCTTACCCGCATTTTGCGTACCCATGCCGCAATGAGCATCCTGGGTCACGGATTACTGCGCGGCGCAGGTCTTGGCGGCCCGGTCGGCGCGGCGTTAAACGGCGTCAAAGCGATGAGCGGCAGCGCGTATCGCGTGACTATTCCGGCGGTGTTGCAAATAGCCTGCCTGCGACGAATGATGGCAGCCGTTCAGGCGTGAATGCCCTCACAGGGGGAAATATTTTCTTTTCCCCCTTATTAGATCATAGACAGTCCTCTTCCCCCTGATTATTATGCCGCGCCCCGAATACGGAACTCGTTATTCTGGGAAACTATTTCACCATTCAATTATGATGATTTTGAGGAATTATGGGCAACACTAAGTTGGCTAATCCGGCACCGCTGGGCCTGATGGGCTTCGGCATGACCACCATTCTGCTTAACCTGCACAATGCCGGTTTTTTCGCCCTGGACGGTATTATTCTGGCGATGGGGATTTTCTACGGCGGTATCGCGCAAATTTTTGCCGGTCTGCTGGAGTACAAAAAAGGCAATACCTTTGGTTTAACGGCCTTTACCTCTTACGGTTCGTTCTGGCTGACGCTGGTCGCTATCCTGCTGATGCCGAAAATGGGCCTGACGGATGCGCCTGACGCTCAGCTACTCGGCGCTTATTTAGGTCTGTGGGGCGTGTTCACGCTGTTTATGTTCTTTGGTACGCTGAAAGCCGCCCGCGCGCTGCAATTTGTTTTCCTGAGCCTGACCGTACTGTTCGCTCTGCTGGCGGTCGGCAATATCACCGGTAACGAAGCCATTATCCATATCGCAGGCTGGGTTGGTCTGGTTTGCGGCGCCAGCGCTATTTATCTGGCGATGGGTGAAGTACTAAACGAGCAATTTGGCCGCACTATTCTGCCAATCGGCGAAGCGCACTAAATCTCTTTTATTCCTCCCGCACCGGGAGGAATAACCCTACTATCAGTATCTTCCGGTCAGGATGACATATTCTCACGTCTGGCGCTCTTCGGACGGAAAGCCGCAACCACTTCCGGCGCGGTTTCGACATACGGCCCGTCAAGCAGCTGTATGCAATACGGCACGCTCGCAAAAATGCCCGGCACGCTAACGCTGCCATCGTCCGCTTTTACGCCTTCCAGCGTTTCTTTGATCGATTTTGGCTGTCCAGGCAGATTAAGAATTAACGCCTGTTTACGGATAACACCCACCTGGCGGGAAAGAATGGCGGTCGGCACAAAGCGCAGGCTGATCTGGCGCATCTGTTCGCCAAAACCTGGCATTTCACGGTCGGCGATGGCAAGGGTCGCGTCCGGCGTGACGTCGCGACGCGCCGGACCGGTACCGCCAGTGGTCAGCACCAGATGACAGCTCATCTCATCAACCAGTTCACACAACGTTTGCTCGATAATTTCCTGTTCATCAGGAATTAAGCGCCGCTGGACCTCGAAAGGCGTGGTCAGCGCAGAAGCGAGCCACTCCTCAAGCGCAGGAATGCCTTTATCCTGGTAAACGCCGCTTGAAGCGCGGTCGGAGATAGAAACTAAGCCAATACGTAAGGTATCCATAATTATTCCGTTAAAACAGTCGCGTTATGCAGAATCATACACGCGAATGGACAGCAATACTAAATCCCGGAACAGGTAAACCATTGGGTTAGCGGACAGCAGATTATTGCGCGGGCCATGCTGGAAAATTTTATTCCGATGGCCGATATCACCGAAATGACCGGCGTTAGCACAGAAGAGCGCCCGTCACTGCAGCATTAATAAAAAAATAGCCCGCTCTCAGCCGGAAAGCGGGCTATTGTCATGCAATCTGTCAGGATTACAGCAGATCGCCGATCATTTTTTCCAGTTTTTCCTGGTCTACCGCAAACTTACGGATACCATCCGCCAGTTTGTCAACCGCCATCGGATCCTGGTGATGCTGCCACAGGAACTCGGCTTCGGTAATGCGTTCCGGACGCGCTTTGACTTCGCCGGAGAAAGAGAGCTTACGCTCAATCGCCCCTTCGCTTTCCGCCAGTTCTTTCAGCAACGCCGGCGCGATAGTCAGACGGTCGCAGCCCGCCAGCTCCAGAATTTCGCCTACGTTACGGAAGCTTGCGCCCATAACGACGGTTTCGTAACCATGCTGTTTGTAGTACTCGTAGATTTCCGTTACGGAAACCACGCCCGGATCTTCAGCTGGCGCATAGTCTTTCTTGTCGGTATTGGCTTTATACCAGTCAAGAATACGACCTACGAACGGCGAGATCAGGTAGACGCCCGCTTCGGCGCACGCACGCGCCTGCGCGAAGGAGAACAGCAGCGTCAGGTTACAGTTGATGCCTTCTTTTTCCAGCTGTTCGGCTGCGCGAATGCCCTGCCAGGTGGACGCCAGCTTGATCAGGATACGATCGTTGCTGATACCCGCATCATTGTAGAGTTTAATGATACGTTTTGCTTTGGCGATAGACGCTTCAGTGTCATAAGACAGACGCGCGTCAACTTCGGTAGAAATACGCCCCGGCACCAGCTTCAGGATTTCCAGGCCAATATTCACCGCCAGCTTATCGGTCGCGTCAACAACCTGCTGCGCGCGGTTGCTGCTCTGCTGTTTCGCCCAGGCGACAGCATCGTCAATCAGCTTACGATATTCCGGGATTTGCGCTGCGTTAAGAATGAGAGAAGGGTTAGTTGTAGCATCCTGCGGCTGGTACAGCTTCATTGCCGCGATATCTCCGGTATCAGCCACTACGGTGGTGAACTGACGAAGGGAGGTCAATTTGTCCGTCATGATAGAGTTTCTCTTTAAACAGCTTGTTAGGGGATGTAACCGGTCTACCCTGATGATAACACGACGCACTCACAGCGCAACCGCCTACATGCACCTGGCTGCCCTTGTGCACTGTTTGCGTATCTGCCGACGGTTGATGCGCAATTAAAGGATACCGCCGTATTTATGGTAAACTGCCGTTAATATTAGTCTGACAAGGTCATCTACATCATGGGTCACGCTTATACAGGATTATCAAAGCGTGCCGGCATCAACAAGAGGGACGTTAATGCCTGAGTTTTTCAGTTTTATTAACGAAATACTCTGGGGCTCGGTAATGATTTACCTGCTGCTCGGCGCAGGATGTTGGTTTACCTGGCGTACCGGATTCATTCAGTTTCGTTATATTCGCCAATTTGGCCGCAGTCTGAAAGGCAGCCTTAGCCCGCAGCCAGGCGGCCTGACGTCATTTCAGGCGCTGTGTACCAGCCTCGCGGCGCGGATTGGCAGCGGTAATCTGGCCGGCGTGGCGCTGGCTATCGCCGCAGGCGGTCCCGGCGCGGTATTCTGGATGTGGGTCTCGGCCATCATTGGCATGGCGACCTCCTTCGCCGAGTGTTCACTTGCCCAGCTTTATAAAGAACGTGACCCGACAGGCCAGTTCCGCGGCGGCCCGGCGTGGTATATGGCGCGCGGGCTGGGAATGCGCTGGATGGGCGTGGTTTTCGCCCTCTTTCTGCTCGTCGCCTACGGGTTGATTTTTAATAGCGTGCAGGCGAATGCCGTCTCACGCGCGCTCCATTTCGCCTTCAACATTCCGCCACTTATCTCCGGCATTGCTCTGGCGTTCTGTGCCCTATTAATTATCATTCGCGGCATAAAAGGCGTCGCCCGCCTGATGCAATGGCTGATTCCACTCATCGCGTTATTGTGGGTCGCCGGCAGCGTATTCATTTGCTTCTGGCATATTGAGCAAATGCCTGGCGTTATCGCCTCGATAGTCAAAAGCGCATTTGGCTGGCAGGAAGCCGCGGCAGGCGCAGCCGGATATACGCTCACTCAGGCTATTACCAGCGGTTTTCAGCGTGGGATGTTCTCTAATGAAGCGGGTATGGGGTCAACGCCTAATGCGGCCGCAGCGGCAACGTCGTATCCCCCTCACCCTGTCGCGCAGGGGATTGTGCAAATGATTGGCGTATTCAGCGACACCATTATCATCTGTACCGCCAGCGCGATGATTATCCTGCTGGCGGGGAATCACGCGTCCCACTCGTCAACAGAAGGCATTCAGCTTCTCCAACATGCAATGGTTTCGTTGACCGGTGAATGGGGCGCCAGTTTTGTCGCGCTTATCGTCATTCTGTTCGCGTTCAGTTCTATCGTCGCCAACTATATTTACGCTGAAAACAATCTGTTTTTTCTGCGGTTACATAACGCAAAGGCCATCTGGCTATTACGCCTTGCGACGCTTGGCATGGTTATCGCCGGTACGCTTATCAGTTTTCCGCTGATATGGCAGCTCGCTGACATGATCATGGCCTGTATGGCCATTACCAATCTGACGGCGATTTTGTTGCTCTCACCGGTGGTGTATACCCTCGCCAGCGATTATCTGCGACAACGGAAACTGGGCGTAAGACCGCAGTTCGATCCGCGGCGCTTCCCGGATATCGAACCACAACTGGCGCCAGACACCTGGGATGCGGCATCGCGCGATTAAGCCGACAATCGCAACCATCGGTCAACTCTGCGGCGTTTTTTTGCTAAAGTCGCAGAAAATTCCCTGCAAGGACTGGATATGCTGATTCTGATTTCACCTGCAAAAACGCTTGATTATCAAAGCCCGCTGGCCACGACCCGCTATACCCAGCCGGAGCTGTTGGATCACAGCCAGCAGCTTATTCAACAGGCCCGCCAGCTTTCGGCGCCGCAAATTTCCAGGCTGATGGGAATTAGCGACAAACTGGCGGATCTCAACGCCACGCGTTTTCATGACTGGCAGCCTCATTTTACGCCGGATAATGCACGCCAGGCGATTCTGGCGTTCAAAGGCGATGTTTATACCGGCCTACAGGCGGAAACGTTCAACGACGCGGATTTTGATTTTGCTCAACAACATCTGCGTATGCTCTCTGGCTTGTATGGCGTATTGCGCCCGCTGGATTTAATGCAGCCTTATCGTCTGGAGATGGGGATTCGCCTGGAGAATCCGCGCGGCAAAGATCTTTATCAATTCTGGGGCGATATCATTACCGATAAGCTCAACGAAGCGCTTGAGGCGCAGGGCGATCGGGTGGTGGTGAATCTGGCCTCCGAGGAATACTTTAAATCGGTGAAGCCGAAGAAACTGAATGCCGAACTGATTAAGCCCGTGTTCCTTGATGAGAAAAACGGCAAGTTTAAGGTGGTAAGCTTCTACGCCAAAAAAGCGCGCGGACTGATGAGTCGTTTTATTATTGAAAACCGCTTAACGAAGCCGGAACAGCTTACCGCGTTTGACCGTGAAGGGTATTTCTTTGATGAAGAAACCTCCACACAAGACGAGCTGGTCTTTAAACGCTACGAGCAGTAACGGCATCGCCGGATGACGGTTACGCCTTATCCGGCCTACAAATCGACACCACCCCATAGGCCCGGTAAGCGACAGCGCCACCGGGCGCAATGGTTACTGGCGGGTCATCATCAGCTTACGCAGGGCGGCAAAATCCGCAGGCAGATGATGTGAAAGCAGCGGCAGGTCGGCGCGTTCGGCGAGCGCTTCAGGCAAGGCCAGCGTTTCTCCCAGAATGGACTCCACGCTTTCTTTAAACTTCGCCGGATGCGCCGTTCCGAGAAACAAGCCATACTCGCCAGGGTTTAACTGGTCGCGTAATGCCCGATACGCTACCGCCGCATGAGGTTCCGAGATATAACCTTTCGCTTTCAGCTCGCGCATCGTCTGCTGTGTCGTAGTATCATCTACCGCCGCATAGCCCAGCTCAGTCAGACGCCAGATTTTACGGCGGAACAGCTCCTCCACGCGCGGCCAGTTATTCGGCTGGCTGACATCCATCGCATTCGACAGGGTCGCCTGCGTCGCTTTCGGTGCCCACTTCCCGTCATGCAGAAAACGCGGCACCGTGTCGTTGACGTTGGTAGCGGCGATAAAGCGTTTCACCGGTAGGCCTAACGACTTCGCCAGCAGTCCTGCCGTCAAATCGCCAAAGTTGCCGCTGGGTACGGAGATCACCAGTTGGTTACGCGCCTCCTGCGGCAGTTGCGCCACGGCTTCAAAGTAGTAGCAAATTTGCGCCAACAGGCGGCTGATATTAATTGAATTAGCCGAATTCAGCCCCAGCGCCATTTTCAGTTCTTCGTCATCAAATGCCTGTTTCACCAGCGCCTGGCAAGCGTCGAAATCGCCGTCGATCGCCACGGTTTCAATGTTGCCGCCCAGCGTACAGAACAGTTTTTCCTGCAACGGACTGATTTTACCGCGCGGGTAGAGAATGACGACCCGCACATTTTCCAGGCCATAGAACGCGTGAGCCACCGCCGCGCCGGTATCGCCTGACGTTGCGGTCAGAATCGTCACCGGTTTGTCGCCGCTGATATGCGTCAGCATTTGCGCCATAAAACGCCCGCCGAAGTCTTTAAAGGCCAGCGTCGGACCATGGAACAGCTCCAGGCAGCCGACATCGCTTTCTACCTGCGCTACCGGCGCCGGGAACGCAAACGCCGCGCGGACGCGCTCTTCCAGAATTTGCTGCGGTATTTCATCGCCAATAAATGCCGAGAGGATCTTTGCGCTACGGCTGACAAAGTCCTGGTTGAGCATCTCATCAATTTCCGTCAGGCTAAACTCCGGCAGATCGTGCGGAAAAAAAAGTCCCTGCTGTTTGCCCAGTCCTTGCGTGACGGCCTGCGCAAAGCTGACCTGCTCATTATGGTCTTTCAGATTATAGAGTTTCATTGATTATCCCACTACTCGTGCGCCCGCCGTATCCAGCCGGCAAATATGAACGAAGCCTTCCTGATTTTGCAGATAATGTTTGCTCAGCCAGTCCGCGACGCGCTGCGCCGTCTCCGGTTTATCGCATAGCGCAAACAGCGTCGGCCCCGACCCGGAAATCCCGCTCGCCAGCGCGCCGATCTCCGATACCGCCTGCCGCGCCTGGCTAAAGCCCGGCAGTAAACGCGCGCGGTATGGTTCGGCAATAACATCTTTCATCAGCGCGGCGGCAAGCTGCGGCTGCCGCGAGTAACAGGCGTGAATAAAACCGGCCAGATGCCGTCCATGCGCAATGCAATCCTGACGGCGATACTGCGCAGGCAAAATGGCCCGTGCTTCTGCGGTGGAAACTTTAATACCCGGATAAGCCAGTACCCATAGCCACTCATCAAAGCCCGGCACCTGCTGACTAATAATGCCGTTTTCTTCAATCATCAGCTGCATACCGCCAAGAAAGCACGGCGCGACGTTATCGTAATGGATGCTGCCGGAGATACGGCCTTCCAGCTCGCCCATCAGCGCCAACAGACGCGTGTCGTTTAACGGTTTGCCGCAGTGCTCATTCATCGCGACCAGCGCAGCAACGACGGAACAGGCGCTGGACCCTAACCCGGAACCAATCGGCATATTTTTTTCCAGCGTCATCGCCACCGGGATGGTTTTCCCCAATGCCTGGCAAAAACGTTCCCAGCACTGATAAACAATATTTTCACGCGGCTCCGGCGGCAGTTTATCGGCAAATCGCCCCAGGTTATGCAGACGGAAATGGTCCGCTGCTTCAACGGATACCACATCGCCCAGCAACGTGCCGTCAACGGGTGTGACGGCCGCGCCCAACACGTCGAAACCGACGCTCATGTTCGCGCTGGAAGCCGGGGCATACACTTTCACCATGTTAAACTCCTAACTTCCATGAGAGGGTCCGTAACAGATCGGCAAACACGCCCGCCGCCGTCACATCATTGCCTGCGCCGTAGCCGCGCAGCACCAACGGCAAGGGCTGATAATAGTGGCTGTAGAACGCCAGTGCGTTTTCACCGTTTTTCACTTTGAAGAGCGGATCGTTACCATCAACTTCGGCAATCTTCACGCGGCACACGCCATCCTCTTCGATATTGCCCACATAGCGCAATACCTTACCTTCATCACGAGCTTTTGCCACACGGGCGGCAAACGCATCGTCAAGCTGCGGCAGATGCGCCATAAAGGTGGTCACATCGCCGGAGGCGTCAAACCCGTCCGGCAACACCGGTTCAATCACAATATCGGAAAGCTCTAGCTCGCGGCCCGTCTCGCGGGCGAGGATCAACAGTTTCCGCGCCACATCCATACCGGAAAGATCGTCGCGCGGATCGGGTTCGGTATAGCCCATCTCGCGCGCCAGCGCGGTCGCCTGTGAGAGACTCATCCCCTCTTCCAGTTTACCGAAAATAAAAGAGAGCGACCCGGAAAGAATGCCGGAAAATTTTTGCAGTTCATCACCCGCATTCAGCAGATTTTGCAGGTTTTCGATTACCGGCAAACCGGCGCCGACGTTGGTGTCATACAAGAATTTGCGCCGTGATTGCGCGGCGGCGAAACGTAGCTGATGGTAGTAGTCCATCGACGAGGTGTTCGCTTTCTTGTTTGGCGTCACCACATGGAATCCTTCACGCAGGAAGTCGGCATACTGGTCGGCCACCGCCTGACTGGAGGTACAATCAACAATCACCGGATTGAGTAGATGATATTCTTTCACCAGGCGAATTAAGCGTCCCAGATTGAACGGCGCGTTCGCTTGCGCCAGTTCCGCCTGCCAGTTGTCCAGATTCAGGCCATGCACATTGGTTAGCAACGCCTTTGAGTTTGCCACGCCGCACACGCGTAGATCGATGTGCTTGTTCTTCAGCCAGGTTTGCTGACGTTTAAGCTGTTCCAGTAGCGCGCCGCCGACGCCGCCGACGCCAATGACAAACACTTCAATCACCTGATCGGTATTGAACAGCATCTGGTGCGTTACCCGCACGCCGGTGGTGGCATCGTCGTTATTCACCACCACAGAAATGGAACGCTCAGAAGATCCCTGAGCGATCGCCACGATATTGATATTAGCCCGCGCCAGCGCGGCGAAGAATTTCGCTGAAATGCCGCGTAGCGTGCGCATACCGTCGCCGACAACAGAGATAATCGCCAACCGCTCAGTAACCGCCAGCGGCTCCAGCAGCCCCTCTTTCAGCTCCAGATAGAACTCATCCTGCATCGCACGGCGGGCACGCGCGCAATCACTCTGCGGCACACAGAAGCTGATGCTGTACTCAGAGGAGGACTGGGTAATGAGCACCACCGAGATCCCGGCGCGAGACATGGCGGCGAAAACACGCGCCGCCATCCCAATCATCCCTTTCATTCCCGGGCCGGAGACGCTAAACATCGCCATGTTGTTAAGGTTAGAGATCCCTTTAACCGGCAGATTATCATCGTCGCTGGACGCGCCGATCAGCGTTCCTGGCGCCTGCGGATTGCCGGTATTTTTAATCAGACAGGGGATCTGGAACTGGGCGATAGGCGTAATGGTGCGAGGGTGAAGGACTTTGGCGCCGAAGTAAGAGAGTTCCATCGCTTCCTGGTAGGACATCGATTTCAGCAGCCTGGCGTCCGGCACCTGACGCGGGTCACAGGTATACACGCCATCGACGTCAGTCCAGATTTCACAGCAGTCAGCGCGTAAACAGGCGGCCAGCACGGCGGCGGAATAGTCGGAACCATTACGGCCCAGCACCACCAGTTCACCCTTTTCATTACCGGCGGTAAAGCCCGCCATCAGGATCATGTGATCAGCTGGGATCTGGCTGGCGGCGATACGGCGAGTCGATTCCGCGATATCGACGGTAGATTCAAGGTAATGGCCCACCGCCAGCAATTTTTCTACCGGATCGATCACCGTGACGCGATGTCCACGCGCCTCCAGGAGTCCCGCCATAATCGCGATCGACATTTTTTCGCCACGGCAAATCAGCGCGGCGTTGATGCTATCCGGGCACTGACCCAGCAGGCTGATACCATGCAGAACATGTTTGATCTGAGCGAATTCTTGTTCGACAACCATTTTCAACCGTGCAAGCGGGAATCCCGGCTGCGCGCTGGCAAGTCCTGCGAGCAGGTCAGAAAAAATACGTTCGGCATCGCTAATATTCGGCAAAGCATCCTGACCGCCGATAGTTTTTTCAATCATCGCCACCAGATGGTTGGTAATTTTCGCGGGGGCGGAAAGTACGGTCGCTACCTGCCCTTGCCTGGCATTGCTTTCCAGAATATCGGCAACACGCAGAAAACGTTCTGCATTTGCCACTGATGTACCGCCGAACTTCAACACTCGCATGGTTGTTACCTCGTGATCTCTGGTCGAAAAAAAAGCCCGCACTGTTCAGGTGCGGGCTTTTTTCTGTGTTTCCTGTACGCGTCAGCCCGCACCGTTACCTGTGGTAATGGTGATGGTGGTAATGGTGGTGGTGCTGATGCGGTTCATGGATGTTGTGTACTCTGTCATTTTTATTTGTCTGTCTTGTATTCCTATATTGGTTAAAGTATCTGCCCGCCTAAGTCAATAAATTTTTAAATTGATCACATTCCGAAACTTGTTCATGTGCTGCTGGCGATATATTTATTTTCAACCAATTCCCCCTGTTATGATCTCTTGCAACCAGACGTAATCTCTTATTATTTTAAAAATTACAGCACGTTATTTTGTTAGTTTTTTTTCAATATCATGAACCAAACGGTGCAACATTACCGTATCTCGCTGTCCCAGCAGGCCGATTCGCTGTTGTAGCCAGTCGGTTAATTTGTGGTCATCGGCCGCCTCCAGAGTCGTTAACAGACGTAAAAGGCGCGCGCGTAACGCCTGTAACTGCGATTCATCAGCAATATCAACGGATTCAGTGGTCTGTTGCATTAAACCTGCTAATTGATAGCAATACACCATGACTGCCTGACCCAGATTGAGCGAAGGGTAATCCGCCGCCATCGGCACGCCGGTCAATACATCCGCCAGCGCCAGCTCGTCATTGGTCAAACCGGAATCCTCACGGCCAAAAACCAGCGCGGCATGACGCATCCAGCGTGATTTTTCCTGTAATAAGGGAACCAGTTCAGCGGGCGAAGCGTAGTAATGAAATTTTGCCCGGCTGCGGGCTGTCGTCGCGACGGTAAAATCCACATCGTGGAGCGCGTCGGCAAGGGTGTGGAAAACCTCAATATTATCAATAATATCTCCAGATCCATGTGCGACCCAACGGGTAGCGGGCTCCAGGTGCGCCTGGCTGTCGACAATACGCAGGTCAGTAAATCCCATGGTCTTCATAGCCCGGGCGGCTGCGCCGATATTTTCCGCTCTGGCGGGAGCGACAAGAACGATTGTTACACGCATTTCATTACTCTTTTTGACTAATTTACAGGAAATTAGCTGGCGTTTGTAAGCATATTACGCTTCGCAAATTTACAAAATTTTAACGGATATCACTGAAAAAGCATTTTTGATTTCGTAAAAGACGCTACACTATTGCGTATCTGTACTATTGCTGTTTATGTTAACAGAACATCGTTATCCTGCTGTTTATTTAGGATAATTTAATTTAAAATAGATCCTGCTCTTTGGATTCATCGCATTTATTAGTTGGCTTACGTAACTAGTTGGAATATTGCAAATTTGTGATGAAAGCTAGCATTTAGCTACGATGATTTCATCAAACTGTTAACGTGCTACAATTGAACTTGATATATGTCAACGAAGCGTAGTTTTATTAGGTGTCCGGTACGTCTTAGCCTGTTATGTTGCTGTTAAAATGGTTAGGATGACAGCCGTTTTTGACACTGTCGGGTCCAGAGGGAAAGTACCCACGACCAAGCTAATGATGTTGTTGACGTTGATGGAAAGTGCATCAAGAACGCAATTACGTACTTTAGTCATGTTACGCCGATCATGTTAATTTGCGACATGCATCAGGCAGGTCAGGGACTTTTGTACTTCCTGTTTCGATTTAGTTGGCAATTTAGGTAGCAAACATGCAGACCCCGCACATTCTTATCGTTGAAGACGAGTTGGTAACACGCAACACGTTGAAAAGTATTTTCGAAGCGGAAGGCTATGATGTATTCGAAGCGACAGATGGCGCGGAAATGCATCAGATCCTCTCTGAATATGACATCAACCTGGTGATCATGGATATCAATCTGCCAGGGAAAAACGGTCTCCTGTTAGCGCGTGAACTGCGTGAACAGGCTAACGTTGCGCTGATGTTCCTGACGGGCCGCGATAACGAAGTCGACAAAATTCTCGGCCTCGAAATCGGCGCGGATGATTACATCACCAAACCGTTTAACCCACGCGAATTGACCATCCGTGCCCGCAACCTGCTGTCCCGTACCATGAACCTGGGTACCGTCAGCGAAGAGCGTCGTAGCGTTGAAAGCTACAAGTTCAACGGTTGGGAACTGGATATCAACAGTCGTTCACTGATCGGCCCGGACGGCGAGCAGTATAAACTACCGCGCAGCGAGTTCCGCGCGATGCTTCACTTCTGCGAAAACCCTGGCAAAATTCAGTCGCGCGCAGAGCTGTTGAAGAAAATGACCGGGCGCGAGCTGAAGCCGCATGACCGTACTGTTGACGTTACCATTCGTCGTATTCGTAAGCATTTCGAATCCACGCCGGATACGCCGGAAATCATCGCCACCATTCACGGCGAAGGTTATCGCTTCTGCGGCGACCTGCAGGATTAATTCGGCCCAGGTGCCAAACTGTAAAAACAGCCGGTAAGTTATTCTTACTGGCTGTTTCTTATGCTCCCCTTCCGCTAAGCGGCCCCGCTTTCCCTCCTGACCTGCCGTTATGACGTACTCTTTTACATAAAAATTGTCATGTAGCGCTGTTTATCTCAGCTTGCGAAAGTTAAGGTAGTTTGTGTATTAACATTAAAGAGTAATACACGGGATTTGTTGGTCCCCAAAAAATAAGGGGATGCTCACAGGACGTGAGGTTTCAAAGGATGAAAAAATCACCATTATGCTGCTACCTGTTTTGTGCAGCGATGTCAGCTTCATCAGCCGCGCTGGCTGCTACCGCGCCGGTCTCCGCAGGCGTTATTCATTTCAAAGGCCAGATTGTCGAATATGGTTGTAACCTTGCGCCTCACGATCGCAATATCGAGGTATCATGTTCGCGGAATAATATCCCCCATTTGCAGACAGTCGCCACACCGTCTGGAAACGCTATTTCGTTGATGAATGGAATCGCCACGGTATGGCACGTGTCGTTAAAAGATCATCCGGAGATTCAAAGTTTGATCGTCCAGTACCGCTAACCGCTTATGGCTCCCGCCGGGAGGAGTTCCGGCAGGCGGCGATTTCGCTCAGTAAAACGCCGCCCGCCTGCATTTTGTACTTTTCTCTCATTCGTATCCTACAACAGCGATGAACATCGCTTCGCTATCCTGTACGCTCTACGCGCTCGTTAAGCACGGTACCTATGATAGCTGTCATAAAATGATTGCAAATAAAATCATCACATTTACTATGGTTAACCTTACAAACAGCGTTGTCGCTCATGCATTGATAAGGTGAATACATTGACTTAAATATTCTTGTTGGCTATTTTAATTTACTTAATTATAATTTTAAGTGAATATTAAATTTATGTTTACCTTTTAATAGTCAACCACTTTATCAGCCATAATAATGGGGAAGATATGAAGCAGTTAAACGGCGGGAATGTGTATCGTCCCACAGGGAAAGAAAAAAACCTGCAAGCCATTTTAAATATTCATCGGCACGTTATTCAAAACATCTCTCCTGTCACTATTACGGCCGGTAAAACACTGGATATCAAGATTGATAATCAATCCCACATCCTGTTAATCACTAAAGGCGCTATTAAAGTATGTCGGCGTATCGACAGCATTGTAATGGGCTGCGGTGTCTCACCAATGATTTTAGGCCTTGTAGATGCCTATGCTGACTTATACCAGTTAGAAGAGAATTCAGACGTCTTTTTTATCGCCGAAACCACCTGTGAATATTATCCTGTCCCAGTAAAAGATTTTGTGGAAATAGCCGATGAAAAGCATCTCTGGCGTGACATTTCGAACATCCTGATGTACCGCATTGCTTTCATGACTAACCGTGACAGAAACCTTATCGGGCAGGACGCCTATAGCCAGATAAAAGCGCTGTTACTTGAACTGTGGTCGTATCCTGAAAGCTCACGATTTGAGATCAACGCACAGAACTTCATACAGCAGAGAACCGGGCTTTCACGCAGCCGTATCATGCAGGTACTTTCAGAACTAAAAGCGGGGGACTATATAAAAATACTGCATGGAAGACTGTTAGAGCTTCGAAACCTGCCGGTTTCATTTTAAACGGACAAGCGTCGTATATTCTTAAAAATAAAGCAATATAGAGTTAAATAAACCCTCCAGGAAATAATAACTATTATCAAAAAAGAGATCTTGCTCTATAAATCCAGTCATCAACCGTACTTCTTTAGTGGTATTTTATTAAACTTTGTTACCGGGTCCGAAACTGGACTGCCGTTCAATATTGCATCAGAATTTTTATTGAGTTCATAGTTGATATACGTAGAATAGCCGCCTGCTTATCTACAGAACAGAAAGAAGCGCATACAGAGTAAAATATAATATTTTATTTTATATAGCTATCTTTATTTTTCAGCGAATAGAATCAGGCAACAATTAATATGTTTAATAAGAAAATTATCATCCTGGCAATGTTAACTGCCGTAGCATCCACACCGGTATTTGCTCAGAACACGATTACGTTCAATGGCAAAATTTACGATCAGGCGTGTACGGTTCAGGTTAATGGCTCCACGGATACCACCATTGATTTAGGTAATTACAGCAAAGAACGCATCGCGGAAAAAGGCGCCACAACCGATTACGTGCCGTTTACCGTAAGCCTGGTTAGCTGCCCGGAAGCAGGGACTGGCGTACCAACCCAGGCCATGTTCCGCTTCCACGGCGCAACAGATGATTCTAACCCAACGTACTTCAAAAACGCGGACGAAGGATCGGAAACGGGCGCCGCGGGTGTCGGTATTTCTATTCAGAACGCTTCACATAGCGATGTGACAGATAACACGGATGATGCCGCAGTAAACCTGCCAACCGACGGCTCGACAGCAGACTTTACCTATTACGCCGCCATGGCAAACGATGGTTCCGCAACCGTAACCGGTGGAGATGTTAGCACTCAGGTTACGTATACCGTTTCGTATCAGTAAGGCATTCTCATCCTGATATGGACAGGCAGGATGCCAGTCCATAGCGTAAAACATCTTTACAGAGTAAAAAATGAAACACATAAAGAAATCCGTGTTGGTCGTATTACTGACAAGCCATGTTGCCCATGCCAGCATTGTTGTTGGCGGAACCCGACTGGTTTTCGACGGCAATAATGATGAGTCGTCAATCAATGTAGAGAATAAAGACAGCAAAGCGAATCTTGTTCAGTCATGGTTATCGGTTGCCGATCCCCAGGTCACAAATAAGCAGGCGTTTATTATCACCCCGCCTCTTTTTCGCCTTGATGCCGGGCAAAAGAACAGCATTCGAGTTATTCGCTCTGGCGCCCCTCTACCTACAGATCGAGAATCTATGTACTGGCTCAATATTAAGGGTATTCCTTCTATTGATGATAATGCCTCCGCGAACCGCGTGGAAATCTCCATTAATACCCAAATAAAGCTTATATATCGGCCGCCAGCATTAACAAAATCGACGCCTGATAGCCAGAGCCAACAATTAAAATGGCAGACGGCAGGTGATGTTATTACCGTAAATAACCCCACGCCCTATTATATGAACTTTGCCAGTGTGACGCTTAACAGCCATGAAGTGAAATCAGCGACCTTCGTTCCACCAAAATCATCAGCGTCATTTAAATTGAGTTCTACTGCCGCCCCTCATGGCACGGTAACGTGGCGATTAATCAGCGATTATGGGATGAGTTTAGAGCCGCATTCCGGTTCATTCTAGCCATTAACGACTTCACTTTACTTTTACCCTTTCAGGACTTTTACTGTGCAATTCTCCAGAGTAGAGCCCCGTTCTCAATTAGCGTTATCGTTTCTCTTTATATGCTGTTCCATAAAACCAGCGTTAGCGCATGATCATTTTAATCCATTATCGTTGGAAAATGATGAACCGGGCGTGGAGAATGTCGATCTATCTGTTTTCGAAAAGGGGGGGCAGGCAGAAGGCACCTATAATGTTGATATTTATATTAATAACACCAGTATTGAAACAAAAAATATTGCCTTTAAAAATAAAAAATCAGCAGATAATAAGCTCTCCCTACAGCCGTGTCTTAGCGTTGAACAACTCAAGCAGTGGGGCGTAAAAACAGAAAACTTCCCCGAGCTTAAAAATGCCCCAAACGGGTGTACCGATCTTAGTCTGCTGGCTGGCGCTGTAGCAAAGTTTAATGTCATCGGTAACCGGCTGGATTTAGCGATCCCTCAAATCGCGTTGATCGCCGCCCCGCGAGAATTCGTCCCTACCAGCGAATGGGATGAAGGCATTAATGCTTTTTTGCTGAACTACAGTTTTACCGGATCGCAGGATCACGATATTGATGAAAACCGGACGGAAAATAGCGAATACGCTAACCTGCGCCCAGGTATTAACATTGGCGCATGGCGTTTTCGTAACTACTCAACCTGGAATCATGATAGCGATGGGCAAAATAGCTGGGATTCTGCCTACACCTATGTTTCTCGCGATATCGAATTTTTAAAAGGACAGCTGATCGCCGGGGAAAATAACACGCCCGCGGACGTCTTTGACAGTATTTCATTTAAGGGCGTACAGATCTCTTCTGATGACGATATGTTGCCGGACAGTATGAAAGGGTTCGCCCCGGTCATTCGCGGGGTGGCCAAAAGCAGCGCGCAGGTAACCGTTGAACAAAACGGTTATACCATCTACAAAACTAACGTTCCGGCGGGTCCATTCGCCATCAATGATCTTTATCCAACCGGCGGTTCGGGCGACCTGTACGTCACCATCAAAGAATCCGATGGTTCTGAGCAGCATTTCATTGTGCCCTACGCCAGCGTTCCGGTATTACAGCGTGAAGGCCACCTGAAATACGACCTGACGGTAGGCCGCACGCGTTCATCAGATACGCATTCCGCGCAACAGAATTTCGCAGAACTGACGGCCTTATACGGATTAGCAGGCGGCATAACCGCCTATGGCGGAATAGAGAGTACGCTGAGCAATGATGTTTATCATGCGGCGCTCATCGGGACAGGTTTAAACCTTGGCGATCTGGGCGCATTGTCTTTAGACGTCACCAACTCATGGTCAAAAATTAAAGCAGGCGATGTGGTTAGCGATACGCTTACCGGACAATCCTGGCGTATTCGTTACAGCAAAGATATTCAGTCAACAGGCACCAACTTCACTGTCGCCGGCTACCGTTATTCGACCAAAGATTACTATGCTCTTGAGGATGTACTGGATACCTATAGCGATAATAGTCACTATGATCATGTACGTAATCGCACCGACCTGTCGTTGTCGCAAGACATTATCTACGGTTCCATTTCACTCACTTTATATAATGAAGATTACTGGAATGACACTCATACCACATCATTAGGTATTGGCTATAACAACACATGGCATAACGTAAGCTATGGCATTAACTATTCTTATACGCTGAACGCCGATAATTCTCAGGATGAAGACGACGATACGGAAGACAGTAATGACCAGCAAATTTCAATCAATATTAGTATTCCGTTAGAGGCTTTTATGCCGTCAACGTATGTCACCTACAATATGAACTCCGCGAAAGACGGCGATACCACGCATACTGTCGGTTTAAACGGCACAGCGCTGGCACAGAAAAATCTCTCATGGAGCGTTCAGGAAGGTTATTCCTCTCAAGAGAAAGCCACCAGCGGTAATGTGAGCGCAACCTATAACGGGACGTATGCGGATATTAACGGCGGGTATAGCTACGATAATCATATGCGTCGCCTGAATTATGGCGTTCAGGGCGGCGTACTGTTACATCGAAATGGCCTGACACTATCCCAGCCAATGGACGACACCATCATATTGGTTAAAGCCCCTGGCGCAGCGGGTGTCCCCGTGAATAACGAAACGGGCGTGGACACCGATTTTCGGGGCTATGCCGTCGTACCTTATGCTTCGCCTTACCATCGTAATGAAGTGTCTTTAGATACGACAGGCATTAGAAAAAATATTGAGCTCATTGATACCAGTAAAACGCTGGTGCCTACCCGTGGCGCGGTGGTCAGGGCCGAATATAAAACCAATATTGGTTACAAGGCATTGATGGTATTAACCCGCATAAACAATCTGCCTGTTCCTTTTGGCGCGACCGTCTCGTCTTTAACAAAACCAGACAATCACAGCAGTTTTGTTGGTGATGCGGGGCAAGCCTGGTTAACCGGACTGGAAAAACAAGGGCGGTTATTAGTGAAGTGGGGACCAACAGCAGCAGACCGGTGTCAGGTCTCTTACCGTATACCGAGCTCCCCCTCCGCTTCTGGCGTAGAAATCTTACACGAGCAATGCCAGTGATTCTGGTGGGATAAAAGATGAATATGAACAGATTTGCTGCATTAGCCGCCCTGTTAACGTTCACGGGTCTGGCATTATGGTCGCCCTCGATCAGCGCGGCATACAATACCGCAGATGCCGTAGACATTAACGTTACGGGATTAATTTATGCCGATCCGTGTACCGTGACGGTCCCCGACACGCTCTCTCTTGGACAATATGCCCGGGCGGATATCGCCGTGGCCGGTGGCAATACCGCCACCATTCCTTTCACCATAAAAATGACGAATTGCCCGGCAACGACCACAAAAGCCGCGATTTCATTTAACGGCGTACCTTATCCCGATCCAAATTATGCTTCTGCGATTTATGCAAACAGCGCGGCCAATCCGGCGCAGGATTTAGGATTACAGCTTTTTAACCTGGACGGTAAAAGTCTGGTCAATCTGGCCAACAACGTCACTTACACGGTGGATATCAACAGTAATACCCATGAAGCCAATTTGCCTGTCGCCGCAAGGATGTATACCCCGTATGGAAAAGTCACGGCAGGGGATTTCACGTCCGTTGTGACGATCACTATCGCATGGCAATAACATCTTTCTATTTCACCTGGTATAAAAGCAGGAATTTTTCATGAGAAGGTTATATCTGGCGCTTATTCTGCTGTTCGCGTATTCCGGTCATGGTTACGCCTCCTGTAAACGTTCCGGAAATGAAGGCGCGATCACTATCACCCCGCCGTCGCAGCTTGTGGTGGATAGCCACGCCTATACCGCAGGCGAAGTGTTGTGGCAATCGGGCTGGGTTTCCACCTCCGAAGTCACAATGGATGGCTGTAGTCGCGATTATAAGGTCGGTTTTTTATATGAACCCGGTAGCGCGCAGTCAAATACATCGGCGACAATCAATGCGAATGACGGGAACAACACGCCGGTATTTAGCACCGGTATTTCCGGCGTGGGCATTGCGATTAAAACCCAAACGAATGCTGGCCCTTACGATAATGTCATGCCAATCGATAATACCTACCATAATGGCGATGGCAATAAAACACACCATGCGATGGCTCCCGCCTACAATGTTGAACTGGTCGCCTTAGGCGGTCCGATCACCTCCGGTACCGCGACATTCCAAAGTCCACTGGCGCGCGTATCTTTTCGCGATAGCGCAACAGAAGACTCCGGCGGCGATATCCTGACCCATCTGTATTTGGGGAATACGCAATTGATTATGAAAGCGATGGGATGTCGGGTAGAAACACCTGCCATCACCGTGGATTTAGGCAGCGTCAATTTAGGCAGTTTCGCTAACAGTCAAACCGCGGGCACAGGCGAGCAGGATATCTTATTGACCTGCGAACAAGGCACCGCCATTTCCGCATCGTTAAGCGCCCAACCGGCCAGCGGAAACAATCCTGATAATTCAGTCATCCAGTTGAGCAATGCAAGCGCGCCAACCAGCGCAACCGGCGTTGGCGTACAGTTGGGTATTCAGGCGCCGGACGCCGGTTTCTTTACCGACAGTTTGCCAATCAATCAAAAAATTGATCTCTTTACTCACACGATTACTACCAATGCCGATGGCAGCCAGACGGTTAACGGCGGAACCATGAATATGTCCACCACCCTGAAAATTAGCGCGCACTACTATAAAACCGCCGCCACGGTAACGGCCGGGCAAGCGAATGCCACGGCAACATTAAACCTGACCTATAACTAACGGCATCACAGTTTCTGGCGCTGCGCGGGAAAACGTTAACGCGCGCGCCCGTTAGATTTATTTCCACAAACGTAATTCGTCATCTTTTACTGGCGGTAATGACTTACGTTGCTGACAAGAGAGCGAATACCAGTCCAGATGGCGCGTCAGGAACATCACGCCGCCAAGCGCCAGTAGCAGAACGCCGGTACCCAGAAGCAACGAGCTATCTTCCGAACGCAGCAATCCCCACATCACGCCATCCAGCGCCAATAACGCTAGCGTAAACAGTACGCTATTGCGCCATCCTTTCAGCACCGCCTGCAAATAAACGCTATTCATCAACGCGCCCACCAGGCTTGCGGCGATCCAGGCTGGCGTGAAACCGATATGTTCCGACAGTGCCAGCAACAGCAGGTAGAACATCACCAGCGATAACCCCACCAGCAGATACTGCATCGGGTGTAACCGCTGTCCCGTCAGGGTTTCGAAGACAAAGAAAGCCATAAACGTTAGCGCAATCAACAAAATGGCATATTTCGTCGCTCTGTCCGTCAGTTGATACTGATCGGCTGGCGTCGATACAGCGACGCTAAACGCCGGTAAGTTGTCCCAATCCACCTTTTGCACATCAGCAAACCGTTCGCCGAGATTCGTGGCAAACCGGCTGGTTTGCCACTGGGCCTGAAATCCTGAACCGCTGATTTCGCGTTTACCGGGAAGAAAATCCCCCACAAAATTTGGGTGCGGCCAGTTGCTGGTCAGGGTCATTTCACTGCTACGCCCGACGGGAACCAGTGAAAAGCTGCCGGTTCCGCTTAAATTTAGCGACATCGCCAACGTCAGGTTGCGCGTCGCCCACTGACTGTCCGGCAGCGGGATATGAATGCCCTCTCTACTTTCCGGTAAGCCGGTCCCCGGTTCTACAGTGAGCGTTTCACCATTCACCTGCGGCGCTTTTACTGCGCTGATACCGCGCGCATCGCCGACGCCTACGACGATAAAGGGCTTTCCAAGGGTAATGTTCGGTCTGTTCAGCTCATGCAGACGGGCCACATCAAACTCTGCCTTTATCGCCATATCGGTATGCCACACCTGCCCCTGATAAATACCTATTTTTCGCGCTTCAACGTTTTGATTGCCTTCAACCAATAGCGACTCTGGCAGCCAAAAATAGAGATAGCTGCGCTTATACTGGACCTCTTTCTCTTCTTCCAGCACGGTATAGAGCTCTGTCACCGGAACCGCCACCAGCGGGCCGACAACCTTTTGTGGGCCGCTGGTACTCTGACGAATAGCAGCTTCCACATGGCTTCGATAATCAGCACGCTCCACGATGGTGTGCCGTACCATCATCAGGGGAATTAACAGCAGGATCATGGTGCCGCCTAACGTAATCATTTTCCACAACAGGGGGGATTTCAACATAGCGTTCTCCTTTGCAATGCCAGCAGTGTAAGAACGCGATGTGGGGAGAATTTGAAGTTATGTGAAGTGACGGTGAAGTGTCAACGAGGCCAGCACGCCGCCTTCGGGACGATTGCACAACGTCACCTCACCGTTGAGGAGTCGCGCCGCCTCGCTGACAAACGCCAGCCCAAGCCCGCTGCTTTTACGCCCGTTTTCGCGGGGCAACGAATAGAACCGGTCGAAAATGCGCGGCAGCGCAAAATCAGGAATACCACAGCCGGAATCCGTCACCTGCAGGATCGCTTTCTCCCCCATCGGCTGAGCGCTTAATGTGATAACGCCATTTTCAGGCGTAAAGTCGATGGCATTGTCCAACACATTGCCCAGCGCCTGCGCCAGAAGCTCCGAGTCGGCGACGACAACCAGCGAGGAAGGCCGTAGAGTAAGGGTGATATTTTTTGCCGCCAACTGAATACTGCGCGCCTCGCTAAGCTGCGTAAATAGCTCATCAACAGCAACCGGCGCGAGAGGGATATCCTGTCGGTTTTCCAGCCGCGCCTGGCGCAGCAGGGTCTCTACCAGCGCCTGCATTCGCATATTTTGCGCCAGTATATTCTCTGTAAAGCGGGTAACCACTTCCGCAGGCGGTCCTTCATGCAGAATCTCCGCCGCGCCGCGTATCGCCGCCAGCGGACTTTTCAGCTCATGAGTCAACGCATACACGTACTGCTCAATGTCATTCTTGCCTTCCAGCTTAATGCGCATACTCTCCAGCGCCTGCGCCAGTTTACGCAGCTCGCTGCTGCCTAATGCAGGTAACGCAAGCGGGCGGTTTTCGGTGACAGAATCCGCATAGCGCGTCAACCGGGCGATGGAGCGGTTAATCCACCAGACCATCCCCGCGCCAATTGCCAGCGCAATTCCCAGTAAAACGGCGCTGGCCCACAGAATGCGCCGTTCGCTGCGCTTAATCACCGGCGCCATTGCCGCATTCGGTTTACCGACAGACAGGACGCCGATAATCCGTCCATCGCTGATTATCGGCGCGGCTACGTACATCACGGTGCTATTGGGATCGGCAGCATCTTTTGCCGTGCTGCGGGCGCCATACTGTCCGCGCAGCGTAAGCCAGACGTCATTCCAGCGAGAATAATCCTGCCCCACCGCTTTGTTTTCCGAATCAAACAACACCTTCCCCTGCGCATCCGTCATGTAGACATGGTATTCATTACGCACTTTGACGATCCCGCTGATATTGGCGCGAAACGGGCGATGTTGCAGTTGGGCGAATGCCTTCGCCAACTGGCCGTGAGTCGGGTTGCCGGAAAGGAGATCGTCGCGGGCCAGCGCCGCCAGCAGCGTTGCGGTGTCAATCAGCGTCCCTTCCGTCGCGCGGCGGACGCCCGGCTTTATCTCCTGAACGAAGATAGACAGCACAAACACGGCGGCGACGGCGACAATAAGAAAGTAGCCCAGTAGCAAACGCATTCCGATGCGCATCAGACGCTCCTCAGGCTGTATCCCATCCCACGATGCGTGTTAATTGGCGAGAGATCCGGGTTGATCGCGCGTAGCTTAGCTCGCAGGGTTTTGATGTGTGTATCGACCGTCCGATCGAAGGTCTCCTGGGCATCAGACCAAACAATATCCATCAATTGCTGGCGCGAGTACACGCGCTCCGGCGACAGCAGCAGGGTTTTAAGGAGCAGAAACTCATAACGCGTCAGCGAGAGCGGCGTACCAAACCAGGCGATCTGCGCCGCCGGTTCATTGAGTTCAAAATGTCCGGTACGCACCACCGGCGACGGCGCAGCAAACTTTTTCACCCGGCGCAGCAGCGTGCGCACGCGGGCGCTCACTTCGCGCGGCGAGAACGGCTTGGCGACATAATCATCTGCGCCGATCTCCAGACCAAGCAATCGATCCACTTCATCGCTACGGGCAGTCAGGAAAAGAATCGGCAGCGCAGGATGGCGTTCCAGCAACTGCCGACACAGCTCAAAGCCGCTGATATCCGGTAGTCCCACATCGAGAATCACCGCATCCGGCCGTTGCTGACGCGCTTTTTCCAGCGCGGGCAGCCCGCGAGCGAATAGCTCAACGGTAAACCCTTCCAGTTGCAGGGTGTAGATGAGCGTATCGGCGATTCCCTGTTCATCCTCGACTAACCAGACCTGCGGTTG
Organism: Salmonella sp. NW645; assembly: GCF_051703725.1. Taxonomy (NCBI): domain Bacteria; kingdom Pseudomonadati; phylum Pseudomonadota; class Gammaproteobacteria; order Enterobacterales; family Enterobacteriaceae; genus Salmonella; species Salmonella sp. NW645. The sequence goes on along the minus strand of NZ_JAMMKR010000002.1, from coordinate 415,879 downwards.
CTGCATACGCTTTCCCTGTTATTGTCGCCACGGCATGACCGGCACCGCGCTGATGGCGTTCTTCGGCGACCCGTCGACTACTTTGTCGGAGTAGGCCAGATACGCCAGCGTGTTGCGTTTCTCATCATAGAAACGCACGACCTGCAATGACTTAAATATCAATGAGGTGCGTTTTTTGAAAACCACCTCTCCCTGCGCCTTGCCGTTCTTAATTCTGTCGCTCAGTTCAATAGGCCCGACCTGCTGACAAGAAATAGCGGCGTCAGACGTATCTTCCGCCAGCCCCAATCCGCCTTTTATGCCGCCCGTTTTCGCCCGGCTAACATAGCACGTCACGTTTTTGACATCAGGATCATCAAAAGCTTCCACCACGATTTTATGGTCAGGACCGAACATTTTAAATACCGTATCGACTGAACCAATTTGTTCCGCGCGGGCGCTCTGCCCCAGCAGCAACAAAATTGAGAAAAGTACTAAGCTCTTGTATTTCATATTGTTACCATTCATAAAAGTTACATTGCGTAATTATTAGACATTCTAAAATAAAATGGTTATAGATCACAGGATTAGAATAATTACCTGTCACGTTGCCTAAAAAAAGCATTTAAGCTCAAAAAAAACACTGAATGCTAAAAGAACAAAAAATGCTATTATCCTCTTACCTGATATCGGGTGCTCGTTGTTGAAAGGATGGGGATATTTTATGGATCAGGCTGGCATAATTCGCGACCTGTTAATCTGGCTGGAAGGTCATCTGGATCAGCCGCTGTCACTTGACAATGTGGCGGCAAAAGCAGGCTATTCCAAGTGGCACCTGCAGAGAATGTTTAAGGACGTGACGGGCCACGCCATTGGCGCTTACATCCGCGCCCGTCGTTTATCGAAATCAGCAGTGGCGCTGCGTTTGACCGCGCGTCCAATTCTGGATATTGCTCTTCAGTACCGCTTCGATTCTCAGCAAACCTTTACGCGCGCCTTTAAGAAACAGTTTTCCCAGACGCCAGCGCTGTATCGTCGCTCCTCGGAATGGAGCGCCTTTGGCATTCGTCCGCCATTACGGCTGGGCGAGTTTACCGTGCCGGAACATCAGTTCGTTACGCTGGAAGATACGCCGCTCCTTGGCGTCACGCAGAGCTATTCCTGCTCGCTGGAACAGATTTCCGACTTCCGCCACGAAATGCGCGTGCAATTCTGGCATGATTTCCTCGGTCATTCGCCAACTATTCCGCCAGTGCTTTATGGGCTTAATGAAACGCGCCCCAGCATGGAGAAAGACGATGAGCAGGAAGTATTCTATACCACCGCACTGCCGCAAGAGCAGGCCGATGGCTATGTTCAGTCGGCGCATCCTGTGCTGTTGCAGGGCGGTGAATACGTCATGTTCACCTATGAAGGGTTAGGAACCGGCGTGCAGGATTTTATCCTGACCGTTTACGGCACCTGTATGCCAATGCTGAATCTGACCCGTCGTAAAGGACAGGATATAGAGCGATACTACCCGTCAGAAGATACCAAAACCGGCGATCGCCCTATCAACCTGCGCTGCGAATTTCTGATCCCGATTCGCCGTTAACGCTGTAGCTCATCCAATGCAGGGGCGTCCAGATGCGAAACGTCCCCTGCGGTTTCTACCACCCACCCAGACGCCAGCCACTGACTTTCCTGGTAATCGATGCGAGAAATAGAGCAGTTGCGCAAACGTAACCGGCGTTCCGCCCAGGCGGGTAGTCCCAGTATAGTACTGACCAGACAGCCCAACGCGATACCGTGACTGACCAATAAAGGTCGGCTGCCCTGCGGTAGCTCCAGACAGGACGCCAGCGCGGCATGAACGCGATCGCTCAACTCCTGCATCGATTCCCCGCCGGGAATGCGGCCATCCTGCGTGCCGTTGACTAACTGACGACGCCAGCCCTCTTCTTCTTCCGTCAGCGAATCGATTTGGCGCTTTTCCAGCACGCCCATATCCAGCTCGCGCAGGCGGGAGTCAAAGGCGATATCACACCCGCACGCCTGGGCGATAATCTCCGCCGTGCGTTTTGTGCGGCCTAAATCGCTGCTGATGATATGGGTGATGCCGAGGCTGCGGGCGCGTTCTCCTACCTGCATGGCCTGCTGCTCGCCTTTTGCCGTCAGGGGACTGTCCGATTGGCCCTGAATACGTCGCTCGGCGTTCCACTGCGTTTCACCGTGGCGAACAAGGTATACCTGTAACATGTTTTTTTTCCGTTATACTGCGATAAATTTTTAAAACTGAGCTTAATTATGCACCAGGTTATCTCTGCGACCACCAATCCTGCCAAAATTCAGGCAATTCTACAGGCATTTGAAGAGATTTTCGGCGAAGGATCGTGCCATATTACGCCCGTCGCCGTCGAGAGCGGCGTACCGGAGCAGCCCTTCGGAAGCGAGGAAACGCGTGCTGGCGCACGAAATCGCGTGGATAATGCGCGACGCCTGCATCCAGAAGCTGATTTCTGGGTAGCCATTGAAGCCGGAATTGACGATGACGCCACCTTCAGTTGGGTGGTGATTGATAACGGCGTTCAGCGCGGTGAAGCGCGATCGGCCACGCTGCCGTTGCCCGCCGTCATTCTCGACAGAGTCCGCCAGGGGGAAGCGCTTGGCCCGGTGATGTCGCAGTACACAGGTATTGACGAGATTGGTCGCAAAGAGGGCGCCATTGGCGTATTTACCGCCGGAAAATTAACGCGCTCCAGCGTTTACTACCAGGCGGTGATCCTGGCGTTAAGCCCGTTTCATAACGCGGTGTATCGATAATTATTTGCGCTATGTTGTAGGCCTGATAAGCACAGCGCCATCAGGCATTTCGCGGCGATGTTGCCGGATGGCCGCTTCGCCTTATCCGGCCTACGAGCAAATCAGGCGTTTTTCAGCAGTACATTCTCAAGCCAATGACGCAGTTCAACCGGCGCGGATTTCAGGCTGTTTGACCCGCGCGTGATGGTGGCGATGCCCGCCCCCAGCTCGGTTTTCAACTCGCGCTGGCTCATTTCGCCACGCAGCAACTCCTCAATAATGCGCACACGCGTTCCCAGCGCTTCACGCTCGTCCGGCGTAAGCATCAGTTGTAATAAAGGCAGATGCAGATCCTCTGCATATGCCTGACGGAGTAACTCCACAAAACGAAGCCACTCCTGATTACGTTGTTCGGCGATAGCCGATGAATAAGGGGAATGCTGGGTCATGTTATACCGCCGTTTGTACTGTTACACGAGTACAAATGATAACATAACCCGTCTGCATTAATACCGTCGCTGCCACTCAGAGTCGCTCATTAAGGCCTCTTTCTGCCCCATAAAGTGGCGATAGTAAGCGTCATAGGCCAGAACGTTTTTCACGTAGCCGCGCGTTTCCGAAAAGGGAATGCTTTCGACAAACGCTACGGCATCGATACGCCCGGCGCTATTGCCAAGCCAGGTGCGCACGCGCCCCGGCCCGGCGTTATACGCCGCCGAGGCGAAAATGCGGTTATTGCCAAACTGCTGATAAACATACTGCAAATAGCTGGTGCCAATGTTGATGTTGGTCTCCGGCTCCAGCAGTTGGCCGGGGCCGCGGTAGTCCGGAATCGAAAACATTTTCACCGTATGGGTGGCCGTGCCCGGCATAATCTGCATTAAGCCGCTGGCCCCTACCGGCGATTTTACTTTCGGGTTCCAGGCGCTCTCCTGGCGGGCAATCGCCATGGCATAGCTTTGTGAGATATCTTTTCCGCGGGTATAGCGGGTAAAAAGATCGTTATACGCCATCGGGAAACGCTCCTCCAGATGATCCCACAGTTTTCCGGCGATCGTCGCCTGTACGCTCAGATCCCACCAGTGCTGGTTAAACGCATAGCGCGCCAGCTGCGCCTGTTCAGATTTACTACGGCTTTTTACCAGATTCGCCCATTCGCTGCGCGCCGTGTTATCCAGGTTCCAGTACATCAGCTCCCGTACACGCGCCATCTCCGGCCCCTGCGTCAACGCGCTGTTTACGTTGGCGGGCGCTTTATCGATTTTAAGCGTGTACTCTTCGCCTAAACGCTGCGCCGCGACCATCGGATAAAAACCGCGCTTCTGCATTAAAGCATGAAGGATCTCTTTCGCTTCGGCGTCACGACCGCGCTCCAGCAATAAATCCGCCTGCCAGTAACGCCACTCGTCTTTCTCTTTCGCCTCCATCGGCAGGCGGGCAAGCCAGGTATTGAGACCGCGACGATCGCCCATCCCCAGCGCCATACGCACGCGCCGCTCGATAAGCGACGTCGATTGCGAGCGCATAATCGCGTCATCGCGCCATTTCGCCTGCGCATCGGTCACATCGTTGCCCATCAGTCGCCAGGCAACGATATCGCGCAGCGCCTGCGTTTGTTCCTCATTAAGTTTCTGCGCCTGTACCAGCGAGGGGATCATCAGACGCGCATTTTCCGCGTCCTGGCGGGCGACGCTGGCAAACGCGACTTCCGCCATCTGGCGGGTAAAATCGGTGGCGCCGGTGGTGCGTGCGAAGGTCAACACGTTATTAGGGTCATTAGCGAGGGTAATGATCGCTGAGGCGATCGTTTGATATTCCGCCGGCATCTGTCCGGCCAGCACCGTAACCAAACCCGTATTCCCGGCTTTCATCGCCAGCCGAATACGTTCCAGGTACGCCAGCGGGTCTTGCTTGCCGGAGGCCCGCCAGACGCTGAACAGTTTATCGCAGGCATTCGGCTGACTTTTGCCGGTCAGCCAAAGGTCTTTCGCGCCCTGCCAGGCCGCTTCCGTTTGCCCGGTACTCCATTTCGCGTAGTAATAGTTACATTGCGCTTCCGTGGTGCCGGGTTTCTCCGGGCTAAACGCCAGCAAGCCGCGCCAGTCTTCACGACGCGCCAGCTCATTGACGAAGCGCGATTGCAGCGTACGCGCAGGCGGAAGCGTAGGATTGGCGCGCACAAACTGCGTGACGGCAATCGCCGGTTGGTTCATCAAATCGTCGGTGATCTTACGGTATTCCAGATACGGGTAGAGCGGATAATCTTTCAGACCCGGCATCATCTGCTCTACCACATCCATCTGGCGGTTGTCCCAGGCCTGTTTAATCTGCGCATAGCGGTTACGCTGCTCTTCCAGTGAGTCGGCCCGCGCGAGGTGACAAAAGGTCAGCAGGCATACGCTGGCGGCGGCGAGACGCCAGACAAATGGTTTGGCTCTATCCACAAGCTCTTCCTCAATTGTTATCCAATGCAGCATCATGCCGCGTAATGAATTTATGCTAACCAGTCATAGCCATTTGCGCCACGTTACGGACACTTTTTTACTTTTATTGCGAGTGCGATCTGCTGGCTGGGCTTAGGCAGGGAAAAAGGCTACACTTCGCCTTTGACATCTATTCACCATCACGATAAACATAGAGGCGAAGTCCAACGTGGCTCAATTCGTTTATACCATGCATCGTGTCGGCAAAGTGGTTCCGCCGAAACGTCATATTCTGAAAAACATCTCGCTGAGCTTCTTCCCTGGCGCCAAAATCGGCGTGCTGGGCCTTAACGGCGCCGGTAAGTCTACCCTGCTGCGCATCATGGCGGGTCTCGATAAAGATATCGAGGGCGAAGCGCGCCCGCAGCCCGGCATTAAGATTGGCTACCTGCCGCAGGAACCTCAGCTAAACCCGGAACACACGGTACGCGAGTCGATTGAAGAGGCCGTTTCGGAAGTGGTTAACGCCCTCAAACGTCTGGATGAAGTGTACGCGCTGTACGCCGATCCGGATGCCGACTTCGACAAGCTGGCCGCAGAGCAAGGCCGGCTTGAAGAGATTATCCAGGCGCACGACGGTCATAACCTGAACGTGCAGCTTGAGCGCGCAGCTGACGCCCTGCGTCTGCCGGACTGGGATGCCAAAGTCGAAAAACTGTCCGGCGGCGAGCGCCGTCGCGTGGCGCTGTGCCGTCTGTTGCTGGAAAAGCCGGATATGCTGCTGCTCGACGAACCCACCAACCACCTGGATGCCGAATCTGTTGCATGGCTGGAACGTTTCCTGCACGACTTCGAAGGCACGGTCGTGGCGATTACCCACGACCGTTACTTCCTCGATAACGTCGCCGGTTGGATTCTGGAACTTGACCGCGGCGAAGGTATTCCGTGGGAAGGCAACTACTCCTCCTGGCTGGAGCAGAAAGATCAGCGTCTGGCGCAGGAAGCGTCTCAGGAAGCAGCTCGCCGTAAATCCATTGAGAAAGAGCTGGAGTGGGTGCGTCAGGGCGCGAAAGGCCGTCAGTCGAAAGGTAAGGCGCGTCTGGCTCGCTTTGAAGAACTGAACAGCGTTGAGTATCAGAAACGTAACGAAACCAACGAACTGTTTATTCCACCAGGACCGCGTCTGGGCGACAAAGTCATTGAAGTCAGCAACCTGCGTAAATCCTACGGCGACCGCGTACTGATCGATGACCTGAGCTTCTCGGTGCCGAAAGGCGCTATCGTCGGGATCATCGGGCCAAACGGCGCGGGTAAATCGACCCTGTTCCGCATGATGTCCGGTCAGGAGCAGCCTGATAGCGGCACCATTACGCTGGGTGAAACCGTCAAGCTGGCCTCGGTCGATCAGTTCCGCGACGCGATGGACAACAGCAAAACCGTCTGGGAAGAAGTGTCCGGCGGGCTGGATATCATGAAGATCGGCAACACTGAAATGCCAAGCCGCGCCTATGTAGGCCGCTTCAACTTCAAAGGCGTCGATCAGGGCAAACGCGTTGGCGAACTGTCCGGCGGTGAGCGCGGTCGTTTGCACCTGGCGAAGCTGCTGCAGGTGGGCGGCAACGTCCTGCTGCTCGACGAACCGACGAACGACCTGGATATCGAAACCCTGCGCGCGCTGGAAAACGCCCTGCTGGAGTTCCCTGGCTGCGCGATGGTTATCTCGCACGACCGTTGGTTCCTTGACCGTATCGCCACCCACATTCTGGATTATCAGGATGAAGGTAAGGTGGAATTCTTCGAAGGTAACTTTACCGAATACGAAGAGTACAAGAAACGCACGCTGGGCGCCGAGGCGCTGGAGCCGAAGCGTATCAAGTACAAGCGTATTGCCAAATAAATGTCTGAATGCCGGGTGGCGCTTGCGCTTACCCGGCCTACAAACCCAGCGATTCCAGTACGTTGTGAAACTGTAGGCCTGATAAGACGCGGTAAGCGTCGCATCAGGCATTGGTTCTTATCCCTGCTCGCCCATCATCTCTTTCACCAGTTCCACACAGCGCAAAAAGCGGCCATCGTAATCAGCCTCTTTAACGTGAACGAACTCAATGTTGTTCTCTTTCAGCATCTCGACCAGCAGGTTCTGGAACGCTTTGCGATCCACTGAACTGCCCAGACTTCGCAGTCCGTCAGCTACCCACGGCGTATTATTCTCCAGCAAAATCACCAGGTCGAAGCGATACTCGTCGATCAGCGCCTGGACAAAGGGATGCTCGCGCCCTTCGTATTTTTTGCAAAATGCCTGGGTGGTGACGAAATCGGTATCGATAAACGCCACTTTATTCGCATATTTCACTGCAAAATCAATATATTGTGCATGACCCAGCGCGATTTTATCGTAATCGGAATACTGTAACGCCATCTCATCGCCGCCCAGATGCGAAAAGACATAGTCGCGGCCATATTCCCAGGCGCTGGTGGTATTAAAAATATTGGCGAGCTTATTGACCAGCGTAGACTTGCCGCTTGATTCCCCGCCCAGTATAGCGACGGTACGCACGAAAAACGGCTTCACTTCGGTAGGAATATATTCCCAGTAACGAAACGGATTTTCGCGGATTTGCGCCCCGCTGATATTCATAAACGTGCGTTCAGGATCGACCAGCACCGTCTCAATCCCTAAATGCTCAAGATACTGCGGCGCATCAGCCTCTTCGGAAGTGTAGATCCAGCTCGGCTGTATTCCCTTCTCTGCCATAAACGCTTTAATGCCGTTGCTCCAGACGTCCCAGCCATGCGGATAAGGCTCCATCCCCTCTTCATTAAAGGCGTGGATGCGAATATTTTTTTGGTATTTGAAGGTTTGCAATAACCAGCGCAGGCGATCCGACACGGTGGGCTGCTGCGACATGGCGCTATCCTCAAACAGCCCGCGGTCGCGCGTATCGTCATATCCCATAATGATGTGCAGCTCATCCACCTGGCTACAGGCCCGCTGGATCAAGTAGATGTGTCCGGTATGCAATGGATAAAATTTACCGAACACCACGCCAATGTTTTTCTGTCGGCGGGGAAACTCCAGCCCGAGAAAACGGTGTAGCGCCTCCAGTTTTTGCGCGCTGGGGCTTTTGATTTTGGCGTTAAGTAACTGACTCAGATACCCCTTGGTCATACCGCTGGCGTCAGCCACCTGTTGCAGAGTGCAACCTTGCTGCTTAATCGCGGTTTTGAGATAGTCGAACGATGACACAAGAGCCTCCTGCTGGAAAAATCGCATAACACTGCCTGATGGCGCTTCGCTTATCAGGCCTACAACATCAATCCGTATCAATCCGTAGGCCGGATAAGACGCATTGCATCGCCATCCGGCAAATTATACAACATCGCTGCATACAGCGAATTATAAGTCGTCAAACACGCTTAACGCATCTGCGAGCTTTTTAACACCGAACACCTGCATTCCTTCCGGCGGCTTTTTCGGTACGTTGGCGGCAGGCACAATCGCCCGACGAAAACCGTGTTTCGCCGCCTCGGAAATACGCTCCTGCCCGCTCGGCACCGGACGAATCTCGCCTGCCAGCCCCACTTCGCCAAACACCACCAGATCCTGCGGCAACGGCCTGTCACGCAGGCTGGAGACCATCGCCAGCAGTAAAGCCAGATCCGCGCTGGTTTCGGTGACTTTCACGCCGCCGACCACGTTGACGAAGACGTCCTGATCCGACATTTGCAGACCGCCGTGTCGGTGCAGCACCGCCAGCAGGATTGCCAGACGGTTTTGTTCCAGACCGACCGCCACGCGCCTGGGGTTCGCCATCATCGAGTGATCGACCAGCGCCTGAATCTCCACCAGCAACGGTCGCGTACCTTCCCAGACGACCATCACTGAACTGCCGGAAGTGACCTCATCGCCACGGCTTAAAAAGATGGCGGACGGATTGCTCACTTCGCGCAACCCCTGTTCGGTCATGGCGAAGACGCCCAGCTCATTGACTGCGCCAAAGCGGTTTTTGTGGCTGCGCAGCGTGCGGAAACGAGAATCGGCGTCGCCGTCGAGCAATACTGAGCAATCGATACAGTGTTCCAGCACTTTCGGCCCCGCCAGCGACCCGTCTTTGGTGACGTGGCCGACCATCACGATCGCCACGCCGCGCGTTTTGGCGAAGCGCGTCAGGTAGGCTGCCGTTTCGCGGACCTGAGCGACACTGCCCGGCGACGACTGGATGTCCGCCATATGCATCACCTGTATGGAGTCGATCACCATCAGTTTCGGCTGTTCTTCTTCGGCAATCAGGCAAATTTGTTCGATGCTGGTTTCCGACAGCATATTCAGATTCGCCGTCGGCAGGCCAAGCCGATGCGCGCGCATCGCCACCTGCTGTAGCGACTCTTCGCCGGTGACGTACAGCGTTTTCATCTGCTCGGCAAGCTTGCACAGCGTTTGCAGCAGCAACGTTGATTTGCCCGCGCCGGGGTTACCGCCAATCAAAATGGCGCTGCCGGGTACCACCCCGCCGCCCAGCACGCGGTCAAACTCTTTAAAACCGGTAGAAAAGCGCGGCAGTTCCTCAAGACTGATGTCAGACAGTTTCTGCACTTTTGATACGCCCGCACTGCCGGCGTATCCGCTCAGACGTTCGTTACGCGCCACCGTCGGCGATGCGGCAAGGCGCACCTCGGTAATGGTGTTCCAGGCATGGCAGGCGCTGCATTGCCCCTGCCAGCGCGGGTAATCGGCACCACATTCATTACAAACAAAGGCGCGTTTTGGAGCTTTTGCCACGTTTTACCTCTTTCGTTAACGCTGTTGCCGGATGGCGCTGACGCTTATCCGGCCTACGGTCGCCTTGCCATTGGGCAGGTTAATCATTTCTGGTTCATGCTGCCGGAGAGAATGCAAAACACGCCCATCAGGTCAGCGTGGCGGATCGTAATCTCCGTCTTTTCGTTTACTTTTGGCTTGGCATGGAAGGCAATACCTAACCCTGCCGCTTTGATCATTGGCAGATCGTTAGCGCCGTCGCCAATCGCCACCGTCTGCGCCAGCGGGATATCATGCTCTTGCGCCAGACGAAGCAAGGTATTGGCTTTATACTCAGCATCCACAATATCGCCGATAACGTGACCGGTAAATTTACCGTCCATGATCTCCAGCTCATTGGCGACCGCCGCCGTCAGACGTAGCTGGTCACGCAGATAGTCGGCAAAGAAAGTGAAGCCGCCGGAGGCGATAGCGATTTTCCAGCCAAGCGCTTCCAGTTTTAGCACCAACTGCGTTAATCCTGGCATTAGCGGCAGATTCCCGCGCACCTGACGCAAAATATCGGCATCCGCGCCTTTCAGCGTCGCCACGCGGCTACGCAGGCTGGCGGTAAAATCAAGCTCGCCGCGCATCGCGCGCTCCGTCACTTCAGCCACCTTCTCACCGGTACCGGCCAGCTTAGCGATTTCATCGATACACTCAATCTGGATCGCCGTTGAATCCATATCCATGACCAGCAGCCCCGGCGTGCGCAGATGCGGAATTTTACCCAGCGGCGCGACATCCAGTTGCGCCTCATGCGCCAGCCGCGTCGCACGCGGCGTCAGCGACCCCGCCAGACGAATGACCTGATAATCCTCCACGCACCAGGCGGCGACAATCACCATTGCGGCGCCCAGTTTGGTCTGATATTGAGTTAAACGCTGCTTATCCAGCCCGCGCCCATACAGCAGCCAACCGCTGCGGCCTGCATGGTAATCCAGAGGCATCACCTCGTCGCCGCTTAAAGAAAGAGGCAAACCAGGCCATAAAGAGACATCTTCAGGCAGATCGCACCAGGTAATGTTAGGCATTAAAGCTCCTGTAAATCGTTCAGGCCGGTAACCGCCCCGCGGAAAATAACGCATGAGGCTACCTTGTAACCATCGCTTCTGGCAACATTAAGCCTCAAATTTTCAGCAGGTGGAATATGGCTCGCGCAAAACTGAAATTTCGGCTGCATCGTGCAGTCATTGTATTGTTCTGTCTCACACTGCTCGTCGCGCTCATGCAGGGCGCGTCCTGGTTTAGTCAAAACCACCAGCGACAGCGCAATCCGCAGCTGGAAGAGCTGGCCCGCACGCTGGCGCGCCAGGTGACGCTCAACATCGCCCCGCTGATGCGCAGCGAAACACCGGATGAAAATCGCATCAACGCCGTGCTGCGTCAGCTCACGCAAGAGAGCCGTATTCTGGATGCCGGCGTCTATGATGAACAGGGCGATCTTATTACTCGCGCTGGCGAAAGCGTCAATGTGCGCGACAGGCTGGCGCTGGATGGCAAAAAAGCGGGCAGCTATTTTAACCAACAAATTGTCGAGCCTATCCAGGGGAAAAACGGCCCCTTGGGTTACCTGCGTCTGACGCTGGATACCCACACGCTGGCCACCGAAGCAAAGCAGGTCGATAACACCACCAACATTCTACGCCTGATGCTGCTACTCTCGCTGGCGATAGGCGTGGTGCTGACGCGCACCTTGCTACAAGGTAAACGCACCCGCTGGCAGCAGTCGCCCTTCCTGCTAACGGCCAGCAAGCCTGTTCCGGAAGAGGAAGAGCGTGAGGAAAAAGAGTAAAATGACGGCTTAATAAAGGTAAGGAAAACCACCATGACTACATTACGCCTGCTTATTTCTGACTCTTACGATCCCTGGTTTAACCTGGCGGTCGAGGAGTGCATTTTCCGCCAGATGCCCGCCACCCAGCGCGTGCTGTTCCTGTGGCGTAACGCGGACACGGTCGTTATCGGCCGCGCGCAGAATCCGTGGAAAGAGTGCAATACCCGACGTATGGAAGAAGATAACGTCCGCCTGGCGCGTCGCAGCAGCGGCGGCGGCGCGGTGTTCCACGACCTTGGCAACACCTGCTTTACCTTTATGGCGGGTAAACCGGAGTACGATAAAACCATCTCCACCCATATTGTGCTCGCGGCGCTGAATTCGCTGGGCGTCATGGCCGATGCTTCAGGACGCAACGATCTGGTCGTAAAAACGCCGGACGGCGATCGCAAAGTCTCCGGTTCAGCCTATCGCGAAACCAAAGATCGCGGCTTCCATCACGGCACGCTACTGCTGAATGCAGACCTCAGCCGACTGGCCAATTATCTGAATCCAGACAAGAAAAAGCTCCAGGCAAAGGGGATTACCTCCGTGCGTGGGCGCGTGGCGAACCTGGTTGAACTGCTGCCGGATATTACCCACCAGCAAATTTGCGAAGCCGTAACCGAAGCGTTTTTCCGCCACTACGGTGAGCGCGTCGAAGCTGAAATTATCTCGCCGGATAACGTGCCAGACCTGCCCAACTTCGCCGAAACCTTTGCCCGACAAAGCAGTTGGGAGTGGAATTTCGGCCAGGCGCCGGCGTTCAGCCATCTGCTGGATGAACGTTTTACCTGGGGTGGCGTCGAGCTACATTTCGACGTTGAGAAAGGCGTGATTACCCGCACTCAGGTGTTTACCGATAGCCTGAATCCGGCCCCGCTGGAAGCACTGGCGGGGCGACTGCAAGGGTGTTTATACCGCGCGGATATGCTGCAACAGGAGTGCGAGGCGTTACTGGTTGATTTCCCGGAGCAGGAAAAAGAACTGCGGGAATTATCGGCGTGGATGGCGGGGGCGGTGCGGTAGCTCACCGTTTAAAATACCAAAGGAAGGGAATATGAGCCATCTGGAAAACCAGGAACGGGAGATTATCAATTTAATGTTCAGCCAGCGTATTTCCTGGCTAGCCGCCGTGCGTATCAGGCATAAATTATCGCTTGCTGAAGTAAGTGAAATGTTAGGTATCTCTATTAATTCTCTAAAACGGATCGAAAAGACGGAACGGCTTGACTCAAACATTAAAAACAAAATGGCAGGAATTTATGGTTGTCCGCCAGAGTTGCTGATATGCCCTTACTGGATGAGGGCTGAACATAAATGAATAGATTCGTGAATAGATACTTGAATGGATTTAATTTCCTATCCATATGAAAAATAATAGTAAATCTATAAATCAGTCACTATTGATGAATAGATACTAAAAAGCCGGAGCGGTCTCCCGCTCCGGCTTAACACGACAATCGCCTTTCAGCGAAACACACTTACTCTTTATCGCCCAGCAGCACAGATTCCAGCGCGATTTTGATCATATCGTTGAAGGTCGTCTGACGTTCAGCGGCAGTGGTCTGCTCGTGGGTACGGATGTGGTCGGACACGGTGCAGATAGTCAGCGCTTTCGCGCCAAACTCAGCCGCAACGCCGTAGATGCCCGCCGCTTCCATCTCTACGCCCAGTACGCCGTATTTTTCCATCACGTCGAACATTTCGCCGTCCGGAGAGTAGAACAGGTCTGCAGAGAACAGGTTGCCCACGCGCGCGTCAACGCCCAGCGCTTTTGCCGCATCAACTGCGTTACGTACCATGTCGAAGTCAGCAATAGCCGCGAAGTCATGATCTTTAAAACGGATACGGTTCACTTTGGAGTCGGTGCAGGCACCCATACCGATCACCACGTCGCGCAGTTTGACGTCCATACGCACAGCGCCGCAGGAGCCGACGCGAATGATTTTCTTCACGCCGAAATCGGTGATCAGCTCTTTGGTGTAGATGGAGCAGGACGGGATACCCATACCGTGACCCATCACGGAGATCTTACGGCCTTTGTAAGTCCCGGTGAAACCTAACATGCCGCGAACGTTGTTCACTTCGCGAACATCTTCGAGGAAAGTCTCAGCAATGTGCTTCGCGCGCAGCGGGTCGCCCGGCATCAATACGACGTCAGCGAAATCACCCATTTCTGCATTAATATGTGGAGTTGCCATCTTCAGTTCCCTTTAAATTTGTTGTTATTGCCTGATGGCGGCTACGCCTTATCAGGCCTACAAAACGTCTGTAAAAACAGTGAAATACCCTAAGGATTTCGCGTTGTAGGAAGGCGACGAATTCGTGAATCCCCGGGAGCATAGATAAACTATGTGACCGGGGTGAGCGAATGAAGTCAACGCATCTACAGCGCGAAAGACAACGGGTATCACAGCATGTTTTTACCGTAATCCATTGGCGATGTACCAAAGTAGGTCGCCAGCGTCTGGCCGATATCCGCGAAGGTTTCACGGTGACCTAAAGAGCCCGGTTTGACTTTTGGACCGTAGATCAGCACCGGAATGTGCTCACGGGTATGGTCAGTACCGGTCCAGCTCGGGTCACAGCCGTGGTCAGCGGTCAGGATCAGAATGTCATCTTCACCCACCAGCTCCATCAGCTCCGGCAGACGGCGGTCAAACAGCTCCAGACCTGCGGCGTAGCCCGCGATGTCGCGACGGTGGCCCCAGGAAGAGTCGAAGTCGACGAAGTTAGTGAAGACGATGGTTTTATCGCCCGCTTCTTTCATCTCTTTGAGGGTCGCGTCGAACAGCGCGTCCAGACCGGTCGCTTTCACTTTCTTAGTGATGCCGCAGTTGGCGTAGATGTCGGCAATCTTACCGACGGACACCACGTGGCCCTGTTTTTCATCGACCAGTTTCTGCAGCACGGTCGGCGCTGGCGGTTCTACGGCCAGGTCGTGACGGTTGCCGGTACGCTGGAAGTTACCGGCCTTGTCGCCGATAAACGGACGCGCGATCACGCGGCCAATGTTGTAGCCGCCTTCGGTCAGCTCTTCACGGGCGATTTCGCACAGCTCGTAGAGTTTATCCAGGCCAAAGGTCTCTTCGTGGCAGGCAATCTGGAACACGGAGTCAGCGGAGGTGTAGAAAATCGGCTTGCCGGTTTTCATGTGCTCTTCGCCGAGCTGGTCCAGAATAACGGTGCCGGAAGAGTGGCAGTTACCGAGATAGCCCGGCAGGTTGGCGCGTTTTACCAGCTTATCCAGCAGTTCCTGCGGGAAGCTGTTTTCATGATCGCTGAAATAGCCCCAGTCGAACAGCACCGGCACGCCAGCGATTTCCCAGTGGCCGGACGGCGTATCTTTGCCGGAAGACAGTTCGTGCGCCCATGCGTATGCGCCAATAACGTCCGCGTTGCCGTCCATGCCGGCGGCAATTTTACCGGTAGAGCCTTCATGCGCTTTCACCAGACCCAGACGAGTCAGGTTAGGCAGATTCAACGGGCCTTTACGGCCATTGTCAGCTTCGCCTTTGGCGCAAGCTTCTGCGATGTGGCCCAGAGTGTCGGAACCTACGTCGCCAAAACGATCCGCGTCTTCAGTAGCGCCGATGCCGAATGAGTCCAGCACCATAATAAATGCACGTTTCATATCTTCTCCGTACTTAGTGCTTCAAAAATAATTGATCAGATCAGTATACAACTATTCAGTAATTCGACGATAGACCGAAGGTGTGCTTGCTGGCGCTTTATCGTCAAGGATAATTGCCGCTTTGACGGCCTTCGCCGCTTCCTGCCAACTGGTTTCGTCTTTGGCATGAATCACCGCCAGCGGGCGCTGCCCGTCGATGCTGTCGCCCAGACGGGCCATGTCGGTAAAGCCAACGCTGTAATCAATGGTATCAGACGCCTGACGACGGCCGCCGCCCATCGAGACGACCGCCATCCCCAGCGCACGCGTATCCATTGCGCTGATAAACCCTTCGGTATCAGCATATACCGCTTTGCTCAACATGGCGGTCGGCAGGTATTTATCGTAGTTCTCAACGAAATCGCTTGGCCCTTTCTGCGCGGCCACCATACGACCAAAGACTTCTGCCGCTTTACCGTTATCCAGCACCGCCTGCAGTTTGGCACGCGCTTCGGCGTCGTCTTTCGCCAGCTGGCCGGAGATCAGCATCTCCACGCATAGCGCCATGGTAACGTCAAACAAGCGCGGATTGCGGTATTCACCGGTCAGGAACTGCACGGCTTCACGTACTTCCACCGCGTTACCGGCGCTTGAAGCCAGCACCTGGTTCATATCGGTTAACAACGCCGTAGTGCGAACTCCCGCGCCGTTTGCCACGCCGACAATCGCTTCAGCAAGGGCTTCAGAAAGTTCATAGGTTGGCATAAACGCGCCGCTGCCGACTTTGACGTCCATTACCAGCGCATCCAGCCCTTCGGCCAGTTTCTTGGCGAGGATGGAACCGGTGATCAGCGGAATAGAGTCCACCGTCGCGGTAATATCGCGGGTGGCGTAAAAACGTTTGTCCGCCGGTGCAAGCGAGCTGGTTTGCCCAATAATCGCCACACCCACGTCTTGAATAATTTCGCGGAAACGGTTGTCGTCCGGGAAGATATCGAAACCCGGGATCGCTTCCAGTTTGTCGAGCGTACCGCCGGTATGTCCGAGGCCGCGACCGGAGATCATCGGCACATAACCGCCGCAGGCCGCTACCATTGGCCCCAACATCAGAGACGTCACGTCCCCTACGCCGCCGGTCGAATGCTTATCGACAATCGGGCCATTGAGATTCAGGCTTTTCCAGTCAAGGACAGTACCGGAATCCCGCATCGCCATGGTCAGCGAAACACGCTCCGGCATGGTCATATCGTGGAAGAAGATGGTCATCGCCAGGGCGGCAATCTGCCCTTCAGAGATAGTATTGTCACGAATACCATTGATAAAGAAACGAATTTCTTCGTCACTCAACGCATGACCATCACGCTTTTTACGAATAATTTCTTGTGCGAGAAACACGGTACCCTCCTGAGGGAAAAGAGTAGAAGGCTTACATCGCCGGATGGCGGTTAACGCCTTATCCGGCCTACAGGCCTGGATTTGTAGGCCGGATAAGCGCAGCGCCATCCGGCAAATCAGAGCTTAGTAGCTGCTGGCGCTCTTACCGTCGCCGTGACCCAGCGCTTTCAGCAGGCTTGCCAGCAGGCTGGATGCGCCAAAGCGGTAGTGACGAGAATCTGCCCAGTCAGCGCCAAACAGTTCGTCTGCAATCGCGAGGAATTTCTGCGCGTCTTCCGCCGTACGTACGCCGCCCGCCGGTTTGAAGCCAACGGTTTTGGAAACGCCCATGTCGCGGATCACTTCCATCATGATGCGCGCGCTTTCCGGCGTAGCGTTTACCGGCACTTTACCGGTAGAGGTTTTGATGAAATCCGCACCGGCTTTAATGGAGATTTCAGAGGCTTTACGAATCAGCGCCTCTTCTTTCAGCTCGCCGGTTTCGATGATCACTTTCAGCAATACGTTCGCTGCGGCACAAGCGTCTTTACAGGCTTTTACCAGGTCAAAACCCACCTGCTCGTTACCGGCGATCAACGCGCGGTACGGGAATACCACGTCCACTTCGTCAGCGCCGTAGGCGATCGCCGCACGGGTTTCCGCCAGCGCAATATCGATGTCATCATTGCCATGCGGGAAGTTAGTCACCGTTGCAATGCGGATGTCCGGCGTACCTTGTTCTTTCAGAGTCTTACGCGCAATCGGGATAAAACGCGGGTAAATACAAATCGCCGCCGTATTCCCGACCGGGGTTTTTGCCTGATGACACAACGCGATCACTTTTTCATTGGTGTCGTCATCGTTCAGAGTGGTCAGATCCATCAGTTTGAGCGCACGCAGGCTGCTTGCTTTTAAATCAGTCATGACATTCTCCAACGGCATTGCCGTATAAAATTTCACCTTGCGAGTCTGTTAATATTCTAACATTCACTCGCGATTACACTTCGATATACATCACAGTTAATGAAAACTACGTACAAATTTGCATTACTGTAATGAGATCTGAATCAAATTATCCCGCCGTCACCGTCTGTTCTTCGAGCGATAAGCGCATCAGGATCAAAGTCGGTTTGCCGCCATTTTCTACAATAGCGCATCGTCCCGGCATAAAGAGGAAACGAAGATGCCTGCCTCATGCGAAACTGCGCTCCAGCAGCGTTGCCAGCAAATTGTGACCAGCCCGGTGCTCACGCCTGAACAAAAACGCCATTTTCTGGCGCTGGAAGCTGAAAACGCCCTGCCTTATCCCACCCTGCCGGAAGATGCCCGCCAGGCGCTGGATGAAGGCGTCATTTGCGATATGTTTGAGGGGCACGCCCCCTTCAAACCGCGCTACGTGTTGCCCGATTACGCCCGATTTCTGGCTAACGGTTCACAGTGGCTGGAACTGGAAGGCGCGAAAGATCTGGATGATGCGTTATCACTACTCACCATTCTGTATCATCACGTACCTTCCGTGACGTCCATGCCGGTTTATCTCGGCCAGCTTGATGCGTTGCTGCAACCGTATGTTAGAATTCTAACACAAGATGCGATCGATATTCGAATAAAACGTTTCTGGCGTTATCTCGACAGAACGCTGCCAGACGCCTTTATGCATGCCAATATTGGCCCTGCCGATACGCCTGTCACACGAGCGATTTTGCGCGCTGATGCCGAGCTAAAGCAGGTGGTGCCTAACCTGACGTTTATCTACGATGCGGAAATTACGCCGGACGATCTGCTGCTGGAAGTCGCCAAAAACATTTGCGAATGCAGTAAGCCACACATTTCCAACGGCCCTGTAAATGATAAAATTTTCACAAAAGGCCATTATGGCATCGTCAGTTGTTATAACTCGCTACCGCTTGGCGGCGGCGGCAGTACGCTGGTACGTCTCAACCTGAAAGCCGTGGCAGAACGCAGTACGTCTGTCGATGACTTCTTTTCACGTACGCTACCGCACTACTGCCGACAGCAGATCGCCATCATTAATTCACGATGTGAATTCCTCTATGAAAAGTCACATTTCTTTGAGAATAGCTTTCTTGTACAGGAAGGTTTGATCGATCCCGAACGTTTTGCGCCGATGTTCGGTATGTACGGGCTGGCGGAAGCCGTGAATCTGCTGTGCGAAAACGCGGGCCTGAACGCCCGTTACGGCAAGAATGAAACGGCGAACGAGCTGGGCTACCGTATTAGCGCCCAACTGGCGGATTTCGTCGAAAATACGCCAGTGAAGTATGGCTGGAAGCAACGGGCGCTGCTCCATGCCCAGTCTGGCATAAGTTCCGATATCGGCACTACGCCGGGCGCGCGTCTGCCGTATGGCGATGAACCGGACCCTATCACCCATTTGCAAACCGTCGCACCGCACCATGCCTTTTATCATGCCGGGATCAGCGACATTCTGACGCTGGACGAAACCATCAAGCGTAATCCGCAGGCGTTGGTCCAGCTTTGTCTTGGCGCGTTCAAAGCCGGGATGCGGGAATTTACCGCCAATGTCAGCGGCAACGATCTGGTGCGCGTCACCGGTTATATGGTGCGCCTGTCGGATCTGGCGAAATTTCGCGCCGAAGGCTCGCGCACGAATACCACCTGGCTGGGAGAAGAAGCCGCACGTAATACCCGCATCCTGGAACGACAGCCACGCGTAGTCAGCCATGAACAACAGATGCGCTTTAGTCAGTAAGATCATTGCGTTTTCCTGCGTCGATGGGCCAGGCAGCCGCCTGGCATTATTCTTACAGGGCTGCAATTTGCGCTGTAAGAATTGCCATAACCCGTGGACGATGGGTCGCTGTAACGACTGCGGGGAATGCGTATCGCAGTGTCCGCATCACGCCCTCAGCGTTGATGGCGGGAAAGTGGTATGGCGGTCGGACGTCTGCGAGCAGTGCGATACCTGCCTGAAAATGTGCCCACAGCAGGCAACGCCAATGGCGCAGACCATGAGCGTTGACGATGTGCTGCGTCATATTCGTAAAGCATCGCTGTTTATTGAAGGTATTACCGTCAGCGGCGGAGAGGCGACCACGCAATTACCGTTTATTGTGGCGCTATTTACGGCGATCAAAGCCGATCCGCAGTTACAACGGCTGACCTGCCTGGTGGACAGTAATGGTCAGTTAAGCGAGACCGGCTGGCAAAAACTACTGCCGGTTTGCGACGGCGTAATGCTCGATCTGAAAGCCTGGAAGAGCGAGTGTCATCACCGTCTGACCGGACGTGATAACACGCATATTAAGCGCAGTATCCGCTTTCTTGCTGCGCGGGGAAAACTGGCGGAGCTGCGGTTGCTGGTTATCCCGGGTCAGGTGGACTATGCGGCGCATATCGATTCACTGGCGGCGTTTATTACTTCGCTGGGCGAGGTTCCGGTGCGTTTGAATGCCTTTCATGCGCATGGCGTCTATGGCGAAGCGAAAGCCTGGCCAGGCGCGACGCCGCAAGAGGTGGAACAGCTGGCTGACGGATTGCGCGCGCGTGGGGTGGCGAAACTGATTTTGCCGGCGCTATATTTGTAAGCGTCACCTACCGGACAGCGGCTGCGATGCCCTCAGAGCCGAAACAAGGTAATGGTATTGCGATACAGCGTATCGGCTATCACCTCTGCGGGCTCCGGACGTAATTCGCAGAGCGCATCAAATACTCGCGCCGCCTGCTCCGGGCGATTCGGCTGCCCCTGAAACCCCTTTAGCGGCATATCCGGCGCATCGGTCTCCAGCAACAGCGCGTCCAGCGGCAACCGCGCCATAACATCACGGGTTTTACTGGCGCGCGGGTAGGTGATGGTGCCGCCGACGCCGATTTTATAGCCCAGTCGCACAAAGCGTTCGGCCTGTTGCAGACTGCCGGCAAAACCATGCACCACACCGGTTCGCGGCAGATCCTGGCGCTTTAAGTGCATCGCCAGTTTGTCATGCGTGCGCCGCGAGTGCAGGATCACCGGCAGATCGTAGCGTTTTGCCAGTTGCAGTTGCGCGTCTAACAATCGCTCTTGCCTGGCGAACTGCGGATCGTCACGATAAAGATCGAGACCGATCTCGCCTACCGCCACGACGTTCTGTTGTTGCGCCAGCGCCTGTTGTAGCTTATCAGGATCGTCATCGGCATGACGCTCAATCACAATGGGGTGTAATCCCAGCGCAGCATAAAGCGACGGGAAACGCGCCGCCAGCGCCAGCACGCGGGGAAAGTGCGCCGCCCCGGTCGCCGGCACGATGATTTTTTCAACGCCCGCCTCACAGGCACGCTGAATACTGGCGCGCTCATCGCCCGTAAAGGGCGGGAAATCAAAATGGCAGTGTGTATCGATAAAGCGCCAGCTCACGCCAGATCCTCGTCGGTAAATGTGGTGTCGTTTGCCTGCGGCGCGCTAATGACCTCCGCCACATGCGTATCATTGGCCACCGGCGCCGGAGGCACGACCACCGTTTCCGGCACGGCAATCCGTGACGTATGGCGCAAGAGAGGCGGCGTTGCGGCGAGCAATTTACCAACGGTGGCAAGGAAATAACGCCCGCATAATTGCCCGGTTTTGTAATCCTCACGCAGCGCCGGGATACGGCTGCCCAGCGCCATGCTGTGCAGCGGTTTCGGCGGATAAATTTCAATGATCCGCAGCTTACCCGGCGGCTTTTCAATAAATTGTTGGATCGCGCTGTAGGACGTTTCATGATGCTGCACCAGGTTGACCAACGGCTGTAGACTGCTCTCTCCCAGCCAGCGCTCCATACGCTTAAACCACTGCGGCGTGTAATACATTTGCGAGGGTACGGTGCGGATCACCACAATGGTTTTCGCTCCCCGCTTTGCCGCCTCCTGAACCGGAATGGCGTCGCTAATGCCACCGTCCAGATAGTTGATGCCCTCTAACGTAACGCCGGTACGGTAGAAACCCGGTATGGCGCTGGAGGCGCGAATGATATCAAGCCAGTTTTGTTTTGTCGGCGAGAAATAGCCCGGCGTGTAATCATCCCCCCGGCAGGCGCACATATAAAAGGATTTTCCGCTGTCGAACAGGCGCGCTGCGGTATCCATTTGCAGCGGCATCCGGGCGGCGGTGGATTCTACCAGCCAGTCGAGGTCGATAAGGTTTCCTCCGCGTACAAATCGCAACGGATCAAAAAATTCGCGCCTGGTGGTATAGCGCATAATGACTTTACGCCCGTAGCCGGGCTGGTTGCAGAGATACGCCGAGAGATTTTGCGCACCGGCTGATGTGCCGAAGTAGAGATGGAAAGGATTAAACTGCGCACGCATAAACTCATCCAGCACGCCTGCGGTAAAGATGCCCCGCTGCCCCCCGCCCTCACAGACCAGCGCCATACGGCCTGGCCGGAACGGTGTTAATGATAACGGCGCAATATTGCCGAGCGTAACCGGTATTCGCTGGCCCACCTCTGCCTTCCTGTTTTTCATTTTTTTCCAGGCTGACAAGGTAACGCAAAACGTTAACGGCTAAAACCGTAAAAGCCAGTCCGCTGGACTGGCTTGATAGCAATATATCTTTACAGATGCCTGCTAGGGTCGTTTACGGCCCATGAACAGGCTGACCAGGAAGAGCACGATCCCGACGACGAAGACGATTTTCGCCGCGCCGGCAGCCGTACCAGCCAGTCCACCAAAACCCAATGCGGCGGCAATTAACGCGATAACCAGAAATATAATGCCCCAACGAAACATAAGCCTCTCCTTTACCATAGTTAATGTCGACCGCTAAATATGAGCGCTCAGGCTACTCATTCGCGATATTTTTAGTGTGGTGCACATTACGCCTCCCGACAAACGTCGGGAGGACGAATTACGACGAATTACTGAACTTTCAGATCGTTTTTAACACTTTTTACGCCATCAACGGCTTTCGCGATGCTTTCAGCGCGGTCGCTTTGTTCCTGAGTTTCAACAGTACCGGAGAGCTGTACGACGCCATCGGTCGTTTCCACTTTTACTTTACGGGAAGGGACGAGATCGTCCGCCAGCAACTTGGCTTTGACTTCACTGGTCGTGGCCGTATCACCGGCATAACCTTTCACGGAACCTTCTTTATTGTCGCGAACGTGAAGTTTGTCGCTAACGGAGGTCACGCCTTCTACGCCTTTCGCCACTTTCACGGCGGCTTCAGCCTGCGCCTGGCTTTCTACAAAGCCGCTCAGGGTGACGACTTTCTGATTGGTTTCGACAGAAATATCGGTGCTTTTAATATTGTCATGGTCTACCAGCGCAGCTTTTACTTTCGCAGTGATGGCGCTGTCATCCATGAAGTTACCGACTTTATTCATAGAGCTATCGACTTTTTGCCCTGCGGTTTCGGTTCCGCTTTGCGCCTTGTCCGTTGTTGCGTTTTCTGCAAAGGCAGAACCTGTCGCAACGGCAGAGGTCAACATTACGGCCAGCAGAGTTTTAGAAATCTTCAGTCTTGTCATAGTCATCGATTTTGTCCTGTATAGTTTGCTCGTAATTTGAGCTCAGGCAACACGAGGTTGCATTGCTGAATGCGGTGAAACTCACCGGTTTCTGAAGTCAATGACTGGCATCACATTCGTGAATTTGTAACGACGCGTCGCCTGCCACCCTTCCGTTTCAGTTATTAATATCGTGACTGAAACAAATCTCAGCTTTAAGCTCTCATATTCACGCATTGAACAGGCATTAAAGCCGACATTTATGTCATCACTTTGTTAAATATAGATCACAATTTTAAAATCGCTTGTCGGTGCGTATAAAAAACAGGCAGATCGGAGAAAAAACGCGGGATTTAAGAACATTCCGTAAGCGGTTAAAAAGGCAGGGAAAGTACGAAGGCGCGGCGGATGCCGCGCCCGGAAAGGGATCAGTGTTCGCGCGTTTTACGGAACTGAACGTCAGGGTAACGTTCCTGGGTCAGGTTCAGGTTAACCATCGTGGGGGCGATATAGGTGAGATTGTCGCCGCCATCCAGCGCCAGCTGCGTTTCATTCTTACGCTTAAACTCTTCGAATTTCTTCGCATCGGCGCTTTCCACCCAGCGCGCCGTCGCCACGTTGACGGATTCATAAATCGCCTCAACGTTGTATTCGCTTTTCAGGCGCGCGACAACAACGTCAAACTGCAAAACGCCCACGGCGCCGACAATCAGATCGTTGTTGGAGATGGGACGGAATACCTGCACCGCCCCCTCTTCAGAAAGCTGCACCAGCCCTTTCAGTAGCTGCTTCTGCTTGAGCGGATCTTTCAGGCGAATACGACGGAACAGTTCCGGCGCAAAGTTCGGGATACCGGTAAACTTCATCATCTCGCCCTGAGTGAAGGTATCGCCAATCTGAATGGTGCCGTGGTTATGCAGACCCAAAATATCGCCCGGGTACGCTTCTTCAACGTGCGAACGGTCGCCCGCCATAAAAGTTAACGCGTCGGAAATCACCACATCTTTGCCGGTACGGACCTGGCGTAGCTTCATGCCCTTCTCATACTTACCGGAAACCACGCGCATAAACGCCACGCGGTCGCGGTGTTTCGGGTCCATATTGGCCTGAATTTTAAAGACAAAACCGGTGAACTTCTCTTCCGAGGCTTCCACTGTGCGGGTATCGGTTTGACGCGGCATCGGCGCGGGCGCCCACGCCACTAAACCATCCAGCATATGGTCAACGCCAAAGTTACCCAGCGCGGTACCGAAAAATACCGGGGTAATTTCCCCTGCCAGGAACAGCTCTTCATCAAACTCGTTAGACGCGCCCTGCACCAGTTCCAGCTCGTCGCGCAGCTGCTGCGCCAGGTCTTCACCGACGGCGGCGTCCAGATCCGGGTTATTCAGCCCTTTAACGATGCGCACTTCCTGAATGGTGTGGCCCTTACCGGTCTGATAAAGATAAGTTTCATCTTTATAAAGGTGATAAACGCCCTTAAACAGCTTCCCGCAGCCAATCGGCCAGGTGATCGGCGCGCAGCCGATTTTCAGCTCATTCTCGACTTCATCCAGCAGCTCCATCGGGTCGCGGATATCACGGTCGAGTTTGTTCATAAAGGTCAGGATTGGCGTATCACGCAGACGGGTAACTTCCATCAGCTTACGAGTCCTGTCCTCAACGCCTTTTGCGGCGTCGATCACCATCAGACAGCAGTCCACCGCCGTCAGGGTACGGTAGGTATCTTCGGAGAAGTCTTCGTGCCCCGGGGTGTCCAGCAGGTTCACCAGACAGTCGTGATACGGGAACTGCATCACCGAGGTGGTGATAGAGATACCACGCTGTTTTTCCATCTCCATCCAGTCAGATTTTGCATGTTGGCTGGAGCCACGGCCTTTTACCGTACCGGCGGTCTGAATCGCCTGTCCGAACAGCAACACTTTTTCGGTAATGGTGGTTTTACCGGCGTCCGGGTGAGAAATAATGGCAAAAGTGCGGCGTTTGGCCACCTCTTGCAAATAAGGAGACAACGTCATAGTCAAATCTTCTTGAGTAAGCGCGGCGTTTGACCACGCATGTTGAATACGAAAAATGCGGCTATTTTACCCATCAACCTGGGGGAGGCAATCAGTGTTTACACAGGAGCTGCTCCAGTTCGCTTAATGACGCCACAGTCCAGGTTGGATGAATACCCGCGGGCTGCTCGCGATGATGCGCGTTAAGCCAGCAGGTCGACAGTCCGGCGTTAATGCCGCCAAGAATATCGGATTCCGCGGTATCGCCAACCATTAATACGCGCGAGCGGTCAGGGTTCCCCGCCTGCTCCAGGGCGTAGTTAAAGATTTTCGGATCGGGCTTCGCGACGCCAACCTGCTCGGAAATCACCAGCAGATCGAAATACTCGCGCAGCCCGGTGCGCTCCAGACGAGTTTGTTGTAGCGCGGTAAAACCGTTAGTAATAATACCGATTTTAGCCTGCCCGCGAATCGCATTAAGTAGCGAAACGGCGCCCGGCAAAGGAGAACAGATCTCCGCCATCGCACTAATAAAAGCGTCATTCAGCAGCCCCGGCGCAACGTTTAGCCGTTCAGCCCAACTTTGAAAACGCGCGTGCTGCAATTGTAATGAGGTAATCGCGCCGTTCTGATAATCCACCCATAGCGGCTTATTCACGGCCTGGTAATCCTGGAAATCCTCAGCGGTAAAGGTGACGCTATAGTCAAGGAACATCCGCTGTAAACCGGTGAAAGAATCAAACGTAAACAGCGTTTCATCGGCATCAAAGAAAATCCAGTCCCACTTCATCATTACACCTTGCCTCTTTTATTACATGCTTATCGGTAACGCCATGATGATGGCGTCCTCATGCCCTTGTGCCGTGGGATAGTAATTGCGGCGAATCGTCGCCTCGTTAAACCCCAGACTTTCATACAGCGCGATGGCGGCAGCGTTAGAGGCGCGTACCTCCAGCCATAGCGTTACAACACCGCGTTTTTCCAGTTCATCAATCAGATGCTCAAGCAGCATACGCCCCAGCCCCCGACGCTGAAAATCCGGATCGACGGCAATATTGAACAGCGTCGCTTCGTCCAGCACCACCTGTGTAATGGCAAACGCGGCCATTCTGTCAGCAGCGGTCAGCTTAAGATTGAGATACCGTTCGCCCTGGTTGCCGAAAAACGTTTTTTCGCTCCACGGAAACGCATGAGCGCGTTGCTCAATCTGCCAGGCTGCGGGGAGATCGGTCGTGCTGAGGATAGAAATCGTGTTCATGTTCGCAGATTTGTTGCCATAGTGCGGCGCGTGCCGCCGGGTTTGCCCGGAGTTCATTAAACGCCGGCGTCGTGACCTGAGCGCCTTCGAGTTGGAGCGGCGCGTCAGTTCCTAACCGCCAGCTATTACAACGGCTGCCCTGCGGCAGCATGGCGACGCGCTCAGGCGCCAGGGATAAAACCTGATCGGGACTCACGGTCAACGCGCGTAAAATATCGCGCATTAGCGGCTCGTTCAGCGCGGGTAATTCCTCTGCAACCACGATCAGACGAACGTGCGCGGGAAGGGAAATCGCAATCTCGCCTTGTAGCGCGCCAGGACGTCGCAGCGCCCACTGCGTAATACCCAGTTGCTGTAACTGCCAGTCTCGTCGGGATGTCATAGCGAAACGCTCCTGTAATCAGGGGCGCAAATATAGCAAATCTGTCGAATCTCCGCCATCAAACTACTATAATCGCCGCCAGTCTGAATTAAGGAGCATTCCATGTCTGCTTTTACCCCGGCAAGTGAAGTCTTGCTGCGCCACAGTGATGATTTCGAACAAAGCCGTATTCTTTTTGCCGGAGATTTGCAGGATGACCTGCCCGCGCGCTTTGAATGCGCCGCCAGCCGCGCGTATACGCAACAGTTTCACCACTGGCAGGCGTTAAGCCGCCAGATGGGCGATAACGTCCGTTTTAGCCTGGTCGCGCAAGCCAGCGATGTCGCTGACTGCGATACGCTGATCTACTACTGGCCGAAAAATAAACCCGAAGCGCAGTTCCAGTTGATGAATATTTTGTCGCTGATGCCGGTGGGCAGCGATGTTTTCGTCGTGGGGGAAAACCGCAGCGGCGTGCGTAGCGCCGAACCGATGCTGGCGGACTATGCGCCGCTGAACAAAGTAGATAGCGCGCGACGTTGCGGCCTTTACCATGGTCGTCTGGAAAAGCAGCCGCAGTTTAGTCTTGAATCCTGGTGGGCCGAGTACAACATCGACGGGCTGACTATCAAAACGTTGCCGGGCGTATTCAGCCGCGACGGACTGGATGTCGGTAGCCAACTGCTGCTGTCTACGCTGACGCCGCACACCAAAGGTAAAGTGCTGGATGTCGGCTGCGGCGCTGGCGTGCTTTCCGCCGCGCTGGCCAGCCATTCGCCGAAAGTGCGCCTGACGCTGTGTGACGTCAGCGCTCCGGCGGTGGAAGCCAGCCGCGCCACGCTTGCCGCTAATGGCCTTGAAGGCGAGGTATTCGCCAGCAACGTCTTTTCGGAAGTCAAAGGACGTTTTGACATGATCATCTCCAACCCGCCGTTCCACGACGGAATGCAAACCAGCCTCGATGCGGCGCAAACGCTCATTCGCGGCGCAGTGCGCCATCTGAACAGCGGCGGAGAGTTACGCATCGTGGCGAACGCCTTTCTGCCCTATCCTAAAATTCTGGATGAGACTTTTGGCTTCCATGAAGTCATCGCGCAAACCGGGCGCTTTAAGGTTTATCGTACCGTGATGACCCGTCAGGCGAAGAAATAGTTGGCCTGATAAGCGCAGCGCCATCTGGTTGCATGTGCCGGATGGCGACGCCAGGCGTCTTATCCAACCTACGTCTCGCGCCCATTTTTGCAGCAATCAATCTATCCCATGCAATTAACTATTGACGAATAGCTGAAAACCACTAGAATGCGCCTCCGTGGTAGTGATTCTTTTCAAGAATCGATGGTATGCGAAGGTGGCGGAATTGGTAGACGCGCTAGCTTCAGGTGTTAGTGTCCTTACGGACGTGGGGGTTCAAGTCCCCCCCCTCGCACCAAAACCACGTTGATATTGCTCGCACTGGGCGAAGGTGGCGGAATTGGTAGACGCGCTAGCTTCAGGTGTTAGTGTTCTTACGGACGTGGGGGTTCAAGTCCCCCCCCTCGCACCAACGAGGCGATATCAAAAAGTAAGATAACTGTGCGAAGGTGGCGGAATTGGTAGACGCGCTAGCTTCAGGTGTTAGTGTCCTTACGGACGTGGGGGTTCAAGTCCCCCCCCTCGCACCAATTATCTTATCCTTCCTTTGTCTCTTCATTTTCATCCCTGATTCCAGTTCATCATTGCCAACATCATGCCGCCAATAAGCGCTATACACGATGGCAGCAGTACAAAATGCCGTAATTGTTTGTGATACAACATCAGCGCAGACAGTAGCAATCCTGATACAATCAACAGCTTCAGCGCATAAGCTGACAGGCCGATAAACGCCAGTCCAACAATAATCACTCCAGGCAATAATACGCCCCATCCGCTGCCTAACGTTCGCTGCAACATGGTTTCACCTCTGGAATTGATAATGATAACCAATATCATATGATATATTTTCTCATTTGTCAGCCAGGGAGGAAGCTAAAGAGATGAGTTTTACTTAACGGTTGATGACACGTATTCAGTAAGGTGATAAATTGTCCGACTGTTAACGTAAAAACAACAACACCTCGCTTTAGGCGACCTTTTCTCATACGTTATTTTCATGTTGGCGCCCGATTCCGTGTATATCACCGATAAATAACGACAATTACCCATGACAACACCATCCTGGCGGTCGCTTCGTATTAAGAAGTATCAGTTTTCTTTACGTCTTTTCTTGTTTCTCAACGCCGTGTCGGCGCTATTTACTCTCGTTTTCCCCCTTTATCAAATCAATGTATTTTGCACGCCAATGATTGGGATAATGGTCCTGAGCGTATTACTGTTGATATGGCATGGGAAATATGGACAAAAAAGAATTAATCTCCCCTTTATCTCCCTACTCTTTGGGGGAATATGGGCGGCGCATATTGCGCTAAAGTATCCGGCATTAGGCCATTATGATTTCTCTTTTTTACTGATTTCCCTGCTTAGCGTTCTGTTTATCGGCTCGATAGCCTTTGCCGCGAATATCGTCGCGTTTACGCTCTATTCGCTACCGCCAGTCGCGGTCTGCCTGTGGCTGAACGGTAATGAACAAGGTTTGCGAATTCTCTATTTGCTGGCCCTGCCAATGGTAGGAATCGC
The DNA here is from genome assembly GCF_051703725.1 of Salmonella sp. NW645. Classification (NCBI taxonomy): domain Bacteria; kingdom Pseudomonadati; phylum Pseudomonadota; class Gammaproteobacteria; order Enterobacterales; family Enterobacteriaceae; genus Salmonella; species Salmonella sp. NW645. The sequence goes on along the minus strand of NZ_JAMMKR010000002.1, from coordinate 386,375 downwards.
TATTCAACATGTTATCCAGAAACGCTACGATAACTTTGCCCAGCAGCTCATGTTTAAGCTGCTGGCCGAGCGGGAAACCCTCAATGGCCTGAGTATGCTTGATCCATTAACCGGCTTATATAACCGCCGTGGCCTGCAAAATCGGCTGGATACGTTACAGGCGCCGGGCAGCCATGAGCACTACGTTCTGCTATTGGATATCGATCATTTCAAAGCGTATAACGATCACTACGGTCATATGATGGGCGATCAGGCGTTAATTCGCGTCTCAGCGGCAATTCGGGACGCCGTGCGATCGCGCGATGTCGTCTGCCGTTTTGGCGGGGAAGAATTTCTGGTGTTGCTGACCACCGCAGAACCACAGCAAGCCCGCGCTACCGCAGAACGTATCCGACAGGAAGTATACGATCTTAAAATCCCGCATATGTTTAACGAAAGCGTCGCCACCAATGTCACTGTCAGTATCGGCATTGCGCCCCTGACGGATCGCAATATCGGAGACGCTATCGAAAAAGCGGATAAAGCGCTCTACGAAGCCAAGCATCTTGGACGTAACCACATTCTGGTCAGCGACGACATGCGCGCCCTATGAATCCTGCTGGCGTAATCGTGCTACGCCAACAGCGTTAACCATAAACCGCTTGCCATCGTTTATCGCTATCGATAGGATTAGCAATCATTATCATTTAGATTAACATCATTAAACTGCGCTATGGCCTACCGTTCCGCACCGATTGCTGACGATATTATCTGGCGAGCCGCTCCCCAGCCGGAAGACGCCTCGCTGGCGGACGCAGTACGCGAGACGATCTCCTCTACCCGTGAGCACCTGTTGGACTTCATTCGGCTGGATGAAACGCCGCCGCCAACGGCGATGACTCTTGCCCAGTGGACGCGCCCCGCGACGTTTCGTTCATTGCTGGCCGCCTATTCCGATCACATCTATCGCCACACGCCAGGCCTGCCACGTGAAAATAAGCCGTTACTCTCCCTGTGGGCGCAATGGTATATCGGGCTGATGACGCCGCCGCTGATGCTGGCATTACTGACGCAAGCGCGCGCTATCAATGTCTCGGCAGAACATATTCACGTTGAATTTCATGAAACCGGGCGCGCCGCGTGTTTCTGGCTTGATGTGCATCAGGATAACCTGGCAACGGGGCGTTCCCCGGAAGAACGAATGGAAACGCTGGTAGTCTCCGCACTACAGCCGGTCATTCAGGCGCTGGAGGCGACTGGCGACATCAACGCGAAACTTATCTGGAGCAATACCGGTTATTTAATCAACTGGTATCTGACTGAGATGAAACCGCTGCTTGGCGAAGCCCTGCTGGCAACGCTACGCCAGCGCTGTTTTTTTGAAAAGCAGCTATCCGACGGTCAGGATAACCCGCTGTGGCGGACCGTCGTAATGCGCGACGGTCTTCTGGTACGCAGAACCTGCTGTCAACGTTACCGCTTACCTGATGTACAGCAGTGCGGCGACTGCACGCTAAAGTAAACCGCTTTACGCTACCTTCAGTTATCGTCACGGCTTACTGCTGCTGGCCTGTCACATTATTATATTTACAGCGGCGCTCTCCGTATGCCAAATTACGTTTTGCCATTTTTGGGTCTACCGTGGCTATTGGTAAGGTCTCAGGAGAGAAGAATGAGTCTGCAATCTGTACGGCAATTTCTGGCCGATCATGCTCCCGATATTGAAATTATCGAATTAAATCAAAGTACAGCGACTGTCGAACTGGCAGCCAAAGCGCACAATGTAGAGCCAGGGCAGATAGCTAAAACGCTCTCGCTTAAAGTAAAAGACACTATTATCCTGGTGGTCGCTAAAGGCGATGCCCGCCTGGATAATAAGAAGCTTAAAAGCACTTTCGGCGCAAAAGCCCGTATGTTGAGCAGCGATGAAGTGGTCAATGCAACCGGACATCCTGTCGGCGGCGTATGTCCCTTTGGGCTGGAGCACCCGCTGCCCGTTTATTGCGACATCTCTCTGAAGGGGTATAACGAAGTATTGCCTGCCGCAGGCGCCACGCACAGCGCGGTACGCATCACGCCGGAAAGAATGGCTGAACTGACATCGGCGACCTGGGTAGACGTGTGCCAATAACGTGCCTGACACCCGGATTCCCCGAACAAGCACGGCGCATCCGGCGCGGGCTATACCCGATGCTGGAGCGCGGTAGCATCGCCGGCGCGCAGATATAACAGAATATCCGCTGCATCGAGTAACCCGGCATCAGAACTCACGCCCAGCTTGGACATCACATTAAACTTATGCGCCCGGATAGTCTTAATGTTACGTTCTAACTGGACGGCAATTTGCGGCATTGAGTAGCCGTTCGACATAAAACGCAGAATCTCCCGCTCGGTTGGACTAAGCATACAATTCTGGTGAAGTTCCCAAAGATTATCTGTACGCTCCGTTGTCCGCCGGGCGCTATTAAGCGATGTAAATAAGGCATCCTGTAAAACATCCAACGGCGACGCTTTGCTGATGACCCCATCCAGCGGCAGCGGGGATAGCGCGCTGATTAAGCGGGCTTCAGCATCATCATCTGCAATCACCAGACGCCGCATATGGGGATAATTTATCGCCAGTTCCGTCAGGCTGGATAATCCTGTCCGGCGTTCAGTTCTTAACGCAGAAAGAGAAAAAATAACGGCAGAAAACGGCGTCTTTAGCGCAGCCTTATAAAACGCGGATGGTTTTGAAAAAATATGAAGCGTATGTCGGCAATCCGGCATTGCATCAAATAGCCCTTTAATACCAATGGTGCTCATCACGCATTTTTCTACGAGCGCAACATTTCTCTTGCTGATTCTGTTTTCCATTCCATGGTTTCTCCATATACCGAAGGTAGGTTCAATTCTCTGGCTCCCTGAGAACTGTTTATCCATGCATACATCTCTGCATTACTGTGTATTGATAAGCGTCGCATGGCGCTATTTTTTTGGGCGCTAATTGTTTTATTACTTTTTTTAAGCAATGCCGCAATTTGGTTAATGCCCCACCCTTTTCCTAAAAGGCGTAATACTTTTCGTTCAGACAGCGTAAGGACAATCGGCCTGTCGTGGGACTGCTGAATTTCAGACGGTACCTGAGGCGATAATAACGTTTTGCTTATTCTTTCTGAACGAGCGTTTCCCGCATGGATAACGCTAATAAGATTCTCGATTGGCTCTTCGTCTGAAAGCAAGGTGCTGACGGGGCCCATCAGGAGATCAACCGCATGTGGATAGCTGGATTTAGGAACCAGAAATACCCAATGTATGTCGCGATATTGCGAGAGTAAGCTATAAAAATATTCGCAGATAGCACGGGGAGAGGCATTGTTAACTGCTAAATCAGCAATAACTAAATTACTTCGACGTAGTTGTAGCAGCGTTAGCTCTTCTATCGTACGGCAATACGCCAGTTTATAATCGGGGAAATTACCTGTTATAGCCCCTTTAAGGCCTTCCTGTATAAGGGGGGTTTTACTGATAATAAGTCCATTTTTGCAGCATCCTGGCAGCATAATTCCTCCGCACCCACGCCGCCCCTTTTCATTGTCCCATTAATAAAAATACTATTAACAATGAGCGCAAAGAAATATAAGCCGAGTGGATTAATTATCCTTGTTTTATTTTTAAAAATATAACATTGATTGCGCTACAATCCACATAGCACAAAAACATGAAATCACTATCGCATAGTTACTCATAAAACCAGAAGCAAGACAATTAAATTAACTAAATTTGCACATTAGTAATTCTAACGAAACTCATCATATTAATAAATTTAAAATATGAGTTCGTCCTTCATTCATATTGCTGAATCCTGAAATAAAAGCCCAACAATACTGACTGTCACCCATAAAATCCATGTAATATCTGCAAATTACACTAAGTCACGCCTATTTTTACACCTGCTGCTCACGCCATTGTTGTAAAACGATTAATGCATATCGTTGATAAAATTCACCACATCATTGATTCAAAAATGAACGGCCAGGCTGGCATAATGTCTCTATTCTGGAAACGGACATACGAGAACCGTCGCCCATAAGGATATCCTGCCTGTGACGAAGCGCACGTCTCAGGAAACTTATGCGTTGCGCCTGGCGGTTGACGTTTTTATCAACAAGAAATTGATCTTAACCAACGCCATCATGCCTGCGCTTCGTGTTAAAAAGGAAGCCTCTGTCATAGTGGCGGCGCATAAAATGTCTTTTCGGACAGGACGAGTCATGCAAGAAGAGCAATCAATTCAACGAGCAGTAACACGGTTATGTATTCAATGCGGGCTGTTTTTATTGCAGCACGGGGCGGAAAGCGCACTGGTTGATGAGCTTTCCACCCGCCTCGGTTTGGCGCTCGGTATGGATAGCGTCGAAAGCGCGATCTCCTCTAACGCCATTGTCCTGACGACCATTAAAGACGGACAATGTCTGACATCGACACGTAAAAACCAGGATCGCGGCATTAATATGCACGTCGTCACGGAGGTTCAGCATATCGTTATCCTCGCGGAACATCGTCTGCTGGATTACAAAGGCGTGGAAAAACGTTTTAGCCAGCTCCGCCCGCTGCGTTATCCGCGCTGGCTGGTGGCGTTTATGGTCGGTCTTTCCTGCTCCTGCTTTTGTAAGCTGAATAATGGCGGCTGGGATGGCGCGGTTATCACCTTTTTCGCCAGTATGATAGCCATGTATATTCGCCAGATGCTGGCGCAGCGGCATTTACATCCGCAGATCAATTTTTGCATTACCGCCTTTGTTGCTACCACGATTTCCGGGCTGATGCTCACCCTCCCCGCCTTTAGCCAGACGCCCACTATCGCCATGGCGGCGAGCGTACTGCTACTGGTGCCGGGCTTTCCGCTGATTAATTCCGTCGCAGATATGTTTAAAGGACATATTAATACCGGGCTGGCGCGCTGGGCTATCGCCAGCCTGTTGACACTGGCCACCTGTGTGGGCGTAGTGATGTCAATGACAGTATGGGGGCTACGAGGATGGGTATAATCGACTTTTTACTGGCGCTAATGCAGGACATGATCTTGTCTGCGATCCCCGCCGTCGGGTTTGCGATGGTCTTTAATGTTCCCCACCGGGCACTTCCGTGGTGCGCGCTACTGGGGGCGCTGGGTCATGGCTCGCGTATGCTGATGATGAGCGCTGGCTTTAATATCGAATGGTCGACGTTTATGGCTTCGCTGCTGGTCGGCAGTATTGGTATTCAGTGGTCACGCTGGTATCTCGCTCACCCTAAAGTGTTTACCGTCGCGGCCGTGATCCCGATGTTTCCGGGGATTTCCGCCTATACCGCGATGATTTCCGCAGTAAAAATTAGCCATCTGGGCTATAGCGAACCGATGATGATTACGCTGCTAACCAATTTTCTGAAAGCCTCTTCCATTGTTGGCGCGCTCTCAATTGGCCTCTCTGTACCGGGATTATGGCTGTACCGCAAACGCCCCCGCGTGTGATCGGTGGAACGCCTCCTGCTGTTCTTACAGGTCTGTGTGGTACTATAAAAACAGTCGCCCTTCTCGGTTGTTGTTCCATATTGAGAAACATTATGTCTTCCAGAATTTTAACGTCGGACGTCATCGGTATTGACGCCCTTTTACACGATCATCATGCTGTGCTGGCGAAGTCAACGGGCGGCGCAGTGGCGGTATTCGCTAATAATGCGCCTGCCTTTTATGCCGTGACGCCTGCACGCATGGCTGAACTGCTGGCGCTTGAAGAAAAGTTATCACGTCCGGGAAGCGATGTGGCGTTAGACGCGCAATTTTACGAAGAACCCGAAGCCGCCCCCGTTGCGATTCCCTGCGGAAAATTCGCCATGTATCCAGCCTGGCAACCGGATGCGGATTTTCAGCGTCAGGCTGCCCTTTGGGGCGTGGCGCTTCGGGAGCCGGTCACCGCAGAAGAGCTGGCGGCGTTTATCGCCTACTGGCAGGCGGAAGGTAAGGTTTTTCACCATATCCAGTGGCAGCAAAAGCTGGCGCGCAGCGTGCAAATCAGCCGTTCCAGCAATGGCGGAATGCCGCAGCGCGACATCAATAGCGTCAGCGAACCTGACAATCATATTCCACCAGGTTTTAGGGGGTAACGATGAAAAATGTTGGCGACCTGATGCAGCGTCTACAAAAAATGATGCCTGCGCATATTACACCGGCGTTTAAAACGGGCGAAGAACTGCTGGCGTGGCAGAAAGAGCAAGGCGAGATCCGGGCGGCGGCGCTGGCGCGGGAAAATCGGGCGATGAAAATGCAGCGCACCTTTAACCGTTCCGGCATTCGACCGCTGCATCAAAACTGTTCGTTTGATAACTATCGGGTTGAGTGCGACGGACAAATGAACGCGTTAAGCAAAGCCCGACAGTACGTTGATGAATTTGACGGCAATATCGCCAGCTTTGTCTTTTCTGGCAAGCCTGGAACCGGTAAAAACCATCTCGCCGCAGCTATTTGTAACGAGCTGCTGCTGCGCGGAAAGTCGGTACTGATTATCACCGTAGCGGATATTATGTCAGCGATGAAAGACACGTTCAGCAATCGGGAAACCAGCGAAGAGCAGTTGCTTAACGATCTGAGTAACGTTGATCTGCTGGTGATCGACGAGATCGGCGTGCAGACCGAATCCCGCTATGAAAAAGTGATCATCAATCAAATTGTCGATCGTCGTTCCTCGTCAAAACGTCCCACCGGCATGTTGACGAACAGCAATATGGAAGAGATGACGAAAATGCTTGGCGAACGCGTCATGGACCGTATGCGCCTCGGCAACAGTTTATGGGTTAATTTTACCTGGGACAGTTACCGCAGCCGGGTGACGGGTAAAGAGTATTAAATTGCAACGTGCGCCAGGGCGATACAACGCCTGGCTGGCATAACACAGGTGATTACCATGAATACAGCGAAACATGTTCTGTGCTGCGCGGCAGTCGCCTGCGTACTGATTTCCACCAGCGGTATCGCCGCCTCCTGGCAGGATTCGCTTTCCAGCGCCGCCAGTCAGTTAAGCGCTCAGGGCGCGAACTCACAGCAGGGCGGGATGTCGCTTTCGGCGCTAACCGGTCTGCTCAGCAACGGCGCCCAGTCGCTCAGCGCCGATAATATGAATAATGCCGCCGGTATTTTGCAGTACTGCGCCAAACAGAAGCTGGCGTCCGCTACCAACGTGGAAAACGTTAAAAATCAGATTCTGAACAAGTTGGGGTTGGATACTACACAGCAGGAGCAGGACACTAACTACCTGAACGGCCTGCAAGGGTTGCTCAAGACGAAGGACGGCCAGCAGTTGAACCTCAATAATATCGGCAGTACGCCGCTGGCGGAAAAGGTGAAAACCAAAGCTTGCGATCTGGTGTTGCAGCAAGGGCTGAATTTCCTCTCCTGACTGCGCTTTTCTGACCGTGCGCCACGCCGGGACGCCCTGTTAAAAGCCGTGTTTTGGCCCTTTACCCGCCAGCACGGCATTAACCCGACTTTTCCTTTCGTCTTTTCCTGTTATTAACCGCTATGTCAGGAAGTGATGCCGATCAAAAAAACAACTTTCTAAACTCATTCTAAATAATAGCGCCGTGTAAAGTCATTAGAATTGCAGCAATGTGACATCGTTATTACATTGTTAGAAATTTTTTCCTGCCAGCGATAAGCCTGGTTTATTGAGGATCGTCAGTTGTCCGAGTTGCTCTCTGTCGCTCTGTTTCTCGCCTCTGTGCTGATATATGCCTGGAAGGCGGGCCGTAACACCTGGTGGTTTGCCGCCACTCTCACGGTGCTGGGACTTTTTGTCATTCTGAATATTACCCTGTATGCCAGCGACTATTTTACCGGCGACGGGATCAACGACGCAGTGCTTTATACGCTCACGAATAGTCTGACGGGAGCGGGAGTCGGCAAATATATTCTGCCGGGAATCGGCATTGCCCTGGCGTTAGTGGCGGTATTCGGCGCGCTGGGATGGGTACTACGCCGCCGCCGTCACCATCCGCATCATGTCGGTTACAGCCTGCTGGCGTTACTGCTGGCGTTGGGTTCTGTCGACGCCAGCCCGGCGTTTCGCCAGATCACCGAACTGGTAAAATCACAAATGCGCGATGGCGATCCGGATTTTGCCGTTTATTATAAAGAACCAGCAAAAACCATTCCTAATCCGAAGCTCAATCTGGTCTATATCTACGGCGAGAGCCTGGAACGGACCTATTTTGATAATGACGCTTTCCCCAATCTCACGCCAGAGTTGGGCGCGCTGAAAAATGAAGGGCTGGATTTCAGCCATACCATGCAACTGCCGGGAACGGATTACACCATCGCCGGGATGGTGGCTTCCCAGTGCGGTATTCCGCTGTTTGCGCCGTTTGAGGGCAATGCCTCAGCGTCGGTTTCTAGCTTCTTCCCGCAGAATATCTGCCTCGGCGATATTCTGAAAAACTCCGGCTACCAGAACTATTTCGTGCAGGGCGCTAACCTGCGTTTTGCCGGGAAAGACGTATTCCTGAAATCACACGGATTTGATCATCTGTATGGCGCTGAAGAGCTAAAAACGGTGGTGGCGGACCCGTCTTATCGTAACGACTGGGGCTTCTACGACGATACGGTGCTTGATGAGGCATGGAAGAAATTTGAAGCGCTTTCCCGCTCAGGCCAGCGGTTTTCGCTGTTTACGCTGACCGTAGATACTCACCACCCGGACGGGTTTATCTCACGCACCTGCAACCGTAAACGCTACGATTACGACGGCAAGCCCAACCAGTCCTTTAGCGCCGTAAGTTGCAGCCAGGAAAACATCGCCGAGTTTATCAACAAAATCAAAGCGTCACCGTGGTTTAAAGATACCGTTATCGTCGTCTCTTCCGACCATCTGGCGATGAACAATACGGCCTGGAAATACCTGAATAAGCAAGATCGCAACAATCTGTTTTTCATTCTGCGCGGCGATAAACCGCAGCAGGAGACGCTGGCGGTCAAACGCAACACGATGGACAACGGCGCAACGGTGCTGGATATTCTCGGCGGCGATAATTTTATCGGTCTGGGACGTAGCAGCCTTTCCGGGCAGTCGCTGTCGGAAGTGTTCCTGAATGTAAAAGAGAAAGTGCTGGCGATGAAGCCGGATATCATTCGCCTGTGGAATTTCCCGAAAGAGATAAAAGATTTTACCGTCGATCGGGACAAAAACATGATCGCGTTTTCCGGGAGCCACTTCCGCCTGCCGTTACTACTGCGCGTATCGGATAAGCGCGTCGAGCCGTTACCGGAAAGTGAATACTCCGCTCCGCTACGGTTCCAGTTGGCCGACTTCGCCCCGCGCGATAATTTCGTTTGGATCGATCGCTGCTACAAAATGGCGCAGCTATGGGCGCCGGCGCTGGCGCTCTCCACCGACTGGTGCGTCTCGCAGGGGCAGCTTGGCGGGCAGCAAACCGTACAGCATGTCGATAAAGCGCAGTGGCAGGGTAAGACGGCGTTTAAAGACACGATGATCGATATGGAACGCTACAAAGGCAACGTCGATACCTTAAAGATTGTCGATAACGATATTCGTTATAAAGCCGATAGCTTTATCTTTAATGTCGCGGGCGCGCCGGAGGAGGTGAAGCAGTTTAGCGGCATTTCCCGGCCGGAGTCCTGGGGGCGCTGGTCAAATGCGCAGTTGGGCGATGAGGTTAAAATCGAATATAAAGCGCCGCTGCCGAAAAAGTTTGATCTGGTGATCACCGCCAAAGCCTTCGGCGACAACGCGAATCGGCCGATTCCGGTACGTGTAGGCAACGAAGAACAGACGCTGGTGCTGGGTCACGATGTGTCCACTATCACGCTGCATTTCAACAACCCGACGGACGCGAATACCTTAGTCATTGCGCCGCCCGCTCCCGTCTCCACCAACGAAGGTAATATTTTGGGCCATTCGCCGCGCAAATTGGGGATTGGCATGGTGGAGATCAAAGTGGTGAATGTTGAGGGTTAAAAGAGAATGTCATATATGCCGGGTGGCGGCTGCGCCTTACCCGGCCTACACATCATCTTTATCAATAAACTGGCGCACAGGCCTGATAAGCGAAGCGCCATCAGGCACTGTATATGCTACACGCCCCTTTCTGTTAATAATCGAACTGACGGTAGTAACGACGAATATCCAGACTGTGGCCGGTATATTTCTCGAAGTGCGCCGCCAGCCGATCAACCAGCAGTGTCGAGACGACGCAGGGCGCCATGATCCAGCGGAACTCATCATCAATGCCGTCCAGCGCATACGCTTTCGGATCAATCACCACCAGGTTATCGGTAATCTTACTGGCGAAGCGCTCAACGCGTTCATCCAGCGCGCGGCATTTCCCTTCCCCTTTCACCAGAATGAGCGGCACCTCTTTTTCCAGCAGCTCCAGAGCGCCGTGGAAAAATTCCGCAGAGCTGACGGGGCGCGTGCGCTTCCACTGCATCTCTTCCAGGATACACATGGAGAACAGATAGACCTCGCCCCACATCTCCGCGCCGCCGACCCACATCATATAATCGCTGTTATGATAACGGCTGGCGATAGCATCAGCCTGCGGATCAAATTTTTGTTTCGCTTTCAGCAGATTCGCCGGCAGAATTTCCAGTTGGCTGGCGAAGCGATCGTAACTGGCGAATTCGTTATTGCGCGACAGCACGCGGAAAAACAGCCAGTACAGCAGCATATATTCATATTCCACGCCATTTTTGTGACGCATCGGAATATGCCATGTCGCCGCCTGCGCCAGCGGAGAGTCCGCATTTTTGGTAATGGCGACTACGCGTATTCCCTGCACTTTACACCACTCGGCGATCGCCACCGATTCTTTGGTATCACCGGATTTAGACAGCGTAACAACCACAGAGTCTTTATTCAGCCGCTTATTTCCTTTATGAATTAATTCTGCCGCCTGCTCAACATAAACCGGCAACGTTGTTAATTCTTTGGCAAATTCATTAATTGCCATCATTGGCGCCAGTGAACCGCCAACAGAGGCGAAAAATAAAGAACTGAACCCGTCCTGATAAATCTCGTCAGCAACCTGTTCTGCCTTCTGGCGCGCAGCGATGATCTCACGAGCACTCGTCAGGTACTCGTCCTGATTAAAACCCAACATATTTTTCTCCTGATTGTTCAGATTTTACTTTTTAAAACGCGATCGAAATCGTCAAAAATGCGTACCGAAAGGTCGATGCCTTTCAGTGAGGCGATATGAAACGCCATGAGTTGTACCGGCACAATCAACAGCAATGGCGAGAAATGGTGATCAACCGCTACATCCAGCGCAAGCGTCTGGTCATCCTGCGCCGCCTTCGCCAGCGTGAGAGTAAAGGTTTTGGCGACCGCAGGCGTCATATACTCCCGTAGCGCCCTGGAGCGCGCGTCGGGCCGGTCCTCAAAGAAGAACATCACATGTTCCGCATTGGCTTCCAGATACGGGCCGTGCATATAGGCTTCCAGCTCAAACCCGCTTGAGGGAACACGCACCGTCTCGGTAAATTTAGTTTCCAACTCTTTTGCCACCCCAACCAGCGCGCCGTAGCCTATCGCCACAAAACGCGTCCCGTTTCGTAAAACGGACTGGTGCTGGTGAATAAACGCTTCCGTACGCACGATAACCAACGGCAGGGTTGCCGCGATGCGTTGAAGCTGCGCCACATACTCCTCGACCTGCGATTCCGTCAGTCGCTGCTGCTGACGGGCAATTAACAACGCGATAAGCAACAGATTCAGTACCGTCGCGCTAAATCCACGGGTAACAAAGCCGACGGACTCAATCCCGGTCAGAATATCCAGTGGATAATCGCTGGCCTTGCCAAGAGGGCTTTGCGGATCGGCGGTCAGAGCGAATACCGGACGTCCCTGCGCCTGAACTTTACGCATCGCCTCCAGGGTAGAAGCGCTTTTCCCGCTCTGGGAAATAGCAATAACCATATCGGCTTGCGGATCGCTATTCTCATACTGACTAAAGGTGTACGGCTCTTTAATATCGATAGAGATACCGCAGCGCTCAAAGAAATAACGGGCGCAAAAGGCGGCATTCAATGACGATCCGGTGGCTAATATCAGGATTCGTCGTAACGTTTTTTGGCTGGCGAACCGCGATACTTCTTCCAGCGACTGGCGATGGCGGAAAATAATATTCGCCAGGACGTCAGACTCTTCGTTAATATAGGTCAGCATGGTTGGTGACATTGTGTATCCCTCTTAAAATAACCCTATCCAGGAACCGAAAATTCCCACCAGCGCAATACCGCCAATGATGGTTAACGGTTTCACTTTTTTCCCTAACAGCCAGTACACAATGGCGAAGCTAATTAACGGCAGCAGACAAGGCATGATGTCGTTAATAATGTCCTGAACATGGGTTTTCGCCTCTCCCGTACCAAACGTAATGGGAATGGTGATATCAATCATGGAGGCCGTCATCGCGCCAACCACCATCAGACCGATAATCGAGGCGCCATAGGTTAGGCTTTCCATCATTCCGCTTTGCTGAATACGTTGCAGTACGCCGGTTCCCAGCACATAGCCCCAGCGGGTAAAGAACCATCGGGCCAGAATATGCGGTACGTTAAACACCAGCAGAAATAAAATCGGCCCCAGAATATTGCCTTTCAGCGCCAGACTGGTACCGATGCCAGTGGCGATAAGACGCAATGTTCCCCAGAAAAAAGAGTCGCCAATACCCGCCAGCGGCCCCATTAACGACGCTTTGACGTTATCGATAGAACTGGCGTCCATCTCTTTTTGCTGGCTATTTTTCTCCTCCATCGCCACGGTAATACCGAGGATCAACGTCACAATGTGCGGCGTGGTATTAAAGAAAGCCAGATGGCGTTTTAGCGCTTCGGCAAGATCTTCTTTTCGGCTATACAGTTTCTTTAATACCGGAATGAGCGTATAGACGAACGCCAGGTTCATTTGCCGTTCATAGTTCCAGGAAAACTCCATCTGGAATGACCGCCAGAAGACGCGGCGTAAATCACGCGCGGTGACCAGACCAGTGGTTTCCGCCTGCTGGCGGTCTTTATCAGAAATCATCTTCATCGTCATGAGACGCTCCTTGCGCAGGTGCCGGTTGCGAGGCCGCAAATTTCGGCATATTGACCATCACGACGGCGACGATCGCGCCAAGAATCGCAATCCCCGTCACCGGAATTTTTAAATATGCCATTAAGACAAAACCGAGGAAAAAATAGGGGGCGACCTTTTTATTAATTAATAAGCGCGCCAGCATGGCAAAACCCAGCGCGGGAATAATACCGGTGGCAACGCTTAATCCATGTTTAATAAACTCTGGAATGGCATCCAGAAAACCTTTAACCATATTCACGCCCGCTAAATAAGAGACCGTGACGATAATCCCCAACGTCAGCGACAGCCCAATGCCGGAGATTAAATGCATACGCTCAATGCCCCGGGTATCCCCTACCTCAGCGTAAGCATCGGCTTTATGACAGAGCAACGGAATAAACATTCCGTTATAGATATTTTTCACAATTAACGCCAGTGTCGCGATAGGCAAACCTAATAACAGCGCGGTTTCCGCCCCGGCGCCGGAATTAATCGCAAAGGCCACACCTAAAATACCGCCAGTGACCACATCCGGCGGCAGCGACGCGCCCACCGAAAAGGAACCGATAAACGCCAACTCCAGCGTCGCGCCCATCACAATTCCGGTTTCCATGTCGCCCAGCACCAGTCCGGTTAACAGTCCGGTCACGATAGGTCTGGAAATCAGCGACGTCCCTAATGCATATTCAGACTGGGCGATAAACGCCACCAGTCCAAGTAAAAGCGCCTCTACCATAATATGTCCTCAGGAGGGTATCCGCTCAGGCAAAAAGTTGTTTACGATCGTTAGGCACCAGCCGAATTTCTATCTCTACTCCGCCAGCCGCCAGCTCCCGAAGTTGAGTCATTTCATCCGCTAACAGATTGATGGCTTTAGCAATATTCTGACTCCCTTCACGCACCTTCGTGCCGCCTAAATTAATACTTTTAATGTCGGGTAATTCGCGCGCCAGCCGGTACGCATCCGCCACGGATTCAACAACAATAAAAAGTTTATATTTATCGGTAACGCCGCTTTTTATCGCTTCAATTGAATCGGCAATATTTTTAATAACCAGCTTCACCGCGGGCGGCTTCGCCATTTTAATGGTGGTTTTACGCAGGTCATCATTAGGTACGCTGTCGTTGGCAATTAAAATACAGTCGGCGCCAACGTACTGCGTCCAGGAAAAGGCGACCTGTCCATGTAATAAACGATGATCCACCCGTAAAAAAACAATCATGACGCTTCCTCCCCTTAAAAATCTTTATCGCTTTGCATGGCGCTGGTGATAGTTTGATTGCAGTACTGAATATTTTCTTTTGAATCCGCTAACGCCGTCATTATGGTATGCGTGGTATTGCCATCGTTTTCCGACATAAAGAGATCGATAACCAGCGGCAGGTTAATCCCTGCCAGCAGATGAAAATTTTCCCGTGATAAATAACGGACAAATTCATTATTCACGCTGCCGGCAAAAATATCGGTCAGCGCAATAATTTCATCTTCCGGCGGGATCCGGGCAATTAGCATATCTACCTGCTGGCTTAAATCCACGCTCTCTTCAACGTAAGCGCACAGCGTCCAGACATTTGACCGTTTGCCTAAAATCAGCTCCACGGAGTTTAAAACCCCGCTGGCCAGCGTGCCGTGGCTGGCGAAAATATAATGTCTCTTCATCCTGACCTCTAAAACACATTCCACTGTGATAAAAGAGAGCAAGCGGCGTGCCAGAAAAAGTGGCGCGCCGAAAAAAGATGCGGGTTAACAGAGAGGAATCGTTAAAACTGTTGATCTTGCTCGATAAGTTCTGTTTCGAAGGTCAGGATATTATGGATATAGCCAAGCTCGGCGGTGGGGATTTTGACACTGTAGTTACTCTCAATGACACTAAACGCTTCCTGTAGCCGATTCAGTTCCTGTTCCGGACACTGTTGTCCACTATAAGCAGTAATGCCCGCATGACGGATCAGACGCTCAATCAGGCAACTAATATGCACATAGAGCGCCACCTTTCTTTCATTCGAGACGGTAACGCCCGCCAGATGCTCATAGCGCAGCAGAAACTGCTCAACGTGGTTGATGACTTTGCTGGTGTCGAGGATGGTGACGGATTCGATCACTCGTCGGAGCGAGAAGTTTTTCAGCAGCAGGTTATTGATCTCCGCCACCTGCTCCGGCGTGGTCAGCGAACCAAACAGCCGCATCAGATAGTGATTCCCCTCGCCGGAGATCAGCGAGTCGAGCGAAATCCACGGCACGCTGGCGATGTGCGGGTCCAACGTGCCGACTATCGCCAGTACGTCGTAGCGCATAAATACCGGCTCCTGGGTTTTATTGCTCGCCAGCATCGCATAATCGCAGGCGACGACGTCAATCTCCAGCGCCTGCGGAATACTGGCGCTCAGTAATGCGCAAAGATTAGTCGCCACACCGATACCGGTCGCGCAGGTAGTCAGTATGGCGCGCGGTTTGTTGCTTTTCGGCCAGTAGAGCTGATACTCGACCGGCACATCCCGGGCGATATCGCGGGCGATCTCTTCAATAAAATGCCCCTGTAAAATACGCTCCCCGACATACAGGGCCATGCTGGTCGATACGTTGTTGATAATCGTCACCGGCGTGGAAAGCGCGCGATCAAAATGACGATGAATGGCCTTGAGCGATCCCATATCCACCAGAATCATCAGGCCAGAGGCGAGCGGGTGCCCTTCCAGATAGCGCATCACCTGCTGCGCTATCGCCTCCGGCGTGACGTCCAACGGCATATCGAACGATTCAAAAATCGTATTTTTCAGTAACCGGTTGGCGACGTTGGCGATACTGCTGGCGGTGGCATAGCCGTGCGCCAGAATCACCGCATGCGTCACCTGTTTTTGGTTGTTAGCCCCCTGTTTATGCAGCCAAAGCGCCAGCAGCAGCATATCAATGCGTCTCGGCTCCAGATCCAGCTTCTGGCCCAGCGTCTCCAGAATTTGTAAACAGAAGCTGTACAGCAGCGGATATTTCTGGGCGAGGAAGGCGTCCAGTTGGCGGATCTGCTCGCTGTTGAGACGAGAAGGCACCAGTGCGGTACGATGGATTAAATAGTGGCTAAGCGCGTAAATACAGTTGCCGTTAAGCTGCATATTGAAGCGCTTCTCCAGACGATAAAACTCTTCCCGCACCTGGCTTGTAATTAACAGCAACCGCTGGGAGTGCACATTATCGTCGCCGGTAAAAATCAGACGATCGAAGAGAGCTTCAATTTCATCGCCCATTCTTTTTTGTACCGTCTCCCACCCCTCTTTCCCGCTACGTACCAGCTCGTACAGCGCCAGCACATGACACTGCGTATCATGGATCATGCCCTGCATCTCGTCGCGTGCGCGCAGCAGCCAGGTCAGGTTCGTGTCGGGCGAGATGCTCACCGGCGTGTCGTCCGCCAGCGATTCATTTAGTGACGGCAATGCCGACAGCATGGCATCCGGCAGATCGTGCAGCGACACGGTAACGGTTTCCTGCCCAGGCTTTTTCGCCCATGCCGTAGCCACCGCATACTTCACCACATTTTTCAGCTCGCCGACGTTGCCGCGATAAACATACTGATTGAGGATCTGCAACAAACGCGGTTTGAGGATAAGCGTGGCCGAGAGTTTTTTCGCCTCCGTCCAGAAAAACAGTAAGATCAGCGCCTCTTTTTCCTGGCGGCTGCGGTGCTGGAGATCCGGCAGGTTGACCTGAATCGGGATGCGCCGCAAAAATGTCGTCAGAAAGGTACTGTGTATCTCTTCGGTCGTCGCAAATACCAAACGTACCGAAACCGGATGCCCCTGCGCGGTGTCGCCTACCCGATAAATTTCACCACGATCGAGCCAGGTAAAGAGCTTCTCCTGCCCTTCGGCGCTCAGCCGGTGGACTTCATCCAGAAATAACATGCCGCCGTCAGCCGCCTCGAACGCGCCCGGTCTGTCGCTCTGCGCGCCGGTAAACGCGCCCTTCACATAGCCAAAAAGATTCGCCGCCAGCAGTTCGGGATTGCTCGCATACTGGGCGCAATTAAAACTGATAAATGGCGCATCCGGCGACAGAAGCGCCTGGGCGATGGCATATTCGTGCATGAGCTGCGCCAGATAACTTTTCCCGGTGCCGCTTTCGCCGGTCATCAGTAGCGGCAGTCCGCCGTCGGGATAAAAAAGCGCGGTTTTCAGTTGCTCAATCGGGCGCTTCAGGCTTTCGTTATGGCCAATCAATAGGGAAAAGTGATCGTCCGGCGCGCACTCCTGTTCCCCGTGCGCTAACAGCTCCGCGACGCTGGCGTATTCATTACGCGAAAGGGTAAAAAACTGTTGGCTAAATGCCTGCTTATGCAGGAAATAGACGGGACGGGTATTGATTTTGCAGAGCACGCCCTGCGCCACCAGTTGGTTCAGATAATGGCTGGCGGTATTGCGCTGCATATTAAAACGCTGCGCCAGATAGCGCGCGGTAAACACCTCACTGACATTTTCCGGATCAAAAAAATCCGTTTGGTTCATCAGGAAAGCAAGCAGGGCATCTTTGCGCATCGTATCCTCTCACGATTATCACATCAGCAATTATGATGCCGCGAAACAAGGCTCTCCTGTCGTGCAATCTCTTGCTTTATTCATTTTTTGTGGATCACCGCACACCTTCACTCAACGTTGGATTAGCGCGCGATATCAGAAAAGAGAGGAGGAAGCGGCGCACGGCCTGGCGTATAAATCACGCTGCGCCATGCGCCTGATGCTGGTTTAAAATCGGCCTGTGCGGACTGCCAGGCCTGATAAGCGAAGCGCCATCAGGCAAAAGTGTGAACATCTCATCCGGCCTACGGTCATCTGTAGGCCGACTGTTCACCATACGCCCTTAAAACGTTTCCCAATTATCGCTGCCGTCGGCCACAGCGGCCTTTGGTGACGACACAGCTGCCGGGGTTTTTACCGCTGCCACTTCACGCGCACGCTGCTGTTGCTGTTGAATACGGAACACCGCGACGGCCTGGGTCAGACGGCTGGCTTGCTCTTCCAGCGCCGCAGCCGCGGCGGCGGACTCTTCCACCAGCGAGGCGTTCTGCTGCGTTACGCGATCCATCTCCGCTACCGCCAGGCCCACCTGGTCGATACCACGGCTTTGCTCGTCAGAGGCCGAGGCAATCTCGCCCATGATATCGGTCACGCGGGTCACTGCATTGACGATCTCATCCATGGTTTCACCGGCGCTTTCGACCAGCGTCGACCCCACATCAACACGGCTCACGGAATCCTCAATCAGACTCTTGATCTCCCGTGCCGCCTGCGCGCTACGCTGGGCCAGATTACGGACTTCACCGGCCACCACCGCGAACCCGCGTCCCTGCTCGCCTGCGCGCGCCGCTTCTACCGCCGCATTCAGCGCCAGGATATTGGTCTGGAAAGCAATACCGTCGATTACACTGATAATATCGGCGATTTTCTGCGAACTGGAGGCGATATCGCGCATTGTTTGTACGACGTTATCCACCACTTTGCCGCCTTTTTGCGCTGTTTCAGAGGCGCTCAATGCCAGGTGACTGGCCTGACGGGCGTTTTCGGCGTTCTGTTTCACGGTCGCGGTCAGTTGTTCCATACTGGCTGCGGTCTCTTCCAGAGACGCTGCCTGCTGCTCAGTACGGGAAGAGAGATCGTTGTTGCCCATCGCAATCTCGCTGGCGCCACTGTAAATGGCGTTGGCGCCATTGCGCACATCGCCCACGGTACGCACCAGTTCGCTCTGCATATGACGTAAGTTGTCCGCCAGTTGCCCCATTTCGTTAGAGCCTTCCACATCAATACGTTTCACCAGATCGCCGCTGGCGATATGGCGAATGCTTTCAATCAGACGATTCATCGGGGCGATAAGCGACAGTTTGATGCCGAACCAGACGGCGATAATGACCACCAGAACGGCAATCAGCACACTGACCAGTACCCACATCGCCTGGTTGTAGGAACTGTTGTTATCCTCAACAGCAATATCGTACAGACGATCGTTTTGCTGCATATAGGCCATGTACTGCTTCTCAAAAGCGTCCTGATAGCTTTGAGTCGGTTGATCAAAAAACTCGTTAATCTTACCCGCGCCAAGAAGCTGAATAAGCTCCGCCAACGCGCCGTGGTAGATATCATAGGTTCGTTTGATCTCAAGGAAAGCCGCCTCGCTCTGACGTGGATCGCGCGGTAACGACTCATACTGCGCCCAGTTTTTTTCGGTGAGCTTCAGCGCATTGGTCGCCCCCTGCATCAGTTCAGCGACAGTTGCGCCGCTGCCAATATTGCTCTGGTCCATCATCCAGCGGATACCCGCGCGATTCAGGGTATTACGCGTTTGCAACAGCTCCACCCAGGTTGAATTCAGGGCAGACTGCTGCTGACGAATGGTTTGCAATACGGTGAAGTTTTCTTTGTCATTCTTCAGCGAGTTGAAGAACAGCCCGCCGGATGTCAGTTGTAAAAGGCCAAATAGCGCCAATACCAGCAGTAAGCTGGTAACAATTTTAATTCGTTTTAACATGTTTTCTCTTTCCGCTAGACAGATACAGAATTTTCGGCCTGGAAAGGGAAAACTTTATGGGATGCGCGCCATTAATATCACGATTAGCTCAGTGAAGTCGTTATGACGCCCCGCGCAACAAGGATCGTCCCATTTTATATCGTGATCTCAATCACATAAAATAGCCCACGCCCTCCTCCGCGAAACCGCTTACCGGTACGTCCGACCGCTTAAACCGCCATACAACCACTCACTGATTTACCTAACTTTACGCGCGCGATGATCTGGCAAGATCCTCTCAGCATAGCAGTCAATCTACCTCCTCAAACACGAACTCAATGTCCACCCAGCTTCGGCTGATAATTAAACTTACAACCAGGTTTTACTATGGATACGAAAAAGATATTCAAGCACATACCCTGGGTGATTCTCGGAATCATCGGTGCTTTCTGCCTCTCGGTCGTTGCCCTACGTCGGGGTGAACACGTGAGCGCCCTGTGGATCGTGGTCGCTTCCGTTTCCGTCTATCTGGTGGCTTACCGCTACTACAGCCTGTATATCGCCCAGAAGGTCATGAAACTCGACCCGACGCGCGCGACGCCGGCGGTTATCAATAACGACGGCCTGAACTACGTGCCGACTAACCGCTACGTGCTGTTTGGTCACCACTTCGCCGCCATCGCCGGCGCAGGTCCGCTGGTCGGGCCGGTATTGGCCGCGCAGATGGGCTATCTGCCGGGGACACTGTGGCTGCTGGCGGGCGTAGTGCTCGCGGGCGCAGTGCAGGACTTTATGGTGCTGTTCATCTCTTCCCGCCGTAACGGCGCCTCTCTTGGCGAGATGATCAAAGAAGAGATGGGTACCGTTCCAGGCACCATCGCGCTGTTCGGCTGCTTCTTAATCATGATCATCATCCTCGCGGTGCTGGCATTAATCGTGGTTAAAGCGCTGGCCGAAAGCCCGTGGGGCGTCTTCACTGTCTGCTCCACGGTGCCGATTGCGCTGTTTATGGGCATCTACATGCGCTTCCTGCGTCCGGGACGCGTAGGCGAAGTCTCCGTTATTGGTATCGTGCTGCTGGTGGCGTCTATTTACTTCGGCGGCGTGATTGCCCACGACCCGTACTGGGGCCCGGCGCTGACCTTTAAAGACACCACCATTACCTTCGCGCTGATCGGCTACGCCTTTGTTTCCGCGCTGCTGCCGGTATGGCTGATCCTCGCCCCGCGCGACTATCTCGCTACCTTCCTGAAAATCGGCGTGATCGTCGGTCTGGCGCTGGGGATTGTGATCCTCAACCCGGAACTGAAAATGCCGGCGTTGACGCAGTACGTCGACGGTACCGGCCCGCTGTGGAAAGGCGCTCTGTTCCCGTTCCTGTTCATCACCATCGCCTGTGGCGCCGTCTCTGGCTTCCACGCGCTCATCTCTTCCGGTACCACGCCGAAACTGCTGGCCTGTGAGACCGATGCGCGTTTTATCGGCTACGGCGCGATGCTGATGGAGTCCTTTGTTGCGGTGATGGCGCTGGTGGCGGCCTCGATCATTGAACCGGGTCTCTACTTCGCGATGAACACCCCGCCGGCAGGTCTGGGCATTACCATGCCAAACCTGCACGAGATGGGCGGCGAGAACGCGCCGCTGATTATGGCGCAGTTGAAAGACGTTACCGCACACGCGGCGGCGACCGTCAGCTCCTGGGGCTTTGTGATTTCCCCGGAACAAATCCTGCAAACGGCGAAAGATATCGGTGAACCGTCAGTATTGAACCGCGCAGGCGGCGCGCCAACGCTGGCAGTAGGTATCGCGCATGTGTTCCACAAAGTCCTGCCGATGGCGGATATGGGCTTCTGGTATCACTTCGGTATTCTGTTCGAAGCGCTGTTCATCCTGACCGCACTGGATGCGGGTACCCGTTCCGGCCGCTTTATGTTGCAGGATTTGCTGGGTAACTTCGTCCCGTTCCTGAAAAAAACCGATTCTCTGGTCGCGGGTATCATCGGTACCGCAGGCTGCGTCGGTTTGTGGGGCTATCTGCTGTATCAGGGCGTGGTCGACCCGCTGGGCGGCGTGAAGAGCCTGTGGCCGCTGTTCGGTATCTCTAACCAGATGCTGGCCGCCGTGGCGCTAGTGTTGAGCACCGTGGTACTGATCAAAATGCAGCGCACCAAGTACATCTGGGTAACGGTGATCCCGGCGGTATGGCTGCTGATCTGCACCACCTGGGCGCTGGGCCTGAAACTGTTCAGCGCCAACCCACAGATGGAAGGTTTCTTCTACATGGCAAACCTGTATAAAGAGAAGATTGCCAACGGCACCAACCTGACCGAGCAACAGATTGCCAACATGAACCATATCGTGGTGAACAACTACACTAACGCTGGTTTGAGTATTCTGTTCCTGGTGGTGGTGTACAGTATTATCTTCTACGGTTTCACCACCTGGATGAAGGTACGCAACAGCGATAAACGTACCGACAAAGAAACCCCGTATGTGCCCGTGCCGGAAGGCGGCGTGAAGATCTCTTCACACCACTAAAACTGATGCCGGGTAGCGCACAGCGATCCCGGCTAGTGTAGGCCGGATAAGGCGCAAGTCGCCATCCGGCTTTATTCATTAACAGGACGGCAGAATGTTTGATACTTTAGGTCAGGCAAAAAAATATCTCGGCCAGGCGGCAAAAATGTTGATTGGTATTCCGGACTACGACAACTATGTCGAGCACATGAAAACCAACCATCCCGACAAGCCGTACATGACCTATGAAGAGTTCTTCCGCGAACGTCAGCAAGCACGTTACGGCGGCGATGGCAAAGGCGGTATGCGCTGTTGTTAATGGAGAGACTATGACCCCGATTGCAGTTACCCTACTTACCGGTTTTCTTGGTGCCGGCAAAACCACCCTACTACGCCATATCCTCAACGAACAACATGGTTTTAAAATCGCCGTTATCGAAAACGAATTTGGCGAAGTCTCCGTTGACGATCAACTGATTGGCGATCGCGCCACACAGATCAAAACCCTGACTAACGGCTGCATCTGCTGTACCCGCTCCAACGAGTTGGAAGATGCGCTATTAGACCTGCTCGACAGCCGCGACCGCGGCGATATTGCTTTCGACCGCCTGGTAATTGAATGCACCGGCATGGCTGACCCCGGCCCGATTATTCAGACCTTTTTCTCCCATGACGTATTATGCGAACGCTACCTGTTAGACGGCGTGATTGCGCTGGTCGACGCGGTGCACGCTAACGAGCAGATGAATCAGTTCACCATAGCCCAGTCGCAGATAGGCTACGCCGACCGTATCCTGCTGACCAAAACCGACGTGGCAGGCGACAGCGAGAAACTGCGCGAGCGGCTGGCGCGTATCAATGCCCGCGCCCCGGTTTACACCGTGGTACACGGCGATATTGACCTGAGTCAGTTGTTTAATACCAGCGGCTTTATGCTGGAAGAGAACGTGCTGGCAAGCCAACCGCGTTTCCACTTTATTGCCGATAAACAGAACGATGTGTCGTCAATTGTGGTGGAACTGGATTACCCGGTGGATATCAGCGAGGTTTCGCGGGTGATGGAAAATCTGCTGCTGGAATCAGCGGATAAACTGCTGCGTTACAAAGGGATGCTGTGGATCGACGGCGAACCCAACCGCCTGCTGTTCCAGGGCGTGCAGCGTCTCTACAGCGCCGACTGGGACAGACCGTGGGGCGACGAAACGCCGCACAGCACGCTGGTATTTATCGGGATCCAGTTGCCGGAAGACGAGATTAGAGCGGCGTTTGCGGGGTTAAGGAAGTAACCCGCATCAAGGCCATCACAGAATGATGGCCTTCAGAGCAGATATGGCACTCTCTATTCACCGTTACCATATTATATCTTCCACCAGCGCACCACTACATAATGATAAATACAAACTACCTTAACCACGAGGGGATATTATACTCCGGCAAAGGCTCCACACTATAAGTATCTCTCCTGTCGCTCCCTTTTTTGCAGGTGATCTTATAGAAACCCCACTTATCATTTTTATCCGAATAAAACACAGTATATTTATCAGTATTAAAACCAAAATATTTTTCGTTTTTATTCTTCACTTCCAATTTACCGCACTTTGCTTCATTGCGCCATTCATGGTTGATGGTCTTTTTTAGCACAAAATAAGCGACATCACCAATCAACATAGGAACAAGCAGAAACAAAAACATAGACATAATAAAAGCTCCTGTTAATGTAAAAATTCGATACCCTTTTGCTTTATCACCGTAACGCAGAAATAGCCCATAGCAAATAGGTTGTGATAACCACAGGAAAAACATAAGAAATGCGGTGGCTTTCCAACAATATTCTAACCATGGAGAAGAGGATAGCTCCAGATTACTGATTTGCCAGAAAATGCTGGCAGAGTAACTACTAGTAAAAGCAAAAACACCTGAAAATGCGGTAACCGCCAAGCCGATTACCTTAAAGGTTTTTGCTGTATTATTTCTGGCAAAATCTAAAATAGTCAAAATGCTACTAATGAGGATAGAGACTGAAAATAAAATAGCTAACCAATACGTTATGGTGTTGACAAACACATTAGCAGACAACAACAAAAGCAAAAAAATTGACCATGCAGTTAGCGATAGAATACCAGCAAACCGAGTCAATAAATGATCATTGTCTGTGCGTACAAAGAAACTGATATATTCCCTAACTCGATTTCCTTGAGTGAAAGAGAATATTAGAACAGATACAAAGAGAAATGCAACCAGGTAACTTTTTAAAGGAAATTTATAGGGGATTAAATAGATTGCGATCACGCCATAGACAATCACCGCAGAATCTAATTTTTTCTGTTTAAAATGTTTAAGAAAGGATCTCCAAATCTTAATAACTTCCATATTAAAACCTTATATGTTGGGTACAGAATTCACGAATTCATCTAAAACAGAGACTTAACACCAATAATGCACACAGAGTGTAATGATTTCATCTGATTTTGTGTGTAGAATTTGCGCATCGCTATTAGATGAGAATCCCCAATGGCTGACCTGAACCTGAGTACCCTGACGGAAGCAGACATCATCACCAAACGCGTTATGCCCGCCATCCTGAGAGCTGGCTGGAACAACACAACGCAAATCCGGCAGGAGGTCAAACTCCGGGACGGTAAGGTCATCGTGCGCGGTAAAGTGGCGGCGCGCAGAACGGTGAAATCCGCCGATATCGTGCTCTATCATAAATTAAACATGCCGCTGGCGGTGATTGAGGCCAAAACCAATAAGTATGAAATCGGCAAAGGGATGCAGCAGGCGCTGGGTTATGCGCACCTGCTGGACGTTCCTTTCGTCTTCGCTACCAATGGCGATGGCTTTATCTTCCACGATAAAACCGCAACCGGCGCGATTGAGCGGGAAATTACGCTCGACGAATTCCCAACGCCTGTTGAATTGTGGCAAAAATATTGCCTCTGGAAAGGTTACACCGCCGCGCAGATGCCGATCATCTCGCAGGACTATTACGACGATAACAGCGGCAAATCGCCGCGCTACTACCAGCTACAGGCCATCAACAAAACCATTGAAGCCGTCTCAGCCGGGCAAGACCGCGTTCTGCTGGTGATGGCGACCGGAACGGGGAAAACCTACACCGCCTTCCAGATAATCTGGCGTTTATGGAAAGCGAAAAGTAAAAAGCGGATCCTGTTCCTTGCCGATCGCAACATTCTGGTCGATCAGACCAAAAACAACGACTTCCAGCCGTTTGGCACGGCGATGACCAAGGTCACCGGGCGCACCATCGATCCGGCATTTGAAATCCATCTCGCGCTGTACCAGGCCATCACCGGCCCGGAAGAAGATCAAAAAGCCTTTAAACAGGTGGCCCCGGATTTCTTTGACCTGATTGTCATCGACGAATGCCATCGCGGTAGCGCCTCGGAAGACAGCGCGTGGCGCGAAATTCTCGACTATTTCAGCGCCGCCACGCAAATTGGCTTAACCGCCACGCCGAAAGAGACCCATGAAGTCTCCAGCACCGATTACTTCGGCGATCCGGTATATACCTACTCGCTCAAAGAGGGTATCGAAGACGGCTTCCTTGCCCCTTATAAAGTGGTGCGCGTCGATATCGACGTCGATCTCCAGGGCTGGCGTCCCACCAAAGGCCAGACGGATAAAAACGGCGAGCTGATCGACGACCGTATCTACAACCAGAAAGATTTTGACCGCACGATGGTGATTGATGAGCGTACCGAACTGGTGGCCAAAACCATTACCGATTACCTCAAACGTACCAACCCGATGGATAAAACCATCATCTTCTGTAACGACATCGATCACGCAGAGCGGATGCGCCGCGCGCTGGTCAATCTCAACCCGGAACAGGTCAAGAAGAACGACAAGTATGTGATGAAAATCACCGGCGATGACGACATTGGCAAAGCCCAGCTGGATAACTTTATTAACCCCAAAAAAGAGTATCCGGTTATCGCCACCACCTCCGAGCTGATGACCACCGGCGTCGACGCAAAGACCTGCAAACTGGTGGTGCTGGACCAAAACATTCAGTCGATGACCAAATTCAAGCAGATCATCGGCCGCGGCACCCGCATTGATGAACGCTACGGCAAGCTGTGGTTCACCATCCTCGATTTCAAAAAGGCTACCGAACTGTTCGCCGACGAACGTTTTGACGGCATCCCGGAAAAGGTGATGGACACCACGCCGGAAGATATCGCCGACCCGGACTCCGACTTTGAAGAGCAGTTCGACGAGCACGAAGAAGAGACTGAAGATGACATCACCGGTGCCAATGAAGATCCCGCGCCGTATACCGTCACCGGTGCAGACGATGTCGGCCCGCTGCCGGAAGACGACGAGAACAAAGTGCGTAAGTTCCACGTTAACGGCGTGGCCGTCGGCGTGATTGCCCAGCGTGTGCAGTATTACGACGCCGACGGCAAGCTGGTCACCGAATCCTTCAAAGATTACACCCGCAAAACGCTGCTCAAAGAGTACGCCTCGCTGGATGATTTCACCCGCAAATGGCAGGACGCCGAACGCAAAGAAGCCATCATCAAGGAACTGGAGCAGCAGGGGATCATCTGGGAAGTGCTGGCGGAAGAGGTCGGTAAAGAGCTCGACCCGTTCGACATGCTGTGCCACGTGGTGTATGGTCAGCCGCCGTTAACCCGCAAAGAGCGGGCGGAGAACGTGCGTAAACGCAACTACTTCACCAAATACTCCGACGCCGCGCAGGCGGTGCTGAATACGCTGCTGGATAAATACGCCGATGCGGGCGTGCAGGAAATCGAGAGTATCCAGGTGCTGAAGCTCAAGCCGTTCGACAGCATGGGTACGCTGCCGGAGATCATTAAAAGCGGATTCGGCGACCGTAACGGGTATAATCAGGCCATCAGCGAGCTGGAGAGCGAAATCTACCACCTACCGCCCCGCTCCGCGTAACCACTCCCCTTTTGCGCCTTCTGCTGCCACCGCGTAGCAGAAGGCCTTATTGTTAATGAAACATGGAATACATCATGTCAATCAGCTCAGTAATCAAATCATTACAGGACATTATGCGCAAAGACGCCGGCGTGGACGGCGATGCGCAGCGCCTCGGCCAGCTCTCCTGGCTGCTGTTTCTGAAAATCTTTGACGCCCAGGAAGAGGCGCTGGAACTGGAGCAGGATAACTATCAGTATCCGATCCCGCAGCGCTACCTGTGGCGCACCTGGGCGGCGAACGCCGAAGGCATTACCGGCGATTCCCTGCTGGAGTTCGTCAACGATGACCTGTTCCCGGCGCTGAAAAACCTCACTGCCCCCATTGATAAGAACCCGCGTGGCTTTGTGGTCAGACAGGCGTTCAGCGATGCCTATAACTACATGAAAAACGGCACCCTGTTGCGTCAGGTGATCAACAAGCTTAACGAAATCGACTTCACCAGCGCCAGCGAACGCCACCTGTTCGGCGACATTTACGAACAGATCCTCAAAGATCTGCAATCGGCGGGCAATGCCGGTGAGTTTTATACCCCTCGCGCCGTCACCCGCTTTATGGTCGATCGCGTCGATCCGAAGCTCGGCGAGTCGATTATGGACCCGGCTTGCGGCACCGGCGGCTTCCTCGCCTGCGCGTTCGATCACGTAAAAAACCACTACGTGAAAAACGTGGCCGATCACCAGACGCTGCAACAGCAGATCCACGGCGTGGAGAAAAAACAGCTCCCGCACCTGCTGGCGACCACCAATATGCTGCTGCACGGTATCGAAGTGCCGGTGCAAATTCGTCACGACAATACCCTCAACAAGCCGCTGTCGTCGTGGGATGAGCAGCTGGATGTGATCGTCACCAACCCGCCGTTCGGCGGCACCGAAGAAGACGGTATCGAGAAGAACTTCCCGGCAGAAATGCAGACCCGCGAAACGGCGGATCTGTTCCTGCAATTGATTATTGAAGTGCTGGCGAAAAACGGCCGTGCGGCAGTGGTGCTGCCGGACGGCACGCTGTTTGGCGAAGGCGTGAAAACCAAGATCAAAAAGCTGCTCACCGAGGAGTGCAACCTGCACACCATCGTGCGTCTGCCGAACGGTGTGTTTAACCCGTACACCGGCATCAAAACCAACCTGCTGTTCTTTACCAAAGGCCAGCCGACCCAAGACATCTGGTTCTACGAGCACCCGTACCCGGCGGGCGTGAAGAACTACAGCAAAACCAAGCCGATGAAGTTTGAAGAATTTCAGGCCGAGATCGACTGGTGGGGCAACGAAGCCGACGGCTTCGCCAGCCGCGTCGAAAACGAACAGGCGTGGAAGGTCAGCATCGACGAGGTGATTGCCCGCAACTTTAACCTCGATATCAAGAACCCGCACCAGGCGGAAACCGTCAGCCACGATCCGGATGAACTGCTGGCGCAGTACGCGAAGCAGCAGCATGAGATCCAGACCCTGCGCCACCAGCTGCGCGATATTCTCGGCACAGCGCTCTCCGGTAAGGAGGCCAACTGATGGCGGTGGAAAAACTGATTGTCGACCATATCGACACCTGGACCACGGCGCTGCAACCCCGCTCCAGCGCCGGGCGCGGCAGCTCGGGTAAGATTGACCTGTACGGCATTAAGAAGCTGCGCGAGCTGATTCTGGAGCTGGCGGTGCGCGGCAAGCTGGTGCCGCAGGATCCGAACGACGAACCGGCGTCGGAGCTGCTGAAGCGCATTGCGGCGGAAAAAACCGAGCTGGTGAAGCAGGGGAAAATTAAGAAGCAGAAGCCGCTGCCGGAGATTAGCGAGGAGGAGAAACCGTTTGAGCTGCCGGTAGGGTGGGAGTGGGTAACTTTTTCACATTTAGGCCATTTTTTTGGTGGTAAAACTCCAAGTAAAATGAAAGATGAATATTGGGGAGGAACTATTCCATGGGTAACCCCAAAAGATATGAAAACGAATCTAATAGTCGACTCTGAAGATAAGGTGACTCCTTTAGCCATTGAAGATGGTTTAACCAAAGTATCTCCAGGAAGTATACTATTTGTCGCGAGGAGTGGAATTCTAAGAAGAATATTTCCAGTTGCTATAACATCGATTGAATGTACAGTTAATCAAGATTTAAAAGTATTATCGCCATTTCTCAGTGAAATTTCATACTATATACGACTGATGATGAATGGGTTTGAACGATATATAGTTGAGAATTTAACCAAAACAGGAACTACTGTTGAAAGCCTGTTATTTGATGATTTTATATCACACCCATTCATGATTCCACCATTCGCAGAACAGAATAGGATCTTAAGTACTGTAAAAAAACTTATGTCCCTATGCGATCAACTGGAACAGCACTCCCTGACCAGTCTGGACGCCCATCAACAGCTGGTTGAAACCCTGCTAACCACGCTAACCGACAGCCAGAACGCCGATGAACTGGCCGAAAACTGGGCGCGTATCAGCGAACATTTCGACACGCTGTTTACCACCGAAGCCAGCATTGACGCCTTAAAACAGACCATTCTGCAACTGGCGGTGATGGGCAAACTGGTGCCGCAGGATCCGAACGACGAACCGGCCTCTGAGCTACTCAAACGTATTGCGCAGGAAAAAGCACAACTGGTGAAAGACGGGAAAATTAAAAAGCAAAAACCGTTACCGCCTATTAGCGATAAGGAAAAACCGTTTGAAGTGCCGGAGGGTTGGGAATGGTGTAAATTTGGTTTAATTTCTGAGTTTATTAACGGAGATCGGGGAAGTAACTATCCTAATAAAAATGAATACGTTGTTCACGGAATCCCTTGGATAAATACAGGTCACATAGAGAAAAATGGAACTCTATCAATAACAGATATGAATTTCATTACTGAGAAAAAATTTAATGAGTTAAGAAGTGGTAAAATTCAAAGCGGAGATTTAGTTTATTGTTTACGCGGTGCTACATTCGGTAAAACAGCATTCGTAAAACCATATGAATCTGGTGCTATCGCATCTTCTCTAATGATCATTAGACCGTTTATTAGAGAAATGGGAGAATATATATATAATTATTTAATCAGTCCATTTGGACGCTCGCAAATTTTTCGTTTTGATAATGGTTCAGCGCAGCCTAATCTATCTGCTAATAGTGTGATGCTTTATGCTTTTGCATGTCCACCATTACAAGAACAATTTAGAATTCATAAAAAAATAACTGAGCTATTTCATATATGCGATAATTTGAAATTACAAACTCAATCCGCCCAACAAACCCAGCTCCACCTGGCCGACGCCCTCACCGACGCAGCCATCAATTAACCCGCCCTTCATAAACCAATAAAGCGGCTAAATAGCCGCTTTATTCCCATCACCAAAAATAATCCATCCTCGCATCCACCCCATTATTTTCATTCATTTTCAGCTGGACTTTCCTTCTATTCCCTGATGATATATACAGGTATTTAACGCAAGACGCCCGTGCTGCAACACGAGCGCCTCGCTAATCACAATCACTATTTTAGGAGAATAGCCATCATGACTACCGCGCATTGTATTGCAGAATTCACCGATCCAGAAGTCTCCCCGGAAAATAACCGTAAAGGCACCGTCAGTTACGCGAGCCGCTTTGAAGATCACCAGCATATTCCGGCGATTATCATGAAAGGCCAGTGGCTGGAAGCCGCCGGTTTTGCCATCGGCACCAAAATCGATATCAAAGTGATGGAAGGCTGCATCGTACTGACCGTGAAACCACCAGAGCCTGAGCTGGTTGAGTCTTTACGGCAAGTAAGCAAGCTGTCAGTACGTAAACAAAAGCAAGTTCAAACGTTTATCCGCGTGATTTCTTCTAAATAGGCAAGAAACCCAGGTGCGATTTAATTCGTACCTGGGTTGCAGTATCAGGCATCAATCTCGTCTGTTGCTGTCTCTAATTCA
This sequence comes from Salmonella sp. NW645, assembly GCF_051703725.1. Lineage (NCBI taxonomy): Bacteria > Pseudomonadati > Pseudomonadota > Gammaproteobacteria > Enterobacterales > Enterobacteriaceae > Salmonella > Salmonella sp. NW645. The sequence goes on along the minus strand of NZ_JAMMKR010000002.1, from coordinate 355,429 downwards.
GCAACGTCATCCTGACTGATATTTTTCCCCATTGCCGCTTCGATCAATTTCAGCAATTGTTTTTTTCGATCGGCAAAAAATGCCTCGAAACTATCCTGCCGTAACAACGAAGGCTCAATAAAATGGCTGCGTAGGATCGCATCCATCTCGGCATCCTCCAGACCGACCTGCGGATGCGTCTGGATCTGCGACAGATACTCAGCCGGAGATCTCCCACCAATCATTCGGTTGGCCTTATAGGAGATTGATGTTTTATTAATGATAGAGTTATACACTGCTGGACTAATACTATTATTCTCGCACCATATCTTGGGGAAAATATGGTGAATATCGAGTGCAATCTCGCCATAATCTAACTTTTGGATCGTCGACTTCCAGAAAAAGTCTTGAGCACCATTGCGTAGGATCAACACGCTTAGCGCTTTATACGCGGCGCTCAATCGGGAACGTAACGTCAATAAACGCCCTGGCTGGAATGAGGCTTCATAAATCGTCCGGGGCTCTTCACCTTCCCCCTCAATCCAGTTTAATAACTCTTCCACATCATTCGCAATACGTGTTTCTACCGCGCCGCCGTACAGTTCCCCCAGAACACCGCACCAGAACCAGCGCGCCAGTTTGTCATAAATTTTGGGTTCCAGCCAATTGCCTTGTAATTGCGATAACACTGCTGCCAGCGGCACAAGCTGCGTACGGTAAGGCAGATCCCATGAGTGCATAAAACATTCATGATGGAGAAATTTAGCGGCAAGTAAGAAGCCTTTTTCCACATCGTCGGCCCAGCAATGATAATCTTCAAGAGAAAGCGCTAATACTGAAACACGTTTAGCACTTACTGCAGTAACTGATTTCCCTGTCTTCCCTTCGGCCAGATCGGCACGCCGTTTTTTTAGCGTATTCAATATGCTGATAGCCTGTAAAAAGTCAGTCGGCTCTACGCCCTGTAGGATAGCTTCTTTATTCAGTACATTTCGGCGGCCAAATTTTTGACGCAAATTACTGCCAAACCAGTCATCCCGAAGATTAAACCCATCAGCCGCAAAACTGGCGGTCACCAGTTCAAACACGGATAGTGGAACACCACCGGTATTAACCTTTTCAAACACCAAGCAAACGGCCTCTTTGCTAGTTGATTTACCCAATTTAATAACAGGCAGCAAATAGTTCCTAAAGGCATTCAGAATTTTTTCACGGAACTGCATATAAGTGAAAAACTTTTCTTGTGAACACTTATATAAATGACTTTCCCATGCATCAGAGTTGATAATTTGGTTACAAGGGAAAAATAATGCTTCGCACTCTTTTTGCACGGTAGAAAAATCCATTTCAACCGTTTCTCCAAAGGAGTTAACAAAAGTTTTTATATCACGACCAAAATTCATCGTTACTTTTTTAGACTTTTCAACAGAAATAAAAGCTTCATCAAGCCTATTGTCCAGAGCGGCCTCAATATCAATATAATAAAAACGGTCTATCTGCTTTCCTTTCTCGTTAAAAGTCTTAACGGGCGTATCCAGCATCAGGACTTGAGTCAAGGACGTTAAACGTTGCTGGCCATCCAGAATCAACATCTCAGGCTCGGTTTTCTGCAATTCTACATTTTCAACTGGACGCACCTGGAAGCGAACTTCTCCCCCAGTCTCCAGCAGCATAACCGCACCAACGGGAAAAGAACGGGCAATACTGACCAGCAAAGACCGGACATGCTCATCATCCCATACCCATCCTCTCTGGAAATCAGGCAACTGTACCCGTCCATCAGTAATCTGCCCCAGGATATCTTTTAAAGCAATTTTCGTCGTGTCAAACGTACTCATTCTGGCGCTCCTGCCATTTTCTCTTTTCAAATTAATAAATTACCACAAATAACATATCCTCAGACTCAATTTTATGCTTTCTGATTCAACTCTGTGCAGTATCATACCCGGTAATATGAAATTCAGGAGGGATCCATGAGCGATATCCAGCTTTTCCGCCTCGGTGGCGGGAAAGTACAAGAACTGCCGGGCAAAGCTGCAGCCATTGAAAAAGATCTGCAAATGCTGATCGAATCCCATATGGAAACATTCCTTGGCGTCCGCTTTCTCGAGACCGAATACCGCACGGGTAAAACCCATCGTGGGCGAATTGATTCCCTCGGCCTCGACGAAAATAACTGCCCGGTGATTATTGAATATAAGCGCCACAGCAATGAAAACGTCATTAACCAGGGGCTGTTTTATCTCGACTGGCTGCTCGATCATAAAGCGGAATTTCAGTTGCTGGTGATGGAGAAAATAAGTAAAACCGCGGCCAAAGCCATTGACTGGTCCGGCACACGGTTAATCTGTATTGCCGCCGATTTTAATAAATACGACGAACATGCCGTTCAGCAAATCAACCGCAATATCAACCTGATTCGCTACAAGCTTTTTGCCGACGACCTGTTAATGCTGGAACTGGTTAACGCCGTGGTCGAAAATAGCCCTCAGCACATCATCGCGAACGGTTCCGTCAGCAGCGGTAACGGTAAGCGCCATACCCGCACGCAGCGCGAACAGCTCTCTTCGGCCTCACCCGCGCTGCTTTCATTATATGAACAGCTAAAAAGTTATGTGCTCTCACTCAGTGATGAGGTTCAGTTTAAAGAGCTTAAGCTCTATGACGCCTTCCGCCTCATTCGTAACTTTCTGTGCGTGGCCGTTTATCCCGTGACCGACCCACACCTACGCCTGTGGCTGAAAATCAATCCACAGCATATCCAGCTTGAAGAAGGATTTAGCCGGGACGTCACAAACATTGGCCACTGGGGAACCGGCGACGTCGAATTGATTGTGCGTAACGAACACGATCTGGATAAAGCCAAACTGCTGATCGAGAAAGCCTGGCAGGAAAATTAGCGTTCCAGGATACCCGCCTACTGGAGAGGTTAAGATAAGATTATCCAGCCTTTCCAGTTTTACTGGCTCTTATCTGTTATTCCACATCCTTCCTTTCCAACCCAATATCCCTTAACTGCTCGTCACTCATTCGTCGCAGCGCCTGACAGGCCCGCTTACGCAGCCACCACCTTTTTAGCGCCCGTCTGAGCTGCACAAAGCCAATAAATGGTTGTCTGGGGCGGTTCTCGTAAAATTCCATACCGACCTCCGCATAGAACAGAAAATGCGGGCATCATGAATGTCTGTACAAACAATATCGGGATAAAAAGCACGGTTAGTGCAACGTGGATAAATAAGGAGGGCGATTGAGGGTGTTTTGTTCGCTTATTTCGTTCTGATTTAAGATCTGCGTCCTTCGCTGCAAAAAGCCAGGCCCCTCCCGTTTTCAGAGGGGCAACAGGGATTAGCGGCGCACCACTACCAGCTTCTGGTTCACAAACTCCTTAATCCCCAGATCCGATAGCTCGCGTCCGAAGCCCGAACGCTTAACGCCGCCGAACGGCAGCTCCGCTGCGGTATCGGTCAGCCAGTTGATATAAACCATCCCGGTTTCAATCCGGGAGGCCATGCGTTTAGCACGCTCAATATCCTGACTAAACACCGCGCCGCCCAGGCCGTAGTGGGAATCGTTGGCTAGTTTTACCGCCTCGTCATCGTCTTTCACCACATACATCTGCGCCACCGGGCCGAAGAACTCTTCAAAGTACGCCGGGTTGTCACGCGTAATATTGGTCAGAATCGTCGGCTCAAAGAAGTTGCCTTTGCTCTCCAGCGGCTTGCCGCCAACATGCAGCGTCGCGCCATTTTTCACCGCGTCCTCGACCTGTCTGGTCAATGTATCCAGCGCATCTTTCGACGACAGCGGCCCCAGTTCGGTAGAAGCATCCATCTGATCCCCCACCTTCACCTTCCTGAACGCCTCGGTGAACTGGCTGAGGAATTGATCGGCGATTTTCTCATGCAGGATAAAGCGCTTCGCCGCCGTACATACCTGTCCTGCATTAGTGAGCCGTGCCTGCACGCCAATTTTCACCGCTTTCTCAAGATCGGCATCGTCCAGCACGACGAACACATCGTTCCCGCCCAGTTCCAGCGTCGATTTTTTAATGTGCTTCGCCGCCTGTGCCGCCACGGCACTCCCCGCTTTTTCAGATCCGGTCAGCGCTGCGCCCTGCACGCGCGGGTCGGCGATGATGTTCGCCACCTGATCGGAGGAAATAAACAGGTTGGTCCATGCGCCTTCCGGCGCGCCGGCTTCACGCACCAGATGGGCAAACGTCTCGGCGCAGTGCGGTACGATGCTGGCATGTTTCGCCAGCACCGGGTTACCTGCGGCCAGGTTCGGCGCCAGCACACGCATCAACTGATAGTACGGGAAGTTCCACGGCTCAACGGCCATGATGACGCCAATCGGATGATGTTCTACCCACGCGTCGCCAAACTCGGTTTTATAAGGCACCGGGGCAAGAAACTGCTTCGCGTTATCCGCATAATAGCGAGCGATCTGCGCGCATAGTTTGACTTCGCCACGGCTTTGCTCGATGAGCTTGCCCATCTCCTGGCTGGCGATTTTTGCCAGTTCTTCAACACGGCTGTCGATCAAGTCAGCCAGCTTATGCAGTACCGGCAGACGTTGGTCAATCTCTCCTTTGGACCAGTCGGAGTGATAGAGCGCGTCAGCTTTTTGCAGCGCGGCTTCAATATCCGCGTCCGTGTGCGGGGGATACTCTTTAATGAGCTGATTATTGGCAGGATTCACTGTCTGGTAAGCCATATCACATGTCTCCTTGTTATCGTCATTAAGGCAGCCGTAAATGCCGCTCAGAACAATAAGGGTAGTAGAGATGGCTGGCGCTATCGGTAAAGTTCGGTATATTCGTGCGGTTATCAGCGATAATTACAGAGAGCGTTGCCCGGCGGGCACCGGGCCTGCAACATTCAGACTGGAACCGCGTTAGTGGCTAACATCCTGAAGCTCTTCAGCCGTAAGGCCGGTGAACCGCTGGACTGTCTCGCGGTCAAGTCCGTCCGCCAGCATCTGTCTGGCGATACGCAATGCGGCAACGTGCTGACCTTTTTCCAGCCCTTTTTCTAATCCTTCTGCTAATCCTTCCTCCAGACCGACCTGTCTTCCTTGCCGTTCCCCTTTTCTGCGATCCGCTGCGCGGATCCTCTCTATCAGCGTCATCAGTCTCTCCTTAGTGTGCGGGACACGCCCTACCACATCACGAATAAACGTGGTGAAACGAGGCGTATGTCCGTGCTGAATCATAAGATAATTAAACAGCGCTTTAAGCTGCCTGTCATTAGCGCAACCAGTAACTAACAGCGAAGCAATCCGTTCAACCAGTCCCAGCAGGTCGCGCTGGCGGATATGTTTTTGGATGAGCTCCAGCAGCGCAATGCGGCGGTGCTGCATAATGTCATCATCCGATACCACCGTTATATCGACCAGCGGAAAGGCAGCGGCATAGAGTCTTCTTGCCACTTCCGGGTTCGCAAACTCATCCAGCCAGCACAGCGAAAAAGGATACGGGCTATCAACACCGTGATAAAACAACATCGGCACCACCAGCGGAAGATGCTTATGCCCCGCATCCAGATGCTGCTGCATCGCTGCCATCGCATACCGCATCAGCCGGAACGCCATATGCGCATCCGGCGTGCTCTGATGTTCAATCACGACGTAGAGATAACCGTCGCCCTCGCGCGTTTTCAGCGACCAAAGCACATCGGAATAATAGGCTCGCAGATTTTTTTCAATAAAACTGCCGGGTTCCAGCTTTAGCGTCCGTAGGTCGCAAAGCTGGCGTAACGACACCGGCAGATGAATCTCCATAAAATCGCGGGCGGTTTCCGGGTGGCGCAAAAAGGTTTTAAACACCGCATCATGCGGTGTTGAGGTCGTCGATTTTTTCATGGCGCTCCGTCACCCCAAACCAGGATGCTGCGACTCTACCTCCTGAAAATTCCTTTCTCATCCGTACCTTTTCAGCATTGCGAGGCGCGACGGAAGATAAATCCTGTTATCTGTAATGCACATGCATTTTCGGAACTGAACACGCAAAACGCCAGTCTGCGCGCCCTGCCTTTATCTTTATTAACCAGACAAACTCTTTTGATTAACATCAAAATTTAATTACACTTAATGTGTATATTTTCCGTGCAACGTAAATTTCCCGAGGTGTGATGTGCTGATTGTTATCTGTAATCGCCACACGTTCTGACGAGATTCAGAACGCGTCTCTTCCTGTCTGTGTTTTCACCGGCAGCGTTTTTGATTACATGAAATTCAGTACATCCGCAGCCGCTGTTTCCATCGCCTGCCTGACGTCACGATGACGGTATTGAGTTTCGCTGTCCCATCATGGGGTTCTCCGACATGGAGCGCATTTTTTATGCAACGGATTATTCAGTTTTTCTCCCAACGCGCCACAACGTTATTTTTCCCGATGGCGCTGATTTTGTACGATTTTGCCGCCTATCTGACGACGGATCTGATTCAGCCTGGCATCATTAACGTCGTGCGCGATTTTAATGCTGACGTCAGTCTTGCGCCGGCCTCGGTCAGTCTCTATCTGGCGGGCGGAATGGCGTTGCAATGGCTTCTGGGGCCGCTATCCGACAGGATTGGCCGCCGGCCAGTGCTGATCGCAGGGGCATTAATTTTTACTCTCGCCTGCGCGGCAACGCTGTTGACGACCTCAATGACGCAGTTTCTGGTTGCCCGTTTTGTGCAGGGCACCAGCATTTGCTTTATCGCAACGGTCGGCTACGTCACGGTACAGGAGGCTTTCGGTCAAACCAAAGCCATTAAGCTGATGGCGATTATTACCTCCATTGTGCTGGTCGCTCCGGTTATCGGCCCGCTCTCCGGTGCCGCGCTGATGCACTTTGTTCACTGGAAGGTGCTGTTCGGTATTATTGCGGTGATGGGACTGTTGGCGTTGTGCGGCCTGCTGCTGGCGATGCCAGAAACGGTGCAACGCGGCGCGGTGCCGTTCAGTGCGGTGAGCGTACTGCGCGATTTTCGTAATGTGTTTCGCAACCCGATTTTTCTCACCGGGGCGGCGACGCTGTCGTTGAGCTATATCCCGATGATGAGCTGGGTGGCGGTGTCGCCGGTGATCCTGATCGATGCCGGCGGGATGAGTACTTCGCAATTCGCCTGGGCGCAGGTGCCTGTATTCGGCGCGGTGATCGTGGCCAATATGATCGTTGTGCGCCTGGTGAAAGATCCGACCCGACCGCGTTTTATCTGGCGCGCCGTACCAATCCAGTTAAGCGGGCTGGCGACATTACTCCTCGGTAATCTTCTTCTGCCGCACGTCTGGCTTTGGTCTGTGCTGGGCACCAGCCTGTACGCGTTCGGCATTGGCATGATTTTCCCGACGCTGTTTCGCTTCACGCTTTTCTCCAACAACTTGCCAAAAGGGACGGTTTCGGCCTCGCTGAACATGGTGATTCTGACGGTGATGGCGGTGTCGGTCGAAGTTGGCCGCTGGCTGTGGTTTCACGGCGGGAGACTGCCGTTTCACCTGCTGGCAGCGGTGGCCGGGGTGATTGTGGTCTTCACCCTGGCGACACTATTACAGCGCGTACGCCAGCATGAGGCGGCAGAACTGGCCGCTGAGAAGTAACTACTCTGCCGGATAGAGGCTTATCCGGCACAGGATAATCTGATGTTTTTTACACGTTCCTGCCGTCTGGCTCTATCCTTAACCCTATGAATAAAATCGCCGAACTCAAACGCGCCAAACGCCTGGCGCTCTCACTGTTGCTGATAGCCGCCGCGACGTTTGTGACCACGCTTTTCCTGCCGCCCAGTTTCTGGGTGCTGGGCGTAAAAGCTATTGCCGAAGCGGCGATGGTTGGCGCGCTGGCGGACTGGTTTGCCGTGGTGGCGCTGTTTCGCCGCATTCCCATTCCGTTTATTTCACGACATACGGCGATTATTCCCCGTAATAAAGATCGAATCGGCGAAAATCTTGGGCAATTTGTGCAGGAGAAGTTCCTTGATACGCAGTCGCTGATCGCGCTAATCCGCCGCCATGAACCCGCGCTGCTTATCGGAAACTGGTTCAGCCAGCCGGACAACGCCATCCGGGTCGGGCAGCATCTGCTGCAAATTATGAGCGGCTTTCTGGAACTGACCGATGACGCCCGTATTCAGCGGCTGCTCAAGCGAGCGGTACATAAAGCGATTGATAAAGTGGATCTTTCCGGCACCAGCGCCCTGATGCTGGAAAGCATGACCAAAAACGATCGTCACCAGGTGTTACTCGATACGCTGATCGCCCAGCTTATCGCCCTGTTACAGCGTGACAGTTCCCGAACATTTATCGCCAGACAGATCATACGCTGGCTGGAGACCGAGCATCCGTTAAAAGCGAAGATTCTGCCGACCGAATGGCTGGGAGAACACAGCGCTGAACTGGTCTCCGACGCGGTAAATTCTCTGCTGGATGATATCAGTCACGACCGCGCGCATCAGATTCGTCATGCCTTCGATCGCGCGACGTATAAGCTGATCGATAAACTTAAACATGATCCGGAAATGGCTGCCCGGGCAGAAAACATTAAAAGTTACCTGAAGGAAGATGAGGCGTTTAACCGTTATCTCGGCGAGATCTGGGCGGATCTACGTCAGTGGTTAAAAACAGATATCAACGCCGAAGACTCGAAGGTAAAGCAGCGCATCGCTCATGCCGGACAATGGTTTGGCGAGACGCTGATCGCCGACGACGCATTACGCGCCTCGCTTAACGGTCATCTGGAACAGGCCGCGCACCGGGTCGCACCGGAATTCGCCGCCTTCCTGACGCGCCACATCAGCGATACCGTAAAAGGCTGGGATGCGCGCGATATGTCGCAGCAGATTGAGCTTAATATCGGTAAAGATTTGCAGTTTATCCGCGTGAACGGCACGCTGGTCGGCGGCGCTATCGGTCTGGTGTTATATTTACTGTCGCAAATACCGGCACTGCTCAGTATTTAACGCCGTTCTCGTTCAGATTAACTGCCAAACCCCGCACGTGGGAGGCATTAATTTAATGCCATTTCCCACCGATGCCCCTCTTCTCAATCCGTTATTCGCCTGCGCTTCACTTTCTTTTCTTGCAAATTTGAAACATTAATTTTACTTTTTATTATCATTTACAACAACAATTCGGCATTCCTGCCTTACTTTAGCAAAGAGAAAAACCATGGTTCATGCTCAGAGCGCTTCACCTCGCCATCCCATTTTTACGGCGCTTTTCGGTATGATGGTATTGACGCTGGGGATGGGAGTTGGCCGCTTTCTGTATACGCCCATGCTGCCGGTAATGCTGGCGGAAAAGCAGCTAACGTTTAACCAACTCTCCTGGATTGCCAGCGCCAATTATGCAGGGTACCTGGCGGGAAGCTTACTGTTTTCCTTTGGCCTTTTTCATCTCCCCTCTCGTCTTCGCCCCATGCTGCTGGCTTCGGCGGTCGCCACCGGTATTCTTATTCTGTCTATGGCGATATTTACTCAGCCCGCGGTCGTCATGTTGGTGCGCTTCCTGGCAGGTGTCGCGAGTGCGGGAATGATGATTTTTGGATCAATGATTGTGTTGCATCATACCCGCCATCCGTTTGTGATCGCCGCGCTCTTTTCCGGCGTCGGGGCCGGGATTGCACTGGGTAACGAATATGTCATTGGCGGTTTACATTATGCGCTTTCGGCCCATTCGCTATGGCTGGGGGCCGGAGCACTCGCCGGTATATTGCTATTAATCGTGGCAATGTTGATTCCCCCCCGCGCTCATGCACTGCCGCCTGCGCCTTTAGCAAGAATCGAAAATCAGCCTATGCCCTGGTGGCAACTGGCGCTGTTGTATGGTTTCGCCGGATTCGGCTACATCATTGTCGCTACCTATTTGCCGCTGATGGCGAAAAGCGCGGGCTCTCCGCTACTCACGGCGCACCTTTGGTCGTTGGTCGGCCTGGCGATCATTCCCGGCTGCTTCGGCTGGCTGTGGGCGGCAAAACATTGGGGCGTCCTGCCATGCCTGACCGCGAACCTGTTGATCCAGAGCGCCTGCGTGCTGCTGTCTCTCGCCAGCGACTCGTTGTTGCTGTTAATACTGAGCAGTATTGGTTTTGGCGCCACGTTTATGGGCACAACCTCGCTGGTGATGCCGCTTGCCCGACAGCTCAGCGCGCCGGGTAATATTAATTTGCTAGGCCTGGTGACGCTAACGTATGGTATTGGGCAAATTCTCGGTCCGCTCGCCGCCAGTCTGTCAGGCAATGGCGCGTCGGCAATTATCAACGCCACGCTTTGCGGCGCCGCGGCGCTCTTTTTTGCCGCGCTGATCAGCGCCGCGCAGCAGATAAAACAAAAACGGTTTGTGATACGTGAATAAGCGGTAGAGTAAACTCGCGCTCTCCGCACCGGGTTGTATCTTTAACGCTATTCGCGGCGCAATGCGGATCTGTTTTTAATAGCACATCCTCAACACGTTATTTCAAGTTAAAAATGACACTAAAAACCATGCTTATTTTATGGTTTTTGGTGTTATCAATCTGCCTATTATTTTATATACCCTTCATACTTCAAGTGGCTTATGTGTTGGCTACGGATTACCCGGCCCATCCATAGGCCTCGCCCTGACGGGCCGTTGCTCACCCCAGTCACATCGTTATCTATGCTCCTGGGGACTCACTCCCTTGCCGCCTTTAAGCAACTCGAATTATTTTGGCTATATATCCCATTATGATGATTATCGCGCCCTTTCAAATCATCACAATTATAAATAAATCACATCATGAAATTAATTAGATGATTCGTTTTTTATTACCTGCCCGTAGGATTCTTAGGACGCAAACTGACCCATCAGCGGCTACTGACCTGACCGTGACAATTCCTCTTAAGGCGTGAAAAATTACAGTAAAAAGTAAAATTTAGGTTAAAAAATCCTATTTTTTAACAACGATAATTAAGTGGCGTGAAATTGACTAACGTCAAATTTATTTCCTCTTTTTCCTGCTCCCGGCTCCGGTCTTCGTCAACACCTGTTTCTTTGCTTTTTTACCTCGCGTTATACCGTCCACGGTTCCCCGCGCCTCCGGCAGTAGCGAAGATGGTGATTTTTCGCGCTGCTATGCAAGAAACGCATAGCACGATACATACTTGCATTTTGTCCTTACCCTTATGGCTGATAAGGTCTTTCTGTTTCGGGCTTTTTGGCCTGTGGCTACAACCAACACATCATCAAAAAAATTCGGGGATCGCTATGGCGCAACAAGTGGACGGGGCGGCCATGCCGCTTGATACAGAAAAGGTCGGGATAAAGGGATACCTGGCGTTTTTTCTCACCATTATTTTCTTTTCCGGCGTATTTTCCGGAAGCGAAGGCTGGTGGCGCGTTTTTGATTTTACCGTACTCAACGGGTCATTCGGTCATGTGACCAGTACGCAGACCTTTCGCGGCGCGGGCGGAACGGGCGCGAAAGATGGCTTCCTTTTTGCGCTGGAGCTGGCGCCGTCGGTTATCCTTTCTCTGGGTATCATCGCGATTACGGATGGACTGGGCGGTCTGCGGGCGGCGCAGCAATTGATGACACCCATCCTGAAACCATTGCTTGGCATTCCCGGCATTTGCTCACTGGCGCTGATCGCCAACCTGCAAAATACCGACGCCGCGGCGGGTATGACCAAAGAGCTGGCGCAGGAAGGCGAAATCACAGAACGCGATAAAGTGATTTTTGCCGCCTGGCAGACCAGCGGCAGCGCTATTATCACCAACTATTTCTCCTCCGGCGTTGCGGTATTCGCCTTTCTGGGGACGTCAGTCATCATTCCGCTGGTGGTCATTCTGCTATTCAAATTTATCGGCGCAAACCTTTTGCGCGTCTGGATTAACATCGAAGAACGCCGTCACCCTGCGCAAGGAGCCCAATCATGACGACTCAGGTACGTAAGAATGTCATGGATATGTTTATCGATGGCGCACGCCGCGGTTTTACCATCGCCACGACCAACCTGTTACCCAATGTGGTCATGGCATTTGTCATTATTCAGGCGCTGAAAATTACCGGTCTGCTCGACTGGGTAGGCCATATCTGCCAGCCCGTGATGGCGTTGTGGGGGCTTCCCGGCGAAGCGGCTACGGTGCTTCTGGCTTCGCTGATGAGTATGGGCGGCGCCGTTGGCGTGGCGGCCAGTCTGGCTACCGCCGGCGCGCTAAGCGGCCACGATGTTACCGTACTACTGCCCGCCATTTACCTGATGGGAAACCCGGTACAGAATGTCGGCCGCTGTCTCGGTACTGCCGAAGTCAACGCCAAATATTACCCGCATATTATCGCAGTCTGCGCCATCAATGCGCTGCTGTCGATCTGGGTCATGCAGCTTATTGTTTAATAAGGAGTTATCATGCCTGATTTATCCGCCGCGGAGTTTACCTTATTACAGGGTGCGCACCTGTTTGCGCCAGAAGACCGGGGCATCTGCGATGTTCTACTCGCGAATGGCAAAATTATTGCCGTCGGCGCTGACATCCCCGGCGATATCGTACCGGACTGTACGGTGATTAATCTTAGCGGTCGTATGCTGTGCCCGGGCTTTATCGACCAACACGTTCATCTGATCGGCGGCGGCGGCGAAGCGGGGCCGACGACGCGGACGCCGGAAGTCTCCCTGAGCCGCCTGACGGAAGCCGGGATAACAACGGTCGTCGGCCTGCTTGGCACCGACTCCGTTAGCCGTCATCCCGCGTCGCTGTTAGCCAAAACGCGAGCGCTAAATGAGGAGGGGATCACCGCCTGGATGCTCACGGGCGCTTATCACGTTCCGTCGCCGACCATTACTGGCTCGGTAGAAAAAGACGTCGCGCTGATCGATCGCGTCATTGGCGTGAAATGCGCAGTCTCCGACCACCGTTCCGCCGCGCCCGGCGGGAATCAACTCGCCAGCATGGCCGCCGAATCACGCGTTGGCGGCCTGCTGGGCGGCAAACCCGGTGTCAGCGTTTTTCATATGGGCAGCAGCAAAAAAGGGTTACAGCCGCTGTATGACATCCTGGAACACAGCGACGTGCCGATCGGTAAACTGCTGCCTACCCACGTCAACCGTAGCGAATCTCTTTTCGAGCAGGCGCTGGCGTTTGCGCTTAAAGGCGGCGTAATCGACATTACCACCAGTATCCCGGATCCTGTCGCGCCGGCGGAGGGCATTGCCAGAGCGATAAAAGCCGGCGTCCCGCTTTCCCGGGTGACGCTCAGTTCAGACGGCAACGGCAGCCAGCCGCTATTTGACGCTGCCGGAAATCTGACGGGCATCGGCGTCGCGGGCTTCGAAAGTTTGCTGGAGACGTTGCAGACGCTGGTTAACCACTACGGATTCAGCCTGACCGATGCTCTGCGTCCGCTGACGACCAGCGTAGCCGCCTTCCTCAGTCTGGACGGCAAAGGCGAAATCCGTCCCGGTAACGATGCGGATCTGCTCGTCTTTAGCGCAGATTTACGCATTGAGCAGGTGTATGCGCGCGGCAAACGCATGGTCAATGAGGGGAAAGCCTGCGTAAAAGGTACCTTTGAACCGGCGTAATTCCCGCTAGTTTCAGGCTGCCCCATCACGGCATTCTGAAAGAGGACGGGATAAGCGGTTGTCAGCCGCCCGAATGGACGTAGAATGCCCTTTCGGGCGGCTGACAGGATAACGGTAAATGGATGTAACTGGAGCAGGTTTGCACAATATTGAGACAAAATGGCTGTATGATTTTCTGACGCTGGAAAAGTGCCGCAATTTCTCTCAGGCCGCCATTATCCGCAACGTATCGCAACCCGCTTTTAGCCGGCGGATTCGCGCCCTGGAACATGCCGTGGGCGTTGAACTGTTTAACCGACAGGTCTCGCCGCTACAGCTTTCCGAACAGGGTAAAATCTTTCACTCCCAGGTTCGCCACCTGTTACAGCAACTGGAAAGTAATCTGACCGAACTGCGCGGCGGCAGCGATTATACGCTGCGTAAAATCAAGATTGCCGCCGCCCACTCGCTCTCCCTCGGCCTGTTGCCGACCATCGTTAAGCAGATGCCGACGCAGTTTACCTACGCCGTTGAGGCGATAGATGTCGACCAGGCGGTGGATATGTTACGTGAGGGACAAAGCGATTTTATCTTTTCTTATCACGATGAAAACCTGCAACAAGCGCCGTTTGATAACATCCGCCTGTTTGAGTCGAGACTGTTTCCGGTTTGCGCCAACAATGGCCGGGGCGAGCCGCGCTATACGCTTGAGCAGCCGCACTTTCCCCTGCTTAATTACAGTCAGAACTCCTATATGGGCCGGCTGATAAATCGTACCCTGACTCGCCATGCTGAACTGAGTTTCAGTACATTTTTCGTCTCTTCGATGAGTGAATTGTTAAAACAGGTTGCGATGGACGGCTGCGGAATCGCCTGGTTGCCCGAGTATGCTATCCGTCAGGAGATTACTGACGGGCGCCTGATCGTGCTTGATGCCGACGAACTGGTTATCCCGATCCAGGCTTATGCTTATCGCATGAATACCCGCATGAGTCAGGTAGCCGAAACATTTTGGCGCGACCTGCGTGGGCTTCAGGCCGCACTGTAAACACATCAGGCGGTAAGGCGTTGTTCCCCGGTCAAAGAGGCGCGGGTGTCCGGCCAGGACTCATACCAACGAATCGCCGCGCGCACCAGCGACGCTGTGGAATCAATCATCGGGCACGCTATCGCGCGTTCATGTCCGGCCACAATAAGCGGAATTTCGGTACACCCCATAATAATTGCCTGCGCGCCACGGGCAATAAGGCTATCGATTTGCGGCAGCAGCAGCGCTTGCGCCGCAGTTTTATCGCCACGTTTAAGCGTATAAATAGCCTGCATTACCAACGCCTGCCCCGCGTCTTCCGGCTGAATTAACGTCAGCCCCCGCGCCAGAGCTTTCTTTTGATATAACCCGGTCGCCAGCGTCGCATTGGTCGCCAGCAGACCAACGTGCCGCGCCGATGGCGGAATATCCCCCAGGGTAGCGTCCAGAATGCTGATCATTCGCGCTTTCGCGACGTTCTGTAAATCATCAAACCAATAATGCGCAGTGTTGCATGGGATAACGATACACTCCGCCCCGGCGTCTTCCAGCATATGCAGATAACGCTCCAGATAACGGTATGGCGAAGGCCCGCCGGATAACAGACATGCTGTACGATCGGGAATATCAGGGATAGAGCTGACAATGAGCGGGATGTGTTGTTGATCACAACTGGCATGTCGCAATTCAACAAATTTTTCCAACATATCCGCCGTTGCCGCAGGTCCCATCCCCCCCAGTATCCCAATGGTGTGTTTCATCGCTTTTCCCGCTTATTTACGTCAAGGTCAGAAACACACTATCAACTTGATGTGTATATAAAAAATGCCGTTTTATTAGCGGCTATGCGTAAAAATCATAACGGGTGTAAGGACCACGCGTTATCGCCTTTTCAGGCAATCGATTGGTTACATGTGCGCTCATCGACCTTCGCAAGCCGCTAAATGCCATTTCGCTACACCGCATTGCCCACTGCGAGTCCGCACGCTTGTTTTATCCTCATCGCCACAGCGCCTGTCGGTGAAGGGGCCGCCGTGTTTTGCTTTTCGACGCTAATGCGGGAATATCCCAGCGAATATGGCTATAAACCAAATCCACGGTCTCCGTGGCGCTGCCTTCGGCGTCGCCATGATTGCTCATGCGTGAAATCCGCACATTGGTGAGCGTATAAATAATAAATGGCAGCATTGCGCCCTTATCACGACGGCATAATGTCAGCACGCCTTCTTTCACCGTTTTCCCGTTACAATAGTGCTCATAGAGGCCAGGCGTAGCAAGATCGACAGGCTTTGTCAGCGTCAATCCTCCAATATATGTCCCTCTCGCTTCGCCGGACTCCCGTTTCGTCGGGTTGTGGTTGTAAGCAATAAGTTTTATTTGGTTTTCAAAACCTTTGATCCGGCTTTCGCCTTCAATACCGTCCAGTTTTAAATAGATGGCGTCCATCCCCCCTCCGTGATTATCATGCGGCAAAGCAGGCTGACAAGGACGGAACGCCAACAATGAAAGAACGTTCCATTTTCCAGCCATTTCGTTGGTGTCTCTGTATACCAGATTAAATACCGACAATCTGCTATAACTGGATTCTTGCTAAATACCTTCTGCCATCAACAATCCATTTTACAATAGCGCTACTGACCTGAAATCTATTACGCCTGGCATTCAAGCATCGTTTCCTGAATAACCATAGCCGCTATAAGAACCATATCAAAAAAGAAATATCAATATCATTTCTTATTTTTATCCGAGAAATTACTTAATTACACAGAATCGGAATATAGACAATTCTTATTCCTTTTCACATCAATGGGTTTTTTAGACTTTTGTCATATCGAAAACAACCATTCCAATAGAACATATTTACTATGTGAATATATTTAATATTTTTATCGCGCGCAGTGTTATCACAGTAATAAATGATTTGCATCAAAAATGCGCCTTTCAGCGCCACGTACTTTTGGACAGCAAATTATAAAATCGCGTTTCAAAGTCAGTAACATGTTCTCTGTTCAGGCGATATGACTTTATGCCCGGACGACACGCCAGCCGCTTTACCCTTACGTTTAGTCGTGATACGTTAGATCACATGAACACGAAACGATCCAACGCTACGCAACGTCATCTCCGCTGGTGGCTGCCTTCCTGAAGGCGGCACGGATCACTATCCCTCTTTAAGTAGCCGCCGAAAGGCGGCTACTGTGTTTCGGGACGTCTTTCGGCTTTACAGTAAGCATAAAGGAGTCCTTAATGAACACCCTTCCCATCATTCTGACTGGCGATCGCCCCACCGGCTCGTTGCACCTCGGCCATTATGTCGGTTCACTGCGCCAGCGCGTCGCGCTACAGCAGGATCACCAACAGTATGTCCTGATTGCCGACCTGCAGGGACTCACCGATAACGGCAGTAATCCGCAAAAAATCCGCGATAATATTCCGCAAGTGTTAGCTGACTATCTGGCCGTCGGCATCGATCCCGCGCTAACGACGATCTGCCTGCAATCCGCGTTACCTGCCCTCGCCGAATTAACGGTGCTGTATATGAATATCGTTACCGTCGCCCGAGTGGAGCGTAATCCTACGGTAAAAAATGAGATTGCCCAAAAAGGCTTTACCCGTTCCCTGCCGGTCGGGTTCATGGCGTATCCCATTAGCCAGGCGGCAGATATCACCGCCTTTAAGGCCGAAATGGTACCGGTTGGCGACGACCAATTGCCCATGATTGAGCAAACGAATGAGATCGTTCATAAGATGAATAGTCTTTTCTCCTCGCCGGTATTGCGACCCTGTCAGGCGCTCCTGAGCGATACGGGCCGTCTGCCCGGCATTGACGGCAGCGCCAAGATGTCGAAATCGCTCGGCAATACCCTGCTTCTTTCCGCCAGCGAAGAGACCATCCACCGTGCGGTCAGCGCGATGTACACCGATCCCAATCATTTAAAAATTAGCGATCCGGGAAAAATAGAAGGTAACGTCGTCTTTACGTGGCTGGATGCGTTCCATCCGGATAAAGCCAAAGTCGCGGCGATGAAAGCACATTATCAACAAGGCGGATTAGGCGACCGTGTCTGTAAAAATGAGCTGGAGACCTGCCTGCAAGAACTGATCGCGCCAATACGCGAACGGCGGGCAACCTTTATTGCAGATAAGGGAATGCTAATGGAATTGCTGAAAAAAGGTAGCGAGCGGGCGCATGAGGTCACTCAAAAGACGCTACAGGAAGTAAAACGTGGACTGGGTCTGCCCACGCTATTCCAGGTATAATCAGGCATCAACGTTGTCCAGCGGCCATGACTCAAACAGATAGCCATCAAAGTAGATGTCATCAACATTGGAAAACTCCAGCAGACGCTGCTTCACGTTTTCCAGGTGCTGCCACATCGCCAGCTTCGCTGCGCGGGCGTCTTTCTTAATTAACGCCGCGAGGATCTGCTTATGATCGACCAGCCACTCCTTACGGTAAAGCGTATCGCCCAGATGGCTATGAAGCTGGAGCCACATCGGATTATTTTCACGCCATTGCCAGGACTGACGGAAGAGCTCTACCAACATACTGTTATGGGTCGCTTCGGCAATGGCCAGATGAAACTGCATATCGCCGCTTTCTGAGCCGCCCGGCGCGCTGGAGGCGAGCTCTCGCTCTTCCAGTTGTAACGCCTGGCGCATTTTAATGATGTCTTCGCGGGTGGCCTGCAGAGCGGCAAATTCAGCGATATTGCTTTCCAGCAACTGACGCGCCTGTAACAGTTCAAACGGCCCGGCATCATTACAGTGATTGACGTCAGCGCCTTCCATCTCGTTATTATCCGCGCTGTCGAGCACGTAGATCCCGGCGCCGCGGCGGACTTCAACCAGACCTTTAATTTCCAGCATGATCAGCGCTTCACGCACGACGGTACGCGTCACATTGAGCCTCTCAGCGATCTCTCTTTCCGGCGGCAAGCGCTCCCCGGGGCGGTACGGCGTCTGAACAATCAGATCCCGTATCATTGCGCCCACTTCCTGGTAAGGTCTTTGCTGAGAAGTGTTTGATTTCATATTGGTCGTGCCCGTCCGATGCGATTTCCCGGTATCAGACTATAGCATTTGTAAAGAGGGATAGCACGCGTAGCACACCAAAAACGCGAAACTGGTCAACCAACAAAACAATAATGCGCCCCGTTTCGCTAGTGAAGCCAGATAACCAGATAAAAGGAAAGGCAGTAGACAATACACAACTGATGTTCCATCTTTAGCCCTGATGCCTGAATATAAACAGCATATTGGTTTACCAATATGAAATTTATCAACCAAAAATCACGCCATAAAATGTGTCTGTACATTGACAGGAACAATGCCTCTGACATAGCGTGATCGGCGAAAATCCAGCCGCTCTCTTTGTATCAAGAACGCGTTATGATAAAAGACACCGTGTTTTTCGCCCCAGGCGTATCCGGGGGGAGCAACACCTCCAGTCTGGCGAGCCGCCATCGCCGGGCAGCGATTATTCTGCATGAAATTTATGGTATTAACGCTCATATCCAACGCGCAGGCCATGAATGGATGACGCGCGGATTCGACATCTATATTCCCGCGCTGTTTCCTCACCATACCCCCTTTCGCTATGAACAGCAGGAGGAGGCTTACCGTCACTTTTCAGCAAATGTCGGCTTTGATCCCGCCGTCGTTACCACGTTACTCCACGATCTCAGAACGCAGTATGAGACGTTAATCGTCGTAGGATATAGCGTCGGAGCAACGCTCGCATGGCTAAGTGCAGCCAGTGGGTTATGCGATGGCGTCATTTGCTATTACGGTTCCCGTATACGCCAGTACCTTCATCTTGCGCCTCTCTGTCCGGCACTGGTTATTATCGCGCGTTATGAGCCGGCGTTTGATCCCCTCGCCATGCGACAGGCGCTGGAAAAGCGACCCCGGGTGCAGTGTAAAATGTACGATGCGCGGCACGGGTTCTGTGATGCTGATAGCGCCACCTTCGATGCCGCCTTATCGCATCAGGTAATGGACGATGTGAGCGCATTTATTCGCGACATCACTTGTGCAAACACATCGCCCGATTTTCAGCTTTAGTGGAGACTTTTTTCAACGAGCTGTTCCAGTTTTTTCAAAGTCTGTATGGCTGCGGCATCAAGACCATAACGTTGCAGCGTTTCAGCGGGATGATAACTGACTAACGTTCGCCCATCGGCTTGCTGGCTAATGAGCACCCGAAATGGTAAATCCAGCGCCAGTTCGGGATGCGCCAGCATGAGAGGCGTTCCGCCTTTAGGATTGCCAAAGACCAGAACCGTTGTCGGCGGCATTTTCAGGTTAACATTCTGTGCCGCTCTGGCATGGTCAAATTCCCCAAATAACACCAGACCGTGATCGGCGACAGCGTGCATCAACCGCACTCTGGTCTGCAAATAGTCATAAGCGCTGTAGGTTTTAACCATGGTTATCGCTCCATCCTCTATTGCAAAGCCAGGCCTTATTAAGATTAACATCAGGGTTACCGCCAATAAAAAAGGCTTTAAAATAGTACTCATTCTTCTCTCTCCCTGACCCAATACCCATGAGTAAATGCGACACAGATGATATGCAGTTTAAAAATCAGTCATCGTACTGTACCCCTTATTATTGCACTGAACAGCTCATCACTAAAAAAACAGACGGCAGAACAAAAAATTCCGACGTCTGAACAAATTCAAATAACGATGATGCAGTCTGACTGAGCGACAGCGCGATCATTATTATGGCGCGGCACCATCTTCTTCAGCCCGCTGGGTAAGAAAAAATATACTCCGCTCAGTAAGATAATAAATACTACAGGCCAACTCTTCAGAGATACGGAGCATCATTGCGTAGTGATGATGCGATTTTTCTGGCGCCATCGGCAGAAATATTTCTGATTCCAGCACGTCACTTAAAAAATGAAATTTATGTACATATTCAGCAGATATAACGCCTCTCGCCATCAGATTAGCCATTAGTGTATTTAAACTATCTTGTTCATGATATACGATACCTTTTCTCTCATGAATTCTGAGAAGAACGCTTCTGAAGGCTGCATGACATTCCTTTACGACACAGGCAAAATCATTAAGCATCAGGCGATTATACGCTTCCATAAGATCATATTCGACAAAGCCATACTCTCCAGGGGAGTACAAATAATAACATATGTTTTTAAGCCGTTTTATTCTGCGCAACCTTACAATTCTACCATTTTCATAGCGATATTTTAAACTATGCTCATGAAATAGATTATTTAATTCACTAATCGCCTTATCCGGTTCTAACCCAAGCGTAACTTCATAGATCCGAAGGTAGGTATCTATATAGTTAAAAGCAAGTTCAATGGTATCAATATGCTTTCTTTTATCATCTGTTTTTAATAACAGATTACTCATTTCATCCAGATATGACGTTGAATGCGCATATAAGGTGAATAAGCCATACTCTTTGCGCAACGTTTTACATATTCTTCGATAAACTTCATCAGAATGACTATTATGATAGCAGTATAATGTCATATCATAAAAAGAGGAGCAATTTCCTAGCGTATTGATAATCAATAATATTATTTGCTCGCGTATTTCTAACGGAATATCTTCATATAACAGATCGCTATGCCTTAGTGAGTATGGTCTAAAGGTGTGCATTCCTCCCCCTTTAACCGCAACAGAACAGATTACGCTATGGATAGCTTCACATTACTCTAATTCAGTGATTCAGGTATTAATATCAGCTCAACAATGAGCCATTTTTTCTTATTTTTTAATGGTGTTGAGTGAATATTTATTTACTCTACAGATAATTGTAACCCATCGCCCTTTGTCATTCTGCTGATCATCACTGGTGCGAAAACGTCTGGATTATTCATGGCATTCAGCCTTCACTGAATGCCACAGACAGGGTTATTCAACTAACGCTCACCTGTCCCTTAGCCCTGCTTTCATTCCGTTACGTCACTGCCATACCAGCACACTTAAACGTAAGGTGAGCTTATTGTTTTTATAGACGGGTCAGAACAATCCTTCGCCGGTCATACAGTGTTTCAACAGAGAGCTGCAAATCATATTTCGTATTCTTCAGTTTTCGCGATTTAAGCATTTTCATCGTGACGCCACTTATTTGCCCTGTTTCAATCCGTCTCTTGATTTCGGCTGTGCTTAACAGGAGTTGCCTCTTCAAAATCGACAGCAGGCTGACCTGAAAAGAACGGGAAATCCTGACGCTAATACTGACCTGCTTGTGGGAGGCGATACTGACCAGCCACTGTTCCTGAATGTGAAAATCAGGCTGCCCCGATAATTCAGCATTGTTTCGCTTCAGGATCGCGTTGTCATAAGCAAAATATTGCACCGTGGCAGCATCATTCGCCATCAGTCGGCAATAAAGATCGCGGTTAATTTTGCTGACTGGCAGGCGCGAGAACAGGGAGATATTCCAGGTGTAATCGCAGTGTGTGCATTTATAGATACTCCAGACATCGAGTACCTTCTTTTGCGAATTAACCCGAAATGCCCCAGAAGGCGTGAAATCCCGTTTTACGCTGCATGAAGGGCAACGTTTCGCTATGCGCTGATACCCCACAGGAGTGACAGTCCATATGACTTTCATAACGTACCTTTTTTAACCCATACAAAACCGGATCCGAACTCAGCGGACCATAAATGTTTATGCATGAAAAATATTTAAGTGATATTTTTCAGTGGGTTAAAAAAAGATTTCCAACGCAACAACCCTGTCAATGGCTAAAAAGATACGTCGAGACTATCAAAGCGGTCATTATCGGGTATATGAGTTTAATCAATATTTATTATGGTAATTGCGGGAGCTATTCATCTGATACGTTAAACGTCATGAGCCTCCCTTTGAGATCACACTTTTCACTCCCGGTTATTCACTTACAGAAAACAGGTGTTATCATTCACGACGTAAATACCTTTCAACTCAACCCGAGGCTTTGATGCTGGAGAATGTCATCATCCGATAATCAGTTCCCCGACCTTTTCAGGCCGGACTGATTATCAATGCGCCGAAATCGAATGCGGACACCGCAGTGTGTTTGCACGTTTTGCCTATGATGATTAAACAGGTTCTTCAGTATGAATTTATCCCGTCAGGAACAACGCACCTTACACGTTCTCGCCAAAGGCGGACGCATTACGCACATCCGCGATGCGTCAGGCCGCGTCACCGCCGTTGAGTGCTATAGCCGCGAAGGGCTGTTGCTCGCCGATTGCACGCTCGCTGTATTCAAAAAACTCAAAACCAAAAAGCTGATCAAATCCGTTAATGGTCAGCCCTACCGCATTAATACAACCGGGCTGAACAACGTTCGCGCCCAGCCTGACAATCGCTAAGGAGATGATGATGGATATCAGCGCCGTTATTTTTGCAACGCATCGCATTCGGCTATTACCCGATGAAGGCAAAATCCCCTGGGACGAGCCAGCCTTCAGCCAACGCATGCTGGAAAATCATCTGTCGCAGGACCACGACTGGGCCAGCCGTCGGCTAACCGTGATTGAGCAACAGGTAACATGGATTACCCGTCTGTTACCCGCTGGCGCCCGCATTCTGGATCTCGGCTGTGGACCCGGTTTTTATACCCGCCTGTTAGCGGAGCGTGGGTTTCACTGCACAGGCGTAGATTTCTCTCCGGCATCCATCACATGGGCTCGCCAGCAGGCGCAAGCCGCAAACCTGAATATTGACTACATTCAGCAAGATATTCGTACATACCACCCCACGGAACCTTTTGATTTCATTATGATGACGTTTGGGGAACTGAATGTCTTTAGCGCTGCGGATGCGCAAAGCCTCATCAGTCATTGCGCGCAGTGGTTGAAACCGGACGGCAAACTGCTTGTTGAAGTGCATACCTTCGATGAAGTTAAACGCCAGGGCATGGCGCAGCCAGGCTGGCAGCGTTGTCCGCACGGCCTGTTTCTTGCCGTGCCTCATCTGCTGTTAACGGAAAATGCCTGGGATGAAGAGGCCCAAACCAGCTCAACGCAGTTCTGGGCAATAGCGGAAAACGGCTGTACCACCCGTTTCGGCAGTCAAATGAAGGCCTGGCGCGATGATGAATATATCAGCCTGCTTGGTGATGCTGGCTTCACTGTGTTGCAGCGCCCGGACAGTCACGCCTGGCCGGTCGGCGAGACTTTTGCAGGCAAGCTGTTTGCGCTGCTGGCTGAAAAAGCATCCACTTCTGAGGATATTGCCCTCAGTAAAAGGAATAACCCAATGGATATCCCACGTATTTTTACCATTAGCGAAAGCGAACACCGTATCCATAATCCGTTTACAGCGGAAAAGTACGCCACACTGGGCCATGCGTTACGCATGAAGCCAGGCACGCGGATTCTCGATCTCGGTAGCGGCTCGGGTGAGATGCTCTGCACCTGGGCTCGCGATTACGGTGTTACAGGTACTGGCATTGATATAAGCCCGCTCTTCACCACACAGGCAAAACAACGTGCAGAAGAGCTCGGCGTCAGTGAATACGTACATTTTATTCATAACGACGCGGCCGGTTATATCGACGAGGAAAAATATGACGTGGCGGCCTGCGTAGGCGCTACCTGGATTGCGGGCGGTGTCGCGGGGACAATAGATCTGCTGGCCAAAAGCCTCAAACCTGGCGGGCTCATTCTCATCGGCGAACCGTACTGGCGTCGGATCCCCGCAACGGAAGAGATCGCCCACGCCTGTGGCGTCTCATCCGTCGCCGATTTTCGCCCCCTGCCCGAGCTGGTCGCCTTTTTCGACCAACTCGGCTATGACGTAGTGGAAATGGTGCTGGCGGACCCGCAAGGCTGGGACAGATATGAAGCCGCGAAGTGGATGACTATGCGCCGCTGGCTGGAGGAAAACCCTAACGATGAGTTTGCGCAAGAGGTTCGAACAGAACTGACGGCAGCCCCCAAACGTCACGTCACCTGGACGCGAGAATACTTTGGCTGGGGCGTATTTGCGTTAATCGCGCGATAACGTGAAGCAGGAGGTATAGCCTACAAGAGGTATACCTCCGTTTAAAAGTATGCAACAAATTAACGCGGCTCAAGGCGGGAAAATATCGTCTTAGAGACTATCCCACCAGGCGTTATTGGCGCAGCCAGTTTGGACACGGACAGCGCGCAAAAACCGGAGCGTACACGTAGTACGTGAGGATTTTGAGCACTGCCCAGGTCCAAAATGGCAAGTAAAATAGCCCTAATGGGATAGGCTCTTAATTTCGCCATTAAGTTTCTGCCACAATATGTCGCAAGACGTGCAAGCGTTCCACCTCACCTGATGAGCGAAACCACCATCAATAAGACGTTATTGCTGCAATTCAATTATTAAGAATAAAAAAAGAACCAGAAGAAAATTAGAAAATGACTTATCCACCATATTAGCTATTGTTAAAATCAAAGTAATCCCCCGTAAAAGCCGGATGTTTTTATTTCTCATAGACGAGAATTTATATATTATGATATAATGCGGTAGAAAAACATGCAGGTTATTAACCTGCCATTAATGTAAATAATTTTTTGAGGAGATGTTTCCAGTGGGACGTAAATGGGCAAATATTGTTGCTAAAAAAACGGCTAAAGACGGTGCAACGTCTAAAGTATATGCAAAATTTGGTGTAGAAATCTATGCTGCGGCTAAACAAGGTGAACCAGATCCGGAATCAAACTCAGCTTTAAAATTCGTTATTGAACGTGCGAAACAAGCACAGGTTCCAAAACATGTTATTGATAAAGCCATTGATAAAGCCAAAGGTGGCGGAGATGAAACGTTCGTGCAAGGGCGTTATGAAGGCTTTGGACCAAATGGTTCAATGGTTATCGCTGAAACGTTGACGTCTAATGTTAACCGTACGATTGCTAATATCCGCACAATTTTCAATAAAAAAGGCGGGAATATCGGAGCGGCAGGTGCTGTCAGCTATATGTTTGACAATACTGGAGTGATTGTATTTAAAGGAACAGACCCTGACCATATTTTTGAAATTTTGCTTGATGCTGAAGTTGATGTTCGTGATGTAACCGAAGAAGAAGGGAACATCGTTATTTATACTGAAGCGACAGACCTGCATAAAGGAATCGCAGCGCTAAAAGCCGCTGGAATTACTGAATTTTCAACAACAGAATTAGAAATGATTGCTCAATCAGAAGTTGAACTTTCACCAGAAGATTTAGAAATCTTTGAAGGACTTGTTGATGCCCTTGAAGATGATGATGATGTGCAAAAAGTATATCATAACGTTGCAAACCTCTAATTATAAATTAAACAAATCTGTCTCTATGGCAGATTTGTTTAATTTATAAAGCTGTTATAAAAAAGTCTATCTGGCCAGATATATAGATTTTTAAATTTATGTGTCTTATCACGACCTGATCTGACACATAGCTTTGAAAGATTGAGAGTTACCGGTTTTGATATAGTGTCGAATCCTTATATAAAACATGAGGTAATTTTCATGCTTCATACGACGAATCCCGTCAGCAAGCTAAGCAAAAGCCAGCAATATCGGGTTGCTTACAATCTCCCCGTGCTCTTTAAGGTGCCGCACCTTATGAATCCCGCTTGCGCTCGTGATGGTTCATCTGGCGCTCTACGCGTCGATTGACTACAGGTATGACTCCACCAGCGCGCTACAGACCATAGTGCGAGAACCGTGGCCGATTACTTTGATGCCTTTGATGTGATTCTGTTTTTAGCAGATAACGTATACCTCACTCAAAATCCCCCCAGATCAATGTCCTCCTCTGAACACCTCCCTCTTGTGCCATTCCACAAACCGTTCACCCGGATAATTTTCTTTCATCTGCGGCAACGCGATCTCTTTCCCCGCAAAATCCCAGAACAGCCGCTGTACCACTCCGCCACCATTCACCGCGTCGGAAACCACCACGCGCATATTTTCATCCAGACCAATCGAACCACGATCGAACGCTTTATGATGGATTGCGCACAACGCCAGGCCATTAGGTACTTCACAAGGACCATGATGCTGCTTCCATCTGATATGGGCTGCTTCAAGGGCTATAGGGGCGTTGTCGTGGCGCATATTGAAGCCGCAGACCGCACACTGATAATTGTAAGCTCGTAGCACCGCCTGGCGGAACTTCGGATCGCGTTGACGGAGAGAGGTGCGAATATCAAAACCCATCTCGTCAGCGATGTCTTCCTGAATACTGGTCGGAAAATGCGCCTCAAGGATCTGCTGCGCCAGCGTGTCGATTAGCTTACGTTTTTTTATTACCAGCGCGAAATTGACGGCATCAAACCCACCAGCAACATTATATTCAATGAGTTCGCGCTTGGGCGGCTGGCGGCTACCGCTGGTTGAGCAGAATTCCGCGTTTTGCAATTCCCAGAAACCATCGCCCTTCAGACGCCAGAACGGCATATCCGGGCGCTGTTCACGGCGCTGTGGCCCATAGCGCTCCAGCAAATCCAGCAATTGCTCATGAATTTCAGAACCATAATCAAACAGGCGATCGTGCCCCTGCCGATAGTGCGAGAGAACATATAACAGCAATAACGGCTTATGCGGCGCTCGCTGTTCGCCTTTGCGCCAAATAGTAATATTTGATATCGCTTGCTTTAGGGTTTTGTCAGAGGTCATTACATTGAAGAATTCATGAGCACATAGTTGCGATGATGCTCGCAACTATATGTACATTCAAGACATTATTGCAGACATACTTTTTGTCTGTCGGCTCTGTACTGACAGTTAGCATTCTGATAACAACGGAAAAAACACAGCGCTCAACCGAGAAAGGTAGGTAACTTCTGGATTTTAGACATAAAAAAGATCTCAGTTGAGGTTCATTTATATGATCCTGGAGCGAAGGCCGGACTCGAAACATAACTTAACTAAATGAAAAATAAAAATTAAATTTAACAAACCATGACATATGCCCCCATTTGTGCCCCCAACCATTTTTTCACCCCCGCTTCACCCTAGCTAACTGATATGACTCATTAAATAAGTGTTAAAGCTTCTTTTCGGTTAGGATCCGTCACTCGGAACCTAACCGGGACAAGAGTGTCATAAAAAAGTTTTTTTGCATTTAACTGTTCACACTGTTCACCTCGGTTATTTATCATTTTATATCATGTGGTTAGGTAGTGATGAGTTGGTGAAGAGTGAACAGTCGACTCTTCACCTTTATGATTTTTGATCGTCTGGATGTGTCCGGTCAGGTGATGCGCGTGGGGATAAAAAGTTTTTTTGGGTTTTACTGTTCACTCTGTTCACCTCTGGTTTTTTATTAATAATTTCATAATGATACAGGGTGAATATACGGTGAAGGGTGAACAATGAATTGTTCACCCCATGGTGTTGGTCAGATATAAAAAGACCGGCTGTTGCCGGTCTGAGATAGGTTGAATCGCTGTAGGTTTGTTACATTTAGGCAACCAGTCGTCGTAGATTTATTCTTTCCGCAGCAGGTTTTTCCGAAATGCCTGTTTTGTAATCAGCTTTTCATAATTCATCCCGCACTCAACAAGGATCATGATTAGCAGTTAATGTATTGAAATGATGATAAATCCTATTATGATAGTCACTATCATACACATATTTATAAATATATTACAAAACTAGACTGCGATGAAGTTACAGATCGTTTCAATATGATGTTGCATTGACAATTGTTTAACCTGACCTAATCCAGGGTAATGTCTTCGCGCATGCAATGATTTGAACCCTCTTAGGCCTGATGTATTATCAAAAAATTTAGGAAAATTTTGATCGTGCAATACAAGTTTTTCTAAAGCTTGCTGGAATTTGCCTGATGGATTCGAAGGAGTTCCATCATCTACAGAAGAAAAATGTCTAACTGACATAGCGTCAAATTCATTACTATCTAGATAGCTCACATGAATAGTCACTACGTATGCAGGGCCGCCAGACTCAGCGTAATCTGAACCCGCAATATTAAAATCACCAAAACCAATTACTGAATTATGAACTCCGGAATACCTTACATGCAAGTCCGAAAAATATGAATTAGAAGGATAGTCAGCGTTCCTTTTTTTCTTTTTAAAGGGATCATCCATTAATACTATATTGGATAACTGCTGTAAAACAATATTAGGAGAACCTTCAGGTATAATGTTAATAGAAAACACTTTTAAACGAGAAACTAGCTCTTTGGTTACCCCACTCTCAACATAGGATGCTTTCTCACCATTTATAATACCATTCAATCTATCAAATTCTTGAATATCATCAATGTATTTAATACACGGCATGAATGATATTCCTTTAATATTATATAGATTGTTAATAAAATTATTTGTATTACCTTTTAATTCACCTATTTCAGAGTTAACAATTATAATTGGTATAATTTTGTTTTTATTCAATAACTTAACTGCAACTTCGAGCTGTTTGAGATTTTTTCGTACGGGTTCAATTATCGGTTTAAAAAGATCGTTAGGAACAATAGTTGATAACTCTTTTAATGCTATCAACTCGTACTGCTTACCTCTCAGTAAAGGGAAGTACATATATCATCCTTTTCAATGTAGCTTGATAGTATTTTTGTCAGCGATCTCTGACGAGTCTGAGTAATACTATAGCTAATTGCCGATGATTTTAGTGATCTAGGTAGCGTATTAATGAAGCTAATATCATTAGCCCTATGTTTTTTCAGCGAGTTACGAAAGTGTTTTCTTAGGGTATAAGAATCTGTGTTCTCAAATATTTCTAAGCAGAAAGAATATACATCCATGTTTGGTAGGTTAATTTTATCCCCTGATATTTCCTCTGCCATAAATTTATATTCTGCAATTCTCATTGAACCAATCATTAATTTTGGATTAATTTCAGAATTGATGGTTAACGCAGGTTTAATTTCTTCCAGCTTATTTTTATCTGTGAGTTCAATGATACCAACAGCTTCTGGAACGATTAGTTTTATTTTTTCGATGTGAGTTTTTGCTGCTACAACATAAACTTTATCGAATAAGCTTATGTATGAATCTAATTGTTCTGGCAATCTCTTTAGATTATCTAACTCCGTTTTTATTTCATAGCAAGTTGATAATCCATTTAATATTACACAATCAGCTTTATTTGTTCCAACTCGAAATTCAGAAAGCATTACAGCTTCATTTTTTTTATGTTTTTTCAAAAATACTTCGTTTGCTATAATATTTTTGAAAAAATATTCTGATTTATATTCATGTGATAATTTCTTAAATGCTATATCGAATATTTCGGATACTTTAACAGGAAAAAATTTAGGAGTTAAAACATTACCTATTAACTCATGGAGTAAGGAAAAATCGCCATCTGCAACAGCATTAATAGCCTGACTTGTAAATAGCTGTCCAATATTTTTATTATTGCTCATTTCAACACCAATCTCACTCACGCACCTTTAGCCAAAAACCAATAGTATTAGACACAAATAGTAGCGTGATTTCCTTGATTCTCTCAACATTATTAAAGAATTTACGATTTTAAGGGATGCACTTACCACTAAAATCATATTAAAAACAATAATATCAATGAGATAATATTAAATCAACCGAGAAAGAGTGAGCAGCACATTGTTCAGCTTTCGGCAATGGCCATAAAAGAAAAGACCGGCTGTTGCCGGTCTGAGTGAGGTTATGTTGCTGCGGGGTCGTCGCACTTCGGCAGCCAGTCGCCGTAGCTTTCCTCTTTCAGCGACAGATTGGTTTGTATCCCCTGCTTGGTGTGCCGCTTCTCATAATTCAGGCCGTACTCTTTCAGCATCATGGGCAGCCCCAGCCCGAACATTTTCAGGCTGAGCACGTTCCTGTACCCGTTAGCCTCCATATAGGCCAGATACGCGTGATAGAGATATTTACGATAATTACGCGGGATGATGCTGGCATTCCCCATAAACATCCCGTTGGTCTGCGGGAGCATTTCCAGATAACCGCAAAAATCAAACGTCGGATCAGCATCGCGCTTAATGCTGAGCGCCTCGTCGGAGTTCTGCTGCGACTGGAGCAGTGCGCGGGCGGTCATAGGGGCGCTGAATTTCTGCATAAGCTGGCGCACAATCACGGCCAGCTCGCGCGCAATTTTATCCCTGAGCTGCGGGTCGCGTTCCTCCGGGGCAATCTGTTCCGGGAAGTGAATAATCACCCGGCGACGTGACACACCGCCGCTGCGGTCGGTGAAGCGCATGGGATTATTGTTCACGGCCAGAATCACCGCCGGAATATGCGTGGAATAGGGGTTCTGGTATTTCGGGTCAACCGAGACCGCATCGCCGCCGGTGATGGCCTTAAGCCCTGCGCCGTCACCGCTCCATTTTTCCTGGTCAGGCAGACGAATAAGCGAGAAGCCAATCAGGGAGGCACGCTTGCGCGGGTCTTCCAGCGTGTCGATATCGGCTGACGTGGCGTTATCCTCTCCGGCGAGCAGGGTCGCGATTTCAGCCAGAATACTTTTTCCACTCCCGCCGGGACCGGTCACTTCGAGAAAGAGCTGCCAGTCGTAACGGTTCGCCAGCACCATAAACAGCGCAGCCAGTATCACATCGCGTTTTTGTGGATTTTTGCCAGCCGCACGGTCGAGCCAGCGCCAGAAGTTCGGCGCGTGAGTCTCCAGCGTTTCCCCGTCCACCGGCGGGGTGAAATCCACGTCGCACAACGTGCGCAGCCAGTGTGATTTACTGTGCGGGCTGAACAGGCCGCTTTGGGTATCGAGTACCCCGTTGCGAAAGCCAATCAGACGACGCGCCGGAGTATCCTGCTGCGGAATAATCAGTTTCAGGGTCTCCACCACCGAGGCAATTTTCCCCGATGAGAACGGGGCGCGCAGACGCTGGAATAAGTCAGCCACATTCCGTGAAAAAGTGGCGGCAGGGATATTTTTCCAGATGCCGTTTTCATAGCGGGACAGGAGCTGGCCGTTCGCATCCACCGCCAGCGCTTCGCCGTAATGCTCATGCACCCGCAAAGCCTTGTCGCTGGCGCTCATGGCGGTAAATTCAGCTTCACTCATGGTATCAAACGGACTTTGCGCCGGTGGCCGGATAGCGTCATAAATGGCTTTCCGGGTGGCTTCTTCACCTTTCTGCATAAACGCATCATTCCAGTCACCGAACACCGGCGGCAGGGCAACAATGCCCTCACAGGCATCTGCGGCCGCAGCGGCTTTACTCTGGCCGTCGCCGTTAAGGTCACGGTCGGCGGCGAGGACAATCTGACAGGCCAGGTATTTGTGACGGGCAAGGCTCGCCAGAGAAAGGAGGTTCACGGAGGACAGCGCCACCATGACGGTTTCCCCGGTCAGGTGATGCACGGTGAGTGCGGTCGCATAACCCTCTGCAATCCACAGGCGTTTTCCGGCCTGTTTTTTCCCTTCGATGATATGACATGCCCCTTTGACCTGACCGCCTTTCAGGGTGCGTTTGAGACCGTCTGCATTGATAAGCTGAAGGTTAACCAGTACGCCGGTATCGTCATACAGCGGGACAACCACATCCCCGGTGCGGAACGTCACGCCGCCGGTTTTATGCATGACGGTGAGCGTCAGACATTCCAGATCGGGGAACCCCTTGCAGGTGAGGTAGGCATTGCCGGTGGCCGGTCGGGTTTTCTCCATGAGCCTGACCGCCAGCGCGGCCGCTGCCTTGTGGTCGGCATCGGTTTCAGCCTCTGAGGCCGCAATCACCTCAGGGGCAACCGGCGGCAGGTTGCCGGTCACGGCGTTCACCTTCCCGGCAGCTTCTGACGGGGTCACGCCAAACACTTTCTCTACCAGCTTAAGCCCGTCACCCGCGCCGCACTGATTGCAAAACCACGTCCCGCGCCCCTCTTTATCGTCAAAGCGGAAACGGTCAGAGCCGCCACACACCGGGCAGGACTGATGGCGGTTTTTAATCACCTTCACACCCAGCGCCGGGAGAATGCGCGGCCAGTGGCCGCATGCCTGTTTTACCGTTTCTGTTACGTTCATTTTCATCGTTGTTTTCTCCCTCAGTGCAGTACCGGCGACGTGATATGACGGGCGCAAAGCTCATCCATCACGGCCAGCCCGAGAAAGGACAGCGACGGCGCGGCTTTGAGTGGACCGGCTTCCATTAAATCTTCCAGCAGTGCACAGGCAATCTGGCGGCCTTTTTCCTCGCCGTGCTGGCGCAGGTAGAAGCCCTCCAGCTCGGCGGCAATGGCGCTTTCCAGCGCGTCTAGGGTGAGGTGCGGGTAGCGGTGCTGGCGTTCGCACAGGGTCAGCCATGCACAGGCCACTGCGCGACGATACAGCGCGGCGCGTAATACGGGCGGTAATGGCTTTTTCATACGTTACCCTCCCCGGTCAGCCACTGCTGATTGCAGCGTTCGACCACGCCGTCGAGCTGGGCGGTCATGAGGTAAATCACGGAGGTGAGCTGTAAGTGCTGTGCCGGGTCACGACGAACGGTGGCGCAGTCCTGCACCTGCATCAGGTCGCCGACGAGCTGGCCGACATTGCGCATATGCTCAAGACATTCGAGGTCACGGGCGGTAATGGTGGTGTGTCTCATGCGCGCACCTCCGCAACCGGCAGACGGCCAGCAAACGAGAGGACGTAATCGCGAACAAGAGAAAGGCGTGCGGCGTGCTCATCACCGGCAACGGTGCGAAGCATACAAATACGGGGTTTACGGTCTGCGCGACGAACAGCGGCAAATACAAAGACAAACTGCGGGTGTGACGGGGTGAGGGTCGTAGCCATAGTGGCAACCTCCATTGAGTAGCGGTTATTGCCACCACCGGAGTTCCTACGCTCATGGGTGGTGACCCGAACGGGGGTAGGAATACCGGCCTCAATGAATACCGGCCAGCCCGAAGGCTGCCCCGCCCGGATCACCATTATCTGACAGGGGCTAAGGTGTAAACACCACAGCCCGAAAAATGGGTGTGCCTGAGCAACGACGTAAAAAAAGACGCATGGCGCGTCCGGTGTCGCCATTGAGT
The DNA here is from genome assembly GCF_051703725.1 of Salmonella sp. NW645. Classification (NCBI taxonomy): domain Bacteria; kingdom Pseudomonadati; phylum Pseudomonadota; class Gammaproteobacteria; order Enterobacterales; family Enterobacteriaceae; genus Salmonella; species Salmonella sp. NW645. Next base: position 321,987 of record NZ_JAMMKR010000002.1, on the reverse strand, counting down.
AACTCGGGTTCCTACGCCCGGCTGCCGATTTTGCGACAGCGATAAAACTATACCTGGAAACGGCGAAAAGAAGCAAGCCAGAAAAAGGGGCTGTTTGCTGAACGGTCATCATCATGCGTCATAGCCCCGGTTACGTTCGGCAATGCGATCTGCCATCCATGCAGTGATTTCAGACTGCGCCCACGCCACATTTTTTCCGCCGAGGGAGATTTGTTTCGGGAAGGCTTCCCGGCTGATGAGGTCGTAAATGGTCGAGCGGGACAGGCCGCACAGATGCATCACTTCGGGCAGACGGATAAAGCGCTCGTGAACGGTATCAGAAACCGGCATCAGCGGCGCGGCAGGGGCAGAAGACGGGGAAGAAAAAGCAGTGTGCATCGGGCTACCTCACAAAGTCCATACAGTGCCGGTCGTGTCCGTCCGGCTTCGGGTAGCTCCTTATTATGTCTATATTTTTCCTCAGGTCATGTGAGATTTTCGGGGAAACAAACATTGACTTTTCGCTCTGGCAAACAATGGCAAACGCTGGCAAACATATGCAAATCACTGCATTACAATGCAGCAATTTCTATTTCTTTTAGTTATATATTTTTCATTTTTAGTCAAAATAAAGTCTAAATGCTATAACCAGAGCAAAACAGGAGGGTGAACAGTGGTGAACAGACGGTGAACAGTCAGACCTTCAACTGTTCACCCTTTAACTTACTGTATTGCTTATCTTTTTATTTAAGGTGAACAGTGGTGAATAGTTATAAGTAAAAAAACAAACGGTGAGTAAGGTTTTCCTGCGACCTTTCTCTGGCCAGCCGGTTTTTAAGGTCTGTTTGTGCCAGCACTCTGACAACGGTAATGAATCGTGTTGTTGTGCAGGAGGCGTCAGAATCATTTCAGGTTGAACACACGGAGAGCCTGAACATGAAACCCGAACTCATTATCAAAGCCATGCAGACCGTTATCAGTAAACAGGATGAAGGCGCGGAACAACGTATTGCCGGTGCGCTGACCGCACTTAACGAAGCAAAAGACGCACACACGGCCAGCATGGGTAAACTCAGCGACATTGAGGCTTCCATTCAGCGTTGTGAGCAGGAACGACAGACCGCGCTCAGTGAAAGTGCACAGGCTGAACAGGACTGGCGCAGCCGCTTTCGAACTCTGCGCGGCAACCTCACTCCTGAACTGAAAGCTGAACACAGTAAACGTATCGCCAGCCGCGAACTGGCTGATGAGTTCACCGGTCTGATTACCGAGCTGGAGAAAGACAAAAGCCACGCCATGCTTGGAGCATGCTCCTCCGGTACTGCTTATATCAGCGCCCATGAAAAAGCGTTCACCACTTACGCTAACAGCGAATGGAAGAAAGTGCTGACCGGTATCAGCCCCGCACTGTTACGTGCCTTTCTGTTGCGTATACGGTCGCTGGAAATGAGCGGAGAAACCTCGCCGCGTGCGACCGTGACCCGTGAGCTGGGTGATGCCCTGAATCTGCAGTCAGCTCTGTATCATTTTGATATGGAGCAGGAGCCGGTCCTGTCCGTAACCGGCATGAATCGCCCGGTAATAACCGGGGTTGATATGGCGCTGTTAAGAAGCCCAGCCAGACGGATGAAGCTTGCCGCTGAACTGGCCGCAAAAGACCACGAACAGGCAGAGGGCTGAATTATGTTTCACTGTCCGTTCTGCAAAAAGACCGCGCACGTCCGTACCAGCCGGTATCTGTCGGAAAACGTCAAACAGCGTTATCACCAGTGTACCAATATCGAATGTTCGGCCACTTTCCGCACCATCGAGTCGGTTGACGGTGTGATACGTGCCGCACCGGAGAAAACCGACCCCGCCCCGGTGACGCCACCGCCGCCGCGTAAAGTACAGGGCTGCTACAGCTCGCCGTTCCGACATTAATCAGGAGAGAGACTCGTGACCACTGTGACCATACAGCAGGCCTTTGAGGCCTGTCAGACGAACAAAAATACCTGGCTGAAACGTAAAGCCGAACTGGCAGACCTTGAACGGGAATACCGTGAACAGCTCCTTGCCGGTGACGAACAAATTCCGCGCAGAATGCAGGATTTGCGCGACAATATCGATGTGAAAAAATGGGAGATTAATCAGGCCGCCGGTCGCTATATCCGCTCACATGAGGAGGTGCAGCACATCAGCATCCGCAACCGGCTCCATGACTTTATGCAGCAGCACGGCGCGGAGCTGGCCGCCACGCTGGCACCTGAGCTGATGGGATATCACGAACAGCTTCCCGCAGTAAAACAGAGCGCCATGCAGCACTCGGTTGATTATCTGCGTGAAGCCCTGTCGGTGTGGCTGGCCGCCGGTGAAAAAATTAATTATTCCGAGCAGGACAGCGACATTTTAACGGCCATCGGATTCAGGCCTGATGCGGCTTCGCGGGATGATAATCGCGAGAAATTCACCCCGGCACAGAACCTGATTTACACCCGCCGACGTGCAGAACTGGCTGCACGGTAGCACGCGAAAAAATCCCCGAAAATTCCGCTATTTTTCCCGAAAAAAGCCATGCATCCATAAGGTGCATGGTTTTGCATGCAAATCCCCGTATTTTATTTTCCCCACCGCGCCAGTACCGGCGCGGCCTGAGTCGGTTCATGCACCTGCATTAAAAGCGACCTCTTAAGCGGGCAGGCGTGGCGGGGAGAGCATTGCGCGCGATAAGTATTTATTAATTATATTTTAGTAGGATGTTTGAGATAAAAAAAAAGGTTAAAGTAGGTCAAGTAACACTGAAAAAAACCAAAAAATCATGATGAACCATTAATCCGACAGGAGGATGTCATGCAGCAAATAGGTTCAAAGTGGTGGAAGTTTGATTTCCACACACATACACCCGCATCAATGGATTACGGTAAAGCAGACCATCAAATAAAACAAACAATGACCCCAAGGCAATGGTTATTAGATTATATTCACCACGGAATTGAATGCATAGCCGTGACCGATCATAATACTGGATCTTGGATCGATAAATTAAAACTAGAAGCAGAAAATTTAAGATCAGAGGGGCATTCAATATATATATTTCCAAGTATAGAAATTACAGCACATGGTAACATTCACATCTTAGGTATATTCGACATTGATAAAACATCTAGTTTTATATATCAGATAATTGGAGCAACTAACTACTCCGGTACAGATGGGGATAGTGATGCAGTAACTCAAATCAGCCCACAAGACGTAATTGATTTAATTATTAGTCGTGGGGGAGTTGCGATTCCAGCACATATTGACAAAGCGAGTGGACTTTGCACCGTTCATTCTTCAGGTCCGACCCTAAAGCAGATACTTACTAATGCTTCTGCAGTTGAAATAATAAGAACGCACGATGAATATGAAACCAACCAGCCAGGTTCAAGTCCACTGCGCGGGTATGTTTCGTTACAAACAGGACTTCCTGAGGTAATTGGTTCAGATTCTCACCACCCTAATACAGTTGGTAGAGCTTTTACGTGGGTAAAAATGGGTACACCATCAATTGATGGATTAAAACTTGCTTTGTTTGACGGTGATGACTCATTGAAAAGATCAGATCAACACCCAAACTCTCCAAATATTTACGCGGAAAATAGAATTACATCCATAAAGATAAACAAAACTAAATACTGTGGAAGAGTAAATGAATTTTCAATACAATTTCATCCATGGTTAAATTGTATTATAGGTGGAAGAGGAAGCGGTAAATCAACCGTTTTAGAGTTTATGAGAACAGCTTTGGGAAGAGAGAAAGAGCTGGAACAGTTATCATCTAACAAAGAAATGTTTAACTCTTATTCTAAACTAGCCAAAAAAGCTCAGAGCAGAGATGATGATGGTGTCTTTTTAGAAGATAGTAGCATTCACGTAGAGTACTTAAAAGGAGAAAATCATTATAGGTTAGAATGGGGCTATGGAGACCAGAAAATATCCATAAACCGAATTGATGGACAAAGCATTATCCTAGAAGAAGGTGATGTAATAGGTAGATTCCCCGTAAAAATATTCAGTCAAAAACAAATATATGAAATATCTCGTTCACCGAATTATCTTTTAAACCTGATTGATGAGTCAAGTATTGTTAACTTAACCGAATGGAATTATAAATGGGAAAATGAAGTTAGCACAATTTTTCAGTTAAGAAGAGAAGTTAAAGATTTAAAGACAAATATATCCACTAAAAGTACCTTAACTGGCCAATTAAATGATATTAATCAAAAAATAGCATCTATTGAAAGATCCAGTCATGCTAGCATATTAGCGAATTATCAGAAATCTTTAAATCAAGATAATTTGATACGTAATTTTATTACAGAACACGTTGATTTTCTTGAAAATATAACTAGTTACATTACTCAAACCAGACCAATTAAACTTGAAGTTAATTCTGAACTTTTTATTAATCAAAATGAAACGACCACCCAAAACAAAATCCTAGATATTCAACAAAAAGTTGAAGATAGTATTATCACATTCAATAAGACCATCAATGATGTCACTAACGAAATTAAAGGATTAAGCAATTGGTTTGACTCATCTGCACTGAATCAAGAAATTATTGCCAATAAAAATCAATACACCACATTAGTAGCTAACCTACAAGCTAGTGGGGTTAATAACCCAAGCGAATATGAAAGCCTCATTGGTACAAGAAAAGCACTGTCAGAACGATTAAGTAAAATCGCTGCCGATGAAAAAACTATTGAACAAAAAAAAGAAGAAATTGTTCAAAGTTATAAGAAGTTAGTTGAACTTCGTAAAGAACTCACAGCCCGGAGAAGACAATTCCTTGTCGACATAAATGATAATAACACTAACTTTAAAGTTAATGTTGATTTTTGTGGAGATAAACAATTCCTTGAAAGTAGTTTTAGAAACGCCATCAATAAAAATGATACTGCATTCAGCAATGAAATATATAATGAAGATGACAATGGCTTTTTAAATATATTAAACGTTAAGATCAAAGAAATTTCAGAGGACAATGATGGGATTATAAAAAAAATCCAAGAACTAAAAAATGGATTTTTTGATAAAACAGCTAACACAATATTGGATGTGAAGTTAAGCAAGCGTTTCTTCGATTTTAAAAACTCATTATCTGAGGAAGAACTCACCGCCTTAATATGCTGGTTCCCTAGTGATTCAATCACAGTAAAATATAATGACGGTCGAAAATTTAAAGATCTATCTCAGGGCTCAGCAGGCCAGAAGGCAGCAACAGTTCTCGCATTTTTACTTTCCTATGGAGATGATCCTATAATTTTAGATCAACCTGAAGATGATTTAGATAACCAGCTGGTTTATGAACTCATTGTAAAAAAAATAAAGGAAAGCAAATGCAAAAGGCAAATAATTATAATAACTCACAATCCTAACATTGTTGTGAACGGAGACTCTGAACTAGTTGTTTCATTAAGCCAGCAGTCAGGTATTACTGATTTCCTCTCCTTCGGGGGATTACAAGAACGTGAAGTAAGGAAAAACATCTGTGACATAATGGAAGGGGGCAAAGACGCATTTAGTCAACGCTATAGAAGAATTGTTTCTGCTTAAAAGCATTTGCCTCTCTCTCGAAAAGAGAGAGGCAAATGCTCCTCAACATCAATATGTTTGAAGTTTCGCATAATCGAATGGAGTTATGAATTCATTTTTGTTGGCATCGAGATAGTCAGCCCACCACTGAACCATTAAACGACGCTCATCCAAATGCTCAGAAGTATGAATATATGCCGCACGTACATTGTTACGCTCTGAATGGCTCAACTGCCGTTCTATCGCATCATCACTCCATAACCCTGACTCACCCAATGCACCACGCGCCATCGTCCTAAAACCATGCCCACAGACCTCGGTTTTCGTGTCATAGCCCATAGTACGCAATGCGCTATTTACAGTGTTTTCACTCATAACCTTAGTTGCGTCGTGATCCCCCGGAAAAAGCAGCTCTTTATCACCACTAATCTGCTTGAGTTGCTCTAACAAAATCATCGCCTGTCGACTAAGCGGAACTATATGCTCCTCTTTCATCTTCATGCCACGGTACGAGTAACGCACGCCTTTAATTTCTTCTCGTTTTGCTGGTACGCGCCAAAGATATTTATCGAAGTCGAACTCATCCCAACGCGCGAAACGTAACTCACTTGAACGCACGAAAGTGAGCAAGGAAAGCTCAACCGCGATCCGTGTCATTACACGGCCACGATATGCAGCAAGACGTGCAAGAAACTCAGGGAACCGGCTAGAGGGTAAAGCGGGGTAATGTCGCGCTTTGGTTGTCGATAAAGCACCGGCCATATCACTGGCTGGATTTGAGTCGATGTAATCGTTCTGTACTGCATAACGCATGATAGCCGTGACACGCTGCTGAAGACGCTGCGCGACGTCATGCTTACCACTTGCATCAACTTTTTTAATCGGGGTTAACAGGTGGCTAGTCTTGAGCTGACGAATGTCGGACAAACCAATATGAGGGAAGATATAAAGCTCAAGATAGCGAAGAACGCGCGATCGATGGTCTTCACTCCAGCGCTTGTTACTGGCGTGCCATTCACGAGCAATGGTTTCGAATGTATATGCCCCCGAATTCTCGGCCTGAGCTTCTTTCTGTTCGGCTTTTGGGTCAATGCCCTGCACTAGCAGCTTTTTAGCTTCATCGCGCTTTGCTCTTGCCTGAGCAAGCGTCACAGTAGGCCAAACACCAAAAGCGAGGCGATCCTCTTTTTTGTCTGAGGGGCGTCGGTATTTCATGCGCCAGTATTTAGAACCCTTGGCCGAAACCTCTAGATACAAACCGCCGCCATCGGCCATTTTGTAGGTTTTGTCTTTTGGCTTTGCGGTCTCGACCTGTCTGGCGTTGAGCTTCATTTGGGGGCACATTTCTAATCGAAGTTAAGATGCCCCCAATTATGCCCCCAATGACATCCGGATTTCAACGGACAACCTCGGACGGCTCAGGACGTAAAAATCGCTGCAAGCATTGATTTTAAAGGGATAATTGGACTTTCTCGGATGGTCTTGGAAGTACTAATGGTGCCGAAGGCCGGACTCGAACCGGCACGTATTTCTACGGTTGATTTTGAATCAACTGCGTCTACCGATTTCGCCACTTCGGCACTGAAGAGGTATGCGGAAAACGTTGTGGATTATACCTGTCATACGCCGCCATGCAAGCACGAGCATACACCTGTATCGCTAAGTGCTGAAAATTTCAGCAGCGTTGAGTATTAAATAGAATAATCAGGCTACTTCCCGCCTTCTCCAGCAGATTAACGCCAGGCGTCCCTTGCCTCCATGCTCTACACTTTTCAGTTCAACACCACATTAAGGGAAGCACAATGACGATAATAAAAAGCTACGCCGCCAAAGAGGCGGGCGGCGAGCTCGAACTCTATGAATATGACGCGGGAGAACTCCAACCGGAAGATGTCGAAGTACGGGTCGACTACTGCGGGATCTGCCATTCCGATCTGTCGATGATCGACAATGAATGGGGGTTCTCTCAATACCCTCTGGTTGCCGGACATGAGGTCATCGGTCGGGTGGCCGCACTCGGCAGCGCGGCACAGGATAAGGGACTAAAAGTCGGCCAGCGCGTTGGAATAGGCTGGACGGCGCGCAGCTGCGGACACTGCGATGCCTGTATCAGCGGCAATCAAATTAACTGCCTGGAAGGCGCAGTGCCCACTATCCTCAATCGTGGCGGTTTTGCCGAGAAGCTTCGCGTGGGCTGGCAGTGGGTAATTCCTCTTCCGGAGAATATAGATATGGCGTCCGCAGGCCCGCTGTTATGTGGCGGCATTACGGTCTTTAAACCGCTATTGATGCACCATATTACTGCTACCAGCCGCGTTGGCGTCATCGGTATCGGCGGGCTGGGGCATATCGCCATAAAGCTGTTACATGCAATGGGCTGCGAAGTCACCGCGTTCAGCTCAAATCCATCGAAGGAGCAGGAAGTGCTGGTGATGGGGGCCAATAACGTGGTGAACAGCCGCGATCCGGAAGCGTTAAAAGCACTGGCGGGTCAGTTCGATCTCATTATTAACACGGTCAACGTCGATCTCGACTGGCAGCCCTACTTCGAAGCTCTGACGTATGGCGGTAACTTCCATACCGTTGGGGCCGTATTGAAGCCGCTGCCCGTACCGGCGTTTACATTAATTGCCGGCGATCGCAGTATCTCAGGCTCGGCAACCGGAACGCCATATGAACTTCGCAAACTGATGAAATTCGCCGGACGCAGTAAAGTCGCGCCCACCACGGAACTGTTCGCAATGTCACAAATCAACGAGGCTATCCAGCACGTTCGCGACGGCAAAGCCCGCTATCGTGTAGTGCTAAAAGCTGACTTCTGACCGCCTGACTCAGCGCTTTGATAATGATCAGGAAGCGCTGAGTGCCTGACGAAAAGCCTGTACAGCCAGTCGGCACTGCTCCGTCACGTGCTCGATGTCATGATTAACATCGATACGCGCAATATCATGTTCATCGGCACACGGTCGCTCCAGCGCGTCAAACTGACTTTGCAGCAGGTCTGGCGGCATAAAATGCCCGGCACGACGCTGCATTCGCTGCAGAATGGTAGCGTAATCGCCATCCAGCCACAGGAAATGTACGTTAGGGCTGCTCTTACGTAAAATATCGCGGTACTGTTTTTTTAATGACGAGCAGACAATAAATCCCGTCTCATTTTTTTTATAAAGACTGTATGAAGCGTCATTTAATCGTTCCAGCCAGGGTAAACGGTCTTCATCAGTTAACGGTATTCCCTGAGACATTTTATCAATGTTCTTCGCCGGATGGAGATCATCGCCGTCAATAAACTTCGCAGAAAATAATGTTGCAATTTTGCTGCCTATTAAAGATTTACCACTACCTGAAACACCCATTAAAATATAGCTTTCCCCGGCCATTTAAATACCTCTGAGTCATATTCCACACCACAATATTACGCCTCTACGTTCGACAATTTCACGTTTTTTAATTTCCATAGAGAAGAACTCTAAGGCACATCACGTTATGCGTAACATTGTAGTGTAACAATTTTCCAGCGTGACATAAGTCACAAATAATGACAAATAAAACCGCTTAAATGCGTTCAGGGTAACTACCTGACCAGTGAGGAATTTATGGAAGTAAAAACTCAATCCTGCGTTGTTGCGGGTAAGCGTGCTGTTGCCGTTACGGAACAAAATATTGAATGGAATAATAAAGGAACACTCGTACAAATTACCCGAGGCGGCATTTGTGGGTCTGACTTACATTATTATCAGGAAGGCAAAGTCGGCAATTTTACAGTAAAAGCGCCAATGATTTTAGGTCATGAAGTGATTGGCAAAATCGTTCATAGCGACTCAGATTTATTACGTGAAGAACAACCGGTAGCGATTAATCCATCGAAGCCTTGCGGTCATTGCAAATACTGTCTGCAGCATGAAGAAAACCACTGTACTGAAATGCGTTTCTTTGGCAGCGCCATGTATTTTCCGCATGTCGATGGCGGTTTTACCCGATTTAAAGCTGTCGATACCGTTCAGTGCATTCCCTGGCCGGAACAGGCAGACGAAAAAGCCATGGCCTTTGCCGAACCGCTGGCGGTTGCCATTCATGCGGCTCATGAGGCGGGCGATCTGCAGGGCAAACGCGTCTTTATCTCCGGCGTTGGCCCTATCGGCTGCCTGATTGTTAGCGCGGTAAAAACGCTGGGCGCGGCGGAAGTGGTATGTGCCGATATCAGTACCCGTTCTCTCTCGCTGGCCCGGCAGATGGGCGCGGATACGCTGGTGAACCCACAGCATGATTCTCTTGATGGCTGGAAAGCAGAAAAAGGGTATTTCGATATCAGTTTTGAAGTCTCCGGGCATCCTTCCTCTATCTCAACGTGTCTGGAAGTCACACGGGCAAAAGGCGTGATGGTGCAGGTTGGCATGGGCGGCGCAGTTCCCAACTTCCCGATGATGATGGTAATAAGCAAAGAGATCTCCCTGAAAGGCTCTTTCCGTTTTACTACCGAATTTAATACTGCGGTTTCCTGGCTTGCCAACCGCGTTATCAATCCGCTGCCGTTACTGAGCGCGGAATATCCATTTACCGACCTGGAAGCGGCGCTGATCTTTGCCGGAGACAAAACACAGGCGGCAAAAGTTCAGCTCGTTTTCTGAGAAAGTAAAATAAGGGACACTATCATGAACGATCTTTTTTCTCTGGCAGGTAAAAATATCCTTATCACCGGAGCCGCTCAGGGAATTGGTTATTTGCTGGCAACCGGTCTTGGTCGCTATGGCGCGCGCATTATTGTTAACGATATTACCCCGGAGCGCGCCGAAACAGCCGTGACGAAACTTCAGCAGGAAGGGATAAAGGCTATTGCCGCTCCCTTTAATGTCACCCATAAACAGGATATTGAAGCTGCGGTTGAACATATCGAAAAAGATATCGGCGTCATTGACGTCCTGATAAATAACGCCGGTATCCAGCGCCGTCATCCGTTTACTGAGTTTCCCGAGCAGGAGTGGAATGACGTCATCGCCGTAAATCAGACCGCGGTTTTTCTCGTCTCTCAGGCCGTTACGCGCCGTATGGTGGCGCGGCAGGCAGGAAAAGTGATCAACATCTGTTCGATGCAAAGCGAGCTGGGCCGCGACACGATTACACCATACGCCGCGTCGAAGGGTGCCGTGAAGATGCTGACTCGCGGCATGTGCGTGGAGCTGGCGCGTCATAATATCCAGGTCAACGGTATTGCGCCGGGATACTTCAAAACGGAGATGACCAAAGCGCTGGTTGAAGATGAAGCCTTCACCTCCTGGCTATGCAAACGTACGCCTGCCGCACGCTGGGGCGATCCCCAGGAGCTTATTGGCGCAGCGGTGTTTCTCTCGTCAAAAGCCTCCGACTTTGTTAACGGACATCTGCTGTTTGTCGATGGCGGTATGCTGGTTGCCGTCTGACCAGGGAAATACGATGCAGCGCGTAAGCGCTGCTATTTTGGCGCTAATAAGAGAGACGAATATGCCATTAATAATTATTGCGGCAGGCGTTGCGCTGCTGTTGGTCTTAATGATTGGCTTTAAAGTTAACGGCTTTATCGCCCTTGTTCTGGTTGCCGCCGTGGTGGGATTTGCCGAAGGGATGGGCGCGCAAGACGTCCTGCACTCCATACAAAACGGAATTGGCGGTACTCTGGGCGGACTCGCCATGATCCTCGGTTTTGGCGCGATGCTGGGAAGATTAATTTCCGATACCGGCGCCGCGCAGCGCATTGCGACGACGCTCATTAATACGTTCGGCAAAAAACGCGTGCAATGGGCGCTGGTGATCACCGGGCTTATCGTCGGCCTGGCAATGTTTTTTGAAGTCGGATTCGTACTGCTGTTGCCGCTCGTTTTTACGATTGTGGCCTCATCGGGACTGCCCTTGCTGTATGTCGGGGTTCCAATGGTCGCCGCCTTATCCGTTACGCACTGCTTCCTGCCGCCGCATCCCGGCCCTACCGCTATTGCGACAATTTTTGAGGCAAATCTCGGTACGACCCTGCTGTATGGGTTAATCATTACCATACCGACAGTGATTGTTGCCGGCCCTCTGTTTTCAAAATTACTGGCGCGATTTGAAAAAGCGCCGCCTGAAGGATTATTTAATCCTCACCTATTCAGTGAAGAAGAGATGCCGTCATTCTGGAACAGTATTTTTGCCGCCGTGATCCCGGTCATTCTGATGGCCATCGCAGCGGTATGTGAAATCACGCTGCCAAAAACGAATGCCGTGCGGGTTTTCTTCGAATTTATCGGTAATCCAGCAGTGGCGTTGTTTATTGCCATTATCATCGCCATTTTTACGCTGGGGCGACGCAATGGACGTACGGTTGAGCAGGTGATGGATATCGTCGGCGAGTCCATTGGCGCTATTGCGATGATTGTTTTTATCATCGCGGGCGGCGGCGCGTTTAAGCAAGTGCTGGTGGATAGCGGCGTGGGTCAATATATCTCGCAATTAATGACCGGCACCTCGCTATCTCCGTTATTAATGTGCTGGACGGTAGCCGCCGTGCTGCGTATTGCGTTAGGTTCCGCGACCGTGGCCGCGATAACCACAGCGGGCGTCGTATTGCCGATTATTAACGTAACCCACGCCGATCCGGCGTTAATGGTACTGGCGACAGGCGCGGGAAGCGTTATTGCATCACATGTTAACGATCCCGGTTTTTGGCTGTTTAAAGGGTATTTTAATCTTAGCGTCGGGGAAACCCTACGCACCTGGACCGTTATGGAAACATTGATTTCTGTCATGGGGTTGCTGGGCGTACTGGCGCTGAATGCGGTTCTGCATTAATTCATCATCCGCAGCCCAATTAACCATGGGGGCGACGTTCCCGCCCCCGGTACTGGAGAAAACATGAGGAATCACAGAATTTCTTTGCAGGATATCGCTACGCTTGCTGGCGTGACAAAAATGACGGTGAGCCGTTACATCCGCTCGCCGAAAAAAGTCGCCAGGGAAACCGGCGAGCGTATTGCACAGATCATGGAGGAAATTAACTACATACCAAATCGCGCGCCAGCTATGCTGTTAAACGCGCAAAGTTACACTCTGGGCGTGCTGATCCCCTCTTTTCAGAACCAGTTGTTTGCCGACATTCTTGCCGGGATTGAATCCGTAACGTCGGGTCATAACTACCAAACTCTCATTGCGAATTACAATTACAATCGCGATTCGGAAGAAGAGTCCGTTATCAATTTACTGTCTTACAATATCGACGGCATTATTCTTTCAGAAAAATATCATACCCTCAGAACCGTCAAATTCCTGCGCTCAGCTACCCTTCCGATTGTAGAACTCATGGATATCCAGGGCGATCGCTTAGATATGGAGGTGGGGTTTGATAACCGTCAGGCCGCCTTTGATATGGTCAGCACCATGCTGGATAAACGCCAGCGGCGAAAAATCCTCTATCTGGGTTCAAAAGACGATATCCGTGATGAGCAGCGTTATCATGGCTACTGCGATGCGATGACGCGCCGGGGGCTGGCGCCGTTGCGCATCAATCCCCGCGCTATCTCCTCTATCCATCTGGGGATACAGCTAATGCGTGATGCGCTTGCTGCGCACCCGGACGTGGATGGCGTCTTTTGTACAAATGACGATATCGCAATGGGCGCTCTACTGTGGTGCCGCGAGCGTCAACTGGCCGTACCGGAGCAGATCTCCATCGCCGGCTTCCACGGTCTGGAGATGGGCAGGCAAATGATACCGAGCCTCGCCAGCGTAATTACCCCTCGTTTTGAGATCGGGCGCAGGGCCGCGCAGATGTTGCTCAACAAAATTAAAAATAACGATCTCAACCATAATACGATTGATTTGGGTTATCAGATTTATCACGGCAACACATTATAAATTTTTGAACTACTGCGTTTATGCTCTTTCCCGCAGCTTGTCTGTGCTTAACGCGTAGCCAAAAGCGCCACGCGTCAGGTTATGCGCTACATCATTCGAGGAATACCAGGCTATCTGCCGGATGGCGGCGGAAAGGACTTATCAGGCCTACGGATCCTGGTAGGCCGGATAAGCGCAGCGCCATCAGGCACTGCGCTTTACTGCATTGCCGGATGGCAGCCTGTGATTACGACTTACGCAGCATTAGCCACAGGCTAATCAGGAAGAAAGACGCGCTCGGCAGCAGCGCGCCGACAACCGGCGGAATGCCGTATACCAGCGTCAGCGGGCCAAAAATCTGGTCGAGAACGTAAAAGACGAAGCCGAAGCTAATCCCCGTCACCACGCGCACGCCCATCGGCACACTACGCAGTGGGCCAAAGATAAACGACAGCGCCATCAGCATCATCACCGCCACGGAGAGCGGCTGGAAGATTTTACTCCACATATTGAGCTGATAACGTCCGGCGTCCTGTCCGCTCGACTTCAGATATTTAACGTAGTTATGCAGACCGCTGATGGAAAGCGCATCCGGGTCCAGCGCCACCACACCTAACTTATCCGGCGTCAGATTCGTTTTCCAGGTACCGCTCACCGTCTGCGAACCGGTGATCTGTTTCGGGTTTTGCAGATCGGACTCATCCACCTGCGACAAACGCCAGACCTTATGCTCCGGGTCGAATTTTGCCGAAGCGGCGTAACGCACCGACTGCAAACGACGCTGATCGTTGAAAGCGTAAATACTAATGCCGGCCAGCTCCTCGTCGCCCTTCACCCGTTCAATATAGACAAAGTTATTCCCGTCTTTCGCCCACAGACCTTGCTGGGTGGAAAGCAGCGAACCGCCATACATCGCCTGCGCACGATAGTTACGCGCCATCTGCTCGCCCTGCGGGGCGACCCATTCGCCGATCGCCATGGTTAACAGCACCAGGGGGATAGCCGTTTTCATCACCGACAGCGCCACCTGCATACGGGTGAAACCCGATGCCTGCATCACCACCAGTTCGCTACGCTGCGCCAGCATCCCCAGTCCCAGCAGCGCGCCAAGCAGCGCCGCCATAGGAAAGAAGATCTGGATATCCTTAGGTACGCTGAGCAGGGTGTACATACCCGCGCCCAGCGCGTCGTAGTTACCCTGCCCCGCTTTTTTCAGCTGATCGACAAACTTGATGATCCCGGAGAGCGACACCAGCATGAACAACGTCATCATGATGGTGGTAAAAATGGTTTTACCGATATAGCGGTCAAGTACACCAAATGGCTGCATTATACCGCTCCTTTACGCAGAAAACGGGCACGCAGGCGGCGGACCGGCACCGTATCCCACAGGTTTAAACCAATCGCCAACGCCAGATAGATCAGGTTGACCGCCCACATCCAGATAACCGGGTCCAGTTTGCCTTTACCGCCATTCGATTTAATGGAGGTCTGGATCAGGAAGAACAGCAGATAAAGCAGCATGGCGGGCAACATAGACAAGACGCGCCCCTGACGTGGATTCACCACGCTGAGCGGCACGACCATCAGCGCCATCATAAATACGGTAAAGACTAACGTGATACGCCAGTGCAGCTCGGCGCGAGCGCGATCGTTGTCGGTATTCCACAGCGTGCGCATGTCCATCTGGTCGGTATCGTTCGGGTCCAGCGCCACGGCCTGATGGCCAATAATCGCCTGATAGTTCTGGAAGTCGGTGATGCGAAAATCGCGTAGCAACGCCGTTCCTTCAAAACGTGTCCCTTTGTTTAAGGTGACAACCTGGGAACCATCGCGCAACTGAGTAAGGTGTCCGGAATCAGCCACTACCACAGAAGGACGAGCATTGCCCTTAGGGCGAATCTGCGCCAGGAAAACATCGTGGAAGTCGCTGCCATCAACGCTTTCGATAAACAGCACCGAGCTGCCGTTGGTCGCCTGCTGGAATTGCCCCTGCGCCAGCGCCGCCATACCGGGGTTCGCTTTCGCCTCCGCCAGCACTTCATCCTGGTGTTTTGACGACCAGGGACCGGCCCACATCACGTTAACCGCCGCAAGGATACCGGTAAATAACGCCAGTACCATGGCGGCCTTTACCAGCACGGCTTTGCTCAACCCACAGGCGTGCATGACCGTAATTTCACTTTCGGTATACAGTTTGCCCAGCGTCATCAGCAGCCCCAGGAACAGGCTTAAAGGCAGGATGAGCTGCGCCATTTCCGGTACGCCCAGCCCCAGAAGCGAGAGCACCAGATTTGCGGGAATATCGCCGTCAACCGCCGCGCCGAGAATCCTCACTAACTTTTGACAAAAGAAGATCAAAAGTAAGATGAAGAGTATCGCCAGCTGGCTTTTGAGCGTCTCCCGCACCAGATATCTTATGATTATCACTTTAAATACGCCCGTAAAAACCCATTTTTTTGCTGGAATTTAGCTTGTTTCATGGCTTAAACGTCATTTATTCTCTTGAGTCGTCGAAATCATCGCTAAGATCATTATACTCAGCGGATTCACCTCTCAGAACTTGTTCTGACGTGCCAATGCCGTAATAACGTTAAGATTAACACGAAGTCACCGCAACAGCGGATATGAGTTACGAAAGCTTTCAATTTCTATACTCTAATGGATTTCGAGTTGCAGGCAGGCGGCAAGACTGTGGAGCCCCGGAGCTTACATCAGGTAAGCGACAGGGGTGAGCAGGCGCAGCCAACGCATCTGCAACTTGAAAGACGACGAGTATAGCTGTAGCCACCACTGTTGTCTTTAAGATTCAGGAGCATAGTGCATGGAGTTCAGTGTAAAAAGCGGTAGCCCGGAGAAACAGCGGAGTGCCTGCATTGTCGTGGGCGTCTTTGAACCGCGTCGCCTTTCTCCGATTGCAGAACAGCTCGACAAAATTAGCGACGGATACATCAGCGCATTGCTGCGTCGCGGCGAACTGGAAGGAAAACCGGGGCAGACTCTGTTGCTGCACCATGTTCCTAACGTTCTTTCCGAGCGAATCCTCCTCATTGGTTGCGGCAAAGAGCGCGAGCTTGATGAACGTCAGTATAAGCAGGTTATTCAGAAAACGATAAATACTCTGAATGATACCGGTTCGATGGAAGCCGTCTGTTTCCTGACCGAACTGCACGTCAAAGGCCGCAACAACTACTGGAAAGTGCGTCAGGCCGTCGAAACGGCCAAAGAGACGCTTTATAGCTTTGATCAACTCAAGACCAACAAGAGCGAGCCGCGCCGCCCGCTACGTAAGATGGTCTTTAATGTGCCGACCCGCCGTGAGCTCACCAGCGGCGAACGCGCCATTCAGCACGGTCTGGCCATCGCCGCCGGGATTAAGGCAGCGAAAGATCTCGGCAACATGCCGCCCAATATCTGTAACGCCGCCTACCTGGCGTCACAGGCGCGCCAGTTGGCCGACAGCTACAGCAAAAATGTCATCACCCGCGTAATCGGCGAACAGCAAATGCGCGAACTGGGTATGAACGCTTATCTGGCGGTCGGCCACGGTTCGCAGAATGAATCGCTGATGTCGGTGATTGAGTACAAGGGCAATCCATCCGAAGACGCGCGCCCGATCGTGCTGGTGGGTAAAGGCCTGACCTTCGACTCCGGCGGCATCTCCATCAAGCCATCTGAAGGGATGGACGAGATGAAGTACGACATGTGCGGCGCGGCGGCGGTTTACGGCGTGATGCGTATGGTTGCCGAGCTTCAGCTACCGATTAACGTTATCGGCGTGCTGGCGGGCTGTGAAAACATGCCGGGCGGACGCGCGTATCGTCCGGGCGACGTGCTGACCACCATGTCTGGTCAAACCGTTGAAGTCCTGAACACCGACGCCGAAGGCCGTCTGGTTTTGTGCGACGTGCTGACCTACGTTGAACGCTTCGAGCCGGAAGCGGTTATCGACGTCGCGACGCTAACCGGTGCCTGCGTGATTGCGCTGGGCCATCACATTACCGGTCTGATGTCGAACCATAACCCGCTGGCGCATGAACTGATCGGCGCGTCCGAGCAAGCGGGCGACCGCGCGTGGCGTCTGCCGCTGGGCGATGAGTTCCAGGAACAACTGGAGTCCAACTTTGCGGATATGGCGAATATTGGTGGTCGTCCTGGCGGCGCTATCACCGCGGGCTGCTTCCTGTCACGCTTTACCCGTAAGTATAACTGGGCGCACCTGGATATCGCCGGCACCGCCTGGCGATCCGGCAAAGCGAAAGGCGCGACGGGTCGTCCGGTAGCGCTGCTGTCGCAGTTCCTGCTCAATCGTGCGGGCTTTAACGGCGAAGAGTAAGTTTGAGATTACCCCGTAGGCCTGATAAGGCGTATTAGCGCCGCCATCAGGCGTTTTGCCGGATGGCGCTGCGCTTATCCGGCCTACGGGATGCATCATGGCAACGCATTTAAATCCACCACAAGAAGCCCCATATATGAAGAATGCGACGTTCTATCTTCTGGACAATGACACTACCGTCAACGGTTTAAGCGCCGTTGAACAACTGGTGTGTGAAATTGCCGCAGAACGTTGGCGCGCCGGCAAGCGCGTGCTGATCGCCTGCGAAGATGAGAAGCAGGCCATTCGGCTGGATGAAGCGCTGTGGGCAAGACCGGCGGAAAGTTTTGTCCCGCACAATCTGGCAGGCGAAGGCCCACGCGGCGGCGCGCCGGTTGAAATTGCCTGGCCGCAAAAACGCAACAGCAGCCCGCGCGATATTTTAATCAGCCTGCGTACAAGCTTTGCAGATTTTGCCACCGCTTTCACAGAAGTGGTAGACTTCGTCCCTTACGAAGAAACTTTGAAACAACTGGCGCGCGAACGCTACAAAGCCTACCGCGTGGCTGGTTTTAACCTGAATACGGCAACCTGGAAATAATGGAAAAGACATATAACCCCCAAGATATCGAACAGCCGCTTTACGAGCACTGGGAAAAGCAGGGCTATTTCAAGCCTAACGGCGACGAAAGCAAAGAGTCCTTCTGCATCATGATCCCGCCGCCGAACGTCACCGGCAGTTTGCATATGGGACATGCTTTCCAGCAAACCATCATGGATACCATGATCCGTTACCAGCGTATGCAGGGTAAAAACACTCTGTGGCAGGTCGGCACCGACCACGCCGGGATCGCGACCCAGATGGTGGTTGAGCGCAAGATTGCCGCTGAAGAAGGTAAAACCCGTCACGACTACGGCCGCGATGCGTTTATCGACAAAATCTGGCAGTGGAAAGCGGAATCCGGCGGCACCATTACCCGTCAGATGCGCCGTCTCGGCAACTCCGTTGACTGGGAACGCGAGCGCTTCACCATGGACGAAGGCCTTTCCAATGCCGTGAAAGAAGTCTTTGTTCGCCTGTACAAAGAAGACCTGATTTACCGTGGCAAACGCCTGGTGAACTGGGACCCGAAACTGCGCACCGCCATCTCTGACCTGGAAGTGGAAAACCGCGAGTCCAAAGGCTCGATGTGGCACATCCGCTATCCGCTTGCCGACGGCGCGAAAACCGCAGACGGTAAAGATTACCTGGTTGTCGCCACCACCCGTCCGGAAACCGTACTGGGCGATACCGGCGTGGCCGTGAACCCGGAAGATCCGCGTTATAAAGATCTGATTGGCAAATTCGTTATTCTGCCGCTGGTTAACCGCCGCATTCCAATCGTTGGCGACGAACATGCCGATATGGAAAAAGGCACCGGCTGCGTGAAGATCACCCCGGCGCACGACTTTAACGACTATGAGGTCGGGAAACGTCATGCCCTGCCGATGATCAACATCCTGACCTTTGACGGCGACATCCGCGAAAGCGCGGAAGTGTTCGATACCAAAGGTGAAGAGTCTGACGTTTATTCCAGCGAGATTCCGGCTGAGTTCCAGAAGCTGGAACGCTTTGCTGCCCGTAAAGCAGTCGTTGCTGCCGTTGACGCGCTGGGCCTGCTGGAAGAAATTAAACCGCACGACCTGACCGTCCCTTACGGCGACCGTGGCGGCGTGGTTATCGAACCGATGCTAACCGACCAGTGGTATGTGCGTGCAGACGTGCTGGCGAAACCGGCGGTGGAAGCGGTTGAAAACGGCGACATTCAGTTCGTGCCGAAGCAGTACGAAAACATGTACTTCTCCTGGATGCGTGATATCCAGGACTGGTGTATCTCTCGTCAGTTGTGGTGGGGTCACCGTATCCCGGCATGGTATGACAACGACGGCAACGTCTACGTTGGCCGTACAGAAGACGAAGTGCGTCAGGAAAACAACCTTGGTGCCGACGTTCAGCTTCGTCAGGACGAAGACGTTCTCGATACCTGGTTCTCCTCCGCGCTGTGGACTTTCTCCACCCTCGGCTGGCCGGAAAACACCGACGCCCTGCGTCAGTTCCACCCCACCAGCGTGATGGTGTCCGGCTTCGATATCATCTTCTTCTGGATTGCCCGCATGATCATGATGACCATGCACTTCATCAAAGATGAAAACGGCAAGCCGCAGGTGCCGTTCCATACCGTCTATATGACCGGTCTGATTCGCGACGACGAAGGCCAGAAGATGTCCAAATCCAAGGGTAACGTTATCGACCCGCTGGATATGGTGGACGGCATCTCCCTGCCGGAACTGCTGGAAAAACGCACCGGCAACATGATGCAGCCGCAGATGGCGGAGAAAATTCGCAAGCGTACCGAGAAGCAGTTCCCGAATGGCATCGAGCCGCACGGCACCGACGCCCTGCGCTTTACCCTGGCGGCGCTGGCTTCGACCGGCCGCGATATCAACTGGGATATGAAGCGTCTGGAAGGTTATCGTAACTTCTGTAACAAGCTGTGGAACGCCAGCCGCTTTGTGCTGATGAACACCGAAGAGCAGGATTGCGGCTTCAACGGCGGCGAAATGACGCTGTCGCTGGCGGACCGCTGGATCCTGGCGGAATTCAACCAGACCGTTAAAGCCTACCGCGACGCGCTGGACAGCTTCCGCTTCGATATCGCCGCGGGCATTCTGTATGAATTCACCTGGAACCAGTTCTGCGACTGGTATCTGGAGCTGACCAAGCCGGTAATGACCGGGGGTTCCGAGTCTGAACTGCGCGGCACCCGCCATACGCTGGTCACCGTTCTGGAAGGTCTGCTGCGCCTGGCGCATCCTATCATCCCGTTCATTACCGAAACCATCTGGCAGCGCGTGAAGGTTATCTGTGGTATTACCGCCGACACCATCATGCTGCAGCCGTTCCCGGAATATAACGCCGCACAGGTGGATGAAGCCGCGTTGGCCGATACCGAGTGGCTGAAGCAGGCGATCGTCGCAGTACGTAACATTCGTGCGGAAATGAACATCGCCCCGGGCAAACCGCTGGAACTGCTGCTGCGCGGCTGTAGTGAAGAAGCCGTTCGTCGTGTTAACGACAACCGTAGCTTCCTGCAAACCCTGGCGCGTCTGGAAAGCATCACCGTGCTGCCAGCCGATGACAAAGGCCCGGTTTCCGTGACCAAAATCATCGACGGCGCCGAACTGCTGATCCCGATGGCAGGCCTCATCAACAAAGACGATGAGCTGGCGCGTCTGGCGAAAGAAGTGGCGAAAATCGAAGGCGAGATTGCCCGTATCGAAGGCAAACTGTCCAACGAAGGTTTCGTCGCCCGTGCGCCGGAAGCGGTGATTGCCAAAGAGCGTGAGAAGCTGGACGGTTACGCAGAAGCCAAAGCGAAACTGATTGAGCAGCAGGCGGTTATTAGCGCGCTGTAATCTGAAAGCCTGATGGCGCTTCGCTTACCAGGCCTACACGTTCGCTTATTGACATGGCGCGATCGGTAGACCGGATAAGGCATTCACGCCGCCATCCGACAACATGAATTATGGGCCGACGTAAACGTCGGCCTTTTTACATCAGATAAACGGGAAGTAAGGCATAATGCCACGAGAAATCCACATTAGCAGGCTGTTTTCCAGCGGCTTCTCATCATTGGTTAACTCAAGCGAATCCAGATCGCCCTGGACCTGTGTATTCTGCGCCAGCCAGCTCACCAGCCAAATTTTCAACCACGGATAAGCCAGCCCTAAGGTCACGCCGGAAATCACAAACACCACCAGTAACCGCCACAGCATACCGTGTGCAGTGACAGAGGAATGAAAACGAATCGAATCGTTCGCCAGTGACAAATTGTTTAAAAACAGGTTGCGTAACGCCACATATAAGTAACTGGTTACCACAATAATCGCGAGAAAATAGAGGAAATAACATGCCATTATCTGGCCATAATATTGCAGAATAAGCGCCCCTCCTGCCTGCGCATTCCCCATCATACTCAAAAGAATCATGTCGGTGAACACCGGCGCGATTAGATAACCAATCACGACAGCAAAAGGGAAAAGGGTCAACATTGCCAACACGCACCCTCTGATGCACGTTTTAACATTAACCTGAATCGAGAAACGATGAATGCCAAAGTTTGCGCCATTGCCAAACAAGGTCATCCATTTGCTGTAGGTAATACCGTTAATGACCCCTATCCCAATAATAGCCAGCAAACCGAGAAAAACGATATTGAACACTAAACCGCCGACGGCGATGGTTACCAGTGAGATAATATAAAGAACAATATAAAGCGCCACCATCAGGAGTACCGGGAGAGCGAACATGTACCACCAGGCGCGCCGCATGGAACACTGGAATCCAAAATGTACGCCATTAAGCGAAGTCATCATCGCCTGATACTGTAATCCTTTCACCGCCATAAAAGGAATAATCGCAATTAATAAGCCGAATAGCGTAAAACCGAGACCGGGATGACCGTGTTCAATAAGAGAGAGGCTAACAATATAAATAATAAAAACTAACAACACACTAATAAATAATGCGCCGCCCGTGGCTTTGTAAGCAAAAGGCTGATTGTTTAGCGTCATATTAGTATAAATATAACGTCGACATTTCACCATCGCCCACGGCGCATAGATTCCCAACGTGATACACGTCAACAAGAAATTCACAAGGCAAATAACAAAATACTTTCCGCCCTTGCCTGTAAACACCAACGTGTGATTATGGTTATCTTTACTACTGATAACGTTATTCATGAATCATATCCCTGAATTACAATCTATTAGAATTAATAATAAAAACCAGTAAATTGTTACTGATTTGACTACGATACTATTTTTGTTTAATTTTTCCGCCTTTTATTTTGTCTGATTCAGGATCTCCTTGCGCGTGACTCAAGACGGTGGTATTAAAGTAATCTATAAATAAATTTTAAAAATTGAGCCATATTATGAATAATGTCGCCTCGCCAACGCTCACGGTGCGCCGAATCACTACCGCCGACAATGCCGCTATTGCCCGTGTCATCCGTCAGGTTTCAGCGGAATACGGACTTACCGCAGATAAAGGTTATACCGTTGCCGACCCCAATCTGGATGAACTGTATCAGGTTTATAGCCAACCGGGCGCGGCCTACTGGGTGGTAGAGCAAAACGGTTGTGTGGTGGGCGGCGGCGGCGTGGCGCCGTTATCCTGTAGCGAACCAGACATTTGTGAACTGCAAAAAATGTATTTTTTACCGGTGATTCGTGGCCAGGGACTGGCGAAAAAGCTGGCGCTGATGGCACTGGATCATGCCCGTGAACAGGGTTTTAAACGCTGCTATCTGGAAACAACGGCTTTTTTACGCGAGGCGATTGCGCTATACGAACGTTTAGGATTTGAACATATTAGCGAACCGCTCGGCTGCACCGGACATGTCGATTGCGAAGTGAGGATGTTAAAGGATCTCTGAAAACCAGGCGTTTATTTATCCTCGCCAGGTATTATTTTTGCTGATATAAGTAATCCCGGAAACATCCTGTTATCCGGGAATTACTTATTATTCAAGGAAGTTATAAATGAAACGCCTATTATCAGCAATTGTTTTCCCCGCTATGTTTATTAGTATCTCTAATGTATATGCTTTAGATATACAGCCCGGCGAATGGAAAATGGAAAATATAGAAATGCGCACCATCAATCCAGATACAAAAGAAGTATTAATGGATCAAAAAAATTCGGGCATAGCGACACTTATGTGTTATACCCCTAAAATGTCTGAAGATTCTAAAAAAATGGTGAAGGGTTTTTCTACCAGTGCAGGCGGTTGCACGACAACATTTGTAGAAAGTACGGATACCAAACTGATCAATGAGACTGTGTGTAATAATCCTGATGTCAAATCGCACTCTATTGTAGAAACGACGAAAATAAGCGATACAGAATTTGCGATGACCATGAAATCAGATGTCGATGCAGGAGGTAATAAAACAACCTCCATCAACAAAATTAAACAAACTTTTGTTGGCAAGATCTGCTCTGAAGCGTCAAAAGGCGTGAAACAGTAAGTATTTCAACACAAAAACCCGTAGTGATTGATGCAAAAAGGGCATTGTTCAAGGTCACCTTTCGGGAATATAACACTGAGTGAGTTCTTTTTGCCTGCCGCAGGGCAGGCTTTACTCAGGACAGAATATCATGAAAATGACTTTTTCTGCTCGCCAGCAGTTTGATGTCGGGCGGATGACCACGCAGGTGGCGACAGCGTAAAAGATAAAAACGCTAATCTTTAATTTTACCCTTTATCCGGCGGCTGGCACGCCGCTATGAAAACGAAACTCGCGGTCTGGCGACAAGATAAGGTCAGCTTCCACGTCGCCAAAATAGCGCACGCGCGCAGAAATGTCCTCAGTGGAAATCTGCTGCGCCAGCGCCAGGTAATCCTGATAATGCCGCGCTTCGGAGCGCAGAAGCGAGAGATAAAACGTCTGTAAATCCTCATCCAGCCAGGGCGCCAGAGCGGCAAAACGTTCGCAGGAGCGGGCTTCGATATACGCCCCGCAAATCAGCTTATCAATTAAGGTGAGCGGTTCGTGCGTGCGTACCGCTTTCAACATTCCTTTCGCGTAGCGGCTGGCGGTGATTTTCACATAAGGAATGTTTCTGGCCTGCATGACCTCGCGTACCTGCCAAAAATGGTGCAACTCCTCTTTAATCAATAACACCATACGGTCGATCAGCTGACGACCCCAGGGGTCATCAGTTTGCGGCATGGCGCTTTTGCTAATCTGTCTATGCAGGGCAACAAAATCCGGCTCCGGCCCCTGACGAAACGCGAACGCCTCGTAAGGTTGCAGCCAGGCGAGCAGCGCGTCGGCGCCCGATTTATCGGCGACATATTTACGCACCAACAGCAACGCGGTTTGCGCAGCCTTCAGTTCGCAGATCAAGTGATCGGTAAGCAGAAGAGGAAGATTTTGCGGATCGCGGGCCTGGACAATCCACGCCTGCGGCGTCGGGCAATGCAGGAAATTAAGCACCGGAGAGAGTATTTGCGGGTAATTCATACGTAACCTGTTAAAAAAATACGACAGCAGACGCTGCCGTACCGTCATACTATACAGCTTTAGTGACGCACGCCGTCGTCATCTTCATCGACATAATCGTCGTCGTCACCCTCTTCGCCATTAGGGTCTTCAAAATAGGTTCCCCAGCCGTCGTATTCAACATCATATTTTTCCGCCAGGTTCATCAGTTGCTCAACCTGAGCGTCGATGAGTTCGGCGTTCAACGCGCACTCGCTGAGAATGTCGCAACAAATGACCGTATCGCCCTCTTCCACTTCCAGCTCTTCCGGCTCCGTCACTTCATAGCCGAGTTTAAAGGCTTCTACCGCGGCTTTTTCCAACGTTTCGAAATCGTCAGCGGAAAGGTGATGCTCGATAGTGTACAGCGCATCCGGATCGCTGCCGTCCTCAAGTAACTCTTCAATAATTAACCGCGTTTCTTCACGCTGCTCTTCCAGTAATTCCGGGTTTGCCATAGCTCGTTCCTCATAGATGTCCTGCCGATACTCTTATTGTCACATACCGCCGACGTTGCCTCCACCTTATCGAGAAAAGTTTTATCAAACAGGGTTGCAAATGAATAATCATCCATATAAAGTGAATTTTAATTCAATGAGAGGCCTAAGCCATGTGAGGGAAGTATGTCTACGTTTTACCAAAAACCTTTTTTAAAGTTACTTGATTTCACCGCCAGTGAACTCACTGCTCTGTTGCAGCTTGCCGCCAAACTGAAAGCCGATAAGAAAAACGGTAAAGAAGAACAAAAGCTGGTGGGTAAAAATATTGCGCTCATCTTCGAAAAAGACTCGACCCGGACACGATGCTCTTTCGAAGTTGCCGCATACGATCAGGGGGCGCGCGTGACGTACCTGGGCTCCAGCGGGAGCCAGATCGGCCATAAAGAGTCCATCAAAGATACTGCCCGCGTCCTGGGCCGGATGTTTGACGGTATTCAGTATCGAGGATATGGCCAGGAGATCGTCGAAACGCTGGCTGAATATTCCGGTGTGCCGGTATGGAACGGTTTAACCGATGAGTATCACCCAACGCAATTACTGGCGGATCTGCTCACCATGCAGGAACATCTGCCGGGTAAAGCCTTTAACGAGATGACGTTGGTCTATGCCGGAGACGCGCGTAATAACATGGGTAACTCCATGCTGGAAGCCGCCGCGTTAACAGGATTGGATCTCCGTCTGGTCGCGCCAAAAGCCTGCTGGCCGCAAGCCGCGTTAGTGGCGGAGTGCAGCGCCATGGCGAAAAAGAACGGTGGCGCCATCACCCTGACCGAAGATATCGCCTCGGGCGTAAAAGGCGCGGATTTTATCTATACCGATGTTTGGGTCTCTATGGGCGAACCCAAAGAGAAATGGGCGGAGCGTATTGCCCTGCTGCGTGATTATCAGGTCAACAGCCAGATGATGGCGTTAACCGGCAATCCGCAGGTTAAGTTCCTGCATTGTCTGCCTGCGTTCCATGATGACGAAACCACGCTCGGCAAAAAAATGGCCGAAGAGTACGGTTTACATGGCGGGATGGAAGTGACCGACGAGGTTTTTGAGTCTGCGGCCAGCATTGTCTTTGATGAAGCGGAAAACCGAATGCATACCATCAAAGCAGTAATGGTAGCGACGCTGTCTAAATAATGTCGTTATGATGGCGGTTGGCCTACAAAATCGCAACGTGCAGGCGCCGCCATCCGGACAAAATATTACGCCATCAGCATTTTCACAACCGCTTTACGTACCCGCGCCGGTTCTCCCACCGCGCACAGAGGCTTATGCACTTCGCCGGGATAAAACACCACAAAGTCGCCTTCGTTCAGGACGACGGTTTTCTCGTCGACGCTCGTCGGTAAAAATGCAATGTCTTTATCCGTCAGCCAGTCCGTGTGCGGCGTTCCTGCAGGCCGGGTACTGAATGCCATCCCTTCCTGACCTTGTAGCACAATCTGAATATCAAGATAACGGGCGTGATACTCTGCGCTGCGCGATTCGCCCGGCTCCGTCATATTTTCAGAAATCATATAAAACAGCCTGTCGCCGTCAATGTCATACTTACCTGGCGCGGTCGTTGCCGTGACATGCGCATTGACGTGCTCAATCGCCTGCCGTAACGCCGTCGGCAGCCAGGCCTCCAGATGTTCAATATTGCCAATAATCATCGCATCCCCTTAGTTAAAACAGCGTTTTATTTTTCTCTTTATACGAGAAAAATGGCTGCCATACTACCCTTACTCTCATCGATTTTGCACCAGCGCATGTTTATCGCCAGCGGTGTTTATATATTGTTAATAGTTCGCCCAACTTTATGCAGTATCTATGCATAAACCCCAGCGGTGCCAAATTGCCATCACTAACAACGCTTTGATATTAAAGGCGTTAACATAAAAACGTTTTAGCGATCACAATTCGCTCTCCCTGCATAAATGACTTCTCTATCCATAGTTATTTTTAAATTATTTAAATATCCCCGATAATAAAATCCCCCTCACGCATAGTTATGCAACTCTTAAAAATAATCACTTTATTTTCAAGTAGTTAAGATTTAAATATCATTCAATACAACAAACAAATAATTAACAATAAAAAAATAACAAACCATATAGCTGCGTAGTAATTCATTTAATGCCTTATTGTTTTTTGAATTTCTCTGACCCGGCTCATATATTAAATAAGAAAAATAGCACTCCTTGATTGATGTGAATCTCATCACATTAACAACCCAAATAAAATTCAATCATTGCTCCCGAATTTAACTGAAACGCCGCGACTGCAAGCACGCTAAATATTTGCAGCCACTCCTTCTTTATTCTTGAAATTATGTAAAAGGTATAATGATGGAAAAGCATTTTGTCGGTTCTGAAATCGGTCAATTACGCAGCGTAATGTTGCATCGTCCCAATCTCAGCCTAAAAAGACTTACCCCTTCAAATTGTCAGGAATTACTTTTTGACGATGTATTATCCGTAGAGCGCGCTGGCGAAGAGCATGACATTTTTGCCAACACGCTGCGCCAGCAAGGGATAGAAGTGTTGCTGTTAACCGACCTGCTCACCCAAACGCTGGATGTGGCTGACGCTAAAGCCTGGCTACTGGATACGCAAATTTCCGATTATCGCCTTGGGCCCACCTTTGCCGCAGATATTCGCGCCTGGCTGGCGGATATGCCGCACCGTGAACTGGCTCGCCATTTAAGCGGCGGTTTAACTTACGGCGAAATCCCCGCCTCCATAAAAAATATGGTGGTCGATACTCACGATATTAATGACTTTATTATGAAGCCATTACCGAATCACCTATTTACCCGTGACACGTCCTGCTGGATATATAACGGCGTCTCAATTAACCCCATGGCAAAACCTGCACGCCAACGTGAAACGAATAATTTACGAGCTATTTATCGCTGGCATCCTCAATTCGCAGGCGGTGATTTCATTAAATATTTCGGCGACGAGGACATTAATTACGACCACGCCACTTTAGAGGGCGGCGATGTGCTGGTGATTGGCCGCGGCGCGGTGTTGATCGGTATGTCTGAACGTACTACGCCGCAGGGCGTCGAGTTCCTGGCGCAGGCATTGTTTAAACATCGTCAGGCGGAACGCGTCATTGCCGTTGAACTGCCAAAACATCGCTCCTGCATGCACCTTGATACCGTCATGACCCACATTGATATCGACACCTTCTCCGTCTATCCGGAAGTCGTTCGCCCGGACGTTCAGTGCTGGACGCTGACGCCAGACGGACGCGGCGGTCTGAAACGAACCCAGGAGAGCACGCTGGTTCATGCTCTTGAAAAAGCGCTTGGCATCGATCAGGTGCGCTTAATCACCACTGGCGGCGACGCATTTGAAGCTGAGCGCGAACAGTGGAATGACGCCAATAACGTGCTCACCCTGCGTCCCGGCGTGGTGGTGGGCTATGAGCGCAACATCTGGACCAACGAAAAATACGACAAAGCCGGCATTACCGTCCTTCCCATTCCCGGCGATGAACTGGGTCGCGGGCGCGGGGGCGCACGCTGCATGAGCTGTCCACTGGAACGCGATGGTATTTAAAGGAGACGTTATGGAAAACAAACGCACACTGGTCGTCGCGCTGGGCGGCAATGCGCTGCTCAAACGCGGCGAACCGCTGGAGGCTGATATTCAGCGTAAAAATATCGAACTGGCGGCCAGAACCATCGCCCAGCTTACCCGGCAATGGCGCGTGGTGTTAGTGCACGGCAACGGCCCACAGGTAGGACTGCTGGCGCTACAAAATAGCGCCTACGCTAACGTTACGCCCTACCCGCTCGATATTCTCGGTGCGGAAAGCCAGGGCATGATTGGCTACATGCTGCAACAGGCGCTGAAGAATCATCTGCCGGAGCGTGAAATCAGCGTCCTGCTCACCCAGGTCGAAGTCGATGCCAACGACCCGGCATTCCTCAATCCAACCAAATATATCGGACCGATTTACGACGAAGCGCAGGCCCGTGCGTTACAGGCAGAAAAGGGCTGGGTATTCAAAGCCGACGGTAACGCCTTCCGCCGCGTTGTGCCCTCCCCGCAGCCGAAACGCATTGTGGAAAACGATGCCATCCGCGCGCTGATTAGCCGCGATCACCTAGTTATCTGTAACGGCGGCGGCGGTGTGCCGGTCGTGGAAAAAGCCGATGGCTACCACGGTATCGAGGCGGTGATCGACAAAGATCTGTCCGCCGCCCTGCTTGCCAGCCAAATTCACGCCGACGCGCTGCTCATTCTGACCGATGCCGACGCGGTGTATCTCGACTGGGGCAAGCCCACCCAACGCCCGCTGGCGCAGGTTACGCCGGAGCTGCTTCGTGAAATGCAGTTCGACGCCGGTTCGATGGGCCCGAAAGTGACCGCCTGCGCTGAGTTTGTCAGCCATTGCCGCGGCATTGCCGGAATCGGCTCGCTGGCGGATGGGCAAGCCATTCTCGCGGGCGAGAAAGGTACTTTGATTCGGTGTGAAACCGCCGACGTTGACGCATAAGGCTTTTTACCGGATGGCGGCTTCCGCCTTATTCGGCCTACAGAGCGCGCATAACCGTGGGCCGGATAAGCGCAGCGCCATCAGGCAATTCATTTTAACAAGGATATTGTAATGGTTATTTCACTGAAAAATCGTAACTTTTTGAAGCTGCTTGACTACACCCCGGCGGAAATCCAACACCTCATCGATCTGGCTATTGAGCTGAAAGCCGCAAAAAAAGCCGGATGCGAAAAGCAAACGCTGATCGGCAAAAACATCGCGCTGATTTTTGAAAAAACCTCTACCCGCACCCGATGCGCGTTTGAAGTCGCCGCTTTCGACCAGGGTGCGCAGGTGACTTATCTCGGCCCAAGCGGCTCGCAGATCGGCCATAAAGAGTCCATGAAAGATACTGCTCGCGTCCTGGGGCGGATGTATGACGGCATCGAATATCGCGGTTTTGGTCAACACATTGTGGAAGAGCTGGGGGAATACGCGGGCGTTCCCGTCTGGAACGGCCTGACCGATGAATTTCACCCCACCCAGATCCTGGCCGATCTGATGACCATGCTGGAACACGCGCCGGGTAAAACGCTGCCGGAACTGAGCTTCGCCTACCTGGGCGACGCGCGCAACAACATGGGCAACTCGCTGATGGTGGGCGCGGCGAAGATGGGCATGGATATCCGCCTGATAGCGCCAAAGTCCTTCTGGCCTGATGCCGCGCTTGTCGCGCAGTGCCGGGAAATCGCCAGCGTTACCGGCGCTCGTATCACCTTAACGGAGAGCGTTGAAGACGGTGTTCACGGTGTGGATTTCCTCTATACCGACGTCTGGGTCTCGATGGGAGAACCCAAAGAAGCCTGGGCGGAGCGCGTCAGTCTGATGACGCCATATCAGGTCAACCAGCAGGTGGTAAACGCTACCGGTAATCCTGATGTGAAGTTTATGCACTGCCTGCCCGCCTTCCATAACGAGCACACCAAAGTGGGACGCGAAATCGAAATGGCTTACGGCCTGAAAGGACTGGAGGTCACGGAAGAGGTGTTCGAGTCCGCAGGCTCGATAGTCTTCGATGAAGCGGAAAACCGGATGCACACCATCAAAGCGGTCATGGTGGCGACGCTCGGCGACTAATCCCACAGGATATGCGCCCTCGCGGCGCATATCCGTGATATCAGGAGAGAACATCATGGGTAAATTTAAATTTCCCACCGCTTATACCATCCTGTTTATTCTTATTGCCCTGGTCGCGGTGATGACCTGGATTGTGCCGGCGGGAAAATACCAAATGGCGATGAACGCCACGCTGGGAAAAGAGGTGCCGGTGGCGGGAACGTATGCCCCCGTGGACGCGCATCCGCAAGGGATTACCGCTGTTTTACTGGCGCCGATTGACGGCCTCTATAACCACGAAACCTACACCGCCGGCGCCATTGACGTCGCGCTGTTTGTCTTGATTATCGGCGGCTTTCTGGGGGTGGTGAATAAAACGGGGGCGATTGATGCCGGTATTGAACGGGTAACAGTCAAACTCAACGGCAAAGATGAGTGGATGATCCCCATTCTGATGGCGCTGTTCGCCGCAGGCGGCACTATCTATGGCATGGCGGAGGAGTCGTTGCCCTTCTACACGCTGCTGGTGCCGGTCATGATGGCGGCCCGCTTCGATCCGTTAGTGGCGGCGGCAACCGTACTGCTCGGCGCAGGGATAGGCACGCTCGGTTCGACCATTAACCCTTTCGCCACGGTCATTGCCGCCAACGCCGCCGGCATCCCTTTTACTCAGGGAATGCTGATGCGCGTACTGCTGCTAATTGTCGGCTACGTACTGTGCGTGTTTTGGGTAATGCGCTATGCGCGCAAAGTCCGCGCCCATCCTGAGCTTTCTATCGTGGCGGATAAAATGGAGGAAAATCGCGCTCATTTTCTCGGCAATCGCGCCAATACACTGCTGGAGTTTACGGCTACCCGGAAATGGGTGCTGCTGATCTTCGCCGCCTCTTTCGCGGTGATGATTTACGGCGTGGCGGTTCTCGGCTGGTGGATGGCGGAAATCTCCGGCGTTTTTCTGGCGGCGGCGATTATCGTTGGCGTGATAACGCGGATGGGCGAGGAAGCGTTCACCAGTACCTTTATCGACGGCGCGCGGGATTTGCTCGGCGTGGCGCTAATTATTGGTATCGCGCGCGGCATTGTGGTGGTCATGGATAACGGTATGATTACCCACACCATTTTGCACAGCGCGGAAAGTCTGGTTTCCGGCCTCTCTACCACCATTTTCATAAACGTAACCTACTGGCTGGAAGTATTGCTTTCCTTCCTGGTGCCCTCCTCTTCCGGTCTTGCCGTATTGACGATGCCCATTATGGCGCCGTTAGCGGATTTTGCCCACGTACAGCGGGATTTGGTCGTAACCGCCTACCAGTCGGCCTCCGGGATTGTGAACCTGGTTACTCCCACCTCCGCCGTGGTCATGGGCGGTCTGGCGATCGCGCGGGTTCCCTATGTCCGCTATCTGAAATGGGTCGCGCCGCTGTTGCTGATCCTGACATTGCTGAATATGGCGGTACTGAGCATCGGAGCGATGATGTAACGAGCCAGATGGCGACGCGTCTTATCTGACAGGACTGATAAGCACAGCGCCATCAGGCACGCCGTCACCTTTTTTGATCGGCTTCTCATTTTCCTGCAAAACCGCCCGATTGATCCGCAATCAATGTGACAAATGTGATGAATTTCGCCAGTCCGTTGATATCAATAATAAAGATAAGGTGCATTTATGAAGGAATACGATGATTACTCCGCCAAAGAACAACAGCAACTGGCGGTTTGTCAGCGCCTGATTAGTGAAAAAAGTTACCTGTCCCAGGAGGAGATTCGCCGCGATTTACAAAATGAGGGATTTGAAGGTATTAGTCAGTCTACGGTTTCGCGCCTGCTCAAACTGCTGGGCGCAATAAAAATCAGAAATACGAAGGGACAAAAGATTTATTCCGTAAATCCCCAGCGGCGTCCTTCGCCGGATGCCGGACGTTCAATAGCCGAAATGGTCGTCAGCGTTGAACATAATAGCGAATTTATCCTTATCCATACGGCGGCAGGTTATGGTCGCGCCGTCGCGAGAATTCTGGATTACCACGCATTGCCGGAAATTCTCGGCGTCGTTGCCGGTAGCAGTATTGTCTGGGTCGCACCGCGGGTCGTTCAGCGCACGGCGCTGGTACACAAACAAATTAATTATTTGCTTAAAATGAATTTAAATTCATAAGAACCGTTTGCGACAAGTAAATCATGCATTAATTCGCTTGATCCCAAAACAGAGCTGAGTATAATCGCGGACAATTTGCCGGGAGGAAGCATGGTTCAGTGTGTACGACATTCTGTCTTACCGCGTCTGAAAAAAGACGCAGGCCTGCCGTTTTTCTTTCCGTTGAAAACCAATACCAAGCCCCTCAATTGAGGGGCTTTTTTTTGCCCAGGCGTCAGGAGATAAACATGGCTAACCCGCTATATCAAAAACATATCATTTCCATAAACGACCTCAGCCGCGACGATCTTAATCTGGTACTGGCGACGGCGGCGAAATTAAAAGCCAACCCGCAGCCGGAGCTATTGAAACATAAAGTGATCGCCAGCTGCTTTTTCGAAGCCTCCACGCGTACCCGCCTGTCGTTTGAAACTTCAATGCATCGCCTGGGCGCCAGCGTAGTGGGCTTCTCCGACAGCGCCAACACGTCGCTGGGGAAAAAAGGAGAAACGTTAGCCGACACGATCTCAGTGATTAGCACTTACGTGGACGCGATTGTGATGCGCCATCCGCAAGAAGGCGCGGCACGTCTGGCGACGGAGTTTTCCGGTCAGGTGCCGGTGCTCAATGCGGGCGACGGTTCGAACCAGCATCCGACGCAAACCCTGTTGGATCTGTTTACCATCCAGGAAACGCAGGGCCGTCTGGATAACCTGCATATCGCGATGGTCGGCGATCTGAAATA
Organism: Salmonella sp. NW645; assembly: GCF_051703725.1. Lineage (NCBI taxonomy): Bacteria > Pseudomonadati > Pseudomonadota > Gammaproteobacteria > Enterobacterales > Enterobacteriaceae > Salmonella > Salmonella sp. NW645. Next base: position 288,238 of record NZ_JAMMKR010000002.1, on the reverse strand, counting down.
TGGCCGCACCGTGCATTCGCTAACCCAGGCGCTGGCGAAATTTAGCGGCAACCGTTTTTATTTTATCGCGCCGGACGCGCTGGCGATGCCGCAGTACATTCTGGATATGCTGGATGAAAAAGGGATGGCCTGGAGCCTGCATGGGTCTATTGAAGAGGTCATGGCCGACGTCGACATCCTCTATATGACTCGCGTACAGAAAGAGCGTCTCGACCCGTCGGAGTACGCCAATGTGAAGGCGCAGTTTGTTCTGCGCGCCAGCGACCTGAACGGCGCGCGTGAAAATATGAAAGTGCTGCACCCGCTGCCGCGCATTGATGAAATCACCACGGATGTGGATAAAACGCCACACGCCTGGTACTTCCAACAGGCGGGCAACGGTATTTTCGCTCGCCAGGCGTTACTGGCGTTGGTACTGAATAGCGAACTGAGTCTGTAAGGGAGAAAAGCGATGACACACGATAACAAACTGCAGGTTGAAGCCATTAAATGCGGCACCGTGATTGACCATATCCCTGCGCAGGTAGGCTTTAAACTGCTGAGTCTGTTTAAATTGACCGAGACCGATCAGCGAATCACTATCGGTCTGAATCTCCCGTCTGGCGAGATGGGGCGTAAAGACTTAATCAAAATAGAAAACACCTTCCTCACCGATGAGCAGGTTAACCAACTTGCTCTGTACGCGCCGCAGGCCACCGTTAACCGCATCGACAACTACGACGTTGTCGGGAAATCACGCCCCAGCCTGCCAGAGCGTATTAATAATGTGCTGGTTTGCCCGAACAGCAACTGCATCAGCCACGCGGAACCGGTATCCTCCAGCTTTGCAGTGAAAAAACGCGCCAATGATATCGCCCTCAAATGCAAATACTGTGAAAAAGAGTTTTCGCATAATGTGGTGCTGGCCAACTAATTTGGGTTGGTTATGAGATCCCGGCTCCCTATAATGAGCGGGGACATTCTATTACCGCTGTAATTCAGGAGAAATCATGAGCAAAACTATTGCGACGGAAAATGCACCAGCAGCAATCGGCCCATACGTACAGGGCGTTGACCTGGGTAGCATGGTAATCACTTCCGGTCAGATCCCGGTCGATCCGAAAACCGGTGCCGTAGCGGAAGACGTATCCGCTCAGGCACGTCAGTCGCTGGAAAACGTTAAAGCTATCGTGGAAGCCGCTGGCCTGAAAGTAGGCGACATTGTGAAAACGACCGTCTTCGTGAAAGACCTGAACGATTTCGCGACCGTCAACGCCACCTACGAAGCCTTCTTCACCGAGCACAACGCCACCTTCCCGGCGCGTTCCTGCGTGGAAGTTGCCCGTCTGCCGAAAGACGTGAAAATTGAGATTGAAGCGATCGCTGTTCGTCGCTAACGCTCGTTTATAGATAGTGGCCGGATGGCGCTATCGCTTATTCGGCCTGGTATGCCATCCAGGCCGATAATGCACAATACTTCGACGCTTACTGCCAGCCATAACGTCTGCTGTAAAACCCTTTCACCAACTGGGTTAACGTCATATAGCCCGCCAGAATAGCAATCAGCCACGGGAAATAGCTTAACGGCAGCGCCTGCAACTGCAGGTAAGACGCCAGCGGCGAAAACGGCAACGAGACTCCCACCACCATCACCAACAATGTCATCGCCATCAGCGGCCAGGCGGCGCGACTTTGAATAAACGGCAGACGACGAGTACGGATCATATGCACAATCAGCGTTTGCGACAGTAATCCCACCACAAACCAGCCGGACTGGAACAAAGTTTGCGTTTCTGGCGTATTCGCATGAAATACCCACCACATCAGACAAAAGGTCAAAATGTCGAAAATCGAGCTGATCGGACCGAAAAAGACCATAAAGCGCCCCAAATCCGCCGGATTCCAGCGCTGCGGCTTTTGAATTTGTTCTTCATCGACATTATCAAACGGAATCGCCACCTGGGATACATCGTACAGCAGGTTTTGAATCAGCAAGTGCAGCGGCAGCATTGGCAGGAACGGCAAAAAGGCGCTCGCCACCAGTACGCTAAACACGTTACCGAAATTTGAGCTGGCCGTCATCTTGATATATTTCAACATATTAGAAAAAGTACGACGACCTTCAATGACGCCTTCTTCCAGCACCATCAGGCTCTTTTCCAGCAGAATAATATCGGCGGCTTCACGGGCGATGTCCACCGCGCCATCTACCGAGATACCAATATCCGCCGCCCGCAGCGCCGGGGCATCGTTAATCCCGTCGCCCATAAAACCGACCACATGCCCCTCGCGTTTGAGCAAAGTGACGATGCGCTCTTTATGCATCGGCGTCAGACGCGCAAACAACGTCGTATGGGCGGCCAGCGCCGCCAGCGCGTCGTCGCTTAACCCTTCAATATCACTGCCAATAACGACATCGCCCGCATCCAGCCCAACTTCATGGCAAACTTTCGCCGCTACCAGCTCGCTGTCGCCGGTGAGAATTTTCACCGTAATTCCGCTCGCCTTCAGCGCTTTCAGCGCCGGCGCGGTGGTCTCTTTCGGCGGATCGAGAAAAGCAATATACCCTTCCAGGATCAGGTCAGATTCATCGATACGCTGGTAATCGCCCTCACGCGCAGGCAGGTATTTGGTCGCGACGGCGACCACGCGTAGCCCCTGACGGTTCAGCGTGTCGGTAACACGTTTCACCCGGCGCAGCATATTGTCGTCCAGCGGCACAATATCGCCGTTGTGGCGCACCTGAGTACACACGTTCAGGATCTCCTGTAACGCGCCTTTGCAGACCAGTTGATGCACGTTCGAATCTTCGGCGACCACCACCGACATCCGGCGACGCTCAAAATCAAACGGGATCTCATCTATTTTCTGCCAGCGTCCGGAGAGCTGACGCGCGGCAGTTTCGTCTACTCCCTCCAGGACCGCCGTATCCAGTAAATTTTTTAGACCGGTCTGATAATGGCTGTTCAGCCAGGCGCAATGCAGTACATGCTCGCTGGGCTTACCAGAAATATCCGTATGATTCTCCAGCACAATTTTGTCCTGCGTCAGTGTGCCGGTTTTATCGGTGCACAGAATATCCATCGCGCCGAAGTTCTGAATCGCATCAAGGTGCTTCACAATAACTTTCTGTTTCGAGAGCTTCACCGCCCCGCGCGCGAGGGTGGAGGTGACGATCATCGGCAACATTTCCGGGGTGAGTCCTACCGCGACCGAAAGCGCAAATAGCGCCGCTTCCCACCAGTCACCTTTCGTGTAACCATTAATAATCAGTACTACCGGCGCCATGACCAGCATAAAGCGGATCAGCAACATGCTGACGCGGCTAATTCCTTTCTGGAAAGCGTTCTGCTCGTTATCTTGTTCCGACACGCGCCCCGCCAATTGACCAAACCAGGTGTCGGTGCCGGTCGCCATCACCACGGCCTGCGCCGTTCCGCTCACGACGTTCGTCCCCATAAAGCACAGCGTGTCGCACTCAAGCGGGTTATTTTGCCGGGGCTCACGCGTCGCGGCGACTTTCTCGACCGGCAGAGATTCGCCGGTCAGCGACGCCTGGGCGACAAACAGATCGCGCGCCTGGATAATCCGTAAATCCGCCGGGATCATATCCCCCGCCGCCAGCTTAATAATATCGCCGGGCACCAGTTGATCGATGGGTAATTCCAGCCAGGCGTTTTCGCCATTTTCATTAATAACCCGCAGTACGGTAGCGGTATTGCTCACCATCGCTTTTAGTGCGTCCGCCGCTTTCGTCGAGCGCGCTTCCTGCACAAAATTCAGCAGTGTTGAGATACCGACCATCAGGGCGATAACGCCTGCGGCAAACAGATCCTCCGTGGCATAAGAAATGCCGCCAAGAATCGTAAGTAAGATGTTGAAAGGATTGCGATAACATACCCACAGATGCACCCACCACGGCGAGGGTTTCTGGGCTGGAAGGCGGTTTTCGCCATGCTTTTCACGCGCGCGCGTTACCTCGGCGGCGTTTAATCCCTCCGGGTGCGTATCAAAAACGCGCCAGAGAGTCTCCTGCTCCATTGCCGCGACTTTCAGACAGCGCTCGCTCAGCGAAGGCGGGATAGTCGCATTTACCGCGGTCTGCGCGCCGGGCAGCGGATCGCGGTGAACCAGACGATAAGGCAAATGGCGATTAAGCCGGGCAAAAAGCTGGCGGGTAATGGTTTTTAGCATAGGTAATCCCTCCGCGCCGAAGTCAGGCGCAGAAAATTCTTCAGGCGCGGCAAAGCCTTGCCCGATGAGCAATGTTTAAATAAAAACAGGGACGTTATTGTGTCACTGTCTTACACACCGGTAAGACAGCAGAGGCAGGCTTACCGGAAAAGGAAAATTCTCCATCGCGGGAGAGGGGTGGGTTCAGGGTCCATGTCGCCTCCGGTAAGTAAACGATTTGCGCCGTGGATTATACGCATAAATCCATAAGTTTTGTGGCAATTATGGCGGTATCATACCGTTACGTAATTAAACCAACGATAAACCAGACTTTGCCCATTGCCCTTCGCTTGAGTAAAGTTACTCTTTTTATCACCATCAGCGTCACGCCACGGGAAAACAGGATGCAAAACCGGCTCACTATCAAAGACATCGCCCGCCTGAGCGGCGTAGGGAAATCAACCGTTTCCCGCGTGCTTAACAATGAAAGCGGCGTAAGCGAACGTACCCGCGAGCGTGTCGAAGCGGTGATGAATCAACACGGTTTCTTTCCGTCCCGCTCCGCCCGTGCGATGCGGGGACAAAGCGATAAAGTGGTCGCTATTATCGTCACTCGCCTTGATTCGTTGTCTGAAAACCTCGCGGTTCAAACCATGCTGCCTGCGTTTTATGAACAGGGCTACGACCCTATTATGATGGAAAGTCAGTTCTCGCCGACGCTGGTAATGGAACATCTGGGCATGCTCAGACGACGTAACATTGATGGCGTGGTGCTGTTTGGCTTTACCGGCATCACAGAAGAGTTGATCGCCCCCTGGAAAGCCTCACTGGTGCTGCTGGCAAGAGATGCGCAAGGTTTTGCCTCCGTCTGTTACGACGACGAGGGCGCGATTCATATCCTTATGCAGCGGCTGTATGAGCAGGGACACCGCAACATTAGCTTTCTGGGCGTTCCCCATAGCGATATTACCACTGGCAAACGTCGGCATGACGCATACCTGGCGTTTTGCAAAAAACATAAACTTCATCCCGTCGCCGCCCTGCCCGGTCTTGCCATGAAGCAGGGCTATGAGCATACGGCAAGCGTCATCATGCCGGATACCACCGCGTTAGTCTGCGCCACCGATACGCTGGCGTTGGGCGCCAGTAAGTATTTACAGGAGCAACGTATTGAGACGCTGCAACTGGCAAGCGTCGGGAACACGCCGCTGATAAAATTCCTGCACCCGGAGATCGTCACTGTCGATCCTGGCTATGCTGAAGCCGGACGGCAGGCGGCTTCACAGCTGATCGAACAGATCAATGGCCGCTGCGATCCGCGCCGGATCGTCATTCCTTCTACCCTCGCCTGAGTGACTAATTAAACGGAATACCACGAGTAATTTGTGATCGTCGCTGCGTTTCGGGAACGTTCCCATTTTTAAACCAACGTTGAAGAGCTACTCTTGCGCCAACCCATAACTTACCTCCTCTGCCATGAGGCTTTACGATGAGCAAAGTAAAACAAGCCGATATCGACCGGCTGATTGACCTGGTCGGCGGGCGTGACAACATCGCCACGGTGAGCCACTGCATTACTCGCCTGCGCTTTGTGCTCCACCAGCCCGCGAACGCCAGGCCAAAAGAGATCGAACAATTACCGATGGTTAAAGGTTGTTTCACCAACGCTGGGCAGTTTCAGGTGGTGATTGGCACCGACGTTGGCGATTACTATAACGCGCTGCTGGAGACCACCGGCAAAGCGTATGTCGATAAAGAGCAGGCCAAAAAAGCCGCTCGCCAGAACATGAAGTGGCATGAGCAGTTAATTTCCCACTTTGCGGAGATCTTCTTTCCGCTACTACCGGCGTTGATCAGCGGCGGTTTGATCTTAGGCTTTCGTAACGTGATCGGCGATGTGCCGATGAGCAACGGCCAAACGCTGGCGCAGATGCATCCGGCGCTAAAAACGCTTTATGATTTTTTATGGTTGATCGGCGAAGCGATCTTTTTCTATCTGCCGGTGGGGATCTGCTGGTCGGCGGTGAAAAAAATGGGCGGCACGCCGATTCTTGGTATCGTGCTCGGCGTGACGCTGGTGTCGCCGCAGTTGATGAATGCGTATCTGCTGGGCCAGCAAACGCCGGACGTCTGGAACTTCGGCGTATTTAGCATTGAGAAAGTGGGCTACCAGGCGCAGGTTATCCCGGCGCTACTGGCAGGGCTGGCGCTTGGGTTTATTGAAACGCGGTTGAAACGCATCGTGCCGGATTATCTCTACCTGGTCGTCGTCCCGGTGTGTTCGTTGATACTGGCCGTCTTTCTCGCCCACACCTTTATCGGCCCCTTTGGTCGTATGATCGGCGACGGCGTGGCCTTTGCGGTACGTTATCTGATGACCGGCAGTTTCGCCCCGATAGGCGCGGCGCTGTTCGGCTTCCTGTATGCCCCGCTGGTCATTACCGGCGTCCACCAGACAACGCTCGCTATCGATATGCAGATGATCCAGAGCATGGGCGGTACGCCAGTCTGGCCGCTGATTGCGCTGTCGAATATCGCGCAGGCCTCCGCCGTGGTGGGCATCATCATCTCCAGCCGTAAACACAATGAACGCGAGATCTCCGTTCCTGCCGCCATTTCCGCTTACCTTGGGGTAACCGAACCGGCGATGTACGGTATCAACCTGAAGTATCGTTTTCCGATGCTATGCGCGATGATCGGCTCTGGTCTGGCGGGACTGCTCTGCGGTCTGAACGGCGTCATCGCCAACGGTATCGGCGTGGGCGGCCTGCCGGGCATCCTGTCTATACCGCCGCGCTACTGGCAGGTGTACGGCATGGCGATGGTTATCGCGATCGTTATCCCGGTGATTCTGACCACCTTTATCTATCAGCGTAAGCATCGTCAGGGCACATTACAAATTGTCTAATACTTCTTCGGGGCGCAGTTGCGTCCCAACGCACTTGCAGGAAACAACAATGACTATTCCCCTCTGGTGGCAAAACGGCGTTATTTATCAGATCTACCCGAAAAGTTTTCAGGACACGACCGGCAGCGGCACCGGCGATTTACGCGGCGTCACGCAGCACCTTGACTATCTACAGCGACTCGGCGTGGATGCCATCTGGCTCACGCCGTTTTATATCTCGCCGCAGGTGGATAACGGTTATGACGTCGCAAATTATACGGCCATCGACCCGACCTACGGCACGCTGGATGATTTTGACGAGCTGGTCGCGCAGGCGAAAGCACGCGGTATTCGCATCATCCTGGATATGGTGTTTAACCATACTTCTACCCAGCACGCCTGGTTTCGCGAAGCGCTGAACAAAGAGAGCCCATACCGTCAGTTTTATATCTGGCGCGATGGCACGCCGGATGTCTGCCCGAATAACTGGCAATCCAAATTTGGCGGCAGCGCCTGGCGCTGGCATAGCCAGAGCGAACAATATTATTTACACCTTTTCGCGCCTGAACAGGCCGACCTGAACTGGGAAAACCCCGCCGTGCGCGCCGAGCTGAAAAAGGTCTGCGAATTCTGGGCCGATCGCGGCGTGGATGGCCTGCGTCTGGACGTGGTGAACCTGATCGCCAAAGATCAGGACTTCCCTGACGATCCGACGGGCGACGGACGCCGCTTTTATACCGACGGACCGCGCGCGCATACGTTTTTACGCGAAATGAACCGTGACGTTTTTACACCGCGTAATCTGATGACGGTAGGCGAAATGTCCTCTACCTCGCTGGAAAACTGCCAGCAATATGCCGCGCTTAGCGGCGACGAACTCTCGATGACCTTCAATTTTCATCATCTGAAGGTGGATTACCCCAATGGCGAAAAGTGGACGCTGGCAAAACCTGATTATGTGGCGCTGAAAGCGTTGTTCCGCCACTGGCAACAGGGGATGCATAACGTCGCCTGGAACGCGTTATTCTGGTGTAATCACGATCAGCCGCGCATCGTTTCCCGCTTTGGCGACGAGGGTGAATACCGGGTTCCAGCCGCGAAAATGTTGGCGATGGCGCTGCACGGTATGCAAGGGACGCCTTATATCTATCAGGGCGAAGAAATCGGCATGACCAACCCACACTTTACCCGCATCACCGATTATCGCGACGTGGAAAGCCATAACATGTTTGCCGCGCTACGCGCCGCCGGACGCGACCCCGACGAACTACTGGCTATCCTGGCCAGTAAATCCCGCGACAACAGCCGCACGCCGATGCAGTGGGACAACGGTAAAAACGCCGGTTTCACCCAGGGCGAGCCGTGGATAAGCCTGTGCGATAACTATACGGAGGTTAACGTCGAGGCGGCATTACGCGATGAAAACTCGGTGTTTTACACCTATCAAAAGCTGATTGCGCTACGTAAAACCCAGCCTGTACTGATCTGGGGCGATTATCAGGATCTCCTCCCGGATAGCCCATCAGTATGGGGTTATCGCCGCCAGTGGCAGGGGCAAACCCTGCTGGTCGTCGCCAATCTGAGCGACCAGTGTCAGGAGTGGCATCCGCCGCATATCAAAGGACAGTGGCAGGCGCTACTGCACAATTATGGCGAGGTCGCCAGCCAGCCAGCGGCGATGACGCTCCGCCCATTTGAAGCCATCTGGTGGTTACAACGCTAACGCGACGTCCTTATACGGATAAACGCCACAAACCTATTGACACGGGCGGTGGCGTTGCTCCTGGTTACTGTCTGTTTTTGTTGAATAATTAATCAGATTTTTCTTGCTATCTTTTACAAACGCTACAGCGCCCGCCATCTGTACGCTCTGATTTTTACCTTGTTCTACATCAATAAAATTGCAAACATCCTTGATGCAAATCACTACATATAGACTTTAAAATGCACGCCGCCCCAATATGTTGTATTAATTGACTACAATTGCTACAACACCCGTTCACTCGACACAAGGTGAATTGTGGATAACCTGGGTCAGGATTGCGGGAAGTCATTGGAAAAGAGATGAATAAACCTGTTATGGCTTCCCCGGCCTCTGTGGATAACCTGTTCTTACAAATATGGAGTGATCATGACACCGCATGTGATGAAACGAGATGGCTGTAAAGTGCCATTCAAATCAGAGCGCATTAAGGAAGCCATTCTACGTGCAGCTAAAGCAGCGGGAGTCGATGACGCAGATTACTGTGCCACCGTCGCAGAAGTCGTTAGCAGCCAAATGAACGCGCGCAGTCAGGTGGATATTAACGAGATCCAAACTGCGGTTGAAAACCAACTGATGTCCGGCCCGTACAAACAGCTTGCCCGCGCCTACATCGAATACCGTCACGATCGCGACATTCAGCGTGAAAAGCGTGGTCGTCTGAACCAGGAAATTCGCGGCCTGGTAGAGCAAACTAACTCCGCGTTGCTCAATGAAAACGCCAACAAAGACAGTAAAGTCATTCCCACCCAGCGCGATTTGCTGGCCGGGATTGTCGCCAAACACTATGCCCGCCAGCACCTGTTGCCGCGTGATGTAGTACAAGCGCATGAGCGCGGCGATATCCATTATCACGATCTCGACTATTCGCCGTTCTTCCCGATGTTCAACTGTATGCTGATCGACCTGAAAGGCATGTTGACCCAGGGCTTTAAGATGGGTAACGCCGAGATCGAACCGCCAAAATCTATCTCTACCGCCACTGCCGTTACCGCGCAGATTATCGCGCAGGTCGCCAGCCATATTTATGGCGGCACCACCATTAACCGTATCGACGAAGTGCTGGCGCCGTTTGTCACCGAAAGCTATAACAAGCACCGCAAAACCGCCGATGAGTGGCAGATCCCGGATGCCGAAGGATATGCGCGTTCTCGCACCGAAAAAGAGTGCTACGACGCCTTCCAGTCGCTGGAGTACGAAGTTAACACGCTGCACACCGCTAACGGCCAGACGCCTTTCGTGACCTTTGGTTTTGGCCTCGGCACCAGTTGGGAGTCGCGTCTGATCCAGGCGTCTATTTTACGTAACCGTATCGCCGGTCTGGGTAAAAATCGCAAAACCGCCGTGTTCCCGAAACTGGTCTTCGCTATCCGCGACGGTTTGAACCACAAGTTTGGCGATCCGAACTACGACATTAAACAACTGGCGCTGGAGTGCGCGAGCAAGCGCATGTATCCGGACATCCTCAACTACGATCAGGTGGTCAAAGTCACCGGTTCGTTCAAAACGCCAATGGGCTGCCGCAGCTTCCTCGGCGTGTGGGAGAACGAAAACGGCGAGCAGATCCACGACGGGCGTAACAACCTGGGCGTGATTAGCCTTAACCTGCCGCGCATCGCGCTGGAAGCAAAAGGCGACGAAACCGCATTCTGGAAACTGCTGGATGAACGTCTGGCGCTGGCGCGGAAGGCGCTGATGACCCGTATCGCCCGCCTTGAAGGCGTGAAAGCCCGTGTCGCGCCTATCCTGTATATGGAAGGCGCCTGCGGCGTGCGGCTGAAAGCGGACGACGACGTGTCTGAAATCTTTAAAAATGGTCGTGCGTCCATCTCTCTGGGCTACATCGGCATTCATGAGACCATCAACGCGCTGTTTGGCGACAAACATGTCTATGACAGCGAGCAGCTGCGCGCCAAAGGTATCGCCATTGTGGAACGTCTGCGTCAGGCCGTGGATCAGTGGAAAGAAGAGACCGGCTACGGCTTTAGTCTGTACAGCACGCCAAGTGAAAACCTCTGTGACCGCTTCTGCCGTCTGGATACCGCCGAGTTCGGCGTGGTGCCGGGCGTAACCGATAAAGGTTACTACACCAACAGCTTCCACCTCGACGTGGAGAAGAAGGTCAACCCGTACGACAAAATCGATTTCGAAGCGCCGTATCCGCCGCTGGCGAACGGGGGTTTCATTTGCTACGGCGAATACCCGAACATTCAGCACAACCTGAAAGCGCTGGAAGATGTCTGGGATTACAGCTATCAGCATGTACCGTATTACGGCACCAACACGCCGATCGATGAATGCTACGAGTGCGGCTTTACCGGCGAGTTCGAATGTACCAGTAAAGGTTTCACCTGCCCGAAATGCGGCAACCACGACGCCGCGCGCGTCTCGGTCACCCGCCGCGTGTGTGGTTATTTAGGCAGCCCGGACGCGCGTCCGTTTAACGCCGGCAAGCAGGAAGAAGTGAAGCGCCGCGTGAAGCATTTAGGCAATGGGCAGATAGGTTAATTCTCCGTTTGCAATGCGTAAATGCCGGATGGCGGTGTAAACACCTTATCCGGCCTACAACCGCTGGCTATAGTTCCAATTTCATGAGTTTCCTCTAAGCAGTTGGTGTTGTAGCAAGGCGGCAAACGAACGAATCCCAGGGAGCTTACATAAGTAAGTGACCTGGGTAAGTGAGAGCGGCCAACGCCGCTACAGCGCCAAATGCAACGAGGAAACATGAACTTTCACCAATACTACCCCGTCGATATCGTTAACGGCCCCGGCACCCGTTGCACCCTGTTTGTGTCAGGGTGCGTGCATGAATGCCCTGGCTGCTATAACAAAAGCACCTGGCGGCTGAACTCCGGCCAGCCGTTTACCAAAGAGATGGAAGATAAGATCATTGCCGATCTGAACGACACGCGCATTCACCGTCAGGGGATCTCGCTGTCGGGCGGCGATCCGCTGCATCCGCAAAACGTACCGGATATACTGACACTGGTACAACGTATCCACGCGGAGTGCCCGGGGAAAGATATCTGGGTGTGGACCGGCTACAAGCTCGATGAACTTAACGCCGCACAGATGCAGGTGGTCGATCTCATCAACGTGCTGGTCGATGGCAAATTTGTGCAGGATCTGAAAGACCCGGCGCTTATCTGGCGCGGTAGCAGCAACCAGGTAGTGCATCATTTGCGTTGATCGCTAAAGCCGTTTGTTTGCATCGTGATAGACGGCTGAATGTTCTCGCTTGCCGACCGCGACAACAAACACAATCACAACGTCATCCCGAACCTGGTACACCAGACGATAACCGGACGATTTAAGCTTAATTTTATAGCAGTCAGGAAGACCGTTTAAACGGGCAGAGTCGATTCTGGGGTTCAATAGCACATCAGCCAACTTTTTCTTAAGCTGAGCCTTCACCGTATCGCCCAGCTTATGCCACTCTTTTAAGGCCCTCGGGTCGAATTCCAGTTCATAAGTCATCCAGACTAACCTTGATTCCCTTTTGCGGACTAGACAGCCTCTCCCGAACTGTCTGAATCAGTGCATCTTCATTGTCGCTAAGAGTGACAGTTTTCACTGGCATGCGCCCCGTTTCCGCGACGTACTGGAACAGTAATCGCACGGCTTCCGTTGGAGTAATGTTCAGTTTTTCCAGCACGGCATAAGCCTCATTTTTGAGTTTGTCATCCAGACGGACGTTCAGCGTGGCCATTATGCCTCCAGTAAAATCGAATGTGTAATGCAGTTTAGCATTACATTCGCATTACATCGAATTCTGGATAACGCCTCTCAAAAACGACTCACGCACTCCATCGCGACCGTTTTAAATTGCGTAAAATTCAGACATGCGCAGAGGCGCGTCATGGCGCGTTCACGCAGGAAAGTGACGAAAATATCGTAGATGGCCATCGCCTCTTCATATTCACTTTTGCTGATGGCGAGTAAAAAAATAACGTGCGCCGTTTCGTCACCCCAGACAATCCCCTGTGGCGCGAGCACCGTATAAACCACCGTTTTCTTCGCCAGCAGCCCCAGCGCGTGTGGCAAGGCAATCCCGTCGCCTAATAACGTACTGACGATAGCTTCACGTTCAATAACCGAATCGAGAAACGCCGCATCAACAAAGCCTTCCTCATGCAACTGATCGCACAGCGTTTTAAACAGCGTCTGTTGATCTATTTCCCCTTCCACAATGCGAAAATGCGAGGCATCGAAATATTTATCCAGCATCCACGGACGGGTTCTGTCCACCAGCACCAGCTTACCGATCTGCTCCAATTGATAGTCGGTAGGAAAGGGCGCGATCATGATGACCGGCTTATCTTTTTCGCCGATCCGCGCTGTGGAAATCACAAAATCCTCCACAATACTGTCCCGCGCCTCATAGTCGCGTAGTGTCAGAGTGCGGGCAATCTCAATCTGCGGGTATTTCCGCGCCAGTACCGCTTCAATCATCCGCACCATCGCATTACCAGCATCGCACACCAGCAGTACCTGCGGCTGCCGCTGGTAGCCAATGTTGTAACTACGTTCCAGCCCAACGCCAATATGCAGCACCAGAAAACCGATTTCGTTTTCGCTAATGGTATACGGCGTGTATTTTCCCCAACTCGATATCGCCGCCAACGTCATATCCCACGCCATCGGATAGTGCTGCTTAATATTTTCCAGTAGTGGGTTGGGGATCATGATCTGGTAGCGCACGCGGGTGATCATCGTTTTGATGTGGGTCAGCAAGTCCGCGTGAAGCTGTTTATCATTCAATAGGTTATAGTTGTACTGGGTATTAATAAAATTGAGGATATAGCGCACCAGCGCCTCTTCATCATCGGCATTAATGGCGCTGGGGGCAATATCCTGTACCTGGCGGGCGGCAATATGCACCTTCAGCCAGCTTACTTCCGGCTCCGACAGCGGCTTGTCGGCCAGCTGTTGTAGTAGCTCCGCAATCTCATGCGCCGCATGGCGCACCTTTTCATCGACCTCCTCCGCCACGCATTCCGATAACGGATACCCCTCGCGAATACGCCGTACCGCCACCGCGCAGTATAAACGCAGAAACAGTTCGCTCTCATCGGTCAGGCGGATTTGACAATGAGAGAAAATATCCGGCAAAAGAGACTGCAGCCGTTGAGACACCTCGGTGTTCAGCGTGGTACTAACAATTAACGGATGGGAGGGCTCCTGCTGCGCCAGCGTCCATAAAAGGTCGGTCAGACAGGCGCGAATCGCCATCTCTCCGCCAAACAGTTTCATGCCATGACGCGGACGCGTTTCCAGCGTCAGATGATAACGCAGCAAATGCTCGCGCACGTCCGCCATGTCGTTCTGCAGCGTCGCACGGCTGACAAACCATTCATCTGCCAAATCCTCCAGCTTCAGCGAGAAGGCGGAGGTTAAAAAACGCGCCAGCAAATAGTGTATCCGCTCCTGGCTGGTGCGCGGACCGCGCGCCAGGGCGGGAGATTGCTGCGTTTGCAGGGATTGATAACGTGCCGGATCATCAATTTTGAGCTGATACCCATTGCCGCGGCTGAGAGTAAATTGCGCGCCATGCGGCGTCAGCAACATGTTCAGCGCGGCGATATCCGCCCGAACGGTACGCGTGGAGACCGACAACCGCTGCGCCAGCTCATCCTGCGGCAGCGTCTCGTTTTGCAGCATCGCAAATAGCTGCGCTAAACGTTGGTTGGGGAATCGCACGTCTCTCTCCTCATGATTAACCGACACGCGACCGGACGATAGCGAGTAACTGACGCACATCGTCCGCACGGGTGTTGCCGCTCACCTTATCAATAATCGAACTATAAATGTGAGGAATGATTTTGCTTACACCTGCATCAAGGGCGATGTGCAGAATCTCGGCGAAGTTTTCCAGATCGATACCGCCCGTCGGTTCCAGCCAGAAATCATGGCGGGCGCAGGCGTCAGCCACCGCTTTATACTCGTCGCGACAGGTGAGTCCTCCCATCGGAAAGTATTTAACGGAGCTGCCGCCCATATCTTTGAGCAGCGCAATCGCCGTTTCTATGGGTACGATGCCGTCCGGAGCGCGGCTGCTTAGCGGGCCGGTGGAAATTTTCACCAGTCCCGGCGTGCCGGTCGGCGAGACAAGACCGTTCACCACCGTCTCGTTTTGCCCCAGCAGCGCCCGGCTGGCCCCGACGCCGGTAAACACCTGGTTGACATGCTGCGGCTGTACCTGACGCGAGATTTCGCTCACCATCGCCGACTGGTTAGGATCGCCTGCCCCCAGTCCGACGGAGAGCGCATTGTCGATAAGCGCCGCATATTCACGCATATCCGCGACTGCGCTTGCCACATCCGGATAGTTTTTGGAGAGCACGCCAACCAGCACATGACCTTCCGCCGCCGCGTAGATTTCCCGGGCGTTATCTTTCGAACCGGCCAGTACGTTCAGGCAAACGCGATCGCGGTAAAAGTTAGGGGTCAGTTTCATGCTTGTTTCTCCTGATTAATCACCTCGCCAATACGACGCGCCACAATCGCTAACTGCGCGCGATCGACGCTGCGGACATCCGCTTCAATAATTCCTTCGTTGGCTTTGTATCCGCGAAAGTAAATCGCGTATTCCCCTTGCTTCAGCGCGTCGACCAGTTCGCCTGTGGCGATGCCGGTAACGGCTTCATCAAACTTAATTTCCGTGCGCGCGATGTCGCGTCCGGCGCTGTCCCACACCACACGGGCGCTAACGCCGTTAAACGTGTTCAACGTGTCGATAAAGGGCGCCATTTTTTCTACCATCTCCGCGCCGCTCTCTTTTTGCGCCCGCAGGTACAATTCAATGGCGCAGGTCAGGCCAACAATTCCCTCTTTGCCGACCTTCATCGCCCGGCCAATGCCCGCTGACTGACGTTTTACCCACTCAACATACTGCGTTTTACCAATCACCAGCCCACTGGTCGGCCCTTCAATCGCTTTCGCGCCGCTATAGATAACGAGATCTGCGCCCACGCGGTAGTAGCACTGCAAATCTTCTTCCGCCGCCGCGTCCACAAGCAGCGGGAGATTATGCGTGCGTGCCACTACCGCAGCCTGCTCCACACTAAGCATACTTTTCTGTACGCAGTGGTGAGATTTGATATAGAGAATAGCCGCCGTGCGCGGCGTAATGGCCGCCGCCAACTGCGCGGCGGAACATTCGTTGGCGTAACCGGCTTCCACCAGTTTGCCGCCGCCCAGCGCCACCATCGTTCCCACCGGCGCGCCAAAGTTTACGTTGTGGCCCTTTGGCAGGACGATTTCGTTATTTTCAATCGGTGTAACGTGCAGGTTTTCCAGCAGCCAGTCGCTGTCCTGAACCAGTACCGCGGCAACCGACTGGGCAAGGCCCGCACTGGCGCAGGAGACTACCGTCGCCCCTTCCACCTCCAGCAATTTCGCAATGTACTCGCCAGTTTTATTCACCAGATCTTTCATCTCGAAATACTGATTCATTCCGGCCATCGCCGCGTCTATCACTTCCGGGCGCGGCGTGGAGACGCCGAGCGCCGTCATACGTCCGGAGGCGTTAATCACCTGTTTTAATTGATACTTCTCAAAAATCGAAGGCATGTTCCGCGCTCCCTTGTTCGGTCATATAGCCCTTGCCTGCGCGTATCGCGGCAAGCGGCGTCAGCAATTCTTCAGCCTGTAAGCTGTCGTTTTCCGCGTCTACCAACACGGTGGGCTGGCGTTTAAGCGTAAAGAGGGTCAGGTCGGCATCCAGACCAGGCTGAAGACGACCTTTGGTTTTCAGATTCAGGCTATCGGCGGCATTGGCCGTCACGCACGCAATGACCTGCGGCAGCGACATGCCGATGGCGAGGAATTTCGACATCACATTAGCCAGCGAATGCACTGGGCCATTGATGCGGTTACGACAGTAGATATCGGAACTGATGGTATGCGGTAAAATCCCCAGGCTAATAGCGCGTTTCGCCACCGCAAAGCTCAGGCTGGCGGTACCATGCCCGACGTCCAGACGCACGCCGCGCGCCAGCGCTCGTGTCACCGAGGCGCGCAGCTCGCCTTCCGGCGTCAGAATACGGTTCGGCTTACCGTTGTAACAGTGGGTAAT
Organism: Salmonella sp. NW645; assembly: GCF_051703725.1. Taxonomy (NCBI): domain Bacteria; kingdom Pseudomonadati; phylum Pseudomonadota; class Gammaproteobacteria; order Enterobacterales; family Enterobacteriaceae; genus Salmonella; species Salmonella sp. NW645. The sequence goes on along the minus strand of NZ_JAMMKR010000002.1, from coordinate 271,360 downwards.
GATATCGCCCGCCGTCAGACGCTCCGCGATTTCGTCCAGATCCGGCGGGTTATTGCCAATATGCACCATCAACGGCAGGTTGCCGTTTTCTTGCTGCATGGCTTTAGCGCGTTCCAGCGGCGTGATGCCGTTAACGCCTACCACGCTGCTGCTCATCCGCGCCTTGAGGCCGACGATAAAATCCGGGTGGCGTTTTACCGCCTGTCGGACCGCATCGGCGTCAATATTGGCCATGTTAGCCAGTTCATTCTGAGCTATCAGCCCGACGCGGGAAATATTCAATAGCGCATAAACGTCGGTGGTCGCCTGACGGGTCAGGGTGTAAAAATCGTCAATATCATCTGCGCCAGTGCTGCCGGCATCAATCACCGTCGTCACCCCCGTCGCGATGCCGATACTATCCGGCTCATCGAAATAAATCGGCGATTTTGGGTAGCAGTGAACATGAGAATCAATCCAACCCGCACTAACGTAACACTCGCCGCGCAGGTCAATGGTTTTCACCGCCGGGCCATCAACGTCACCCAACGCCGCGATTTTGCCATCTTGCAGGGCAATATTAGTCAGCGTGTCATCGACCAGACACGCATGGCGCAGGAGTAAATCAAACATCGTTCTCTCCTTTGCCGGATGGCGGCGCAACCGCCTTATCCGGCCTACAAATCAACAGTTAGCTAATCGCAATCGGGAAGATGGAACCGAGGATCATCGCGCCTAAAATCGCGCCGCCGGTAATCGGCTTCTGCCAGATATAAAACAGCAGCGCGCCCACCAGAGAGCCCAGACCAATAGGAATCGATGCCGTCATGGCGCTGAGGATAATCAACGGCCCCAGAAAACGGCCTGAAGTGTTACCAGCCCCCATCATGACGTCCGCCCCGTACGTGGAGTCGCTCTGATTGATGGTGAACTTACGCGCCAGAATAATGATGTAGCCAATCGCCAGGCCAATCACCAGACCGGTTATCAGCGAAGCGATAAAGTTCGCCACCGGGAAGACAAAGCCAGCCCCCAGCAGTAACGCCGGAACCCCTAAGCCCACGCCAGTCTGAATTGCCCCGCCGATATCCAGAATCCCGACCAGCGAACCTTCGATAATGCGGGCAAATAAAAAGCTGGCGCCGAAAGCGGCGACCGCGCCGTAGACGCCGGTATCCATCCCCGCTTTCAACATCGCCACAAAAGCGACTTCGTTAAATGCGCCGATACCGTACAGATAGTACATATGCGTCCCGGCGAAAACGCCGGAGGAGAGCAGGCCAACAAAGATCGGGAACGACCAGTCGGCATACCAAAAACCTTTATTCTCTTCCATTGTGGCCTCCGTTATTTGCCGCTGAGCGAGTTGTGGATCAGTTCAAGCCAGTTCGGTACCGTCATGTTGAAAGACTCGATCATTTTCATGTCGAAGCCGCGGAAGAAGCCGCTCAACACAAACAGCAAAACGATGGCGACCATCATCACTTTGGTGACATGGTTCCAGCCGCTCTCTTCTACGCCTTTACCGATCAAAATACCCAGTACCAGCCCCGGTACGGCGTTCCCCATGATGAGCTGCGCCGCGCCGCCGAAAACGGTGGCCCAGAAGCCCGATTTTTTACCGGCGTCGATCGCCGCTAACCAGAAGATCACAGGCATGACGATGTTGACCAGCAGGTTTGCCGCCGGTACCAGCACCTTAACCGCTGTCACCTGTAGCGCTTCTGGCACGGATGAGGCGGTCAGGTTAAGGAACGTCACGACGATCATGCCGATGACGGCGCAGGCAATCGCCATTTTTTTCGGGTCGTGCAGCGTCTCGCCGACGTTACGGTTTTTGATCATTAGCGCCGCCGCGCCCCAGTTAGGGATGATGCGGTGATCGACATCCTGGGTGAACGATCCGGCCGCCACAGACGACGCCCAGGCGTTAAAGAAGAAACCCAGCCCAAAGGAGAAGTGAGATGCCGGGTCGCCTTCACAAGAGTTGAGTTCGCCCAACGTACGGAACGCGCCCATCCCCTGCGTGGTTGGCGCGTGAAACATGCGTGCAGCCCCAGCGCCCACCCCTACGCCGACCAGCGCGCCGATAATGAGCGATTTAATTAGTATTATCAGGAACATAACTATGCCTTTTTAATAAAAATCAGCGTTTCGCGACGAAATCCACCCTGTCGAGATTGATGGCGGTCACGTTGACGGTCACATCCAGCTCCACGCTGTAAGTGCGTCGTTCCCGGCGCAAAAAGAAAAACAGAAAGGCCTCTTTACGCACCGACTCATGCGCCTGAACAATCCGCACATCCTGTGGCTCAATACGCAGTAAGATATACGGCGACTCTCTCATCACCGCCGACTGAACATGGTTCAGCGCATCGGCAAAGGCGCGTGCTTTGGCGTCGCCCTTGCCTTTTACTCTCACCGTGGTGGTGAATTGCTCTTTCATCATCAGGCGCCGTATTTCTTTTGCCACGCCTGCACCAGGCGCTCGCCGAGCTCTTCTTTATCCATAAAGCCAAAACCCAACACGTTGCAGCCTTCATTGATAGCGGTGACGCCTTCATCCACTGACCGCATTCCATATTTGGCTTTGTAGCCATGCTTGTTTTGCGCGGTGATAGCGCCCGCGCCGCCGCTGCCGCAAAATGAAATGCCGAAGGTGGCGTTTTCCGCTTTCATCACATCGCCCAGCTTCATGTCTGCCGCGACGCCCGGTACGACGACCGCGCGACCGCCCGCTTTTTCCACGCCTGCCGCCACTTTCTGGCCTTTACCCAGGCGATCGCCAATCACGACGGTAATCTGTTCCATTTTTTGCTCCTTAGAGGTTGTCTTTCGCGACTTCAAAATGTACCGATAATAGCCAGGCTTCTTCGTCAGGAAGGTTGCCAAACGCCGCCACGATTTCGCGGGCGAGCGCCATTGATTCGGCTGAGATTTCATCAAACAAGCTGGCATCGACTTCCGGTAAAGGCTCGCCGGTAATTGACCGGTGCGCCATCGCGCGAACGTGCGAGGTCAGCATTTGCGTCTGTACCGCATTGGGGACAATGTGATGCCTCCCCAGCAGGCCATCCACCTGCGTTAACACCTGTTCAGCCAGTTCGTTAATTCGCTCACCGGCATCGTGTTTTACTGCTCCGTTATCCACGCGTCTCACCCCGTTAATGGCAATGAGATAAAACTAGCGGCAAGGGTTAAAAGTTTGTAGCGAGTTATTTTCCACCTCGAAGTGGAAACGCGAGTGGGATAGGTGATCTGCGCCACAGAAAAGGCGGCATTAATGAATTATCGCCGGGAAAGTGTGAGATCTATCGCGGCATAAAGAGGAAATGGCGAAACAATGACGTTGTCGTCTAAAGTGAGAAAGTGTGATGGGTATTACATTTTGCCGGATGGCGACCTGCGGATAAAGCGAAGCCGCCATCCCACAAAAATTAACGATACTTTTTATGATACGTATTGCGGGTGGTTTTTAGCGCTTCCGCCGCCGCTTTCGCTTCTTTAACGTTACCTTCGTTCGCCAGCTTCAGCGCGCCATCAATTTGGCCGACCAGAATGTCAAAACCGTGACGAAAATCCTTCATTTCCGGGCTATCCGGCGCTTTATCTTCCAGCTTTGGCGGCGTAGCTTTTTGAGCATCCAGCGCGGCCGCGCGCATTTTGGTTAATGCCGCTTTCAGTTCAGGGGCACTATCCGTTTTCTCAACAACTTTCAGGTTATCATTGAGAATATCCATATTATCTTCAAGATCGGCAGCAAAAACAGCCGAACCGAATACCAGCGATGACACAGCAAGAATAGCTAACAGGCTTTTACGCATTGCTCACTTCCTTTTTTATTATTAACGATAAGTGTAATACCCTGAATAATTCAAGTCGCAGGCAGCCAACGCGCCTGCAGCCTGAAGTATGACGGGTATTATTGTCCGGCGATTTTCATCTCCGGTAACAATACCGAACCACACTGTATATTACTGCGCGTTTCAATATCATCACCCACAGTGACAATATTACGCCACATCTCTTTTAAATTACCGGCAATGGTAATTTCACTTACCGGGTACTGGATTTCACCATTTTCAACCCAGAATCCCGCAGCGCCGCGGGAGTAGTCGCCGGTAATACCGCTGACGCCCTGGCCCATCAGTTCCGTCACCACCAGGCCGGTGCCCATCTCTTTCAGTAACTGCTCAAAGTTCAGCCCCTGCCCGGCGATACGCCAGTTATGAATGCCGCCGGCATGACCGGTACTTTTCAGCCCCAGTTTGCGGGCGGAATAGTTGGTCAGCAACCATTGCGTCAGTACGCCATCCTTCACAATGTCCCGGCGCTCTGTACGCACGCCTTCGCTGTCGAACGGTGAAGACGCCAGCCCTTTTAGCAGATGCGGGTGTTCTTCGATGGTTAACCATTCCGGCAGAATTTGTTTGCCCAGCGAGTCGAGCAGAAAAGTGGATTTACGGTATACCGCGCCGCCGGCAATCGCCCCGACCAGATGACCAAATAGCCCTGTCGCCACTTCATTGGCGAAAATGACCGGCGCTTTCATGGTGGAGAGCTTGCGCGGCGACAGGCGGGATAAGGTGCGGCGCGCGCACTCGGTCCCGACCCACTCCGGCGCTTGCAGATCCGCCATTGCCCGACCGATGGTGTAAGCGTAATCACGCTCCATATCGCCGTTCTCTTCAGCGATGACGCAGCTTGAGAGCGAATGGCGCGTGGAGCAATATCCCTGCAACATGCCGTGGCTGTTGCCGAACACTTTAATGCCGTAATGGCTGTTAAAGCTCCCGCCTTCGGTATTGGTGATGCGTTTATCCGCCTTTAGAGAAGCCTGTTCCGCACGCGCGGCCAGTTCAATGGCTTCGTCTGGCGTAACCTCTGCCGGGTGGAACAAGTCCAGATCCGGCGCGTCAAACGCCAGCAGTTCTTTGTCCGCCACGCCTGCGCACGGGTCCGGCGACGTGTAACGCGCGATATCCAGCGCGGCCTGCACGGTACGGGCAATCGCCTGCGGGCTTAAATCCGTCGAAGAGGCGCTGCCTTTGCGGTTCTGGTGATACACCGTAATGCCCAGCGCGCCGTCGCTATTAAATTCGACATTCTCTACTTCACCATAACGGGTGCTGACGCTAATGCCGGTGGTCTTGCTGACGGCGACTTCCGCCCCATCCGATTTGCCTGAGGCTAACTCCAGCGCTGTCGAAACTGCTTCTTCCAGAATCTTACGCTGCGCTTCAACTTGTGAGATTACTTTCATTGCAAATGCCATAATGTAGAGAGAGTTTCTCTGAAGTCTAACAGAGAACCGTTTTTCAGTGCGCATCTTAACTGGTAACATTAGCCTCTTTTTTAAGGAGCCTGACATGACAAAGCAGCCCGAAGACTGGCTCGACGACGTTCCCGGTGATGACATCGAAGACGAAGACGATGAAATTATCTGGGTCAGTAAAAGTGAAATTAAACGCGATGCCGAGGAATTAAAACGCCTAGGCGCGGAACTGGTGGATCTGGGGAAAAACGCGCTGGATAAGATCCCGCTGGACGCCGATCTGCGCGACGCCATTGAACTGGCCCAGCGTATCAAAATGGAAGGACGCCGCCGCCAGTTGCAGCTTATCGGAAAAATGCTGCGCCAACGCGACGTTGAACCTATTCGCCAGGCGCTGGACAAGCTGAAGAACCGCCATAATCAGCAGGTGGTGCTGTTTCACAAGCTTGAGCATCTGCGCGATCGTCTGATCGTCGAAGGCGATGACGCGGTAGCCGAAGTACTGACCCTGTGGCCGCACGCCGATCGTCAACAGCTTCGTTCATTGATCCGCAATGCGAAGAAAGAGAAAGAAGGCAACAAACCGCCGAAATCAGCGCGTCAGATCTTCCAGTATCTGCGCGAGCTGGCGGAAAACGAAGGGTAATTTTACACGTTGGTAGCGTCTGCCGGATGGCGGCGCTGGCGCCTTATCCGGCCTACAGGAATGTACCTATTGTAGGCCCGGTAAGCGCAGCGCCACCGGGCATTTTTTACTCCACAACCAGTGCTTTTTTCGCCAGCCCATCCAGCAATTTCTGATGGATGCCGCCGAAACCGCCGTTGCTCATCACCAGGATGTGATCGCCAGGCTGTGCGGTTTTCACCACCATTTCCGCCAGCGTATCGACATCGCCACTCCAGTGAGCAGGCTGTACGCAGGCTTCAGCGACTTCCGCCACTTGCCACGGAATATGCGGCGGCTGCAGCAGGAACACTTCATCCGCACGCCCTAACGACGGTGCCAGGTCATCCTTGCATAACCCCATCTTCATCGTGTTAGAACGCGGCTCCAGCACTGCGATAATGCGCGCGGTGCCGCCCACTTTACCGCGCAGCGCCGCCAGCGTGGCCAGAATTGCCGTCGGGTGGTGAGCAAAATCGTCATACACCGTCACGCCGTTCGCTTCGCCGCGCAGTTCCAGACGGCGGCGGGCGTTAATAAATGACCCCAGCGCGCTGGCCGCTTCAGCGGGCGCGACGCCCACGTGGCGCGCGGCGGCAATCGCCATCAGACCGTTGTGCATGTTATGTTCGCCGACCAGGCCCCATTTCACATCGCCGACTTTTTCGCCGTCCAGCCACACTTCCCACTCGGAAGCATCCGTAGTCAGCTTCTTCGCCTGCCAGTGTCCCTGCTCGCCCACCAGCTCCTGCTCGCTCCAGCAGCCCAGAGCCATGGTCTGTTTCAGGTTGATGTCGTTTTCCGGCCAGATGATGCGCCCCTGCCCCGGCACGATGCGCACCAGATGGTGGAACTGCTTCTGGATCGCTTTCAGATCGTCGAAGATGTCGGCATGATCAAACTCAAGGTTGTTGAGGATCAACGTCCGCGGGCAGTAATGCACAAATTTAGAACGTTTATCAAAGAACGCGCAGTCGTACTCATCCGCTTCGATAACAAAGAACGGGCTCTCGCCCAGGCGCGCGGAAACCTCAAAGTTGCCCGGTACGCCGCCGATCACGAAGCCCGGTTTGTACCCGCACGCTTCCAGTATCCAGGTCGCCATGCCTGCGGTCGTGGTTTTGCCGTGGGTACCGGCGACCGCCAGTACCCAGCGGTCGCGCAACACAAAGTCATGCAGCCACTGTGGACCAGACATAAAGGGAATGTTTTTTTCCAGCACCGCTTCCACGCACGGATTCCCGCGCGTCATCGCATTGCCGATAATCACCAGATCCGGCTGCGGATCGAGCTGGCTGGCGTCATAACCCTGGATCAGATCAATGCCTTGCTTCTCAAGTAAGGTACTCATCGGCGGATACACATTGGCGTCCGAACCCGTTACTTCATGACCAAGCGAGCGAGCCAGCATCGCCAGCCCCCCCATGAAAGTGCCACAAATTCCCAAAATATGAATGCGCATACGTCACTATCCTTTTTTTATCTGCGAGCCATTTTACGCACATGTCTGGCAAGTGAGAAACGCATTTCAGGTAAATCTGTACTTTGCTGGCGCGATTCACCTGAGCGCATCATCTGAAATGTTTGTTAAGATTGTTACGGTCGCTTTACTCCAATCAATTGCAGGGAAAGTGTTATGAAAACGTTAGGTGAATTTATTGTCGAAAAGCAGCACGAGTTCTCTCAGGCTACCGGTGAGCTCACTGCTTTGCTGTCGGCAATAAAATTGGGCGCCAAGATCATCCACCGCGATATCAACAAGGCCGGTCTGGTCGATATCCTGGGTGCCAGCGGTGCTGAGAACGTACAGGGCGAGGTTCAGCAGAAACTCGATCTGTTCGCGAACGAGAAACTGAAAGCTGCACTAAAAGCGCGCGATATTGTAGCGGGCATCGCATCGGAAGAAGAGGACGAAATCGTCGTCTTTGAAGGCTGCGAACACGCGAAATATGTGGTGCTGATGGACCCTCTGGATGGCTCTTCTAACATCGACGTTAACGTCTCTGTCGGTACGATTTTCTCGATTTATCGCCGCGTGACGCCCGTCGGCACGCCGGTCACCGAAGAAGATTTCCTGCAACCCGGCAACAAACAGGTCGCTGCGGGATATGTCGTGTATGGCTCGTCCACCATGCTGGTTTACACCACTGGCTGCGGCGTACATGCTTTCACCTACGATCCGTCGTTGGGCGTGTTCTGTCTGTGCCAGGAACGTATGCGTTTCCCGGAAAAGGGTAAAACCTACTCCATTAACGAAGGCAACTACATTAAATTCCCGAATGGCGTGAAGAAGTACATCAAATTCTGCCAGGAAGAGGATAGTTCAACAAGTCGCCCTTATACCTCACGTTACATTGGCTCTCTGGTGGCCGATTTCCACCGCAACCTGCTGAAAGGCGGCATCTATCTCTACCCCAGCACCGCCAGCCATCCCCAGGGAAAACTGCGTCTGCTGTATGAATGCAACCCGATGGCGTTCCTCGCGGAACAGGCCGGCGGCAAAGCAAGCGATGGTAAAGAACGTATTCTGGATATCATTCCGGAAAGCCTTCACCAGCGCCGCTCGTTCTTCGTCGGCAACCGCCATATGGTTGACGATGTGGAACGCTTTATCCGCGAATACCCGGACGCGTAATCTTTACCACCATGCGGAATAACGCATGAAGCCGCCATTGGGCAATAACATGTCCGATGGCGGCGTTGCCTTATCAGGCCCGTGATTTTTCCGGTTCTTAACCTTTGTCGTTCATGCTCCGCAACGACGCGCCAGATGAGGCGGAAACGAAAACAAGCGAAGACTTTCGGCGTGAGTTGGCTATAATACTCGCCACTTGTTTGTCATAAATTCAAAGGAAACAGACATGAGCTTACTCAACGTCCCGGCGGGTAAAGAACTGCCGGAAGATATCTACGTCGTTATCGAGATCCCGGCTAACGCAGATCCGATCAAATACGAAGTTGACAAAGAGAGCGGCGCGCTGTTCGTTGACCGCTTCATGTCCACCGCGATGTTCTATCCGTGCAACTACGGTTACATCAACCATACCCTGTCTCTGGACGGCGACCCGGTAGACGTTCTGGTCCCGACGCCGTACCCGCTGCAGCCAGGCGCCGTCATCCGTTGCCGTCCGGTTGGCGTACTGAAAATGACCGACGAATCCGGTGAAGATGCGAAACTGGTTGCCGTACCGCACACCAAACTGAGCAAAGAGTACGATCACATTGAAGATGTGAACGATCTGCCGGAACTGCTGAAAGCGCAGATCACTCATTTCTTCGAGCATTATAAAGATCTCGAAAAAGGCAAATGGGTGAAAGTTGACGGTTGGGACAACGCCGAAGCGGCTAAAGCGGAAATCGTTGCCTCCTTCGAGCGCGCAGCGAAGAAATAAGTTCGCTTTTACATAATCGTCAAGATAAAGGCTCTCATAGTAATGAGGGCCTTTTTATTGGCTAATGAATAGAACACAATTTTTATCATTATTAGTTTAACATTCACGGAATGAATAAGACTTTACCTTATTTTTTATTAAAAAGGGTTGAATACGCTCACGGTTTCTCTAAAAAGCTTAAGATAATAATTATTTTGTGAATGCCCCCAGACTCCCCTGGACTTACGCCCTAAATATTAGCAAGCGCTAAATTCTTATTTAGTGCATAAGCCCGATTACCTTTTTAATAAGGTATCCTAAGCTCTCCCTACCAATAATTGTATTTTTAATCCAACATAACATCCGCTCAAAACACACTTTTTAATATATTTTTAAGGGCTGCCATAATTATTTACTATTTTAAGAGATTATGATGAAAAATGATATATTAATTACCGGTGGACATATCATCGATCCCGCTCGTAATATTAATGAGATTAACAATTTACGCATCGTTAACGATATTATCGTTGATGCCGATAAATATCCTGTAACTTCGGAGACCCGGATTATTCATGCCGACGGCATGATCGTCACTCCCGGTCTTATCGATTATCACGCGCATGTTTTTTATGACGCGACGGAAGGCGGCGTCAGGCCTGATATGTACATGCCGCCGAATGGCGTCACCACCGTCGTGGATGCAGGTTCTGCCGGTACGGCAAACTTTGATGCCTTCTACCGAACGGTGATTTGCGCCAGTAAAGTTCGAATCAAAGCGTTTCTGACCGTGTCGCCGCCGGGCCAAACCTGGTCACAAGAAAATTATGATCCTGACAATATTGATGAAAATAAGATCCACGCGCTGTTTCGCCAGTATCGCAATGTTCTTCAGGGATTAAAACTCAAGGTTCAGACTGAGGACATTGCTGAATATGGCTTAAAACCGCTGACTGAATCCCTTCGTATTGCCAACGATTTAAGGTGCCCCGTGGCAATACACTCGACTCATCCCGTCGTTCCCATGAAAGAACTTGTCTCCTTGCTACGCCACGGCGATATTATCGCTCATGCGTTTCACGGCAAAGGTAGCACCATTCTTACTGATGAAGGCGCTGTCTTAGCCGAAGTCCGTCAGGCAAGGGAAAGAGGCGTTATATTTGATGCCGCCAATGGTCGCAGCCATTTTTCAATGAACACGGCACGCCGGGCCATCGCCAATGGCTTTCTTCCGGATATCATCAGTAGCGATCTCTCAACCATCACTAAACTCGCCTGGCCTGTTTACGCCTTACCATGGATTTTATCGAAATATTTAGCACTCGGCGTCGCGCTTACCGATGTCATTAACGCCTGTACCCATACCCCAGCAGTTTTAATGGGTATGGCAGCAGAAATTGGTACGCTGGCCCCTGGGGCATTTGCCGATATCGCCATCTTTAAATTAAAAAACAGGCATGTTGAATTTGCCGATATTCATGGTGAAACGCTCACGGGGACGCATGTGCTGGTACCACAAATGACCATAAAATCCGGTGAGATATTATTTCGTCAAATTGATTTTGGCGCGCGGCCAAACGGAGTTGAAAAATGACCTCAATGCAAAAATGGCTACGGATCGGCGCGACATTAATGTTCGGCCTTTTTGTTGCTTATCTTGACCGTTCTAATCTTTCCGTTACGTTACCTACGATTACACACGACCTGAATATTGATGGCGCAACGGCCAGCATTGTATTAACCATATTTCTTATTGGCTATGCCTTTTCAAATATTTTTGGCGGCGTATTTACCCAGCGATACGATCCGAAAAAAATAGTCATTCTGATGGTGCTAATCTGGTCGATTGCGACCGTTTTTGTCGGATTTACCTCGTCAGTGTACGTTATTTTGATTTGCCGGCTGGTGCTTGGCATTACCGAAGGCATTTATTGGCCGCAGCAGTCCCGCTTCGCCAGCGACTGGTTTTCAGACAAAGAACGGACGCAGGCGAACAGTATTATCCAGTATTATGGACAGTTCCTGGCATTAGGCCTGGGATTTATGATTTTGTCCCCGCTGGATGCTGCCTTCGGTTGGCGAAATGTTTTTATTATCACTGGTGTGATCGGCATTGTTGTCGTGGTTCCACTTTATATAACAATGCTGAAAAAACAGGAAGAAGCGCCTTATTATCGTGCGCCGGCGCCAACAGAGAAAACTAAACTTACCCTGGAATCGCTGGGCGGAACCCCCTTCCTACTCCTTATTTTTACCTACATCACTCAAGGGATGTTGTTCTGGGGAATTACGTTATGGATCCCCATGGTTGTCAATTCTCTCGGCTATACTGGATTCAGTAAAGCATTGGTCAGTTCTCTGCCTTATCTGACTGCGGTTATACTGGCAATCCCTATCTCATGGATCAGTGATAAGACACAAAAACGTGTACTTATTGCTTCACTGGGCCTACTAATCCCCGGCGTGATGTTATTTCTCCTGCCATTTGTCGATGCGCCAGGCTTTAAAATCACGCTCATTACCCTGGCGATGGGTTATTATGCCGCCAGCTTTACCCCCAATATCTGGTCGATTATCCAGTCGAACGTTAAACCCCATGCGATTGGCCCAGCCTCCGGTATTATTAATGGCATCGGCGCTGGCGGCGGCGGTACGTTGGCAGGCCTAATGGTCGGCTATTTTTACCGGACAACTGGCAGCTATATGCAGGGATTTATGGTTCTTGGATGCATTGTTATCCTGGGCGGCGCGTCATTATTGATCTACGGCAGAATAAGAGCTCACCATGCCCGGCGCTAGCGCCATCAGCCAGAATGTAAAAAAACAACGCCACCCGAGGGTGGCGTGTTCAGTTCAGGGCTGGTTTCTGTCTAACCAGTCACCGCTTTCAATCAGAGTTAACCCATCAACAGGACGTTGATATACATACATCCATGCGCTGCCGTAAGGCGTCTGGATTAACTGGCGTGCGTATTCACCGCCCCTGGTGCGCAAAGCATCAAGTTCGGCCAGCGTGGCGTTATCAATTCGATAAACTTCACCGTATACCGCTCCGTTTCCCGGAACTGCGCCTGGATAGTGGCCCAGACTATACAACTGGTAGTTATCGATACGGTAATCGCCAAGCAATTGGGCATTGGTCATCCAGTGACTGTTGCCTTGTTTCTGTCGTAAACTGCCATAGACAAATATTCGCATTGCTAAAACTCAAACTGATAGAGCAAATCAAGTGCCTGATCTACGCCAGACACTGCTTCCAGATATAGCTTAGGCATCAGGCGATAACGTAACGTGAGCGTCGCCAGAGAGTCAAATATCCCTACACCATACTTCACCTGTAGACCCGGCAGTACATAGCCGCTGACCACGACCTGAGACGAATCGCCCACCCCTTGCGTGTCCAGCGCCAGATTACTTACGCCGAATGTCTCTCCGATTTTACCCACAACCTGACCACTTTGCGCAACCCCCAGGCCAATAAGCATGGAGGTCATTGCTGCGCTATCACTCTGATTGCTGTCCAACCCCTGCCCACGCAGCAGATAAGAAAGCGCTTCAGCCTGCGGCATCGCCGGATCGGAGAAGATTTCCGCTTTGGGTTCATCAGCAGTGCCTGTGACACGCACGCCCGCAATGACATCGTCTTCGGTGGCGTCAGGGTTACGGATCGCTTCGATATTGAGCAGCGGCTGATCCGGCGGGCCGGAGAACAGCAGCTCGCCTTTACGGACAAGCAGGTCCTGGCCGTAGGCGCGGAATCGGCCGTCAGGAATATTGATTTGACCATTCAGCCCCAGTCCCTGCTTATCCTGCGCGACTTTCAAATCGCCGGTCAAACGCGCTTTAAGCCCGAAGGCGTCGATGCGCACGTTGTTGCCGACGTGGACCGTCAGATTACTGTTGATGGGAATAGACGCTGTCTGCGGCGTTTCTGGTTGCAGGTCATTATTGAGCATAACCACATCGCTGGAGACGCCAACCGCGCTCTCCGGCAGGTCGTGCACCACAATTCGCGCCCACGGAACGTCCACACGCCCATCCAACGTGAACAGCGAAGGCGTCGCGTCAAAGACCACATCCGGCGAGACATCCAGGCGCACCATCGGCGGAACGGTAATCCGCACCCGGCTGCCTTTCGCCGTCACCCGCGTGCGCCAGTTGTCAATCTGGCTCCAGTCGGCGTTACCGTTCAGGTTAATTTGCCCTTGTTGTGTTCGCACGATACCGGCGAGCGTCGAACGCGTACCGCTAAAGTTCATGGTGAGCTGGCTCGGCTGCATCTCAAACGGCATAAAATTACCGTCAATATCCAGCGCGCTAAGCTGCAACTGACCAAACAACTGCGGGCTTTGCACATCGCCGCCCAGACGTAGCCTGGCGTTTAACATTCCCGCCGCTTTTTCGCCGCGCGAAAAGACAGGGTTGACCATCGCCAGATTGAGATTGCGCATGTTGACGTTACCGCCGAGATTGCGCCGCCCCTGAGGATCGGTTACCTGCACCTGGCCATCGAATTGACCATTGTTCGTCAGGCGAATCAGCCATCCCAGCTCGGCGCGATTATTATGCAGTTCGGCGCTGAGGTTCAGCGTCTCAAACGCGACCGGTAACGGCGCGTCATTGACGGTCTGCGTGACCTTCACGTTACGACCGGAAAGCGTGACCTTCCCCTGCGGCAATCCCTCCTGGGTGGTATCCCACGACACGTCCGCTTTCCCGCTAAAGACCCCGCTGGCCTGAGTGGTATCAGGCATAAATGGCTTCAGCATCGCCAGATCAAAGCGGTTGAGATTGACCACCGCCCGTCCTGCGGCGCCCGCATCAATGGTTTGCGGGATGCACAGCTCGGCGTTCGGGTTCAGCCAACAATGCGGCCCGATACTGATTTTCTGTTCTTTATTACGGTAGTCCAGCGCAATCGCGCGGGTTAACGACCATGGCCCCACTGGCGTCTGGAAACGGGTGTCGCTTAACGTCCCTTTCCAGCGCGCCGCCTCGCGATCAAAACTGCCTGTCAGGGAGAGTTGACCGGATACCGGTTCTCCCTGAACACGGAGCTGTAGCTGATGCTGCTTCTCGCTGCCTTTGGCGTCAAGCGTCACCAGATTGATGTTAACGTCGGGCTGCGAAATCCGCTCTACGCGAACGTTGAGATGGCCCGCTATCTGATCGGTGGATTTAATATCGCCCTCAATGCGCGCCTGGGCGACAGACAGCTCCTGCCAGCGCAAGCCGCGGGCGGTGATATCCGCCAACAGCTGCGGCGCTTCTACCGTACCGCGGACTTTAACGATTCCTTTTGCCATGCCGCCCAGTCCTGGCAGCGCATTATCCAGCCCTGGCGCATCGATGGCGGCGTCAAGATTCAGCTCCTTAACGCCAAGCTCGCCTTTTATATCGGCGCTGTTTGGGCCCAGCGCAAGGTGCAGCCCCGGGATCGTCCACTGCATGTAGCTGTTGCCCTTTAGCGTCCCGTTGACGTTAACGCTGTTCTGCTTCACATTGCCGGTCAGCTTGAGCTCCGGGACATCCATCTGCCAGGTGCCGCCGTAGAGGCTGCCTTTGGTTTTCATGACGCCGTTAAGCTTCGCGGGCCAGTCCGGGATCTCTTTAGCGGTATTGATGCCATTCAGCGTCAGTTCGCCACGCCAGCTAATCGCCTGCTGCCAGTCCACCAGCGCTTTCAGTTCGGTTTTTCCCTCCAGAGCGGCGACGGTGAGTTTATCGAGATTAATCTGCCGCTCATTCCCTTTGGCATCCAGCGTGATGGTCGCCGGCGGAATATCTTGTCCTTTCACGGCGGTTCGCATCGACAACGTATAGTCGGTCATCTTACCGCTCAGTTTGAGCTTCAGATCGTCAGCCTGAAACTGGGTATCACCCGTCAATGGCCAGGCAATGCGTTGGCTGACGACCTCAAGATTGAGCGGTAAACCGGCCTCCGCCAGCCGCGTCTGGGCGCGAAGCGCGACATCCATCGGCCCAGAAAGGTTCACCCCGACCTCCAGTTGTTCGCGTAGCGCGCCGCCGACCTTGAGTTTTATCTTTTCACCCTTTAGCGGATCGATATTCAGCGTACTGTTGAGCGTAATATCAACCGGCCAGTTATTGGCGAGCTGCGCCGTACCGGAGGCTTTCACCGTGCCCTGGTTGGCGTCGATATCCAGCGTATCCAGCTTCATATTACCGTCGATACTGCTGACTTTAAGCAGCATCGTGCGCACCGTCAGATCGGTATCGCCGGTGATGCGTAGCTGCTCGCCGCGAAATGACTCGATATTCAGATTGAGCGGCAGGTGAACATCGGTCATCTCCGGCATTACCGGTTTTGCAAACAGATCTTTTAGCGTTTCGCCAAGCGGCTTTTCATCCGGTTGAGGTTTCTCGATTTTGGGTTCAACCACCTCTTCCTGCGCCACGTCAGCGACCTTCGGCAGAGCGATCAGCAATCCCTGAAGCCGCGTCGGTTTCAGGGTCAGGTTCTTCTCCTGCCATGCCAGCCCGGAGGTAAAATCCAACACCGAAACGGTAGTGTCATCAATCTTGATATTGATGTTATTCAACGCCACGCGCGACAGCGTGATGGGCCAGGGGGTGGAGAGGTTCAGCGGTCCGCTTTCTTCCTCTTCTTGCGCCGGTTCGGAAGGCGGCATTTTTTTGCTGTCGATAGCGACATTGATGTCTTTTAGCGCCAGATCATTGACGCACAGGCTACTGCGCCACAGGCAATCAAGCCCGACGGCCAGATGAATTTCGCCCGCATTCACCGCAACGCCCGGCTGCTCATAGCGGATATTTTTTAATGATAAGTCCCGCCAGCCGCCGGTGACCTGCCCAATCTCCAGCCCCGGCACCCAGCGGTTCGCCGCACTGAATACCAGATGCAGCCCCGTCGTCGTCCCGACCAGAAACGCAACGCTCGCCAGTAACACCACAATGAAAATCAACACGCCGAGGCTTATTTTCTTCCATAAACTCATAATTCAGGCCCCAGACCGATATAAAACTGTAAACCGTGTTCGTCTTTGTCGCCGACCGGTACGGCAAAATCGAGTTTGACAGGCCCAACCGGCGACGCCCAGCGCACGCCGACCCCGGTCCCGGTTTTAAAATCGCTACGGCGAATATCACTCACCGCCTCGCCGCTATCGACAAACACTGCCCCCCACCATTTGCCGGTGACGTTATACTGGTACTCCAGCGATCCGGTTGCCAGTTTTGAGGCGCCTTTAAGATTGCCGTCGCTATCTTTAGGCGAAATAGATTTGTATTTATAGCCGCGAATACTGCGGTCGCCCCCGGCGAAGAAACGTAAATCCGGCGGAACTTTGTCGAAATCACCGGTTTCTATCCAGCCCAAATTGGCGCGCATCACAAAACGGTGGCGATCGTACAAAGTCCGAATCCAGACGTTTTGCGCCTGCAGCACGGAGAAATCCACGTCGGAGCCCCAGGCCGTATTCGAATAGTCTACTGAATAGCGCTGCGAATCGCCCCAGGTTGGCATCAGTCCCCCTCGCGAGCGGGTTCGGCTGATCATCACGCCCGGGTAGAACAGCATGGTGGTATTGGTGACGTTCCCCTGGGTAAAGTGGTCGAAACTCCAGCGCAGGTTAATCGCCCGCTGCCAACCGCTGGAAAGGTCCCAGTAACGCGACACGGCAAGCGTGGTCGAGTCCTGCTCCGTATCATTCAAATCGGTACGTTTAAAACCGCCCTGTACCAGATAGTATTGCTCCAGCGGGTTTTTCAGCAGCGGCATTTTATAACTAAAATCCAGCACCTGTTCCGGCGCAGAAATACTGGTGCTGGTGGTCAGGCTATGACCGTAGGAGTTCATCCACGGTTTTTTCCACGACGCTTTCACGCGCGGCCCGACGTCGGTGGAGTACCCCACCCCAGTTTCAATCGTGTTTTCGGTTCGCGGCGATACCACGCCTTTTAACGGCAGAATTTTTGTTTTACGCGATTTCTCAAATTCCGGCGCCACCACGACAGAATTAAACCATCCGGTAGCGGAAAGTCGGCGGTTTAGTTCCGCCAAATCTTTCGACTCGTACTCATCGCCCTCTTTAAACGGCAACAGATTTTGTAAATATTCATCACGAATCTGCGAACCTTCGAAGGTGACAGGTCCGAAGCGATAGCGCTCACCGCTATCATAATCAATATCCCAAAACGCCTGATGACGGCCCAGAGCAATTCCCAACTGACTTTTAACGAATTCGCTGTCGAAATAGCCTTTACGTAGCGACACGCTGGTTAACGACTTCTTAAAATTGTCATAGTCTCCCTGGTTCAGCACCGTGCCGATTGCCGGACGCGTTTTCAGTAAGGCCAGATAATCTTTGTCTGTGCGCGCGCCGCCGCGTAAAATGACTTCTGTACCGCCAATCAACACCGGCTGGCCGGGCGTAACCCTGGCGATTAATACCTGCCGTCCTTTCGCAGGCGGTGGAAGCAGGTCGAATTTGATAGTGGGTTCGTAATAGCCTAACGCTTTAAGCCCTTCGCGAATCGCATCATCAACTCGGGCGCGAAAGCGCCGATCCGGCGTCACCTCATCGCTCTGAATCGTAGAGAGCTGTGCGCGAACGTTTTTTTCCAGCTCTCCGGATAGCCCTTCGACTTTCAGACGAACATTTGCGGCTACCGCAGAACTGCTCAGGCACAGTAAGCTAACCCAACATAACTGACGGATATGTGGCACATTTTCTCCTGAATATCCCCTATTCCCACCCCTGGAAAAAATCACACTACCGCTCCGCGGCTTAACATAAAATCAACAATTTCGATTGAAAAGCAGACGACTGCCCAAATATTTCTTATGGTTAAATCCAGATACATTAATGTTGTTATTGTGTGCAAAGATGCGTCTCGTTACAACCTTAACGCCAATTAACG
Organism: Salmonella sp. NW645; assembly: GCF_051703725.1. Lineage (NCBI taxonomy): Bacteria > Pseudomonadati > Pseudomonadota > Gammaproteobacteria > Enterobacterales > Enterobacteriaceae > Salmonella > Salmonella sp. NW645. The sequence goes on along the minus strand of NZ_JAMMKR010000002.1, from coordinate 253,167 downwards.
CTTTCGGGAGAATAGCTCATGAGTTTATTTGATAAAAAACATCTGGTTACTCAAGCAGATGCGTTACCAGGACGCAACACCCCGATGCCGATCGCCACTCTGCATGCGGTAAATGAACACTCTATGACCAATGTCCCTGCCGGGATGGAGATCGCCTACTTCGCTATGGGCTGTTTCTGGGGCGTAGAACGTTTATTCTGGCAATTGCCCGGCGTATATAGCACCGCGGCAGGGTATGCGGGCGGTTACACGCCTAATCCAACCTACCGGGAAGTCTGCTCCGGGCAGACCGGTCATGCCGAAGCGGTACGGATAGTGTACGATCCTGCCGTTATCCGTTATGAGCAGCTTTTACAGATTTTCTGGGAAAATCACGATCCAACGCAGGGGATGCAACAGGGTAACGATCACGGTACGCAATACCGTTCTGCGATTTATCCCTTAACGCCGGAACAGAGTGCCGCTGCTCACGCCAGTCGCGAGCGCTTTCAGTCGGCAATGGCCGCCGCCGGAAACCATCGCCCTATTACCACGGAAATCACCCATGCGACGCCGTTTTACTACGCCGAAGATGAACACCAACAGTATCTGCACAAAAATCCATACGGTTACTGTGGGATTGGCGGGATCGGCGTTTGCCTGCCGCCTGACGCGTGACGACGCTGGCGTAGGGGGAACTTGTCGGAGTTGAAAATGAACCCTCTGGCGACTTTACAGTAGCTTACGCTATACTAGCCCTGAACTTATCGGCTCACTGCTACGAGCCGGTTTTCATTAAACGTTACCACACGGATTTATAAACTTCCCTTCCGAGGATCTGGCGTTTCGCCGGATAAGATATGTTAAACAGTATATTCATTATATTCTGCCTGATCGCTGTAAGTGCGTTCTTCTCCATCTCCGAGATCTCGCTTGCCGCATCACGTAAGATTAAACTTAAGTTATTAGCTGATGAAGGCAGTATCAACGCACAACGCGTATTGAAAATGCAGGAAAATCCCGGCATGTTTTTCACCGTTGTGCAAATTGGCCTGAACGCCGTCGCTATTCTTGGCGGTATCGTCGGCGATGCGGCATTTTCGCCCGCCTTTTCCGCCCTTTTCTCGCACTATATGTCGCCAGAACTCTCCGAGCAGCTGAGCTTTATTCTCTCTTTCTCGCTGGTGACGGGGCTGTTTATCCTGTTCGCGGATTTAACCCCGAAACGCATCGGTATGATTGCGCCAGAAGCTGTGGCTTTGCGTATCATCAACCCGATGCGCTTCTGCCTGTTCGTTTTTCGCCCGCTGGTGTGGCTGTTTAACGGCATGGCAAACAACATCTTCCGCCTGTTCAAAATTCCAATGGTGCGGAAAGACGACATTACTTCTGATGATATTTACGCAGTGGTGGAAGCCGGCGCGCTGGCGGGCGTCTTGCGCAAGCAAGAGCACGAACTGATTGAAAATGTGTTTGAACTTGAATCCCGCACCGTACCGTCTTCCATGACGCCGCGCGAAAGTATCATCTGGTTTGATCTGCACGAAGACGAGCAAAGCCTGAAGAAAAAGGTCGCCGAACATCCGCACTCAAAATTTTTGGTGTGTAATGAAGATATCGACCACATCATCGGCTATGTAGACTCCAAAGATCTGCTGAACCGCGTGCTGGCGAACCAAAGTATGGCGCTGAATGGCGGCGTGCAAATTCGCAATACCTTGATTGTGCCGGATACGCTGACCCTTTCTGAGGCGCTGGAAAGTTTCAAAACGGCGGGCGAGGATTTCGCGGTCATTATGAATGAATACGCACTGGTCGTCGGTATCATTACGCTGAACGATGTGATGACCACGCTAATGGGTGACCTGGTCGGCCAGGGACTGGAAGAGCAAATTGTGGCACGCGATGAAAATTCCTGGCTGGTTGACGGCGGCACGCCGATTGACGACGTCATGCGCGTGCTGGATATCGATGAGTTTCCGCAATCCGGCAACTATGAAACCATTGGCGGCTTTATGATGTTTATGCTGCGCAAGATTCCAAAACGTACTGATTCGGTGAAGTTTTCCGGCTACAAATTTGAAGTGGTGGATATCGACAACTACCGTATCGATCAGTTGCTGGTGACGCGTCTCGACAATAAAAGCAACGTACCGGCACCGAAACTGCCCGATGCGCAAGGTAAAGAAGACAGCGCGGCCTGAAATCCGTTTGCCAGAAACATCAACGGCTCCTGATTCAGGAGCCGTTTTTTTTACTTTTTTAACCTACTGCATAGCACTTTTGGTTACGCCATCTCAGTTTGCAGACGCATAACCTGACGGTTAACTTCAGACATCACAGACAAGTGCTGCTTGTCTCTCACTTTTGGGATAAGAATCTTACCCTTATCGAACTCAAAAGCGCCAACATCCTTGATATATAACCGTCCACGGAACAGGATCTTCACGTACTTCGCCACCTGTAGCGGGTTGTAGCGTTGGAAAATTTTCATTGTTGTCTCCTGCAGAGTATTACGCCCTTGCGGTGCCACAATCGGCCCAACAGTTTTAAGGCGCAAATTTTAATGCCATATGACTATAGACCATATCTACGTCGTTTCCAGTGTGCATAAGTATATTTACCTTTTGATTACAGTTATTCAGAATTATCTAAACATCAGCTCATTTTTCTCAGTATATGCCTTCATTTTTCACAGGAAGTGTGCGCCCGCCCGCAAACTGGCATCCCCTTTGCGGGAAAAAGCATCAATCGCACATATGATTAACTATCGGCCCAAAGTGGTCGGATCACCTGCAAAAAAATAAAGAAGGAATGACCATGACCCTACGTAAAATTCTGGCGATGTCGTGTCTGCTACTCCCCATAATGGCTTGTGCGCATAACCTTGAAGTTAACCAACGGGTGCCGCCGGTAGGCATTGCCGATCGTGGCGAACTGACGTTGAATAAAGATGAGTTTAGTTATAAAAACTGGAATAGCGCGCAGCTGGCGGGAAAAGTGCGCGTCCTGCTGCACATTGCGGGTCGAACGTCAGCGAAGGAAAAAAACGCCACGCTGATTGAAGCGATTAAATCAGCCAAGCTCCCGCATGACAGATACCAGACGACCACAATTGTGAACACTGATGATGCGATCCCAGGCTCCGGTATGTTCGTGCGTAGCAGTATAGAAAGTAATAAAAAGCTCTATCCGTGGTCGCAATTTATTGTCGACAGCAATGGCGTGGCGCGTAACGCCTGGCAATTAAAAGAAGAGGGGTCCGCCGTCATCGTGCTTGACAAAGACGGTCGGGTTCAATGGGTGAAAGATGGCGCGTTAACCCAGCAAGAGGTACAGCAGGTGGTCGACCTGCTGCATAAGCTCCTCAGTAAATAGTCACCCGGAAGCCGGGGTTAAGGAACGATTCACGAGGGGTATAGTCCAGCGTTTTTCCCTGCCAGTCGTGAACGTGCGCCCCGGCTGCAACGGCAATGGCATGACCTGCGGCAGTGTCCCAGACGCTGGTCGGCCCAAATCTGGGGTAAAGCTGCGCCAGGCCTTCCGCCACAAGACAGAATTTCAGCGAGGAACCAATAGAAGTTGTCTGATGTTCGCCAAGCTGTTGGAGATATTCGGTGAGTTCATCATCCGTATGCGAACGGCTAATCACCACCAGCGGCGGGCGGGCATCCCGGACCTGAATCTGCTTACGCACCCCGCACTCCTCTTTCCAGGCCTTACCTTCCGCCGCGTAGTACATCACTTTCAGCACCGGCGCATAGACCACGCCCAACACCGGCTTGCCCTGCTCAATCAGCGCGATATTGACCGTGAATTCGCCATTGCGCTTGATGAACTCTTTGGTGCCGTCGAGCGGATCGACCAGCCAGTAGCGCTGCCAGTGCTGGCGCACTTCCCAGGCAGGCGGATCTTCTTCTGAAAGCACCGGAATATCCGGCGTGAGCGTGCGTAACCCTTCGAGAATCACGGTATGTGCGGCGATATCCGCCGCAGTGACTGGAGAATCGTCCTGCTTGCGGGCGTACTCCATCGGTTTGGCTCCATCATAAACCTGCATAATGGCATCGCCCGCGTTCCGTGCAAGCTGGCATACTTGTTCTAACATTCTCCACCTCTTTATGACGGGGGCGTTAACTCGTTGTTTTACTTATACCCGATCGTTAAGGGTTCCGCCAACTGTGATACCGTCTGCGGTTTTGATAATACCTTTCATGGCATGATTCACCCTTCTGTGAACACTCGCAAAAAATCGGCCGGATGGGGCGGTTTCGCCTTCTTCTGGCGACGGTCGGAACGATATCGGGTTTCACTGTTTATCATCGCTATTTTTCACTATCCGGCTTTTCTATTGCGTTCTTAAAAGGTGCCTCTGATGATTAAGTTTAGTGCAACGCTTCTGGCTACGCTGATCGCCGCCAGCGTGAATGCGGCCACCGTCGATCTCCGTATCATGGAAACTACTGATTTACATAGCAACATGATGGATTTCGATTATTACAAGGATACCGCAACCGAAAAATTCGGATTGGTACGTACCGCAAGTTTGATTCATGCCGCCCGAAATGAAGTCAAAAACAGCGTGCTGGTGGATAACGGCGACCTGATTCAGGGGAGCCCTCTGGGCGATTATATGGCGGCAAAAGGGCTCAAAGACGGTGATATTCACCCGGTCTATAAAGCGCTCAACACTCTGGATTACGCGGTTGGAAACCTCGGCAACCATGAGTTTAATTATGGTCTGGACTATCTGCATAACGCGCTGGCCGGCGCGAAATTCCCTTATGTTAACGCCAATATTATCGACGTTAAAACCCAAAAGCCGCTCTTTACGCCTTATCTGATTAAAGAGACGAGCGTTATTGATAAAGACGGCAACCCGCAAACTCTGAAAATCGGCTATATCGGCTTTGTTCCGCCGCAAATCATGATTTGGGATAAAGCGAATCTGAGCGGCAAAGTTACCGTCAATGACATTACGGAAACCGCCCGGAAATATGTGCCCGAAATGCGCGAGAAAGGCGCTGATATCGTGGTAGTCATTGCTCACTCAGGCCTTTCTGCCGATCCGTACCACAGCATGGCGGAAAACTCGGTTTATTACCTCAGCGAAGTTCCCGGCGTCGACGCGATTATGTTTGGCCACGCCCACGCCGTCTTCCCCGGTAAAGATTTTGCCGACATCAAAGGCGCGGATATCGCCAAAGGTACGCTTAACGGCATTCCTGCGGTAATGCCTGGCATGTGGGGCGACCATCTGGGAGTGGTCGATCTGGTGCTCAATAACGACAGCGGCAAATGGCAGGTTACGCAGGCGAAAGCGGAAGCGCGGCCTATCTATGACGCCGCCGCTAAAAAGTCGCTGGCGGCGGAAGACAGTAAGCTGGTCGATATTCTGAAAGCCGATCACGATGCCACCCGCGAGTTTGTCAGCAAGCCCATCGGCAAGTCTGCCGATAACATGTACAGTTATCTTGCTCTGGTGCAGGACGATCCTACCGTACAGGTGGTGAATAACGCGCAAAAAGCGTATGTGGAACACTTTATTCAGGGCGATCCGGATCTGGCGAAACTGCCGGTGCTGTCCGCCGCCGCGCCGTTTAAAGTTGGCGGGCGTAAGAACGATCCTGCCAGCTTTGTCGAAGTGGAAAAAGGCCAGTTGACCTTCCGTAACGCCGCCGATCTTTATCTCTATCCGAATACGCTGGTGGTGGTGAAAGCCAGCGGTAAGGAGGTAAAAGAGTGGCTGGAATGTTCTGCCGGACAATTTAATCAGATTGATATTCATAGCAACAAACCGCAATCGTTGATCAATTGGGATGGCTTTCGCACCTATAATTTCGATGTCATTGACGGCGTGAATTATCAAATCGATGTGTCACAGCCCGCCCGCTATGATGGCGAATGCCAGATGGTGAATCCGCAGGCGGAACGTATTAAAAACCTGACCTTTAACGGTAAGCCTGTCGACCCGAACGCTACGTTCCTGGTCGCCACGAATAACTATCGCGCTTACGGCGGCAAGTTTGCCGGTACGGGCGACAGCCATATCGCCTTTGCGTCTCCGGATGAAAATCGCGCCGTGCTGGCGGCATGGATTGGCGCAGAGTCAAAACGCGCGGGCGAAATCCATCCGGCGGCGGATAATAACTGGCGTCTGGCGCCAATCCACAGCGATACGGCGCTGGATATCCGCTTTGAAACATCGCCAGGCGATAAAGCCGCTGCCTTCATTAAAGCGAAAGGGCAGTATCCGATGAAGAAGGTTGCCGTCGATGATATTGGTTTTGCCATTTATCAGGTGGATTTGAGCAAGTAACGTGAGTCCCGTATGGCGCTGCGTTTATTCGGCCTGACTGGCAGGCCGAATAAAGCGCTAGCCGCCATCTGATAAACGCTCCCGCTGCGCCAATACCTGGGGCAAATTCAGTTCTATCCAGTCCGCCAGTGCGGCGACTTTATCGCTCACCTGCTCGCCAAGCGGCGTCAGGCTGTACTCTACATGCGGCGGAACAACTGGATATGACACCCGGTTGAGAAATCCGTCCTGTTCAAGCGCCTGTAACGACTGCGCCAGCATCTTTTCACTCACGCCTCCCATCTTGCGGCGCAGGTCGCTAAAACGGTGTGTACCGTCGCGTAACGCGACCAGAATCAGTACGCCCCAGCGACTGGTGACATGTTTTAACACCTCACGGGACGGGCACTGTTCAGCAAAGAGATTGCCTTCACGCAACTGCCGGGAAAGAGTATGAGCGCGCATTGATACTTACCTTTTTGTACGTACTTACTAAAAGTAAGTTTAGGTGGTAGCGTAATAAAACACAAGACCAACACTGAGGAGTTCACCATGATTGCTATCACTGGCGCAACAGGCCAACTGGGCCAACACGTTATTGAAAACCTGCTAAAAACGACGCCCGCCAGTCACCTCGTCGCGATCGTCCGTAACCCGAAAAAAGCCGCCCCGCTCAGTCAGCGCGGGATTGCCGTTCGCCAGGCGGATTACGCTAACGAAGCCGCGCTGACCACCGCCTTACAGGGCGTTGATAAACTGCTGCTCATTTCATCCAGCGAAGTGGGACAACGCACCGCGCAGCACCGCAACGTCATTCAGGCCGCCATTGCCGCGAAGGTGAAATTCATCGCCTATACCAGCCTGCTACATGCGGATAAATCGCCGCTGGCGCTCGCCGATGAACATATTGAAACGGAAAAGATGCTGGCTGAGTCAGGTATTCCTCACACACTATTACGTAACGGCTGGTATACGGAAAACTACCTGGCGAGCGTCCCTGCCGCGCTGAAGCATGGCGTCTTTATTGGCGCGGCGGGAGAAGGGAAAATCGCCTCCGCAATGCGCACTGACTATGCCGCCGCCGCCGCACGCGTCATCCGTGAAGAGGGTCACGCCGGGAATGTCTACGAGCTGGCGGGTGATGACGCCTGGACATTAAGCCAGTTGGCGAATGAACTTACTCATCAGAGCGGAAAAAAAATCGTCTACCAGAACCTGAGTGAAGTCGATTTTGCCGCCGCGCTGAAAGGCGCAGGCCTGCCTGACGGACTGGCGGATATGTTAGCCAATTCTGACGCTGGCGCGGCGAAAGGCGGCTTGTTCGATGACAGCCATACGCTGCGTAAACTCATCGGTCGCCCGACGACGACGCTCACAGAAAGCCTTCGCTCCGTACTGTAAGTGTTAAAATTTAGTTAATTTATGTGGCATCCTCATAGACCTTCTCTGATAATGACGGAACGGTTTATGAGGAGAATCTGATGATTAGCGGCGTGCTATACGCCCTGCTGGCAGGGCTAATGTGGGGATTGATTTTCGTCGGCCCGTTAATCGTGCCGGATTACCCGGCCCTCTTACAGTCAATGGGACGCTATCTGGCGCTGGGGCTGATTGCCCTGCCGATTGCCTGGTTAGGCCGCACGCGGTTACGCCAGTTGACGCGCAAAGATTGGTCCACCGCCCTGTCGCTGACCCTGATGGGCAATGTAATCTATTACGCCTGCCTCGCCAGCGCTATTCAGCGAACCGGCGCGCCGGTGTCGACGATGATCATCGGGACATTGCCGGTCGTCATTCCGCTTTTCGCTAACGTTCTCTATAGCCAACGAGACGGCAGATTATCCTGGCGGCGTTTAGCGCCCGCGCTGGCGCTTATCGGTTTTGGCCTGCTGTGCGTCAATATTGCTGAACTTAGTCAGGGATTATCCGATGTTAGCGGCTGGCGCTATGGTTCAGGCATTGTGCTGGCGCTGATTTCCGTAGCGTGCTGGGCATGGTATGCGCTGCGCAACGCCCGCTGGCTGCGGGAAAATCCCGACAAACATCCCATGATGTGGGCAACGGCGCAGGCGCTGGTTACGCTGCCGGTCTCGTTAATCGGCTATGCGGCGGTCTGTCTGTGGCTGAGTATCCAGAAACCGCTGTTTACCCTGCCCTTTGGCCCGCATCCCGCGCTGTTTATCGGTCTGATGATCGCCATCGCGGTGCTGTGTTCCTGGGTGGGCGCGCTGTGCTGGAATATCGCCAGCCAAAAATTGCCAACCGTGATTTTAGGGCCGCTGATTGTTTTTGAGACGCTGGCGGGACTGCTCTATACCTTCATTCTGCGCCAGGAAATCCCGCCATTCCTGACGTTAAGCGGCATTGCGCTCCTGGTGGCGGGCGTGGTCATTGCCGTGAGAGCGAAACCGGAAAAAGCGACCGTCGTTCCGGTCACGGAACGCTAATTTCATACTCGCTTAAATTATACGCACCCCGAAAGAGTTATAGCCTCGCCTTAAAGATGCATTTAAAATACAACTTATATTATTGCAAATGAGGTAACGGCTATGGCTTATCGCGATCAACCTTTAGGCGAACTGGCGCTCTCTATTCCCCGCGCATCGGCGCTGTTTCGCCAGTACGATATGGATTACTGCTGCGGCGGAAAACAGACGCTGGCGCGCGCCGCCGCGCGTCACGACGTCGATATTGACATCATAGAAGCGCAACTGGCGCAATTGGCTGAACAGCCCATCGAAAAAGACTGGCGCGCTGTTCCGCTGGCGGACATTATTGACCATATCGTTGTGCGCTATCATGATCGACACCGCGAACAACTGCCGGAGCTTATCCTGCAGGCAACCAAAGTGGAACGCGTTCACGCGGATAAGCCAAACGTCCCACGCGGCCTGACAAAATATCTCACCGCGCTGCATGAAGAGCTTTCCAGCCATATGATGAAAGAAGAACAGATCCTGTTCCCAATGATTAAACAGGGTATGGGTCGCCAGGCAACGGGCCCGATAAGCGTAATGGAAAGCGAGCATGACGAGGCGGGAGAGCTGGTAGACGTCATCAAACACGTCACCCAAAATGTAACGCCGCCGCCAGAAGCCTGCACCACCTGGAAAGCGATGTATAACGGCATTAATGAGATGATTGATGATCTGATGGAGCACATCAGCCTGGAGAATAACGTGCTGTTCCCACGCGCGCTGGCCGGGGAATAATCGCCAGCCAGGCATTTTGCCGGATGGCGGCTGTAAACCGCGCCTTATCCGGCCTACAAATCAACGCTACGCTGTAAGCCCGGTAAGCGCCAGCGCCACCGGGCAAAACAATTAACGCATTCCCGCCATTCGTTTCTTACCTATCAACAGCCAGCCCAGACCCAACGTGATAAACCACAGCGGCGTCACGATCAGCGCCTGGCGCGTATCGTCTTCCAGCGTCAGTAATACCAGCACGAATGCAAAGAACGCCATGCAGACCCAGCACATCAGCTTACCGAGCGGCATCTTATAGATGGATTTTTCATGCAGGTGGGGACGCTTTTTGCGGTACACCAGGTATGAACACAGAATGATGGTCCAGACAAACATAAACAGGATAGCCGAAACCGTAGTGATCATGGTGAATGCGCCAATCACGCTCGGGTTGACCATCAGCATAACCACGCCGCCCAGCAGGCAGATACAGGAGAAGGTCAGGCCTTTCGCCGGTACCGCGCGTTTCGATAGCTTAGCGAACGCTTTTGGCGCCACGCCTTCTTGCGCCAGGCCAAACAGCATACGGCTGGTCGAGAAGACGCCGCTGTTGGCGGAAGACGCCGCCGAGGTCAGCACGACAAAGTTGATCACGCTCGCGGCGGCAGGTAGCCCCACCAGTACAAACAGCTCAACAAACGGGCTCTTATCCGGCACCACGGAACTCCACGGCGTCACCGACATAATGACAATCAGCGCAAAGACGTAGAACATGATGATACGGATCGGTATTGAGTTAATCGCGCGCGGCAGCGATTTTTCCGGATCTTTAGTTTCTGCGGCGGTAGTACCGACCAGCTCAATGCCCACGAAGGCGAACACCGCAATCTGGAAACCGGCAAAGAACCCGCTAATACCTTTCGGGAACCAGCCGCCGTCATTCCACAGATGCGCAAAAGACGCTTCAACGCCGGTCGGCGATTTAAAGTGCATCGCAATCATCACCAGCCCGACCACAATCAACGCCACGATGGCGACGATTTTGACCATAGCAAACCAAAATTCCATTTCACCAAACATTTTAACGGTGGCGAGGTTGAGGCTTAGCAGCAGGATCACTACCGCCAGCGAGGCGACCCAATCGGAAAGGCCGGGAAACCAGAACTGCGCGTAGGCGGTAATCGCCACCACGTCAGCCATACCGGTCACTACCCAGCAAAACCAGTACGTCCAGCCGGTGAAATATCCCGCCCAGGGGCCAAGCAGGTCGGAAGCAAAATCGCTAAACGATTTATATTCCAGATTCGAGAGCAGCAATTCCCCCATGGCGCGCATCACGAAAAAAAGCATAAAACCGATGATCATATACACAAAAATGATCGACGGTCCGGCGAGACTGATCGTTTTACCCGATCCCATAAACAGACCGGTACCAATAGCGCCGCCAATAGCGATAAGCTGTATATGACGGTTTGTAAGATTGCGCCGTAGCGACTGTTCAGCCGGAGCCTGTTCGTCGGCTGCGACTTTTACCTGATCTACCATGTTTTTCTTCCTGTACCTGTCTGTGTTGTGCGGGCTCTACGGCCTTTGGTCTATGATACGACGATCCTGTTATCAGGACTCATCGATATTAGGTAAGAATCGGCGGGATGAATACTAAGATTCAAATACAATGTTAATTTTATGTTTAAAATGAGTGTTATATCACTTTGATAATGCGAATTAGCTCACAAAAATACACGTAACGACGCCATTTGCAAAATAAAATATTGGCATCTGCTGAAGTCAGGGTTGCCGGATAAGGCGTTTACGCCGTCATCCGGCAAACCCGGAGCGCTTAGAGAATTTCCAGCAGTTCCACCTCAAACACCAGGGTGCTGAATGGCGGAATAGATGCCCCGGCCCCACGCTCGCCATAGGCCAGCTCCTGTGGGATAGTCAGTTCCCATTTGGAACCTACTGGCATCAGAGTCAGCGCTTCAATCCAGCCGGCGATCACGCCATTTACCGGGAATTCAGCCGGTTCGCCGCGCGCGACGGAGCTGTCAAATACGGTGCCATCAATAAGCTTACCGGTGTAATGCACGCGTACGCGGTCGGTACGCGCCGGAATCGCGCCTTCGCCCTGCGTCAGAACGCGGAACTGTAAACCAGATTCAGTACTGTTCACACCGTCTTTTTCGCGGTTTTCTTCCAGGTATTTCACGCCTTCGGCCGCCATCGCTTTGAAACGCTCACGACGCACCGCGTCCGCACGCTCATGAATTTCACGCAGCGCGCGATGCACCACATCAACAGGAACCGCCGGGTGTTTACCTTCCAGCGCATCAGCAATACCTGCAACCAGCGCTTCAGGCAACAGCCCTTCAAGACCGGATTCGCTGAGCTGCTGCCCTACCTGCAAACCAATGCCATAGCTCGCTTGCGCTTCAATAGTGTCAAAAGTCGGGGTGGCCATTATTTTTCCTTCATCGGATATCAAAAAAGTAGCGGGCAGCATAACAGCCACGCTTCTTCTGGTAAAACTTTGTCTCAGGGAGGATGACAAATCGCAGGGAAAAAGAAACAATAGATTATCCGTATTGATGTCACGAAAGCGGATAGCACTACCAGTATCATAGCGTTAGCCATCTATACTCTATGATTAAGGAACGAGATGCGGAGCAGGAGGTAAACCATGCCCGGGCGCTTTGAATTAAAACCAACCCTGGCGAAAATCTGGCACGCGCCGGATAATTTTCGCATCATGGAACCGCTGCCGCCTATGCATCGTCGTGGCATTATCATTGCCGCTATCGTGCTGGTGATCGGTTTCCTGCTGCCCGCCAGCGAGACCAGCGACTCGCCTGTCGTCACGCGGGAAGCGCAATTGGATCTGCAATCGCAATCACAGCCGCCGACGGAGGCCCAGCTTCAGGCGCAGCTGGTCGCGCCGCAAAACGATCCGGATCAGGTGGCGCCCGTTGCGCCGGAACCTATCCAGGAAGGCCAGCCGGAAGAACAAAACCAGCCGCAGACGCAGCCTTTCCAGCAGGATAACGGCATCGGTCAACAGTGGCGCTCGTACCGGGTTGAGCCTGGTAAAACTCTGGCGCAACTGTTCCGTGACCACGGACTGCCCCCAACAGACGTTTATGCAATGGCGCAGGTAGAAGGCGCTGGCAAGCCGCTGAGTAATCTCAAAAATGGTCAAATGATTAAAATTCGCCAGAATGCCAGCGGGGTGGTGACAGGTTTAACGATAGATGGCGATAACGGCCAACAGGTGCTGTTTACGCGTCAGCCTGACGGCAGTTTTATTCGCGCACAGTAACGCCGGCTACGCCTTACCCCGCCTGTACCCTATTCGTTCAGGTGAAGCATTACCGCTTCACCTTATTCACCCACCAGATCCCCGAACACACCAGCACCAGCGCGATCATGTATTTCCACTCCAGAATATTCTCGCCGAGGAAAATAGCCGAAAGAGCCGCGCCGGAAACCGGGATCAGAAAGTTAAACGGCGCAATCATCCCCACGCGATTATATTTGAGTAAAATGCTCCATAGCGCAAAAGCGACCGACGAGAGCAACGTCAGGTAGACTAAAATCGCCACCGACGAGAAGCCATGTATCGTCAGCGTACCGCCAAAAACGTAGCCGCCAATGACCAGTACCAGACCGCCAATCCCCAATTGATAGCCAGTCATGACCATCGGATCGACCGTCTGCGAGAGACGTTTGCCATACAATGTGGCCGCAGAAAGAATAAACGCCGCCAGCACCACGGAGCCTTCTCCCGGCAGATTAAAGCTGAAATCCAGGCCGTTGCTGACGTTCACCACCATGACGCCCGCAAAGCCCAGAATACAGCCGAGCGTTTTGTTGTAGCTCAATCGGTCGTTCTGATAAATAAAATGCGCCAGCAATACGCTGAAGAATGTGCCTGTCGCGTTCATGATTGAGCCTTTCACGCCGGAGGTAAACGCAAGGCCGATATAGAAAAAGAGATATTGCAGCGACGTCTGAGTCAGCCCCAGTAACGTTAACTGAGCAAACTGGCGCGGACGAAACCGACCAATCGGTTTACGCTGAAGCAGCGCGAACAGTAGCAGCAACCCACCCGCAAACAAAAAACGATAACCAGCAAAAACAATTTTAGAAGGGATATCGTCGGTGGCTATCTGAAAGAGGTCATAACCGCTTTTGATGGCTGGATAAGCGCTACCCCATAGCAGGCAACAAAATGCGGCACACACATAAACGACGTTTTTGCGGGCAAACGGGGAGGCCTGGCGTTGGGTATCCATTCTTTCACCAAGAAATTAAAATAATGTTTTATTTTTGATTATCGCGAAAAGAGGGGGAGATAGCCAGTCGAAAAGCGATGGGGTTAAAAAAGCAAAACGTCGGCGCTGGGCCGACGTTTCGTTGCTAGCAAAAACGAGAATGCCTGATTACTCAGCAACCACGTTGATGATAACTTTTGCGAATACTTCGCTGTGAACCTGGAAGTTCACTTCGTGTTCGCCAGTGGTACGCAGAACGCCGTTCGGCAGACGAACTTCGCTCTTAGCCACGTCAACGCCAGCTGCAGTCACAGCGTCAGCGATGTCGCGAGTACCGATGGAACCGAACAGTTTACCTTCGTCGCCTGCTTTAGACGCGATAGTAACGGTTTCCAGGGCGTTGATTTTCTCTGCGCGTGCATTTGCAGCAGCCAGAACGTCAGCCAGTTTAGCTTCCAGTTCAGCGCGACGTGCTTCGAAGTATTCAACGTTTTTCTTGGTAGCCGGAACAGCTTTACCCTGTGGTACCAGGAAGTTACGAGCATAGCCCGCTTTAACGTTAACCTGATCACCCAGGCTACCCAGGTTTGCTACTTTATCAAGCAGAATAACTTGCATTACCTTATCCTCTCAAAGTCGTATTAATGGACCGTGACCGATTACTGATGGCGATCAGTGTACGGCAGCAGAGACAGGTAGCGAGCGCGTTTGATAGCGCGAGCCAGCTGACGCTGGTATTTTGCACGGGTACCGGTGATACGGCTTGGGACAATCTTACCGCTTTCGGTGATGTAGTTTTTCAGCGTAGCGATATCTTTATAGTCGATCTCTTGAACGCCTTCCGCGGTGAAACGGCAGAACTTGCGACGACGGAAATAACGTGCCATATGGCTAGTCTCCAGAATCTATCAATTCAATCTGCTCGGCATGCAGAACCATTTTGCTCAGACCGTTCTTTGCCTTGTGGCAAGAGATAAACCCCTGAACGGTTATGCGGCTGCCGACCGTTATACTGTGAGTAATGGCCTGGTTTTCGTGTCCGCTAACAATAACGGGCATTTGGCACCACGCCTGCCGGTGAAAGCCGGCTTCCTCTTGCACAGAACGATGCTCAAGCACGAACTGGCAATGCGGAATTCCTGATGGACTGACCTTTCGAAGGGGGGCCCTGCACACGGTGCCGGACAACGCCAGACGGTTGGTCATCAGAAATTACTCTTCAGAATCCCCAGCTTCAGCATCATCTGCGGTTTCGTTAGCGAAATCATCGCGACGCTCACGGCGCTCGTCTTTCGCTTTAACCATCGGAGAAGCTTCGGTAACAGCGTGCTTAGTACGCATAACCATGCTGCGGATAACGGCATCGTTGAAGCGGAAGGTAGTTTCCAGCTCATCGATCACTTCCTGCGGCGCTTCAACGTTCATCAGAACATAGTGCGCTTTGTGCAGTTTGTTGATCGGGTAAGCCAGCTGACGGCGGCCCCAGTCTTCCAGACGGTGGATCTTGCCTTCTGCGCCAGTGATGGCAGCAGAGTAACGCTCGATCATACCCGGAACCTGTTCGCTCTGGTCAGGATGGACCATAAAAACGATTTCGTAATGACGCATCGAATTGCTCCTTACGGATTATTCAGCCTCCTGTCTGGGTCAGCCGCGGCCCATGGAGGCAAGGAACGTGTTAAAGGTCGGCTGAAAAATGACGCGTTATAATACTGACACGCCCGGCGAAACTCAAGGCAATAGTTCGATTATTTATGTGCCTGCCGATCAGTTCTGAAATGTAAAAGATTAAGGATGAGATACCGACCTGTTAACCACCATAACAGCTAGCGAGTTGACGATTTATCAGGCATCAGCGGGAAATGCGGTAATTTTTTGAACAACTGCATCAGAAATGGTCGCTATCGCTCCTGCTGGTAGCGATTAAAATAACATCAGAGGTTCACAAAAAAGGAGGCAGGGCCAGGTCAGCAACCGCCGCCGAGGAGGTCACTATGTTCTTCCGTATTTTCCCCCTTCTGGCTGGATTTTTGCTCAGCGTAAATACAATGGCAGCCATTGAAATTGATAATCGTCAGGCCAGAAATATGGACGATATACAGAGCTTAGGCGTGATTTACATAAACCATAATTTCGCGACTGAAAGCGAGGCCCGCCAGGCGCTGAAAGAAGAAACTGATGCGCGAGGCGCAACGTACTACCACCCGATTTTGTTACGGGAGCCCGGTAGTAACGGCAACATGCATGCCAGCGCGGAGATTTATCGCTAGTATCAGGAAAATACCATAGTTTTGCCCCCTGGTCAGGGGGCATTTTTTTCGCTTATCGGGTTGTTAATGGCACTTCGGCATCCGGCTCATGCGTTATGCGGTTTCGCAGATCGCGGCGCATTAACTCAATCACCCAAAACCAAAATACATGTCCCAGAATTTCAGAAGCGTACTCGTCAAAAGGAAGTTGTGTAAGCGGAGGCGTTAAGTTCAGCGCCGGGCAGAATATGCCATGCACGACAACCGTAACAATCAGCCCCGCCAGTATCCCCTGCCATAATTTAACTTTCGGGAAAATTTCCGCGACGACGCAGTAACCTATTGCGAACACCAGCGAAAAGATAATGTGAGTTACCATCACAGGGTTAATAACATGCTCAGAAAAGGTATAAACCGTTTGTGTTGGGTCAATGCCTAAATAATCCCGCAAAAAAATATACGGTGGATTAAACTCATCGCGCCCGCCGGAAAACGTTCGCGGCGGTAAAGGAACTTCCGCGCCCCATTTTACAAATGCTGAAATAATACCCGCTGCAAAACCAATTAACGCAGCTACTCCATACCGACGCCGCTGTGGGTCAGTTTTAACAAACAATCCGTTGATAGACACAGTAGTATGATTCTATAGAGTGTTATGAAAGAAGCTCCGGAATCTGACCAATTACATCCCTGAGGGATAGGATCCCGGAGCGTTGTTTTACTTCTGCCCGTAATACGCATTCGGGCCATGCTTACGCATGAAGTGCTTGTTCATCAGATAATCGTCGATGGGGTTGAGGCCAGGGTTAATACCGCGCGCAATCCACGCCATTCGCGCCACTTCCTCCATGACGACCGCGTTATGTACCGCATCGTGCGCATCTTTCCCCCAGGCGAACGGCCCGTGTTGATACACGACAATGCCTGGCGTATGCAGCGGTTCCACCTCGCCCAGCGTTTCGATAATCACCTTACCGGTGTTCAGCTCGTACTCGCCCTGCACTTCTTCTTCGCTTAACGCTCTGGTACAAGGAATATCGCCAAAGAAATAGTCCGCGTGCGTGGTGCCGAGCGCTGGAATAGCCATCCCCGCCTGCGCCCATGCCGTGGCGTGGGTGGAGTGGGTATGAACGACGCCGCCAAGCGACGGATAGCGTTGATACAGCGCCAGATGGGTAGCGGTATCGGAAGAAGGACGATAACCTCCCCCCACCACTTTGCCATCCATATCCACCACCACCATGTCATCTGCCTGCATGGTTTCATAGGCGACACCGCTTGGCTTAATTACCACCAGCCCGCGTTCGCGATCGATAGCGCTGACGTTGCCCCAGGTAAACGTCACCAGTCCATAACGGGGCAAATCCATGTTAGCGTCAAATACCTGCTGCTTGAGTTTTTGCATTAGGCTGCCTCCACCAGACCGGCGCTGGCCATGCGCGCTTTCACCCAGTCACGCGCTTTCGCTACCTCTGCCGCCGGGTTCTCTGCTGTTTCGCTCCACATCTCAATCAGATAGGGCCCGCAATAGCCACTCTGTTTGAGCGTTTCGAAGCAGCGTTCGAAATCGACAACGCCTTCGCCAAACGGCACATTTTTGAACACGCCGGGTTTAGTATCTTTGACGTGTACCGCGACGATATGCCCGATTCCCGCCTGTAGCTCCATCTGTACGTCGTTATCCCAGGCAGACAGATTGCCGATATCCGGATAGAGCTGGAACCACGGGTTATTGAGGTAGTGAGCATAGCCCAGCGCTTTACTGATGGAATTCATCAGCGGGTAGTCCATGATCTCCATCGCCAGCGTCACCTGGGCGCGGCTGGCCATATCAACGCTCTCTTTTAACCCATCGCGGAAGCGGCAACGCGTTTCGTCGTTGGCCTGCTGATAGTAAACGTCGTACCCCGCCAGTTGAATGACGCGAATCCCGACGTCCTGCGCAAACTGAATCGCTTTACGCATAATCTCCAGCCCCTGCGCCCGTACCGCGTCATCTTCGCTACCGAGTGGAAAACGACGATGCGCGCTCAGACACATGGACGGCACGCGCACGCCGGTTTCAGCAACCGCGCTCACCAGCGCCAGGCGCTGCTCGCGACTCCAGTCGAGCCGCGCCAGTCGGGCGTCGGTCTCGTCCACCGACATTTCAACGAAGTCAAAACCCAGCGTTTTCGCTAGCCGCAGGCGCTCCAGCCAGCACTCCCCGGCAGGGAGCGCTTTTTCATAGATGCCGAGCGGAATTTGTTTCGACAGCATAGCCGCTCCTTAGCCCCACAGTTGGGCAATGGAGCGTTTGAACTGCCGTGCGGCTTCTACCGGCGATTCGGCATCGCGAATGCTGCGCCCCGCGATAAAGACATGGATCGGAATGCCTTTGAACAGCGGCAGGTCTTCCAGCGCCAGCCCGCCGGTCACGGTCACTTTAAAGCCCATATCGGACAGCCGCTTAATCGCAGTAATATCCGCTTCACCCCACGCCACGCCTGCGGCCTGCGCGTCGCGGCTGCGGTGGTAAACCACTTGCTGAATGCCCGCATCGCGCCACTGCTGCGCCTGTTCCCAGGTCCAGTAACCGGTCAGCTCGATTTGCACGTCGCCGTTGAACTCTTTTGCCACATCCAGCGCGCCTTTCGCGGTGTTGATGTCGGCACAGCAAATCACCGTTACCCAGTCCGCGTTGGCTTCGAAACACATACGGGAGAGGATTTTACCGGCATCGGCAATTTTGGCGTCCGCCAGCACAATTTTGTGCGGATAGAGCGCTTTCAGGTCGCGAACGGCGCGCACGCCTTCGCCCACGCACAGAATGGTGCCCACTTCAATGATATCGACTTCTTCGGCAATCAGGCGGGTGGTTTCATAGGCGCTATCCATAGTCTGGTTGTCCAGCGCGACCTGCAACATTGGTAATGACATTTTCAATTCCTTCTTAAGCTGCCGCGTTGGTGCGGTCAATGAGATCCAGGACTTCCTGCGCGGTACGGCAGGCGCGTAAACGGTCGAAATTGGCTTCGTCTTCAAACAGATTAACGATCTGCATGATGCCCACTTCCTGGTGAGTGTTGGCATCGACCGCCGCCATGGTGATCAGAATATCCACCGGGTCGTTATCTTCGTGGTTGAACTCCAGCGGCTTTTTCAGCGTCACCAGAGAAAAACCGGTTTTCTTGACCCCTTCTTCCGGGCGGCCATGCGGCATCGCCAGGCCGGGGGCAATCACAAAATAGGGGCCAAACTGCTCAACGCCATCGAGAATGGCCTGGTAATAGCGCGACTCCACCACGTCGGCAGCCACCAGTAAATCGACGCCGATCTTGACGGCTTCCTGCCAGGTATTCGCTTCAGCCTGCAGGCGGATAGAATTATTCTCCGCCAGTGAATCACGTAATTTCATGTTGCATCCTTACTTCACGTCTTGCGGGAAATGTTCTTTGATCACTTCCAGCAGTTTCGGGCCGAAGTCAGCTGGAGAGAGCATGTTGCGCACGCCAACCACATATTTGTTGCCGGTCACGCTGATTTCGCCTGCAATATGGGTAGAAGCGATGATGATATCCGCGCCGCTCAACTCGCTTTTGTACTCGCCAACCGCGCAGCTGTTTACCGTGTGGTCAATGTTTGATTGGGTTAAAAACTGGTCCACTTTCATTTTCATGATCATGGAACTGCCTTGTCCGTTGCCACACACAGCCAGAATACGTACGGTCATAATCAAAACTCCTTATTAAGCAGACTGTTCTGCCAGTTGTTTTTCTGCATCTTCTTCTGCGCGCAGTGCGCGGCCAGCGAAGAACATATAAGCCAGTGCAATTACAATGATGACGGCCATAAAGGCGATACCGAGGGAGAAGAAGCCCTGCATCATCGGCGGTGCCAGAATCGACCAGTCCGCCATACCCATCCAGGCACTCATACCGGTGAGTTTCACCGCCCAGACGCAACCAAAGATTTCAATCATCCCCATCACCAGACAAATTTTCAGCGCCGCACGCCAGCCGCCGAAGTGGTTAGCGAACACGCCGATAGTGGCGTTAGAGAAGAACATCGGGATAAAGCCAGGAATAATCAGGATCGAGGAGCCGCAGGCAACCAGGATGCCAACCGCAATCAGCTGACCAATGGTGCCCCACATAAAGCCCCAGACCACCGCGTTCGGCGCGAAGCTATAAATAGCCGCACAGTCAATCGCCAGTACTGCGCCCGGAATCAGACGCTGGGAGATACCGTTAAAGGCCTCAGAGAGTTCTGCCACAAACATGCGCACGCCCTGAGTGATGATGAAGATCGCCACCGCAAAGGAGAAACCGGTTTGCAGGATGTAGACCGTCCAGTGCACTTTGCCCGCCATCGCCTGCACGGTGTCGATACCGAAGGAGAGCAGAATGGCACCAAAGAAGATGGTCATTACAATCGCCGTGGAGACGATGTTGTCGTGGAAAATGTTCAGCCAGCCCGGCAGTTTGAGGTCTTCAACGCTTTCCTCTTTTTTGCCCAGGAACGGCGCGACTTTATAGGCAATCCAGGAAGCAAACTGCTGCTGGTGACCGATGGAGAAACCACAGCCATCGGTCACTTCCTGAGTCGGCTTATACATCATGTTGGAGGTAATACCCCAGTACAGGGAAACCAGTATCGCCGTGCAGATAATGGTGGTCCACATGGAATAGCCGAAGATATAGAAAGAGACCGCAATCAGCCCCGCCTGCTGGAACATGATGTGCCCGGTCAACATGATGGTGCGAATACCGGTAATGCGTCGCAACAAGACGTAACAAATATTCAGCGCCAGCGCGAGCAACACCGCGTAGCCTACCCAACTATACGCATCACCCATCCGTTCGATCGTTGCCATCATCGAAGCATAGGTATCGGAAATCGCGCCGTTGATGCCGTAAACCTCAGACATTTTCGCCACCACCGGTTTAAAGGTGCTGGTCAGAATGCCGGACCCGGCCTGTAGCAGCATGAAGCCAATGATGGTTTTGATCGTCCCTTTGATGATCACGCTGACGCTTTTACGCAGCAGGATATAGCCCAGGCAGGTCACAATACCCAGTAATAGCGGGGCATTGGTCATTACCTGATTAAAGAAAATGGTAAAGATGTTGTAGAGGATCTCCATAACGATCTCCGGTAGACAAGGTTGCTGAGTCGCAGGCGCTCAGAATAATGTCCCTCCACTGTAATTTTCAAAAGTAATCACAACAAGATTGAATTTGATTAAATGTGACGTAGCGCGCAAATAATTAGCACACTTAATACATGGTTTACTTATAAATAACTCATTTCTTCATTAAAATAAGTAAAATCATAAAGATGAATACATCCCCATGACGCCAGAAAAGATTAAATTTTCTTCTGGCGGCGTTCTCCTCTACCCAAAAGTCAAAAAATAGCCCATTGCCTTCTTGAGAAAATAGTGTCAGGATTAATCAAAACAAATCACGTTTTGAACCATTTTGAACAAACATGAAGGTAAATGCGATGAGTAAAGTACAAAGCATCACGCGTGAATCATGGATTCTGAGCACGTTTCCGGAGTGGGGAAGCTGGCTGAACGAAGAGATTGAGCAAGAGCAGGTCGCGCCGGGTACGTTCGCTATGTGGTGGCTGGGCTGTACCGGTATCTGGCTAAAATCTGAAGGCGGCACTAACGTATGCGTCGATTTCTGGTGCGGTACCGGTAAACAGAGCCACGGTAATCCGTTGATGAAAACCGGCCATCAGATGCAGCGTATGGCTGGCGTCAAAAAATTACAGCCTAACCTGCGCACTACGCCGTTTGTTCTCGATCCTTTCGCTATCCGTCAAATTGACGCCGTACTGGCGACCCACGACCATAACGATCACATTGACGTCAATGTCGCGGCTGCCGTAATGCAGAATTGCGCCGATGATGTTCCGTTTATCGGCCCGCAGACCTGCGTGGATTTATGGGTTGGCTGGGGCGTGCCGAAAGAACGCTGCATCGTGGTAAAACCGGGCGATGTCGTGAAAGTGAAAGA
Organism: Salmonella sp. NW645; assembly: GCF_051703725.1. Taxonomy (NCBI): domain Bacteria; kingdom Pseudomonadati; phylum Pseudomonadota; class Gammaproteobacteria; order Enterobacterales; family Enterobacteriaceae; genus Salmonella; species Salmonella sp. NW645. The sequence goes on along the minus strand of NZ_JAMMKR010000002.1, from coordinate 231,174 downwards.
TATTGAAATTCATGCGCTTGATGCCTTTGACCGTACCGCATTAATCACCCTGCCCGCCGATCAGAAAGCCGCTGGCGTACTGCCGGACGGCATGGATGTACGCGCGGTTAACTATCTGTTTAAAACGCCGGGCGGCAATCTCTATCACAGCGGCGATTCTCACTATTCCAACTACTACGCGAAACACGGCAACGAACATCAAATTGATGTCGCGCTCGGTTCTTACGGTGAAAACCCGCGCGGTATTACGGACAAAATGACCAGCGCGGATATTTTACGCATGGCGGAATCGCTGAATACCAAAGTGGTGATCCCGTTCCATCACGATATCTGGTCGAACTTCCAGGCCGATCCGCAAGAGATCCGCGTGCTATGGGAAATGAAGAAAGATCGCCTGAAGTATGGTTTTAAACCGTTTATCTGGCAGGTTGGCGGCAAGTTTACCTGGCCGCTGGATAAAGACAATTTCGAATACCACTATCCGCGTGGGTTTGACGATTGCTTTACCATTGAACCCGATCTACCGTTCAAATCCTTCCTGTGAGTCGATATCATGCCGGGATTACCCGGCATTTTTTCCATTTACTTTAGTATTTCCAGGCTATTTCAAATATCATCTTTTCAAATCAATTTGTATCGGAATAGCTCATGACTGAAGCACAAAGACATCAAATACTGCTGGATATGCTGGCACAGTTGGGCTTTGTTACCGTCGAAAACGTGATTGAGCGTCTGGGGATCTCCCCGGCGACAGCGCGCCGCGACATCAACAAGCTCGACGAAAGCGGGAAACTTAAAAAAGTGCGCAACGGCGCAGAGGCCATTACCCAACAGCGGCCCCGCTGGACGCCGATGAATCTGCACCAGGCGCAAAACCACGATGAAAAAGTACGCATCGCGAAAGCGGCGTCGCAGCTGGTGAACCCGGGTGAAAGCGTAGTGATTAACTGCGGCTCCACCGCTTTCCTGCTGGGGCGTGAAATGTGCGGGAAGCCGGTACAGATCATTACCAACTATCTGCCGCTGGCGAATTATCTGATCGATCAAGAGCATGACAGCGTGATTATCATGGGGGGTCAGTACAACAAAAGCCAGTCGATTACCCTGAGCCCGCAGGGAAGTGAAAACAGTCTCTATGCTGGCCACTGGATGTTTACCAGCGGAAAGGGCTTAACCGCGGATGGCCTGTACAAGACCGATATGCTAACCGCCATGGCGGAACAAAAAATGCTCAGCGTCGTCGGGAAACTGGTCGCGCTGGTCGATAGCAGTAAAATTGGCGAGCGCGCGGGAATGCTGTTCAGCCGCGCCGATCAGATCGCTATGCTTATTACCGGCAAAAATGCCAATCCGCAGGTTTTGCAACAGCTTGAAGCCCAGGGTGTAAGCATACTCCGCGTTTAAAGATGCTGTCGGAAAAACGCTACCGTCGCCGACAACGCTTCTGGCGTAATGCGATGCCGCACGCCTGCGGCCCATAAACAGGTCACATGCTTATCCAGCTTCGCCGCGGCGAGTGCCTGCTGGAGCCGGAAGGTTTCGATAGCAGGCACCACGTCATCCTCCTGACCATGCCACAACAGAAGCGGCCTGTCGGCCAGTCGCTCTAACTGGTGTGTGACTTCCCATTCACGTAGCGGCGCGATGATATTGTCGAATTCCGCCTGCTGCGCCGGGTTCTGCGGGGATAACGGCGGGAAAAGCGTCCGGGCGAGCCCGGTAAAATAGCCCGACCCCATTAAACTGGCCCCGCATTTTACCTCCCGGTGACGCGTCATAATGCCCAGCGCCGTCATACCGCCCATGGATGCGCCGCCCACCGCTAACCGCCCGTCAAGTAGCCAATTTTCCGCCTGAATCGCCGCACGTAACGTCGTAAATTCCTGCATGTTTTGGTGCAGAATCTGCCAGAATCGGCGTATCCGTCCCTGTGAGTCGCCGCCGAAGCGAGCGCCATGCTCCGGCGCATCCGGCATGACTACCCGGAATCCTGCCTGTGCCAGGGCAACGGCAAAATAACTATAAACCAGGCTGGAGGAGGTGAAGCCATGATAGAACACCACACAGGGAAGCGGCACGGCGCGTTTCCCTTCCGGGAAGGCATGTAGTACGACGCCTCCGGCTAATTGTCGTGTTTCAATCGCTATCATTATTCTCTCCTTTTTATCCGGTATGCCACGGAGAAATACTTAACGCAAGTTTATGGATAGCGCAATAATTCATAATGTTTGAGAACTGGGTTACGCTTTCGCAACGTTTTCATTCGAAAATCGCGTGACAGGTAACACTTCGGGAACATTCCCCCTAAAGGGAAATCAATAAGGCATTACACTATGATTATCAGGAAACGAGATAGAGTTATGCGTCGGTTTGCTTCATTGATAGCAGCGCTGTTATTAAGCGCGTGTAGCGTGCTGCAGGGTACGCCGCAACCTGCGCCGCCTGTCGCCGATCACCCGCAGGAAATCCGTCGCGATCAAACGCAAGGACTACAGCGGATGGGGACCGTAAGCGCGCTGGTTCGGGGCTCCCCGGATGATGCAATAGATGAAATCAGAGCGAAAGCCGTCGCTGCGAAAGCCGATTATTACGTTATCTTAATGGTTGATGAAACGGTTGTAACCGGCCAGTGGTATTCACAAGCCATTTTGTATCGTCAATAACAGTAGATTGATTTTTAGTCAGTTTTACATTGCTTTGCGTCCCTATGCGTTTACCTGTGCACAATAAACAAACAGGTTTACCGTGATGGAGCGTCCTGTTAAATGCGGGGTATGTAATAAGGAGCTGACGATGAAACAAGAACTTGCCTTATCCTCACTGCTGCTTTCTGCCGGACTGGTGAGTACGACGGCACAGTCTGCCGAATTCGCCAGTGCTGACTGCGTAACGGGTCTGAATGAAATCGGCCTGATCTCGGTCAGTAATGTTGCAGGAAACCCACAGGATGTAGAGCGGATTATCGCCCTGAAAGCCGATGAACAGGGTGCGTCCTGGTACAGAATTATTCAAATGTATGAAGAACAACAGTCGGATAACTGGCGCGTACAGGCGATACTCTATGCCTGATGCCGCGTGGCTCGCGCCGGATGGCATGTACTACAGGCCAAACGTTACCGCAGTCCCCCGGTCGCCCTTAACAGTAAATCATTTTGCACCTGGGCAGGCAGCGGCATTTCGCCGCGTGTATCCAGCATCATCTGACACCACGCTTGCGCCAGCGGCGGCGAGGCATGACGCAGCATTTCCGCTCCGCATCCCAGCAAGAAAAGCTGCTGCGTAATCTCTCTGCCCATTGCTTCGTCCGGTTTGCGTAAACGTTGCTGTAGCTGACGTACCGCGCGGTCGTAATGGCGATCCTGACCTTTGACTTCCGCAAAAGCTTCACTCAATACGTCATAGACGCCGTGTTGTTTTGTCAGCACCCGAAGTACATCCAGACACATGATATTGCCGGAACCTTCCCAGATACTGTTCACCGGCATTTCACGATACAGGCGCGGGAGTTCGCTCTCTTCGCAATACCCCATCCCGCCGAGAACCTCCATCGCCTCAGCCACAAAAGGGATTCCCTGCTTACAGATGGCGAATTTCGCCGCTGGCGTGAATAATCGCGCCCATAATGCCTCTTTCGCCTCGCGACGTTGCTCCCAGGCGCGCGCCAGCCGAAACAAAAGCGCCGTCTGCCCCTCCAGGCATAGCGCCATACGACTTAAGGTTTGTCGCATCAACGGTTGTTCGATCAGCGGCTTACCAAAAGCCTGACGCTGATGAGCATGGTAAATCGCGACTGAAAACGCACGCCGCATTAAGCCATGACTCCCGAGCGCGCAGTCAAGACGCGTCATACCGCCCATCTTTAAGATATGCCGAATTCCTTCGCCCTCTTCTCCCAGCCGCCAGCCGACGGCATCCTGAAACTCGACTTCGGCGCTGGCATTAGATCGATTACCGAGTTTATCTTTCAGGCGTTCAAGACGAACAGAGTTCCGTTGCCCGTCTGGCAGGAAACGCGGCACAAAGAAACAGGATAATCCTCCTTTTGCCTGCGCCAGCACGAGGTGCGCATCACTTTGCGGCACAGAGAAAAACCATTTATGTCCCACCAGCCGATATGAATCATCCGCCAGCCGCTCCGCGTGGGTCGTATTACTGAGTACGTCCGATCCGCCCTGCTTTTCCGTCATTCCCATGCCGATAAGCAGGCCCCGTTTTTGCCCGCCCGGCAGCAAATGCGAATCGTAGCGATCGCTGCGCAGCGGCACCAGCCAGTCATGGAAAATGGCGGGAAGCATCTGCAATAGCAACGGTGTCGCGGCAAAGGTCATCGTGACAGGACAGAGTGTTCCCGCTTCTACCTGAGCATGTAATACAAAACGCGCCGCCCGGGCGACAAAACTTCCCGCCCTTGCCTCCTCCTCCCAGGCCAGGTTATGTACCCGATTAGCGCAAAGCCCCTGCATCAACAGGTGCCAGGCGGGATGAAAGCGAACGTCATCCAGACGCTGTCCCTGGGGATCGTAACGCAGCAACTCAGGAGGATGCGCGTTCGCCAGACGACCCAGTTCCAGTGATTCCGCCGTTCCCAGTTGTTGGCCAATGCTGGCGAGAAGATCGCTATCCCATCCCGCGCCTTCCCGGGAAACCGCTTCACACAGCGCGCCATCAGACAGGAATAAGTTACTGTTATTGAGCGGAGCAGGTTGATTAAAGACGGTATGTGTTTGCCAGGACATGGTGTCTCCCTCCTTCAATGGCGCTGAAGTCAAGTATGGTCATGACTGCGCCATTGACGCCGGAGCAAGATCACAAAAGTATGATTAACCAGCAATATAATGTGGGACGAAACGGGAAGTGTCTTTGGTAATCAGCGTATTGTCCTCGCGAATCCCCATCCCGGAGGCTTCATCGTCAATAATCCAACTGCCAATCAGCGTATAGCTATCGCCAAAGCGCGGCAAAGGCTGAAACGCCTGGTAAATCATCGGCTCGTCAGCGTAGTCGCCGTCGGCATGATCGATAACATTTTGCCGCTCGTCGAAAATCGTGACGTTGCCGCCTTCACGTGAATAAATCGGCTTCCGTACGCTGCTTTCGCCTGGCGCTGCGAGCGATTTTTCGCCCTCAAACCAGGCCGGTAGCAGATTCGGATGGCCAGGGAAAAAGCGCCACAATAACGGCAACAGCCCTTTGTTACTCAGAATACTTTTCCACAATGGCTCAATCCATTGCTCACGCCGTTTTCGTAGTAGCGGGCCGTTGTCATCGCGCATCATCCATTCCAGCGGGTAGAGCTTAAAGGCGCGGCGAATCACGTTATCGTCCAGATCGGTCAGCACGCCGCCTACGCCAAGCCCCAGTTCTTCAATATAGATAAATCGCGTTTCCTGGCCCGCCTGCTGCGCGCAATCCTGAAGGTACAGCACCGTCGTACGATCTTCGTCGGTATCTTCACAACAGCAAAAGTAGAGCGGTTCCCGACTGTACAGCTCGCTGAAGCGGGCGATCAGCCGCTCCTGTATCGCGTTGTATTGATCGGCATCACACGGAATGGCGCCGCTACGACGAGCATCCTCCAGCCATAGCCATTGAAAGTAGGAGGATTCATAGAGCGATGTCGGCGTATCCGCGTTGTATTCCAGCAATTTAACCGGATCTTTGCCGCACCAGACGAAATCCATCCGTCCGTAAAGCGAAGGATCGCGGCTGCGCCAACTTTCGGCGATGACATCCCAGTACAATGGCGGGATCGCCAACTGCTGCATGATCTGCTCATCCCGGACGGCCCGCTCGACAACCTCCAGACACATCTGATGAAGCTCTGCGGTCGGTTTTTCGATCTGTTCTTCAATTTGCCGTAATGTAAAACGGTAGGCCCGGCTTTCATCCCAGTAAATTTCGTTATCGATAACATGAAAGTCAAAACCGTGATCGCAGGCGATCTTATCCAGATCCCGGCGTACCGGTACGTTGTGTCGTAGCATGGTTAGCCTCCCCAGTGCCCGCGGGCGCTGGAAGAACGGCCATAGCCGCCGCGGGAGACGGTGGACGCTTTCCGTGTGATATAACCAGGGCTGGTCGCGGTATCGCTTTTCCCGGTACCGCTGCGCCACGCATAATCGCCGGACGTGGTGCGCCAGACGGGACGGGAGGCGTAGGATGAACCGCCGCTGCTATAGATGTATTGTTCGTCACGGTTTTGACGAATCGCGCGGCTGAGCAAAAAGCCGCTTAATACCGGAACCCAACTCCGATCGGTGCTATCAAAGTAGCAATCGCCAAACTGCGACTGACAGCTCTCCTGCGTCAATTGCTTAGGCACATTCGCGTAAAATTCTGTTTTCGCATTATTCCAGCCGTCAGCGCAAACGCTGGCACTATTGCCATCGTCAATACAGTCGTTCACCGTGGCGTAAAACGTCCCATCGCCGTCGTTGTCAGTATTGCCGCCATCACCACACCCTTTCAGGAGAAAAAAGGCCGCTCCGCCCATAATCGCCAGCGTCAGGCATTTTGGCGTGTAGCGATTTCGTTGCCGCTCAAAGGGATTAACCGGTTCGGCTATCCGTCTTATTGCCGAATGGCCTACGCCGGATGTTCTTCTGGATTTTCGTTTTTTTGCCATGATCTTCCGTTACCATGTCATACAGGCAGCGTTAAAAATACCGCCAGCCAGCGCTGCGGTTCCCATAAATAGCCCCGCCGCCACGTTGTGATGAATAATTTTTTCGCTCAGCGTAGGCATGTATAACCTTACGCAGCCATAAATCAGCAGTTGAATCACCAGCGCAATGCCGCCCCAGGCAAAATAGTCCGGGATGCTGACCGAGTTTATCGCCGCGCTGGATAAGGGGATGACATAGCCCAGCAACGTACCGCTAAAGGCCAGCGATGCCGCAGTATTGTTATTTTTTATCAACTGCCATTCATTATGCGGCGTTATCTTTGAGTAAATAAAAAGAAATGCGATGACCATTGCCGCGCCAATAAAAAAATAGGCGCAGAAAGCCAGTAATGCGTCCAGTATATGCATAATTGTCCTGTATGTGCTTAACTAATAACCGTCAGTGAGGTGAGCGGGATATCCACGCCGAGCGCGCGCGAAAACACCCATTCAGGCTCACCGCGTTCGTTAAATGATTCTTCCCCGTTCAATAGAAGATACTCCCAGGCGTCATCCGTCACCTGGCGCTGGAAGCCCATCGTAAAATTGTGAACGTCCCATTTCTCTGCCTGCTGATTTTCAACCTTTTCCAGCATGTAGACAGGTTCAATATTGCCCGGCTCTTCATGGTTAAAAAAGCGCTGCCAGCGCCGTTCTTGCCAATTGAGCGTCATCGGCCCTATTGCCGCTGGCGCAATGGCTGAACGCCAGTGACGTTCCTCGTTAATACCGAAACTTTCCTCATATACAAAGAGTTTGATGTCATCAATGTCGTCAACATCCGTGCCGCCAGTGGTGTTAATTTGCAGAAACTCATCGCCAGAAGTGTAGTAGCGAAAAATCTGACTGCCGCCGCCTAAATCTATGCGACTCGCTGCCGCGACAGTGTATTTTTCACCCGGTAGCTCTACCAGCAACGACGACTTCAGTAGCCGGAATGCCAGCGTATCCAGCGTGAAACCGGCGTTAAGATGTAATCCTAATGGTCCGCGAATCGGCGCTGGCGCGCTTGTTTTACCGAGCAAACGCTGAAAAAATTGCATCATAGGGGAACCTCTATCTCTTGCCATGCGACCTCTTCAGCCAGAATGCGATTGTCGTTAGGCATAATGCCATTTGAGATCGCGCATTCATGTGCCGTCTCGTATGAAAGCGACGAAGCTCAGCACGGTAGCGCGCTACCGATAGCAAAGCAGATACTGCCCGATAAACAGGCCCAGCAAAGCGGGCCAGGTCAGTCTGGACAAATGACGCTGGCAGGTTTTGACAATCCACGTAAAGAGCATTATTCGCCTTGTTGACGCTGTAAACGCGCCAACACATCCTGAGCATTGCTTTTATTGGTTGCGCCAATACCGGCCTGCGCCAGTTTTTCATCCAGATCGCGTCCATCGGCGACTTTTTCCAGCTGCGCGGCGGCATCCAGCCGGGCCTGGCGTTCAGCCTGACGCATTTGTAAACGTTTAAGCGACTCCGCCGCCGTAGACACATTCGACGCGGCTCCGACGGTCGAGGTCGTCACCGCCTGCTGCGCGCGCTGCATGGCTTCTGTCGCCTTAACCACTTCAAGTTGCTGCTCAAACTGCGCAATCCGCTGGCCTGTTGCCGTTACGGCCTTCTCCACCGCATCGCGAGAGGCTTCCAGATTAGTCAGCACCTGTTCTTCGGCAAGAATGGTATTTTCCAGACGGGCTATCTCTTCCGCCACTTCGTTGAGTAAAGCGGCGTCGACATTCTTACTCATTGCCGCCAACGCCCGTGTTTCAAGGCTGGCTTTACGCTCACGTAAATCATTCAGCTTGTCATGGCTTAGCTTCACCCGCGCCAATAAATCCACTCTGGATTTACCTGCTTTATCCAGCTCGGCTTTTGCGTCGCGAATATGCTGCTCCAGCATACGTACACCCTGTGCTTCATCAATGGCGTCTTCTGCCTGAGCAACGAATGATTTACCTAACGTGAACAAACTTTTTAAAATTCCCATGTAAGCCGCCTGTATTATTCCTGTGAATAGACTTGTGTTATTTCAGCGATATCCAACGCATTTTCTACAAGCGTGGTGATTTCCAGCGTCACGTCGGCAAGCGACGAATTTAACGACAACGCGCCAAAAGCGACATAATATTCCTCCTGTTTTACCTGGGTAATACCGACCGAAGACAGCGGTAAAACCTTCTGATTTCTCAGCAAGAAAAGATTAAATTCCGCGGTATCTCTAATCGTATTTACCGGACAGATATAAGTCTCGATAACTATTTGTTGCGAGGTAAATAAAACCGCCAGTGGTAAATCGCCATAATCATTCATTTTTATTATTAATGAAGATTCATTATTTTCTATATCAATATTTAATTCAGCGATGTTGTTTAACGCATCCGCCAGCGTCCGTGGAGTCCATGCCATATTATTATCTCTATCTCTTTTTTATAAATAAAGGGAGTTACAGGGTAGGTTTTGCTTTTTATATTACCAGCCAAAGATAAAAAAAAACCATCCGATTATGGATGGTTATTTTCTTAAAAAATACTATTAGCGTCAGGTGCGCTGGCGAACGGCTTCAAACAGACAAATCCCGGTCGCCACAGAGACATTCAGCGACGACACGCTACCGGCCATAGGAATGCTGATCAGCTCATCGCAGTGCTCACGGGTCAGACGACGCATACCTTCACCTTCTGCGCCCATGACCAACGCCATGCGGCCAGGCATTTTGCTCTGATACAGCGTATGGTCAGCCTCGCCCGCCGTCCCGACAATCCAGATATTCTCTTCCTGCAACATGCGCATCGTGCGCGCCAGGTTGGTGACGCGGATCAACGGCACGCTTTCCGCTGCGCCGCAGGCGACTTTCTTCGCCGTCGCGTTAAGTTGCGCGGAGCGGTCTTTCGGCACGATTACCGCATGTACGCCTGCGGCATCGGCGCTGCGCAGACAGGCGCCAAGATTATGCGGATCGGTGACGCCATCGAGGATCAACAAAAAGGGGCGATCGTGTAATGCGATCAGATCCGGCAGATCGTTTTCCTGATACTGCCGGCCTGGTTTCACGCGAGCGATAATGCCCTGATGCACGGCACCGTCGCTTTTCTCGTCGAGATATTGGCGGTTTGCCAGCTGGATAACCACGCCCTGGGACTCAAGGGCGTGAATCAGCGGCAACAGACGTTTATCTTCACGGCCTTTTAAAATAAAGACTTCCTGAAAACGTTCAGGGGCGCGCTCCAGCAGGGCCTGCACTGCGTGGATGCCGTAAATCATTTCGCTCATTAATGTACTCATTGTTTACGTTTTGCCGGGGGCGCTACGCTTGCCCGGCCTACAGATAATTCACCCTCTTCTGTTTGAAGAGGGTATTGCTCACTCTGCCGCTTTTTTCTTCGCCGCACGCTTCGCTTTGGTCGCTGCGGCTATTTTCTGCGTTTTAGCCGATGGCTTTTTTGCTTTTCTCGCGTCTTTCTTCGCTGCTTTCGGCTTCGCTTTTTTCTCGCCGCGGAAGGCGCTATCAGGCTCGAAGTTAACTTTTTTACCTACCTGACGACGTTTACCGGCGTTTTTACTTTCACCTTTTTTCGCTTTTTCACGCGCCGTTTTGCCGACGTTACGCGGTGCGCGCTCGCTGGAGATCAGGCTAAAGTCAATTTTCCGTTCGTCCATATTCACCGCTTCGACGCGTACCTCGACCCGGTCGCCCAGGCGATATGTCTGCCCGCCGGACTCGCCAATCAGACGTTGCCCTACCTGATCGAAGCGATAGTAATCGTTATCCAGTGAGGAAACGTGTACCAGCCCATCGATAAACAGTTCATCAAGACGGACAAAGAAGCCGAAACCGGTGACGCTGGCAATCACGCCCTTAAAGACGTTGCCTACCTGATCCAGCATAAAGTCACATTTCAGCCAGTCGGAGACATCACGCGTCGCTTCATCAGCGCGGCGTTCCGCCATCGAACAGTGCTGACCGAGCTGCAACATCTCTTCCATCGAGTAGTGATAACCGCCCGTTTCTGTGGTGTTGCCCTTATTCCCTTGCTCTTTCGCCAGCAGGTACTTAATGGCGCGGTGCAAAGAAAGATCCGGATAGCGGCGAATCGGCGAGGTAAAGTGCGCATAAGACTGCAACGCCAGGCCAAAGTGCCCGCGGTTTTCCGGATCGTAAATCGCCTGCTTCATTGAACGCAGCAGCATAGTTTGCAGCATTTCGGCGTCCGGCCGGTCGGCAATCGATTCAAGCAGTTCGGCATAATCGCGCGGTTCCGGTTTGTTTCCGCCCGGCAGCTCCAACCCCAGCTCCGCCAGTACGGAGCGGAATGAGGTGATCGCTTCGGTGGTGGGCTTATCATGAATACGGAATAACGCCGGCTCTTTAGCTTTTTCGACAAAGCGCGCCGCCGAGATATTCGCCATGATCATGCACTCTTCGATAAGCTTATGCGCGTCATTACGCTGGGTCTGTTCGATACGCTCAATGCGACGATCGGCGTTAAAGATAAACTTCGCCTCTTCGCTCTCAAACGAGATCCCCCCGCGCTCTTCACGCGCTTTATCCAGCACTTTGTAGAGGTTGTGCAGCTCTTCAATATGCTTCACCAGCGGCGCATATTGTTCACGCAGATCCTGATCGCCCTGCAGCATATGCCAGACTTTGGTATAGGTCAGACGCGCATGGGAGCTCATCACCGCTTCATAGAATTTGTAGCCGGTCAGCCGACCTTTCGCCGAGATGGTCATTTCACAGACCATACACAGCCTGTCAACCTGCGGGTTTAGCGAACACAGGCCGTTGGAGAGCACCTCCGGCAACATTGGGACAACCTGTGACGGGAAGTAAACCGACGTGCCGCGATTGCGCGCCTCGCGATCCAACGGCGTTGGCGGCCGTACATAATAGCTCACGTCAGCAATAGCGACCCACAAACGCCAGCCGCCGCCGCGTTTTTTCTCACAGTAAACCGCGTCGTCAAAGTCACGGGCATCTTCGCCATCAATCGTGACCAGCGGCAAATCGCGCAGATCGACACGACCGGCTTTCGCCTCTTCCGGCACCTCTTCTTTCAGCCCGGCGACCTGCTGCTCTACCGCCTGCGGCCAGATGTAGGGTATTTCATGGGTACGCAGCGCCATATCAACCGCCATACCGGTGCCCATATTGTCGCCCAGCACTTCGACGATTTTCCCTACCGCTTTAGTACGGCGAGTTGGACGTTGGGTCAGTTCAACCACGACCACGAACCCCATCCGCGCGCCCATGACGTCTTCTGGCGGGATAAGAATGTCGAAGCTGAGACGGCTGTCGTCCGGCACTACAAAGCCGACGCCCGCATCGGTGAAATAACGCCCGACTATCTGACTGGTTTTCGGTACCAGTACACGGACGATACGCGCTTCGCGGCGACCTTTACGATCGGCGCCCAGCGGCTGCGCCAGCACCTGATCGCCATGAATACAGGTTTTCATTTGCTCGCTGGAAAGATACAGATCGTCTTTGCGGCCTTCGACACGTAAGAAACCGTAACCATCACGATGACCGATCACGGTGCCTTTCAGCAGGTCGAGGCGTTCCGGCAGCGCATAGCACTGGCGGCGGGTAAAGACCAGTTGTCCGTCGCGCTCCATCGCGCGCAGGCGGCGACGCAAGGCTTCAAGCTGCTCTTCGCCTTCAATATTCAGTTCTACGGCCAGTTCTTCGCGACTGGCCGGTTTTTCACGTTTCGTTAAATGTTCGAGGATAAATTCCCGGCTCGGGATAGGATTCGCGTATTTTTCTGCTTCGCGTTCCTGGAAAGGATCTTGTGACATTGAGGTTCCTCCATTGTCATCTCTAATGAAGTTTACTTCACTCCACCAGTAATAATTTATAAAGCGGTTGATTCTCTTCAACCAAATCGGCAAGCGTGTAGTTATCCAGCTCCTTGAGAAAACTCTGCACGGCCTTAGAAAGCGCCTGTTTCAGACGACAGGCAGGGGTGATGTGGCAAAATTCGCTGCTACAGTTGACCAGTGATAAGGGTTCCAGCTCACGCACCACATCGCCAATACAAATAGTATTAGCCGGTTTACCCAGGCGGATACCGCCATTTTTTCCCCGAACGGCGGTGACAAAGCCCGCCCGGCTAAGCTGATTGATAATTTTGACCATATGATTACGGGACACGCCGTAGACTTCTGTCACCTCAGAAATGCTGGTCATTCGTCCATCTGGTAACGACGCCATATAGATTAGCGCACGTAAGCCGTAATCGGTGAAACTCGTTAACTGCACATCAACCTCAGGAAAAGGGAAAACGGGATATAACTTATCTGTATTGATGATAAACCAGCCACCTGTCAGGCTGCTAATTTATTTCGGTTCAGGAAGGAAAAAAGCGGGGAACAATGACGCATTTGAACCGAAGGGTGATGCAAAGCATCTTATCCGGCTATCAAATGCGTACTCATCATAGACCCGGTAAGCGTAGCGTTACCGGGCATCATCCATCAATTACGCGTCGAACGGATCGCGCAGAATCATCGTCTCAGTACGATCGGGGCCGGTAGAAATAATATCAATCGGCACGCCGGTCAGTTCTTCGATACGTTTGATGTAGTTCAGCGCCGCCTGCGGCAGGCCGCTACGATCTTTCACGCCGAAGGTGGATTCAGACCAGCCCGGCATGGTTTCGTAAATCGGCTCTACACCTTTCCAGTCGTCAGCTGCCAGCGGAGTGGTAGTCACTTCGCGACCATCCGGCATACGATAAGCCACGCAGAGTTTCACCTCTTTCAGGCCATCCAGCACGTCCAGTTTGGTCAGGCAGAAGCCAGACAGGGAGTTCAGCTGTACCGCACGACGAACGGCAACGGTGTCCAGCCAGCCGGTACGACGACGACGGCCGGTAGTGGCGCCGTATTCGTTACCCTGCTTGCAGAGGAACTCGCCGGTTTCATCAAACAGTTCGGTCGGGAACGGACCTGCACCTACACGAGTGGAGTAAGCTTTGAGGATACCCAGAACGTAATCAACATAACGCGGGCCCAGGCCGGAACCGGTCGCCACGCCACCTGCAGTGGTGTTAGAAGAAGTTACGTACGGATAAGTACCGTGGTCGATATCCAGCAGGGTACCCTGCGCACCTTCAAACATGACGAAATCGCCACGCTGACGCGCCTGGTCGAGCAGGTCTGAAACGTCAACAACCATAGAAGTCAGGATGTCGGCAACAGCCATCGTATCATCCAGAACTTTCTGGTAATCAACCGCTTCAGCTTTGTAGTAGTTAACCAACTGGAAGTTGTGATATTCCATCACTTCTTTCAGTTTTTCAGCGAAGGTTTCTTTGTCGAAAAGGTCACCAACACGCAGACCGCGACGTGCCACTTTATCTTCATAAGCAGGCCCGATTCCACGACCGGTGGTGCCGATCGCTTTCGCGCCACGCGCTTTCTCACGCGCGTTATCCAGCGCAACGTGATAATCAAGGATCAGCGGACAGGCTTCAGACAGCAGCAGACGCTCACGAACGGGGATGCCACGGTCTTCCAGTTCTTTCATCTCTTTCATCAGCGCGCTCGGAGACAGCACAACACCGTTACCGATGATGCTGGTTACATTCTCGCGAAGAATACCTGATGGAATAAGATGGAGAACGGTTTTTTCACCGTTGATTACGAGAGTATGGCCTGCGTTGTGACCGCCCTGGTAGCGTACAACATATTTAGCCCGTTCAGTCAGAAGATCGACGATCTTTCCTTTACCTTCGTCACCCCATTGGGTGCCCAGTACGACGACGTTGTTACCCATTTTTCAAAATCACCGTTTGCTTAAAAATGGATTCTACCATCGCTTTTTCAGATATACAGCACTTTTTGCACTCAATCTGCGGCAAATCCGACCACTTTTTGTTCAGCCAATCGTTTTCCTCAACATGTAGTAGACCACAACTCCCGCGACCACAAGTCCGCCGCCAAAACGACGTAAAACATTTTCCGGCAGTTGCGCCAGTGCCGAAACCATTTTTTTCCATGCGCCGGGATACAGCATCGGTCCCAGCCCTTCGAGGACTAATACCAGAGCAAGCGCCAACCAGATTGTTGAATTCATTTATCGCCCTTATAAAAGAAAACCACCGGCATCCTTTGGATGCGGTGGTTTTGCTGGTCTAAAACCGCTGACGCTATTTTAGCGTGTCGTCGAACTCGGTGTCTTCATGTAGCGGAAGAAATCGCTGTCCGGGCTCAGTACCATCACGTCCTGATTACCTTCGAAGCTCTTCTCGTAAGCGCGCAGACTACGAATGAACGCGTAGAAATCAGGGTCCTGACTGAACGCGTCGGCAAACAGCTTCGCGGCTTCAGCATCACCTTCACCACGCATGATACGCCCCTGACGCTCGGCTTCCGCCAGAGTTTTCGTCACCTCATAGTCAGCAGCCGCACGCAGTTTTTCCGCTTCTTCCTGACCTTGTGAGCGATGACGACGCGCGACCGCTTCACGCTCGGCGCGCATACGGTTGTAAATCGCCTCAGAAACCTCGGTCGGCAGGTTGATTTGCTTAATACGCACATCGACCACTTCGATACCCAACGCCGCCATACTGTTCGGGTTGATGACCGGTACTTTACCTTTGGTTTCCGCCGTGACGCGTTCCGCCGCTTCGGCAATCGCATCATCCGCCGCCGGGGTCGCTACTTCATCATCGGTACCGGCTGAACCGGAGTTCAGCGCGTCGCGCACTTCCAGAGTCAGGCGACCACGAGAATCGGTCACGATGTCTTTTACGTCCAGGCGACCAATCTCAGAACGCAAACGGTCCGAGAACTTACGCTTTAACAGCACTTCGGCTTGCGAAATATCGCCGCCGCCGGTCGCCAGATAGTAACGGCTAAAGTCGCTGATACGCCATTTGATGTAGGAGTCGACAATCAGGTCTTTCTTCTCTTTAGTCACAAAGCGATCGGCCTGGTTATCCATCGTCTGGATACGCGCATCAAGCATTTTCACTGATTCAATAAACGGGATCTTAAAGTGCAGACCCGGCGCGAAAACCAGCGGTTTGTTCTCATCGTCACGCAGAACTTTACCAAAACGCAGCGTAATGCCGCGCTCGCCCTCTTTGACCACAAAGACGGACATGTAGAGCACTACCAGCACGATGATGATAATCGCAATAACTGACTTACGCATCGTTATTCCCCCTGACGCTGGTAGTCGTTACGCTGCGCATTCGCGCGGCGTTGGTCCATAATATCGCCCTGATTTGAGGACGACGTGTTGCTTGCTCCGCTGGCGTTAGACTTTGTGGACGGCGGCAGGCGCAGCAGGTTGCTGGCGCTATTGTCGCTCTTTGCCGCCGGCGCATTCCCGCCTTTCAGCATCTGATCTAACGGCAGCACCATTAAATTACCGCTCTTGTCGTTAACCAGTACTTTACGGGTATGGCTCAGCACTTTTTCCATCGTTTCAATATACAGACGCTCGCGTGTAATCTGCGGCGCGGCTTTATATTCCGGCAAAATCTTCGCAAACCGGGCGACTTCACCCTGCGCTTCCAGGATAGTCTGGGTTTTATAGGCGCGTGCCTCTTCCAGAATACGCTGCGCCTGACCGTTGGCGCGCGGCTGAACTTCGTTGGTATACGCTTCCGCTTCACGAATGTACTGCTGCTCGTTTTCACGTGCGGCAATCGCGTCGTCAAAGGCGGCTTTCACCTCTTCCGGCGGACGCGCAGCCTGGAAGTTCACGTCCAGCAGGGTAATCCCCATGTTGTACGGTTTGATAGTCTCTTCCAGCTCGCGTTGGGTATCGCTACGAATAACGGTACGACCTTCGGTCAGGATGCGATCCATCGTGTATTTACCAATGACGCCACGCAGCGCGCTGTCGGTGGCCTGACGCAGGCTATCGTCCGGGCTGGTCACGCTAAACAGATATTTCTGCGGATCGGTGACGCGGTATTGCACGTTCATTTCAACGCGCACGACGTTTTCATCAGACGTCAGCATCACGCCTGACGCCGCCAGTTCGCGCACCGCTTCGACGTTCACCGGCGTAACGTCGTCAATAAATGTCGGCTTCCAGTTCAGACCTGGCTCTACCAGATGGCTGAATTTACCAAAACGCGTTACAACGCCGCGCTCGGCTTCTTTAATGGTATAAAAGCCGCTGGCCGCCCAGATAATGACTACTGCCGCCGCCGCGATGGCGACAATACGGCCTCCCAGTTGCGGACGCGGGCCTTGCGATGAGCTACCGCCGCCGGAACCGGTGCCTTTACCGCCCCCAAAACCACCGAGTTTTTTACTCAGCTTACGGAAGATATCATCCAGATCGGGAGGTCCCTGATCGCGGCCACCTTTGTTTCCATTTCCCCCAGAGTTGCTGCCAGGTTTGCTGCTTCCCCACGGGTCGCGGTCCTGTCCGTTATTACCGGGCTGATTCCACGCCATGTTTGTGCTCCATATTTGTTATGCGGTGATCCCCGTTGTCTTTCGACCTCAGAGGATAAGGCGAAATTACTCCATGCTTCAGACGAACCGCCGTTACAGACATCATCTTTCAGGCTACGCCTTGAGTGGCGGCTTTTTTACCCCAGGTCACTTCGTTGTGAGCCCCTGAGATTCTCTCAGCTACCGCCTCAATACGACCTGAATGACTTCGCGTCTAGATCACGTATTCGATCAACGCCGGTTCTTGTTTACAGAGGCGACGCCAGTCGACAATCGGCATTCGTACCTGCAGACTGACGCTACCGTCTTCCTCCATCCACTCTTTTTCTATTGCCTGAAGCTGATAAAACCGGCTTCTCAGACGCCCTTCCTGCGGCGGCAAACGCAGCGTATGCTGCGCCACCTCGCCGGAAAGACGCTCCGTCAAAGCCTGAAAAAGCTGTGGTATCCCCACGCCGCTTTGCGCTGAAAGCCAAACGCGGATGGGTTTATTCTCTTCATCTCTGTCGATACGCGGTTCAAAGTCGTCCAGCATATCGATTTTGTTCATCACCATTAAGGTGGGGATTTCGTGAGCGTCAATCTCTTCAAGAACGGTGTTTACCGCCTCGATGTTTTCCTGCACACGAACATCCGCCGCATCGACCACATGCAGCAGCAGCGTCGCCTGACGCGTCTCCTGCAGGGTAGCTTTAAAGGCAGCCACCAGATCGTGCGGTAAATGGCGGATAAAGCCTACCGTATCCGCCAGAACGGTTTCACCGACATCCGCTACATCAATACGACGTAACGTGGGGTCCAGCGTCGCAAATAGCTGATCTGCCGCATAGACCCGCGCTTCAGTGATCTGATTAAAAAGGGTGGATTTTCCGGCGTTGGTATAGCCCACCAGCGATACCGTCGGAACATCGGCCTTGATGCGCGACTGCCGCCCCTGCTCACGTTGCTTCTCAACTTTCTCCAGGCGCGACTGAATCTGCACAATGCGATTACGCAGTAAACGACGGTCGGTTTCGAGCTGGGTTTCACCCGGACCGCGCAAACCAATCCCGCCTTTCTGACGTTCAAGGTGGGTCCAGCCACGCACCAGACGCGTAGCCAGATGGCGTAGCTGCGCCAGCTCAACCTGCAACTTACCTTCATGGGTACGCGCACGTTGGGCAAAAATATCTAAGATAAGACCGGTGCGATCGATAACCCGGCACTCGCACAAACGCTCCAGGTTTCGCTCCTGGGCTGGACTCAATGCATGATCAAACAATACGACCGCTGCGCCAGTCGCTTTCACGGCTTCCGCAATTTCAACTGCCTTACCTTCACCTACAAAGTACTTCGGGTGCGGTGCTTTACGGCTACCGGTAATCACCTGCATTGCTTCGACACCGGCGGAAGAGACCAGAGATTCAAACTCCTGGAGGTCTTCCATATCTTTGTCTTGCGAAAAATAGATGTGTACCAGTACCGCCTGCTCACCGGCATCATAACGGTCAAACAAGCGTAAACCCTCTTAATAACCAGCGGGGGCGATTATCCGACGCCCCCGACATGGATAAACAGCGCGTGAACTTATTCAGTCTCTTCGCTGTCCTGTTGCGCAGTAGAACCCTGCGCGTTGCTACCGTGATGGTAGTTATTGCTGGCGCCGCCACCGGCATTGTTGCTGTGATGGGAAACCGGGCGAGACGGGACAACAGTAGAAATCGCGTGCTTATAAACCATCTGGCTGACCGTGTTTTTCAACAGGATCACGAACTGATCAAAGGACTCGATTTGACCTTGCAGCTTAATACCATTCACCAAATAAATAGAAACTGGAACACGTTCCCGACGCAATGCGTTCAGGAACGGATCTTGTAAAGATTGCCCCTTAGCCATTCTCTTTTCCTTATATGCTTATTTGTACTTTGAACCTTTCGATTCTGAAAAATTGCGCACGATACGTCTCAATTGTACACATTCAGTCTGCGATAGCACCAACAACCTGTAATACTTCTTTTCGCGCCCGATCGGGATTCTCACTGTCAAGCCAGCGCACCCCTTCCCAACCGCGCAACCAGGTCATCTGGCGCTTCGCCAACTGTCTCGTGGCGCAAACACCTCTATAAACCATTTCATCATATGAGATTTCGCCCTCAATGTATGACCACATCTGGCGGTATCCCACACAACGGATGGAAGGCAAGTCCGTATGCAAATCTCCTCGGGCAAAAAGCGCCCGGACTTCTGCTTCAAAACCTGAAGCCAACATCTGATGAAAACGCAGTTCAATGCGCTGATGGAGCAGTTCACGGCTCGCCGGGGCGATAGCGAACTGATGCACCTGGTACGGTAGCGCGTCTCCTGACGTTTGCGTTAGCTCCGTTAAAGTTTTACCCGAAATGAAAAAAACTTCCAGTGCCCGGGAAAGTCTTTGCGGATCATTTGGATGAATTCGCGCGGCGGCAACCGGATCTATCTCCTGAAGTTGCTGATGCAACGCCTCCCATCCAAGCTCCGCTGCTTGCTGCTCTATCCGGGATCTGACTTCCGGATCTGCTGAAGGCAACGGCGATAACCCTTCCAGCAATGCCTTAAAATACAGCATGGTACCGCCCACTAACAGCGGGATACGCCCCGCAGCGGTGATCTCCGCCATTTGCGCTAACGCGTCGCGGCGAAAATCCGCCGCCGAATACGCCTGCGACGGGTCGCGTATATCCAGCAGTCGATGCGGCGCCGCTTTCAGCTCATCGGCATTCGGCTTAGCTGTGCCAATATCCATTCCCCGATAAATGAGGGCGGAATCAACGCTTATCAACTCTACTGGCAAAACTTTACGCAGTTCTATCGCCAGCGCCGTTTTGCCGGAGGCCGTCGGACCCATCAAAAATATCGCCTTAGGCAGGCTCGCCTTACTTACATCATTCATGCTTCAGGGCGTTCATCGCCGAATGTAAATCAACAGGTTGTAACAGGCCACCCGGCGGCGCTTTTACCAGCTGCGGACATAGCCGCTCAACATCCGCCAGCAGCGATATGGCCTGCGCCATCGACCACTGCGGATGTTCGCTCTGCACATTACGCGCTATCCATTGTGCAATATTGACCGTTGCAAATGTGGTCTGTTGCGCCAGGTAGCCTATCAGTTCAGGAATCAAGATTTGTAAATTTTGTTGTCGTAAGGGTAAAGGCACCGCCCGAATGGTCACATGCTGCGCATCTGACTGAAATTCAATACCCAACTCTCCCAACAAAGATTGGGCTTGTTGCAGTGCGGCTTTTTCATCGGCGCTCACTTTTAAACGCAGCGGAATCAGCAACGGCTGCGCGCAAACCGGACTTTGACCCGGTGTAAGCTGCGCCTGACGCAGCCAACGCTCCGCAACCGGCAGCGACAAGAGCTGGATAGTCCCCGCGTGTTCCAGCAACGCGCAGTCACCGCCGACTATCGTCAGTACGCGACCAAAACTCTGGCTATGTCCGTCAAGCGCAGGCGCAACCGGCTCCGGCGCGGGGCTCGTCGTCGGCGTCTGTAAAAGCGCGCGATAAACCTCGCCCTGCTGCTTCTGATAACCTGGCTGCGCGTGCGGCCAACTACCTGCGGACTGACGCCCGCCGTTGCCGCCCGATGCGCCGCCGGAATAACGCGGTGTCGCGGACTCGCGCGCCGCAGTTGGCTCGGCGGGTACAGCAAAATGGTTGCGCCCGGCGGCGATACGGTTTTCCGGGACATGCCGCGGCGCTGGCGCAATCTCCTCCAGCGGCAGCGTCGTTTCCGTCTGCTGTTGCAGAACGCTCAGCACCCCTTGATAGATGAAGTCGTGCACCAGCCGGGATTGATGAAAACGCACTTCGTGCTTGGCGGGATGAACATTGACATCCACCTGATGCGGGTCAATCTCCAGATACAACACAAACGCAGGCTGTTGGTCCGCGCCCAGTTTATCTTCACAGGCCTGGCGAATGGCATGGTTGATCAAGCGGTCGCGCATCATGCGGCCATTCACATAGCAGTACTGGATCTCCGTTAACGCCGTGGTGGTGTGATTCGGATCGGCGACCCAACCGCGCAGGGTCAGATCGCCATGCTGCCACTCGATCGCCAGTGCCTGTTCGAGAAACGGCGTCCCGCAGATGGCGCCTAACCGGCGCTCTTTTTGCCCGTCCTTTGCGACAGCGCGATACTGCCGTACCAATTTGCCGTTGTGCGACAGGTTAAGCGTGACGTCAAAGCGGGCCAATGCAATACGACGGATGATTTCATCGATGTGATTAAATTCCGTTTTTTCGGTACGCATGAATTTGCGCCGGGCGGGCGTATTATAAAAGAGATCCAGAACTTCCAGGGTGGTGCCGACCGGGTGCGCGGCGGGTTTTACCGTCACGTCCATGTCGCGCCCTTCCGCATACGCCTGCCAGGCTTCCGCCTGCTCCGCCGTGCGCGACGTTAGCGTCAAACGCGAGACCGAACTGATACTGGCCAGCGCTTCGCCGCGAAATCCCAGACTGATAATCGCTTCCAGATCGTCAAGCGAGGCGATTTTACTGGTGGCATGACGGGCCAGCGCCAGCGCCAGCTCCTCTTTTTTAATGCCGCAGCCATTGTCACGAATACGAATAAGCTTCGCGCCGCCACGCTCGATGTCGATATCAACGCGGGTGGCACCTGCATCCAGACTATTCTCTACCAGCTCTTTAACAACCGACGCAGGGCGTTCCACCACTTCGCCAGCGGCGATTTGGTTCGCAAGCTGCGGCGGCAGAACCTGAATCGGCATGAAATCTCCTTAATTCGCGGCGGTTATGGCGCCAGGCTGGTTGGTACTGGCCGTCTGGCCTGGGCCGCCCTGCGGCGCAGACTGGATCGGATGCGCTGCAAAGTACTTACGCAACCCCCGGTATATAGCGTCAGCAATCTGCTGCTGATAGCGGTCGCTCGCCAGCAATCGCTCTTCGCCGTGATTACTGATAAAGCCCGTCTCCACCAAAATGGACGGGATATCCGGCGAACGCAACACGCCCAGGCTCGCGTGTTCCGGGCGACGTTTATGCAGCGACCCCACGCCGTCGAGTTGGCTTAGTACGTTCGTCGCCACATCATACCCTACCCGCTGCGAATGACCGAATTGCAAATCCAGTACCGCCTGGCTCAGGTAAGGGTCTGACTGACTGTTCGCCAGCACATCGCCAGCGCCGCCTAACAGTTCGGATTGCTTCTCATGCTGTTCAAGCCAGTTTGCCATTTCGCTGTTCGCGCGACGATTGGACAATACCCAGACGGAGGCGCCGGTGGCGTCGCGATTTGGCGCGGCATCCGCATGAATAGAGACAAGGAAGTTGGCGTTTTGCTTACGCGCCACGTCAGACCGCCCCATCACCGAAATAAAATAGTCGCCGTCACGCGTCAGCACGCCTTTAAACATCGGATCGTTATTCAGCAATGTGCGTAACTTACGCGCGATGGCGATGGTGACATTTTTCTCGCGCGTACCGCCCGGGCCTATCGCACCGGGATCCTGGCCTCCATGTCCGGCATCAATAGCAATCACCACTTTATCGCCAGCGCCTGTCGACGCGCGCGCCGCAGGCCGCGTAACGGTATTGCTGCTGGTTACGCCGGTCAGGCGATCATCAGAAGATTTAAACGGATTACGGGCAGGCTCCGTCGGGCGGGGCGCGCTTTCAACCCGTTTCGCGACGACAGGCGGTGGCGGCGGCGGAACATCGGCATTAATGGTGAAAATGACCGTATAGTTGCCGCCATTTTGTCGCTTCACAGCCTCGGTTTTACCATTTTCCGTCAGATCGACAAGCAACCGTAAAGATTGCGCATCTTTCGGCGTTCCGGCACGGATCGTTTTCACCAGATTGTTACCGCTAAACTGAAGCGGCAGCCCCTGAATCACGCCGGTCTGCCTGATATCCAGCGCCACGGTACGTTTACCGTCCTGTGAGTAAGCATATTCCGGCTCGCCGATAAAACTCAGCGTAATGCGCGCCTGCTGCTCGCCGTTGGACACCTGAATATCAGAGAGACTGGCGGCGCCCGCCTGCGCGCACAGCAGGATTAAGGCTGCTATTACGGCATTTTTGATGCGATAAATCATCCCGCCACCTTTATAGCTAATCGGCTAAACGCGCCAGTAACGAATGACCCGATGAGGATACCGCGCTTACGCGCGCCTCACGCCCCTGCGCCTGGTAATCAATATGGATTTCGACGTCCGGGTCGGGGAGAACGCCTTTACCTTGTTGCGGCCACTCCACCAGACAAATGGCGTCGTTGGCGAAATAATCGCGAATGCCCATAAACTCCAGCTCCTCCGGGTCCGCAAGACGGTATAAGTCGAAGTGATATACCATCATGTTATCAAGCGCATAAGGCTCTACCAGCGTATAGGTGGGGCTTTTTACATTACCGTTATGGCCTAACGCCTGTAAAAATCCCCGGCTAAACGTCGTCTTACCGGCACCTAAATCGCCATACAGATAAATAACGGTCGCGCCATCGCAGGCGTTGGCTACCCGTTGCCCCAGGTCTAGCGTCGCCTGTTCGTCAGGTAGCGGAATTACTCGATTCATCATGGTTTACGTCAATCACATCAGGGTTAACAATACGCCGCAGCGTAGTAAAAAGATCGGTCGCCAACATGCCGCGAGCGCCATAACGCGCTGCCAGTAAGTCCGCCGCCGCGCCGTGAGCCACACATCCCACACATGCCGCATCATACGGGGTAAACTTCTGTCCGAGCAATGCGCCGATGATGCCGGACAGGACATCGCCCATCCCGCCGCTCGCCATCCCTGCATTACCAGCGTCAATGATAGCCAGAGGGTGGTGTTCAGCGGCGATAATCGTTCCTGCGCCTTTTAACACGACCACGCCTCCATACCGTTTTACCAGACGCTGCGCTGAAAGTAAGCGATCACTTTCAATTTCTGCCACAGAACATCCTAACAGGCGGGCAGCCTCTCCCGGATGCGGCGTAATCACGCGATTGTGACGTTTATCAGGATTGATTGCCAGTAGGTTCAACGCATCCGCATCCCACAGCATAGGTTTACGGACGTTTTCTACTTTCTGTAAGGCTTTTTTGCCCCATTCCTGCTGCCCAAGCCCCGGGCCGATCACCACAACGTCAGCCCAGGTCAGGCTCTCTTCCAGCGACTGAGGCGTGAGTTCATGTACCATCAGTTCCGGGCGGGCCGTCAGCAACGGCGCGATGTTTTCACCGCGAGTCAGAACTCTGACCAACCCAGCCCCCGTACGCAGCGCCGCCTCGCCAGCCATCCGAATTGCGCCCGCTGTTCCCTGGTCGCCGCCAATAATCGCCAGACGACCATGATCGCCCTTATGCGAGGTCGGTCGACGCGGCGTTAGCCATTGCCCCAACTGCGTCGCGTCAAAACGCCGGAGCGGCGGCGTCTGGCTCGCCAGCCAGCCTTCCAGTCCCAACGCGTCATAATGCAATATGCCGGTAACGTCACGCGCTTTGCCGGTCAGCAGGCCTGGTTTCAGGGCGATAAACGTGACCGTATGCGCGGCGCTTATCACCGCGCCAGGCGTGGCGCCCGTTTGCGCCAGCAGACCTGACGGGATATCGACGGCGACAACCGGCGCAGGATGGGCGTTCGCCTGTTCAATCAGACCGGCTACCGGGTCGCGCGGCGCCTGGGCTATGCCGGTGCCAAGCAGCGCGTCGATAATCAGATCCGTCGCTTCCGGCCAGATAATATCGGCAGCATGGATAATGCCGCCAGCATTCAGCCAGGCATCGCGCGCCTGCGCCGCTTCTTCAGGTAACGGTTTGTCGCTCTCCTGCGCCAGCAACGTTACGCTAATGCCCGCCGCTTGCGCTAGTCGCGCCACGACGTAACCATCGCCGCCGTTGTTGCCATGACCACACAACACCAGCCAGTGTCGGGCGTCAGGGTAACTGTCACGGGCTACCCGAAACGCCGCGTCGCCAGCGCGCAGCATCAATTCATAGAGTGTGAGTCCGAAGGCATCCGCCGCATCGCGTTCCAGCCGTTTGATGTCATCGGCGGGCCAAATGGAGTGTGGTATACTTACAGGGTTTTTCTTCATGTTATGGTCCATCATGTCAAAGCCCCTCGATCTCAATCAGTTAGCGCAAAATATTAAGCAGTGGGGGCTGGAGCTGGGCTTTCAGCAGGTCGGTATTACTGATACCGACCTGCGCGCATCCGAACCTGCGCTGCAGGCGTGGCTGGACAAACAATACCACGGCGAGATGGCATGGATGGCGCGCCACGGTATGATGCGCGCCCGGCCTCATGAACTCTTACCCGGTACGCTACGTGTCATCAGCGTGCGCATGAACTATCTGCCCGCCAACGCCGCGTTTGCCAGTACGTTGAAGGATCCCACGCTGGGCTACGTTAGCCGATATGCGCTGGGGCGTGATTATCACAAGCTATTACGCAGCCGCCTTAAAAAACTGGGCGAGCAGATCCAGCAGTACTGCGGTTCGCTGAATTTTAGACCGTTTGTCGACTCTGCGCCTATTCTTGAACGCCCATTAGCGGAAAAAGCCGGACTTGGCTGGACAGGTAAGCACTCACTTATCCTTAATCGGGAGGCAGGCTCATTCTTTTTCCTGGGGGAACTGCTGATTGATTTACCGCTGCCGGTCGACCAGCCGGTCGAGGAAGGTTGCGGCAAATGCGTCGCCTGTATGACCATTTGCCCGACCGGGGCGATTGTCGAACCGTATACGGTGGACGCGCGGCGCTGTATTTCTTATCTCACCATTGAGCTGGAAGGCGCTATTCCGGAAGCATTTCGCCCACTGATAGGCAACCGTATTTACGGCTGCGATGACTGCCAGCTTATCTGTCCGTGGAATCGTTACTCTCAGTTGACCGGCGAGGCAGATTTTAGCCCACGCAAGGCTCTGCATAATCCAGATTTGCTTGAGTTGTTTAGCTGGAGCGAAGCGCAGTTTCTGAAAGTCACTGAAGGTTCTGCGATTCGGCGCATTGGCCATTTACGCTGGCTGCGCAATGTTGCCGTCGCGCTGGGGAATGCGCCGTGGAGTAATGCCGTCATTACGGCGCTGGAAAGCCGCAAGGGTGAGCATCCACTTCTTGATGAGCATATCGAATGGGCGATTGCGCAACAAATTGAAAAGCGCAACGCCTGCATCATTGAAGTGCAGCTACCGAAAAAACAGCGTCTGGTCAGGGTGATTGAAAAAGGGCTGGTGCGCGATGCCTGAATTATTCACAGGCTGTGTATAAAAATAAAAACACATTGCGATTCAAGAGGGAAAAAAGGAACAGTCAATAACGCTAACGTTTTGAAATCTTATTTTTTCTATATTTTTCAGGAAATTATAGAAATTCTACGCGTCAGGTATAATTTTTTGCATTCCAGGAGTAATGGGCCGCCCTGTGGATAAGTCTGTTTACAAGGATCTGATGAAAGCGGAACAAAACGTGCCCCAACGCGATATTCGTTGTGGATAATTTTACTGTAGATAAGAATTGGAGCGGGAAACGAGACTCGAACTCGCGACCCCGACCTTGGCAAGGTCGTGCTCTACCAACTGAGCTATTCCCGCATAATCTTCGTCTTTCGAACCGCTACTGCGTTGGCTGCCTTCACTCGCCTGAGTCACTTACTTCAGTAAGCTCCTGAGGACTCATTCAGTTGCCGCCTTGTCGCAATTCGAAATCCTGCGATTGGTGGTCTGCACTTAACAAGTACTTTCAAATTTTGGAGCGGGAAACGAGACTCGAACTCGCGACCCCGACCTTGGCAAGGTCGTGCTCTACCAACTGAGCTATTCCCGCTTGGGTGCGCTTGTACTTAACAAGTACTTTCAAATTTTGGAGCGGGAAACGAGACTCGAACTCGCGACCCCGACCTTGGCAAGGTCGTGCTCTACCAACTGAGCTATTCCCGCAAATTTGTTGCTGTCGTAATTCGCATTTCTGCGTCGTTACGGGAGGCGCATTATACGAGAAATCCATTTAGCTGCAAGCCCCTGAACGCATTTTTTCGCGATTTTTGTTTGAATGCTGATTAAATCACCAAACAAGACAAAAAACGAGCAAAGCGTGCGCTATGCAACAAAAAACTTTCCACGCCACGCCTAAAGGCACAGAATCAGAATAGCACCCTGCGCCAAAAAAAGAATAGCACGGTGACCACAACATCCAATTGATATCAGGGATCAAGATGAAAAAAAAACTTATTGTCATGCTGTTAGCCAGCCTCTCCGTTCACGCCGCTTCCGTTTCCGCCAGAACATTACATTTTGGCACCTCCGCCACCTATGCGCCCTATGAGTTTGTCGATGCCGATAATAAAATTGTTGGTTTCGATATTGATGTCGCCAACGCGGTCTGCAAAGAGATGCAAGCGGAGTGCTCATTCACTAACCAGAGCTTTGATAGTCTGATCCCCGGCCTACGCTTCAAAAAGTTTGATGCGGTGATCGCCGGTATGGATATGACGCCCAAACGTGAACAGCAGGTCTCCTTTAGCCAACCCTATTACGAAGGTCTATCGGCGGTAGTCGTCACGCGTAAAGGGGCTTATCACACTTTTGCCGATCTGAAAGGCAAAAAAGTCGGTCTGGAAAACGGTACAACGCATCAGCGCTATTTGCAGGATAAACAACAAGCTATCACGCCTGTCGCCTATGACAGCTATCTAAACGCCTTTACCGATCTGAAAAACAACCGTCTTGAGGGCGTGTTTGGCGATGTCGCCGCGATTGGAAAGTGGCTAAAAAACAATCCGGATTACGCCATCATGGATGAACGCGCCAGCGATCCTGACTACTACGGAAAAGGGTTAGGCATTGCGGTACGCAAAGGCAATGACGCGCTATTGCAAGAAATTAATGCCGCGCTCGACAAGGTGAAAGCGTCGCCGGAATATGCGCAAATGCAAGAGAAATGGTTTACGCAGTAATTCAGTGGCGGGAGAGCTGCCGGATGAGACGCTCTGGCGTTGCCATCCGGCATGTTACGCCTCACAGCTTAATGAAATGCTCGCGGTAGTAAGCCAGCTCCGCCACCGACTCGCGAATATCATCCATCGCCTGGTGCGTGCCCTGCTTGGTAAAGCCGGCCAGAATCTCCGGCTTCCAGCGGCGCGCCAGTTCCTTGAGCGTACTGACATCCAGATAGCGATAGTGGAAGTAGGCCTCCAGTTCTGGCATATATTTAAACAGAAAACGACGATCCTGACCGATGCTGTTACCGCAAATCGGCGACTTACCCGCAGGCACCCACGTTTTCAGAAATTCAATCGTCGCCAGTTCAGCGTCTCGTTCGCCCATCGTACTTGCCTTAACGCGATCCACCAGACCGCTGCCAGTATGGGTGCGCACGTTCCAGTCATCCATTAACGCCAGTTGCGCATCGGATTGATGTACCGCAATCGTCGGCCCTTCTGCCAGAATGTTCAGGCTGGCATCCGTCACCAGCGTGGCTATCTCAATAATGCGATCGCGCTCGGGGTCCAGACCTGTCATCTCCAGATCGATCCAAATCAGGTTGTTTTCATCGGCACTCATGCTATTTTCCACCGTTCAGAGGTCACATTCACTGTGACTATATTCATCTACAATTGCGTGTATCATAGATGTTTTGCCCACTATGGGCGACCAGGAGCCAGTACGATTGAGCAAAAATAAACTCTCCAAAGGCCAGCAGCGCCGTGTGAACGCCAATCACCAGCGTCGTTTAAAAACGTCCGCAGAGAAAGCCGACTACGATGACAACCTGTTTGGCGAGCCTGCAGAAGGTATCGTCATTAGCCGTTTTGGTATGCATGCCGATGTGGAGTCTGCTGACGGCGAGGTTCACCGTTGCAATATCCGCCGCACTATCCGTTCGCTGGTGACGGGCGATCGCGTCGTCTGGCGTCCGGGCAAAGCCGCCGCAGAGGGCGTCAACGTAAAAGGCATCGTTGAAGCGGTGCATGAGCGCACCTCGGTATTGACGCGCCCGGACTTCTACGACGGCGTGAAGCCTATTGCCGCCAACATTGACCAAATCGTTATCGTCTCCGCGATTTTGCCGGAGCTGTCGCTGAATATCATCGATCGCTATCTGGTCGGCTGTGAAACCCTACAGGTTGAGCCGCTTATCGTACTCAATAAAATTGATCTGCTGGACGACGAAGGTATGGACTTCGTTAATGAGCAGATGGATATCTACCGCAATATCGGCTATCGCGTGTTGATGGTCTCCAGCCATACGCAGGATGGTCTGAAACCGCTGGAAGAGGCGTTAACCGGTCGCATCAGTATTTTTGCCGGGCAGTCCGGCGTCGGAAAATCCAGTCTGCTAAACGCTCTGCTCGGCTTACAGAACGAGATTATGACGAACGATGTGTCGAATGTCTCCGGTCTGGGTCAACATACCACTACCGCTGCTCGTCTGTATCATTTCCCGCATGGCGGCGATGTCATTGATTCCCCCGGCGTGCGCGAGTTCGGCTTATGGCATCTGGAGCCGGAACAAATCACCCAGGGCTTTGTCGAATTTCATGACTATTTGGGACATTGCAAATACCGGGACTGCAAGCATGACGCCGATCCAGGCTGCGCCATTCGCGAAGCGGTAGAGAACGGCGCTATTGCGGAAACCCGTTTCGAAAATTATCACCGAATTCTTGAAAGTATGGCGCAGGTAAAAACGCGTAAAAACTTTTCTGATACGGACGACTGACAGATACGCTAGGCGTCGTTAGAATCGTCCCCTTTTTTCAGGATACCGGTATAACTGCCGGTTCAGGAACAACAATGGCCTGGAGGCTACCTTGTTAAACTCATTTAAACTTTCGCTACAATACATTCTGCCGAAACTATGGCTCACTCGCCTGGCGGGCTGGGGCGCAAGCAAACGAGCAGGATGGCTGACAAAACTGGTTATCGATCTCTTCGTAAAGTATTACAAAGTTGATATGACCGAGGCGCAAAAACCGGATACCGCCAGCTATCGTACGTTCAATGATTTCTTTGTTCGTCCGCTGCGTGATGACGTGCGTCCGCTCAATACCGATCCTAACATCCTGGTTATGCCTGCCGACGGCGTGATAAGCCAGTTAGGTCGTATCGAAGAAGATAAAATTTTGCAGGCCAAAGGCCATAATTACAGCCTTGAAGCGTTGCTGGCGGGTAACTACCTGATGGCGGATAAGTTTCGCAACGGCACGTTTGTGACCACTTACCTCTCCCCTCGCGACTACCATCGCGTGCATATGCCATGCAACGGCATCCTGCGTGAAATGATCTACGTACCGGGCGATCTGTTCTCCGTTAACCATCTGACCGCGCAAAACGTCCCCAACCTGTTTGCCCGCAACGAGCGCGTTATCTGTCTGTTTGATACCGAGTTCGGTCCTATGGCGCAGATTCTGGTCGGCGCAACTATTGTCGGCAGTATCGAAACCGTCTGGGCGGGGACCATTACCCCGCCGCGCGAAGGCATCATCAAGCGCTGGACCTGGCCAGAAGGCGAACATGAAGGGTCTGTCGCCTTGTTGAAAGGCCAGGAGATGGGGCGCTTTAAACTGGGTTCCACGGTCATCAACTTATTTGCGCCGGGGAAAGTGAATCTGATCGCGTCGCTGGCAAGCCTGTCCGTTACCAAAATTGGCCAACCGCTGGCGACGTCGACCGAAACATTCGTCGCGCCGGAGGTAGAACCTGCTCCGCTGCCGGCAGAAGAAATTAAAGCCGAACACGACGCCAGCCCGCTGGTTGACAATAAAAAAGACGACACCTAATCAAGAGAGAATGCTGACGTGCGCCTGATTATCGCTTTTCTGATGGCCTGGTGCCTCAGCACGGGGGCGTTCGCCGCAACGGCCCCCGACGCCAAACAAATCACGCAGGAACTGGAGCAGGCAAAAGCGGCGAAGCCCGCTCAGCCGGAAGCCGTTGAGGCGCTCCAGACTGCTTTAAACGCGCTTGAAGAGCGAAAAGGCTCGCTTGAGCGCGCGAAACAATATCAACACGTTATTGATAATTTCCCTAAGCTATCCGCCACCTTGCGCGCCCAGTTGAATAATCTGCGCGATGAGCCTCGCAGCGTACCGCCAGAGATGTCCACCGAAGCGTTAAATCAGGAGATCTTGCAGGTTAGCAGCCAGCTACTGGATAAAACCCGCGAGGCGCAACAGGAGCAGGAGCGCGTCAGGGAGATCGCCGACTCGCTCAGCCAGCTTCCCCAACAGCAAAACGATGCCCGCCGCCAGCTTAATGAGATTGAGCGACGGCTCGGCGCCGCAGGCGGAAGTGCCGCGCTTAGCCAGGCGCAAAGTCTCAGTATGCAGGCGGAGTCCGCCAAACTAAAAGCGTTAGTCGACGAACTGGAGTTGGCGCAACTGTCCGCCAACAACCGGCAGGAACTGGCTCGTCTGCGTTCCGAGCTGGCGGAAAAACAGAGTCAGCAACTGGATGCGTATCTTCAGGCGCTGCGCAATCAGCTCAATAGCCTGCGTCAACGTGAAGCGGAACGCGCGCTGGAAAGCACTGAGCTGCTGGCGGAAAACAGCGCCGGTTTGCCGGAAGGCATCGTCGAACAATTTAAAGTCAACCGCGAGCTGTCACAGGCGCTCAATCAACAAGCGCAGCGGATGGATCTGGTCGCCTCGCAGCAGCGACAGGCCACCAGCCAAACGTTACAGGTGCGCCAGGCGCTCAATACGCTGCGGGAGCAGTCGCAATGGCTTGGCGTGTCCAACATGCTTGGCGAAGCGCTGCGCGCGCAGGTCGCCCGTCTGCCAGAGATGCCTAAGCCGCAGCAGCTTGATACGGAAATGGCGCAGCTACGCGTCCACCGTATGCGCTATGAAGAGTTACTCAATAAGCAGCCGCAGCTACGGCAAATACGTCAGGCCAATGGACAGCCGCTGACCGCCGAGCAAAACCAGATCCTTGACGCCCAGCTTCGCACTCAGCGCGAGCTGCTCAACTCTTTGTTACAGGGCGGCGACACGCTGATCCTGGAGCTGACCAAACTGAAAGTCTCCAACAGCCAACTGGAGGATGCGCTTAAAGAGGTTAATGAAGCGACCCACCGTTATCTGTTCTGGACCGCTGACGTTAGCCCGCTATCGCTCTCCTGGCCTGTTGATTTGGTTCAGGATTTACGCCGGCTTATCTCATTAGATACGTTTAATCAGTTAGGTAAAGCCAGCATCATGATGCTGACCAGCAAAGAGACGCTACTGCCGTTATTCGGCGCGCTGGCGCTGGTCGGGTTTAGCCTCTATTCACGCCAACACTTCAACCGGTTCCTTGAGCGCTCGGCCTCGCGCGTCGGGAAAGTCACCCAGGATCACTTCTCGCTGACGCTGCGAACGGTGTTCTGGTCGATTCTGGTCGCCTCGCCGCTGCCGGTCTTGTGGGCGACGCTCGGCTATGGTCTACAGGAAGCCTGGCCGTATCCGCTGGCCGTCGCCATCGGCGATGGCGTGACGGCGACAGTACCGCTGTTGTGGGTAGTCATGATTTGCGCCGCGTTTGCCCGCCCTAATGGCCTGTTTGTGGCGCATTTTGGCTGGCCGCGAAACCGGGTAGCGAAAGCGATGCGCTACTACCTGATGAGCATTGGGCTGATCGTGCCGCTCATCATGGCAGTGATCATGTTTGATAATCTTAACGATCGGGAGTTTTCCGGCTCGTTGGGCCGCCTTTGCTTCATCCTGATATGCGGCGCGCTGGCGCTGGTCACGCTGAGTCTGAAAAAAGCGGGCATCCCGCTCTATCTTGATAAAGAAGGCAACGGCGACAACATGGTCAACAGCCTGCTGTGGAATATGTTGATGGGCGCGCCGCTTATCGCGATTCTGGCAGCGGCAGTGGGTTATCTGGCCACGGCGCAGGCGCTACTGGCGAGACTGGAAACCTCGGTCGCCATCTGGTTCCTGTTGCTGGTCATTTATCACGTCATTCGCCGCTGGATGCTGATCCAACGACGCCGACTGGCTTTTGACCGCGCCAAACATCGTCGGGCGGAAATGCTGGCGCAGCGCGCGCGCGGCGAAGAAGAACCGGCGCATTCCTCCAGCCTGGAAGGCGCGGTCGACATCGATGAAAGTGAAATCGATCTTGACGCTATTAGCGCTCAGTCGCTGCGTCTGGTCCGCTCAATTCTGATGCTTATCGCCCTACTATCGGTAATTGTACTGTGGTCGGAAATTCACTCGGCATTCGGCTTCCTGGAGAATATTTCGCTGTGGGATGTCACCTCTACGGTGCAAGGCGTGGAAAGCCTGGAGCCGATTACCCTCGGGGCGGTGCTCATTGCGATTCTGGTCTTTATCATCACCACGCAGTTGGTGCGTAATCTGCCCGCGCTGCTGGAACTGGCGTTATTACAGCATCTCGATTTAACGCCTGGTACCGGTTACGCCATCACGACCATCACCAAATATCTGTTAATGCTGATTGGCGGGCTGGTCGGTTTCTCAATGATCGGCATTGAGTGGTCGAAGCTACAATGGCTGGTGGCCGCGCTCGGCGTTGGGCTTGGTTTTGGCCTGCAAGAAATTTTCGCTAACTTTATCTCCGGCCTGATTATTTTGTTTGAAAAGCCGATTCGTATCGGCGATACGGTGACCATTCGCGATCTCACCGGCAGCGTGACCAAAATCAATACCCGCGCCACCACCATCAGCGACTGGGATCGTAAAGAGATTATCGTGCCGAATAAAGCCTTTATCACCGAACAGTTTATCAACTGGTCGCTGTCTGACTCCGTTACGCGCGTGGTGTTAACCATCCCGGCACCGGCGGATGCCAATAGCGAAGAGGTGACGCAAATTCTGCTGACGGCGGCGCAGCGCTGTTCTTTGGTGCTGGATAACCCACCGCCTGAAATCTTTCTGGTGGATCTCCAGCAGGGTATTCAAATTTTCGAACTGCGTATTTATGCCGCGGAAATGGGACACCGTATGCCATTACGCCATGAGATCCACCAATTGATTCTGGCTGGCTTCCGCGAGCACGGTATTGATATGCCGTTCCCGCCGTTCCAGATGCGTCTGGAGAGTCTTGGCGGTAAACAAACGGGGAGAACGTTAACGTCAGCGGGTAAAACCAGCCGCCCGGCGGGGAGTTTGTAGCGCATGATCCAGGCAAGAAATGCCGGATGCGCCCCGTGGGGTCTTATCCGGCATACGGCCTTTACTCCGCCGCCCACTCCGGATCGGCGCTCATGCGGCTGCTGTAATTCTGATAAATCGCCATCGCCAGCAGCGAGAAAAAGATCGGGCCGCCGATCATCCACAAGGCGCTGTCCCAGTCCCCAGCTTCAATCACCGGCTGGATGATGGTAAAGACGTTGGCAAACGTCACCACCAGCACCACAACACCCGTCGCGACCAGGGTAGAGGCTTTGGTTTTAAAGAGAACAAATGGCCGCTCCAGATCCTGACGCGCTTTAAAGAAGGGAAATGCCAGCGCAAGGAACAGGTATGGCAAGGTCATTGAGACGTTCGCCATCAGCGTGAGTTTGTTATAAAACGCCGATGCGGTGTCACCGCCAAAAGAGACCAGCAAAATAAACAGACTCACCAGCACGCACTGTAGCCACATAGCGGTCGCCGGCATACCGTTAGCGTTTAGTGTCGTCATCGGCGCGGGCCACAACGCTTTTGGCGTCCCCTGAATAATGGCTTTCAGCGGTGAATAGCTCAACGTAAAAAACGCGCCGGTATAAGCCAGAAACATAGAAAGGCCGGTGATACGCGCAAACCAGACGCCCACCGTCATCGCTGCGTCCGGAGAAAGGTTTAACGCGTTACCTAATGTCGTGCCTAAACTCGACATCAGAATGTAGGTGATATTCCCTAAGTTAACGGCGCTATTACTTAATATCTGTTGCCAGTTAGTGCTGACGCCCCATAAAAAGATCGCCAAAGAATAACCAATTGAAATCACAATAGCCGCGAAAACAATACCTTTCGCAAAATTCTTTTCCGGTTTCTCGGTTTTATCCACCAGTCCGCCGACAGCCTCAATACCGCCGTAAGCAAAAATAGCAAAGACCACAAATGACAACATTGCCA
The DNA here is from genome assembly GCF_051703725.1 of Salmonella sp. NW645. Lineage (NCBI taxonomy): Bacteria > Pseudomonadati > Pseudomonadota > Gammaproteobacteria > Enterobacterales > Enterobacteriaceae > Salmonella > Salmonella sp. NW645. Next base: position 196,045 of record NZ_JAMMKR010000002.1, on the reverse strand, counting down.
GGCCGGAGTGATAACCCGGATTCGGTGACGAGGTAAAATTAATTTCTTGTGCAAAATGCCCACCATTTAATAACAAAATAGCGACACTCACTAACAATAAAACTAAATTAAGGCACATTACGGCAATACCTCCGACCGCCGTAATTCGCGCAATTTTATTGATCCCTCTGGCGGCGACACACGTCACCAGAATCATCCAGCCGACGGCGAGCAGCCCGACAACCTGCGTAGGCTCAAGCCCCGCAATACGCCAGTGCTGCGTCATATCGGCGCCAAAAACAAAAGTAGAAAACGGTACCCAAATTTTTGCCGCCGTACTTACCATCCATATGACATACGATGAAAACCACATAAACGTGCCGATAAACGCGTAACGTGGCCCCACGCTATTATTCATCCACGAATAGATCCCGCCCTCTTCTTTGCGATAAGCGGAACCCATTTCAGCCATCATTAAGGCGAATGGTATAAAAAACAGCAAGGCAGAAAATATATACCACGGGATTGCGCTATACCCCATTAAATAAAACGCCGACGGGCTATTCGCAAAACCAAAAACAGAAGTAAAAATCATCAGGATAAGCCCAATAAGGCTCATCTTTTTTATCGTGTGGGTCATTCAACCATCCCTTACGCTCGAGCGCGTTTGCCAGACGCCGCTCACCGATTGACGCCGCCTTCTTTTTTACAAAGGTCAGCGATAAAAAAATCAACACAGGATTGATACCTAAATGGCATCAAAGTTCCAGCCTTATGTTGTGGCAAACAGAGGATAATTGAAAAAATATGCTACAAAATGGCGCTTATTGCGCCATTTTATCTCGCTAAAGAGTGAATTTCAGATTTACGCCCGATCGACCGTAAAAGCAATCACGTCCGCCAGGCTTTCTGCTCCCAGCGCCAGCATCACCAGACGATCAACACCCAGCGCCACGCCGGAACAATCCGGTAGACCGGCGGCCAGCGCATCCAGTAGATTTTGGTCAATCGGCTGCTGCGGCAGACCGCGCGCGGCGCGCTTACGATTGTCCTGTTCAAAGCGCTGTTGTTGCTCACGTGCGTCCGTCAGTTCGTGGAAACCATTCGCCAGCTCAATACCTTTGTAGTACACCTCAAAGCGCTCGGCGACGCGATGATCCTCGGTACTGATTTGTGCCAGCGATGCCTGACTTGCCGGAAAGTGATAAATAAAGGTCGGCTTTTCTTTACCTATATGCGACTCAACCCCCATCGTGAACAGCAGTTGCAGCAACGTATCACGGTCTTCTTCCGTATCAGCGATATTGCTTAAATCAAGCTTTGCCGCCGCCTCACGCAGTTGCGTTTTATCTGCTGATAACGGGTCAATCTCCAGATGGCGCTGAAACGCCTGTTGATAGGAGAGACTTTCCGCAGGTTGACAATCCAGCACTTGCTGAAGCAAATCATCCACTTCATTCATCAGGCGGTACATATCGTAATGCGGGCGATACCACTCCAGCATGGTGAATTCCGGATTATGATGTCGTCCCATCTCTTCATTACGGAAACTGCGGCATAGCTGGAAAACCGGACCGCACCCTGCCGCCAGCAGGCGTTTCATATGGTATTCCGGACTGGTCATTAAATAGAGGTTCATCCCCTGGGAATGGCCAGGTCCGACGAAACGCGTTTCGAACGGGAACAGATGAATGTCTGTGACCGTCGCCTGACTCATGCAGGGCGTCTCAACCTCAAGCACTCCACGATCGGCAAAGAAACGACGGATTTCCGCCATAATCGCCGCACGTTTTAATAAATTGGGGATGGACGCGCTCGGCTGCCAGGTTGCCGTTTCGCTCATGATTCTTTCTCCAGTTTAAGACAAGGTCACGAAGTCTACTCGCAACGCGCGGGCGAAACAAATTTTGCGCAGGCGTATCGGGTGCCTTCTGGAGGGTAAAAAAAGTGATTTCAGATGGTTTAGTAATTAAATTAATCAAAATCAATGATAATTCATCCCTCTGATACGCTAAAAAAATCGAACACGTCAAATTTCCCTGACATCCCTGAGACTATACTGTTGTACCCATAAAGGAGCAGTGGAAACGCATTCATACTTCGCAGAACCCAGAGGCTTTATCTGGCTGCGCGAGGGTGAAATTACAATAATCTGGAGGAATGTCGTGCAAACCTTTCAAGCCGATCTTGCCATTATAGGCGCCGGTGGCGCGGGATTACGTGCTGCAATTGCTGCCGCACAGGCGAATCCCAATGCTAAAATCGCACTGATCTCAAAAGTGTACCCGATGCGCAGCCACACCGTCGCTGCCGAAGGGGGTTCAGCCGCTGTCGCCCAGGATCATGACAGCTTTGACTACCATTTTCACGATACGGTAGCAGGCGGAGACTGGCTGTGTGAGCAGGATGTCGTGGATTACTTTGTCCACCATTGTCCCACTGAGATGACGCAGCTGGAGCAATGGGGCTGCCCGTGGAGCCGCCGTCCGGACGGTAGCGTTAACGTGCGTCGCTTCGGTGGTATGAAAATCGAGCGTACCTGGTTCGCCGCGGATAAAACCGGCTTCCATATGCTGCATACCCTGTTCCAGACTTCCCTGCAGTTCCCGCAAATCCAGCGCTTTGACGAACATTTTGTGCTGGATATTCTGGTTGATGACAACCATGCGCGCGGCCTGGTGGCAATGAATATGATGGAAGGCACGCTGGTGCAAATCCGTGCCAACGCCGTGGTAATGGCGACAGGCGGCGCAGGCCGCGTATACCGCTATAACACCAACGGCGGCATCGTCACCGGCGACGGGATGGGCATGGCGCTGAGCCACGGCGTTCCGCTGCGTGATATGGAATTCGTTCAGTATCACCCGACCGGCCTGCCAGGTTCCGGTATCCTGATGACCGAAGGTTGCCGCGGTGAAGGCGGTATTCTGGTCAATAAAAATGGCTACCGTTACCTGCAAGACTACGGCATGGGCCCCGAAACGCCGCTGGGCGAGCCGAAAAACAAATATATGGAACTGGGGCCGCGCGACAAAGTATCCCAGGCTTTCTGGCACGAATGGCGTAAAGGCAACACCATCTCCACGCCGCGCGGCGATGTGGTTCACCTCGACCTGCGTCATCTCGGCGAGAAGAAACTGCATGAACGTCTGCCGTTCATTTGCGAACTGGCGAAAGCCTATGTCGGCGTCGATCCGGTTAAAGAACCGATTCCAGTACGTCCGACCGCGCACTACACCATGGGCGGCATTGAAACCGACCAGAACTGTGAAAGCCGTGTCAAAGGGCTGTTTGCCGTTGGCGAATGCTCCTCTGTTGGCCTGCATGGCGCGAACCGCCTCGGTTCCAACTCGCTGGCGGAACTGGTGGTGTTTGGTCGTCTGGCTGGCGAACAAGCAATGGAACGCGCTGCGACGGCAGGTGCCGCAAATAGCGCCGCGCTCGACGCCCAGGTTGCCGATATTGAACAACGTCTGAAAAATCTGGTGAACCAGGAAGGCAACGAAAACTGGTCGAAGATCCGCGATGAGATGGGTCTGTCTATGGAAGAAGGTTGCGGTATTTACCGTACCCCGGAACTGATGCAGAAAACCATTGATAAACTGGCCGAGCTTCAGGAACGTTTCAAGCGCGTACGTATCTCCGATACCTCCAGCGTGTTCAACACTGACCTGCTGTATACCATCGAACTGGGTCATGGTCTGAACGTGGCGGAATGTATGGCGCACTCTGCGCTGGCGCGTAAAGAGTCCCGCGGCGCGCATCAGCGTCTGGATGAAGGCTGTACCGAGCGCGACGATGTGAACTTTCTCAAGCACACCCTCGCCTTCCGCGATGCTGATGGCACGACCCGTCTGGAATACAGCGACGTGAAAATCACCACCCTGCCGCCAGCCAAACGTGTTTACGGCGGTGAAGCGGAAGCAGCCGATAAGAAGGAGAAGGCGAATGGCTGAGATGAAAAACCTGAAAGTTGAGGTGGTGCGCTATAACCCGGAAACCGATACCGCGCCGCACAGTGCTTTCTATGAAGTTCCTTATGATGAAACAACATCGCTACTGGACGCGTTGGGCTACATCAAAGATAACCTGTCGCCAGACCTGAGCTACCGCTGGTCCTGCCGTATGGCGATCTGCGGCTCTTGCGGCATGATGGTCAACAACGTCCCTAAACTGGCGTGTAAAACCTTCCTGCGCGATTACACCAACGGTATGAAGGTGGAAGCGCTGGCGAACTTCCCGATTGAGCGCGATCTGGTTGTCGATATGACGCACTTTATCGAAAGCCTGGAAGCGATCAAACCGTACATTATTGGCAACTCTCGCACGCCAGATCAGGGGCCGAATGTCCAGACCCCGGCGCAAATGGCGAAGTATCACCAGTTCTCCGGTTGCATCAACTGTGGTCTGTGCTACGCCGCGTGCCCGCAGTTCGGTCTGAATCCTGAGTTTATCGGACCGGCTGCGATTACGCTGGCGCATCGCTATAACGAAGATAGCCGCGATCACGGTAAGAAGGAGCGTATGGCGCAGTTGAACAGTCCGAACGGCGTATGGACCTGTACTTTCGTGGGCTACTGCTCCGAAGTCTGTCCAAAACATGTCGATCCGGCTGCGGCCATTCAGCAGGGTAAAGTGGAAAGCTCGAAAGACTTTCTTATCGCCACCCTGAAACCACGCTAAGGAGTGCAACATGACGACTAAACGCAAACCCTATGTGCGGCCGATGACGTCCACCTGGTGGAAAAAACTGCCGTTTTATCGCTTTTATATGCTGCGCGAAGGCACAGCAGTGCCGGCAGTCTGGTTCAGTATTGAACTGATTTTCGGTCTGTTTGCGCTCAAACACGGCGCGGAATCCTGGATGGGATTCGTCGGCTTTTTACAAAACCCGGTGGTGGTGATCTTAAACCTGATCACCCTGGCGGCCGCGCTGCTGCACACCAAAACCTGGTTTGAACTGGCGCCGAAGGCGGCCAATATCATTGTAAAAGACGAAAAAATGGGGCCAGAGCCAATCATCAAAGGGCTTTGGGTGGTCACTGCGGTAGTCACCGTAGTCATTCTGTATGTTGCCCTGTTCTGGTAAGGAGTCCCGGATGATTAATCCAAACCCAAAACGTTCTGATGAACCCGTATTCTGGGGGCTGTTTGGCGCAGGCGGTATGTGGGGCGCGATCATCGCGCCGGTGATCGTGCTACTGGTTGGCATCATGCTGCCGCTGGGGCTATTTCCGGGCGATGCCCTGAGTTTTGAGCGCGTACTGACGTTCGCCCAAAGCTTTATTGGTCGCGTTTTTCTGTTCCTGATGATTGTGCTGCCGCTATGGTGTGGCCTACACCGTATGCACCACGCGATGCATGACCTGAAAATCCACGTGCCCGCGGGCAAATGGGTCTTTTACGGTCTGGCGGCAATCCTGACCGTTGTGACAGCGATTGGCGTTATCACTCTCTAAGTTGCCACGATGCCCTCTTATCTACCCGATAAGAGGGCGTTTTTTCTTTTCCTGCCTCTCATTTTCCCGCCAGGTTCTACACTTAGAAAAAACACTGGAAGGAAAATCTTATGCGCATTCTGCCCGTCGTTGCTGCAGTTACGGCCGCATTTCTGGTCGTCGCCTGTAGTTCGCCTACTCCGCCTAAAGGCGTTACCGTGGTAAATAACTTTGATGCCAAACGTTACCTCGGCACCTGGTATGAGATCGCACGCCTCGATCATCGATTTGAACGTGGACTGGAACAAGTCACGGCCACCTATAGTCTGCGTGACGATGGCGGGATTAATGTCATCAATAAAGGCTATAACCCGGATCGGGGAATGTGGCAAAAAACAGAAGGCAAAGCGTATTTTACCGGTAGTCCAAACCGCGCCGCGCTCAAGGTCTCTTTTTTCGGCCCGTTCTACGGCGGCTATAACGTGATTGCGCTTGACCGGGAATACCGTCATGCGTTGGTGTGCGGCCCGGATCGCGACTATCTGTGGATACTCTCTCGCACGCCAACGCTTTCTGAGGAAATAAAACAGCAAATGCTGGCCGTCGCGACCCGGGAGGGGTTTGACGTCAATAAATTAATTTGGGTAAAACAATCAGGTTCGTAGCAATGTCAGCGACGAATTAATGCGCACTGAGTTTTAGCCCAATGATACCTGCGACGATCAAGCCAAGACTGAGCAAACGCGCCGGTGAGGCAGACTCGCCCAGCAGAAGGATACCGGTGATTGCCGCCCCGACGGCGCCGATGCCGGTCCAGATGGCGTACGCTGTTCCAACGGGCAGCGTTTTCATTGCCCAGGAAAGTAACGCCATACTGATAACCATGGCCGTAATGGTGATAATACTGGGGGTCAGACGAGAAAAACCGTGGGTATACTTCAGGCCGACAGCCCATACCACTTCAAGTAAACCAGCGATTAATAGAATGATCCAGGACATAGCAGGCTCCAGATAATTAATGGGGCCGTCCCCGGTGAGAATAGCGTTTACAGGTCGTCCTGTAACGTATACGGATGAAAAGCCATTCTTGCCTGAGAGAAAATGAATTTCAACCTTTTTATTTTTTTCCGTCTAAAGGCGGGAATTGGCCCTTTTAAGCCGCGTAGTTTTCGCATTTAGCGCCCACAGGAGTTCTCTATGATGGAACGCCTTCTGGGAAAGAAAGTGCTTTACTACTTCCGGGTGCAAAAAACTATGTTGAAAATTTTAGTGATAGACCGATGCCACTTTACCCGTACGGGCATGGAGGCCTGGCTTAATCACACTGATGTGCTCAGTTCTTCACTGCTGGTATCCGGGATGAATAACCTTATACTGGCGAAAGAACATATTCTGCAATGGAAGCCCCATCTGGTTATCGCTGATTTATATGGTTTTCTCAACGATGCCTTACCCGAGCAGCCTATCAATGCATTTTTTGCCGCCTGCAGGATGACGCCGTTGGTATTATTACAGTCAGGGAATATGCCGTACAGACCGCAATATGCCAGTCATGCGGTGTTATCTAAACACACGCCTTTACATGAGCTTGCACAACGAATTAAAGGAGCGCTATATACTCATCCACTGCAGGAAGCGCCGGAAAGCGCCACGCCATTGCTCTCTCCGCAGGAGGAAAAAGTGCTCGCGATGTGGACGGAAGGCACCAGCAATAAAGAGATTGCGTATGCGCTTGGCATTCACGGGAAAACGGTTTACACCTATAAACGTAATATCCGTATGAAACTTCATATGGATAACCGGTATTCTCCCTTTCTTATGCTTCCGGAGAAAATCGATTAACGGTACGACGCCATGCCGTACCGTTGATGATTACTGCTGAGCTCTGGTTGCAGCGCCAGAGATCGCACTACCACCGTCCGAGATGTCCTCGCCCACGCCGCGCGTGGTATTACAAGCAGTTAATACAGTGGAAAGTACCAAAACAGAAAAGATCGCTGCAATTGTCTTTTTAACCATAATGTCTTCCTTTTCTAGCCAATGTTGTTTGTGTATAGCAACTTAATAATAGACAACATCCCAGAAAATGACGGGCGATCGACTAATTTTAGGAAGACGAGAAGCGATTAGCTGGCTGCGCGGGAGATGGCGTGGCCAAGATGCTGAATATCTTCGCCGAAGCCGCGGGCGGTATTACATGCCGTTAATAATGTGCCGGTAAGAAGAACCAGTGCGACAAGGCAGATAAAGCGTTTCATCATTGAGGCGCGAAAAATAGGATGGCGCAGCATACGCTGCACCATTTTTCCCGATAACGTAAATTATTTTACGCGGGATACGTATTCGCCGGAACGGGTATCGACTTTGATCACTTCGCCAATCTGCACGAACAGCGGAACTTTAACCACTGCGCCAGTAGACAGCGTGGCTGGTTTGCCGCCAGTACCTGCGGTATCGCCCTTCAGACCTGGGTCGGTATCAACAATTTCCAGTTCAACAAAGTTCGGCGGAGTGACAGAGATAGGCTGACCGTTCCACAGGGTTACGATGCATTCCGCCTGATCCAACAGCCATTTTGCGTTGTCGCCGATAGCCTTGGCATCTGCAGACAGCTGTTCGAAGGTTTCGTTGTTCATGAAATGCCAGAACTCACCGTCGTTGTACAGGTAAGTCAGGTTCATATCGACTACATCCGCGCCTTCAGCGGAATCGGTCGATTTGAAGGTTTTCTCAACGCGCGTGCCGGTCAGCAGACGGCGCAGCTTAACGCGGGCAAACGCCTGGCCTTTACCCGGTTTCACGAATTCACTGGATTCAACCGCATAAGGTTCGCCATCCAACATGATTTTAAGACCGGAACGAAAATCGTTGCTATAGTAAGTCGCCATAAGGCCCTCTGAAATTGTTAACTGGTAGCTAAGCCACAAAATGGCGCATATTGTAACCCTAAATACCCCATTGCGAGAAGATTGGTTAGCGCAACTTGCCGATGTTGTGACCAATCCCGACGAACTGCTGCATCTTTTACAGATTGAAGCTGATGAAAACCTCCGGGCAGGACAGGACGCCAGGCGCTTGTTTGCCCTCCGCGTGCCGCGCGCTTTTATTGCGCGCATGGAGAAGGGCAACCCTGACGATCCTCTGTTACGTCAAGTGCTGACGTCCCGGGATGAATTTATTGTCGCCCCCGGTTTCTCCACCGACCCGCTGGAAGAGCAACACAGCGTGGTGCCAGGATTATTGCATAAATACCAAAACCGGGCGCTATTGCTGGTAAAAGGCGGATGTGCGGTAAATTGCCGCTACTGTTTCCGTCGTCACTTCCCGTATGCGGAGAATCAAGGCAATAAGCGCAACTGGAAAGTCGCGCTGGAGTATATCGCCGCACACCCGGAACTGGATGAGATCATCTTTTCCGGCGGCGATCCGCTGATGGCGAAAGATCATGAGCTGGACTGGCTGCTCACGCAACTGGAAGCCATTAAGCACGTCAAGCGGCTACGCATCCACAGCCGGTTGCCTATCGTCATCCCGGCACGCATTACTGACGAACTGGTCGCCCGCTTTGACCAGTCACGTCTGCAAATTTTGTTGGTGAACCATATCAACCACGCCAATGAAGTGGACGAGGCGTTCTGCCTGGCGATGAAGAAACTGCGCCACGTGGGCGTCACGCTTCTCAACCAGAGCGTCCTGCTGCGTGGCGTGAATGATAACGCGCGAACGCTGGCGAATCTGAGCAACGCGCTATTTGACGCCGGAGTGATGCCCTATTACCTGCATGTGCTGGATAAAGTGCAGGGCGCCGCGCATTTTATGGTCACCGATGACGAAGCCCGGCAAATCATGCGCGAACTGCTCACGCTGGTATCCGGCTATATGGTGCCAAGACTGGCGCGTGAAATCGGCGGCGAACCGAGCAAAACACCGCTGGATTTACAGCTTCGGCAGCGCTAATCCTCGCGGGCGCGTCAGGGACGACGAAAATATTACCGCGCAATATCACGAGGAGATTCCCCCGCGATTCTCCTCACCCTCTGGCGACGATAAAATACCCTTCGTTAAATACACCTTTCCGCTACTCTCTTTTCAATAAAGTCCGTTTTAGGACTCGCTTAGCGTGTACTGCATTTTCGAATTATACTGGTTCTCCTTTTTATAGGGCGGCATAAACAATTTATATATCAAATACATTGCAGTAAAACATTTAATTATTTTATATTTGTGGAGAATTGACATGGCCTTAACGATTAAGGGACTAAATACCGGCGTTATTCGTCACAATGATAAGTTTATCGCGCTGGCGCTTAAGGTGAAGTCACTGAGAAATAAAGAAACACTGCTTTTCTTTCCTGTGCTCGCGCTGCGAGACTTGTTGATCGGCCTTGAACACCGGCTTTATTTACAACACTCGCTTCCGGAACAAGAGCAGGAAAAACGCCAGAAAGCCAAAAGCAGTCATGTGCTTAAAATGCATGAGAATATTCCGGCAATACTCCGTGAAGAGCTGGAAAACGCCGATGTTAATCAGCGTGTTGAATCTTTAGCGTTGAGCGATAATACAGAAAAAGTATTAACCTTTACGTTAAAGCTGCACAATGGTAGCCATCTTGATTTACAGGTCGGTGAATGGCAGGTTGAAGTTCTGGTGATGGCTATTATTCACGCCATTAATAATGCCGAAATGCGTGAGCTCGCATTGCGTATTTCTTCAATGCTGGACTTTTTACCATTATACGATGCTGACTGCCTGGAAAACGGTAATATCGAATTCGATACCTATAACCAGCCTGACTGGAAACATAATCTGTATAACCATTATTTAGCGCTCGTTTATCGTTATACGGATGAGGCAGGACAATCGCATGATTGCGGCACCATCATTAAGACCCGTAGTCAGTCAGGCTCTAAAGAAGCTGAAGCGATATCACGCCGCTTGCTGAATTTCAGCCCGCGTCTTAAAAAGCTGGAAGGAAAACCGTGTAAGGTTTTTGTCAGAACGCTTGGAACCGGTAAAGCAGCGCGTCTGACGCAAGATCAATGCATGCGCGCGTTGCATAATCTACGCATGGCATCATCGCAGGAAAAACGCTAACCATATTGCCCTCTGAATCTTTCAGAGGGCGTTACGATTCAGACATATCAGTTCGGACATTTATAAACCTGGCCGTTCATCTCGCTGGCCGTCGGGACAAAACTGGACAACATGCCCTGCGACGGACTACTTACGCCATACAGCACGTTTCCACCCATCGCGGCCGCCTGATTACGCAGATCGTTCGCTGCGCCACGCATTGAGCCACCCTCTTCGCCGTGCTGGCCTGAAAACCAGTTACTCTGTTTACCGGTTGCCGTACCAATAAGCTGGCATTCCGCGCCTGGCTTATCTTCGACAAAGCGTACATTTTGGCCGGCAGCGGTAAGTTCGTTGCTGGAGCTACAACCCGCCATCAGCAGCGCGGCGCCAACGATCCCTGCTAAATATTTCACGTGCATGTTATTCCCCATAATCAATGAGCTGGACGTTTTGTCCGTATCTGAATCTTATACTAAAAAGATGACTAAAAGAAAAACCCCCGGTCATTTCTGCCCGGGGGTTTCTCAATTCTGGGAGATAAGCACCCAAATCATTCTGGTTGCAGGAAGGCGGCCAGTTTGTTAATCCCCAGTTACTTACTCAAGTAAGTGACTGGGGTTAGCCAACGCATCTACAGCCTGAAGGATGCAGGGTGTGGGCAATTACATCATGCCGCCCATACCACCCATACCACCCATGCCGCCAGCAGCGCCTAAATCAGGAGCATCGCTTTTCGGCAGGTCGGTCACCATGCACTCGGTAGTGATCATCAGACCAGCCACTGAAGCCGCGTACTGCAGCGCAGAACGGGTAACTTTGGTTGGGTCCAGGATACCCATATCGATCATGTTGCCGTATTCTTCAGTTGCTGCGTTGTAACCGTAGTTACCGTCGCCGCCTTTAACGGTGTTAGCGACAACAGACGGCTCTTCGCCGCAGTTCAGCACGATCTGACGCAGCGGAGCTTCCATTGCGCGCAGCGCAACTTTGATACCCACGTTCTGGTCTTCGTTCTGACCTTTCAGGTCAGCAATTTTAGAAGCAACGCGGATCAGCGCAACGCCACCACCAGCAACCACGCCTTCTTCTACCGCAGCACGGGTCGCGTGCAGGGCATCTTCAACGCGGGCTTTCTTCTCTTTCATTTCAACTTCGGTCGCAGCGCCAACTTTGATAACCGCAACGCCGCCTGCCAGTTTCGCTACGCGCTCCTGCAGTTTTTCACGATCGTAGTCGGAGGTCGCTTCTTCAATCTGCTGACGGATCTGAGCAACACGGCCCTGGATTGCAGCTTCTTCACCCACGCCATCGATGATGGTGGTGGTGTCTTTGTTGATCACAACGCGTTTCGCCTGACCCAGGTCTTCCAGGGTTGCTTTTTCCAGCTCCATACCGATCTCTTCAGAGATTACGGTACCGCCGGTCAGGGTAGCGATATCCTGCAGCATTGCTTTACGACGATCGCCGAAGCCAGGTGCCTTAACCGCAGCCACTTTCACGATGCCACGCATGGTGTTAACAACCAGGGTAGCCAGCGCTTCGCCTTCAACATCTTCAGCGATGATCAGCAGCGGTTTGCCTGCTTTTGCAACGGCTTCCAGAACCGGCAGCATTTCGCGGATGTTGGAGATTTTCTTATCAGCCAGCAGGATGAACGGGCTTTCCAGCTCTACTGCGCCAGTTTCCGGCTTGTTGATGAAGTAAGGAGACAGGTAGCCGCGGTCAAACTGCATACCTTCAACCACGTCCAGTTCGTCCTGCAGACCGGTACCGTCTTCAACGGTGATGACGCCTTCTTTACCGACTTTATCCATCGCTTCCGCGATCAGTTTACCTACGGTTTCGTCGGAGTTAGCGGAGATAGTACCTACCTGAGCAATCGCTTTAGAGTCGGAGCACGGTACGGACAGGGCTTTCAGCTCTTCAACCGCAGCAGCAACCGCTTTGTCGATACCACGTTTCAGGTCCATCGGGTTCATGCCCGCAGCAACGGCTTTCAGGCCTTCGGTAATGATGGACTGCGCCAGTACGGTCGCGGTGGTGGTGCCGTCGCCTGCAGCGTCGTTCGCTTTAGAGGCAACTTCTTTCACCATCTGCGCGCCCATGTTTTCAAACTTGTCTTCCAGCTCGATTTCACGCGCTACGGAAACACCATCTTTAGTGATAGTCGGCGCACCGAAAGATTTATCCAGAACCACGTTACGGCCTTTCGGACCGAGGGTTACTTTCACTGCATCTGCCAGTACGTTTACGCCGCGCAGCATTTTCACACGAGCGTCGTTACCGAATTTTACGTCTTTAGCTGCCATTTTCTCTTTCCCTTAAATTCGTATGTTCAGTGTCGTTCGCGGATTACGCTTCAACAATTGCCAGAATGTCGCTTTCAGACATGATCAACACTTCTTCATTGTCGATCTTTTCAGATTTCACACCGTAGCCATCGTTAAAAATAACGATGTCGCCAACTTTCACGTCCAGCGGCTGTACAGTACCGTTGTCCAGGATGCGACCCTTACCGACAGCGATGATTTCGCCACGAGTTGATTTACCCGCTGCGGAACCGGTCAGTACGATGCCGCCAGCAGATTTGGACTCAACTTCTTTACGTTTGACGATCACACGATCATGTAACGGACGAATACTCATTGATAGCTCTCCTTTGAGAAAGTCATTATCAGTTATGGGTGACGCCGGCCCGTAAACGGTTTCCCGGCTGGTGACCAGAGAGATGGGGATGGGGTTTTGCCCCTTCAAGGGGGGAGATGAAAAAAAATTCTTCTGAGCGAAAAAAGCGGTAAAAACGCTACTTATCTCACGTTTACCCAAGGTTTAGAACATCCTGCTATAAGAAAAGGCGTGTGTGATACGCTTAAAAATGCCTGTCGTCACCTGACGTTACAATGCCGCCGGATAATGAGCTGATGAATGAACTAAAAAAAGAGCTTGGGTTGGTTCAGGGCGTTATCTTGTTAACCACATCATTATTAGGGACTGGCGTTTTTGCGCTTCCGGAGCTGGCTGCGCTGGCGGCAGGCGACATCAGCCTTTGGGCATGGCCGCTGCTCATTATTTTGATTTTCCCTATTGCGATTGTCTTTGCTGTGCTGGGGCGTCATTTTCCACACGCTGGCGGCGTAGCGCATTTTGTCGGGATGGCATTTGGCCCGCGTCTGCAACGAGTGATCAGTTGGCTGTTTTTATCAGTCATTCCTGTTAGTTTTCCCGCAGCCTTGCATATTGCGGTGGGTTTCGGCCAGGCGCTGTTTGGCTGGCAAAGCGAACAGCTCTTATTTGGGGAGCTGGGTACTCTAGGTTTACTATGGTTTATGGGATCGCGCGGCGCCAACTCCAGCGCCAACCTGCAAGCCATTATCGCTGGATTAATTATCGCGCTTATTGCCGCCATTCTGTGGAAAGGCGCAATTAAACCTGCAGATATCACCTTCCCAACCGCAAACGAAATCACCTTTTCCCGACTGTGTACCGCCCTGGCGATCATGTTCTGGGGATTTGTGGGAATTGAGGCTTTTACGCATTTGTCGTCTGAATTTAAAAATCCTGAACGTGATTTTCCGCGCGCATTGATCATTGGCCTGATGCTGGCCGGCGCCATTTATTGGGCCTGTACCGCCGTGGTGCTGCATTTTGGCGTCTATAGCGACAAGATAGCGGCAACAGCATCGCTACCGCTTATTATTGTTCATCTCTTCGGTATCCAGGCGTTGTGGGTAGCCTGCATTATTGGTTATCTCACCTGCTTTGCCAGCCTGAATGTGTATGCTCAGAGTTTTGCGCGTCTGATATGGACGCAAATGCAATATCAGCCCGATCACTATCTGGCTCAACTCTCTCCCGGGCGCCTTCCCCTGCACGCGTTGAACGTTATTCTGGTCTGTTGTTGCGTGAGTTCCCTGGTCGTCTACGCCCTGAAGATTAACCTCAATGCGCTGATCGTCTATGCTAACGGTATTTTTATTATGCTCTATCTGCTTTGTATGCTGGCGGGCTGTCGACTGTTGAAAGGGCGTTGCTATGCACTGGCGGTGACGGGTTGTCTACTGTGCCTGTTATTGCTGGCAATGCTGGGGTGGAAAAGCTTATATGCCATTATCATGCTGGCTGCATTATGGCTGTTTTTACCGAAGCGAAAACGCATGGCGTAAGACGCATCCGCTGGCCGGATAACGCCTCGTGCGACTTATCCGACCAACATTTCTACCTTTAATCCCGACGATCGTCTTTATGTTCAATACGATCGCGATCGTCATCTTTACGCTGATACTCGCCGTCAAATGTTTCGCCACCGCCAGTACCCGCGCTAAATCCGCCGCCCGGCATCCGGGAAAAACGTAAATGCGGCAGCAACTTCAGCGTCAAATGTTTTTGCACTGGCGGTAACAAAAGGAGAAGGCCGAGAAAATCGGTGAAAAATCCCGGCAACAGGAGCAGTAAGCCAGCGATGATCAGCGATACACTCTTAATCATTTCTGCCGCCGGGCTCTCACCGGCCGCCATTTTTTGTTGCATCAGCAAAAAGTTTTTAAAACCCTGGTTACGTACCAGCGACATACCGATAACAGACGTAAAAATCACCAGGATTAGCGTCATCAGGACGCCAAGCACATGGGCGACCTGGATAAAGATAGAAATCTCAATGTAAACATAGAGAAAGACAGCTAAAAAGGGTATCCAGCGCAAAGGACTCTCCTGTAAGTCATGGCCGTCTGCGACGACCATTTGAATGGGGTTGCGATTCGCATCGATCCGATATGGTGGTGCGTAGCAAAATTTCAAGTGGTTTGTACACCTATTTTAGGTAGTAATACTAAAGCGGTGACCTATTTCACAAAATAATAAATAAGGGGTAAATTCCCGCACTTTAAGTGATCCAGATTACGGTAGGAATTCTGAACCAGCATATGATCTCGTTTATCAGGCCGATGGAGGGGATAATCGTCGGTCAGAAAACATTCGAAATCACATATATCCTGTGTGTTTTAAAGTAAAAATCATTGGCAGCTTGAAAAAGAAGGTTCACATGTCAAACAACATTCGTATCGAAGAAGATCTGTTGGGTACCAGGGAAGTTCCAGCTGAAGCCTACTATGGTGTTCACACTCTGAGAGCGATTGAAAACTTCTACATTAGCAATAACAAAATCAGCGACATCCCTGAATTTGTGCGTGGCATGGTTATGGTAAAAAAAGCGGCGGCGCTGGCCAACAAAGAGCTGCAAACCATTCCTAAGAGTGTGGCGAACGCCATCATTGCCGCATGTGATGAAGTCCTTAACAACGGTAAGTGCATGGACCAGTTCCCGGTAGATGTCTATCAGGGCGGCGCGGGCACTTCCGTCAACATGAATACCAACGAAGTGCTGGCCAACATCGGGCTGGAACTGATGGGTCATCAGAAAGGTGAATATCAGTACCTGAACCCGAACGACCACGTGAATAAATGTCAATCCACTAACGATGCCTATCCGACAGGCTTCCGTGTAGCGGTTTACGCCTCTATCGTCAAACTGATCGATGCCATCAACCAGTTGCGTGAAGGTTTCGAACGTAAAGCGGTTGAATTCCAGGACATCCTGAAAATGGGTCGTACCCAGTTGCAGGACGCCGTACCGATGACGCTTGGTCAAGAATTCCGTGCGTTCAGCATCCTGCTGAAAGAAGAAGTGAAAAGCATCGAGCGTACTGCTGAGCTGCTGCTGGAAGTCAACCTTGGCGCAACGGCAATCGGTACCGGTCTGAACACGCCGAAAGAATACTCTCCGCTGGCGGTGAAAAAACTGGCTGAAGTCACTGGTTTCGCCTGTGTTCCGGCGGAAGATCTGATTGAGGCGACATCTGACTGTGGCGCGTATGTTATGGTTCACAGCGCGCTGAAACGTCTGGCAGTGAAGATGTCCAAAATCTGTAACGACCTGCGCTTGCTCTCTTCTGGTCCTCGTGCCGGCCTGAACGAGATCAACCTGCCGGAACTGCAGGCGGGCTCTTCCATCATGCCAGCCAAAGTGAACCCGGTTGTACCAGAAGTCGTAAACCAGGTATGCTTTAAAGTCATCGGTAACGACACCACCGTTACGATGGCGGCGGAAGCCGGTCAGTTGCAGTTGAACGTTATGGAGCCGGTTATCGGTCAGGCGATGTTCGAATCCATCCACATTCTGAGCAACGCGTGCTACAACCTGCTGGAAAAATGCGTTAACGGCATTACCGCGAATAAAGAAGTGTGCGAAGGGTACGTTTATAACTCCATCGGTATCGTCACTTACCTCAACCCGTTCATCGGCCACCACAACGGCGACATCGTCGGTAAAATCTGTGCTGAAACCGGTAAGAGCGTACGTGAAGTTGTGCTGGAGCGCGGCCTGTTAACGGAAGCCGAGCTGGACGATATTTTCTCCGTACAGAACTTGATGCACCCGGCTTATAAAGCTAAACGTTATACTGATGAAAGCGAACAGTAATCGTACAGGGTAGTACCAAAGAGGCACGTCACGATGACGTGCCTTTTTTCTTACAAGAAGTTACCAAATAACAACAATTTAATATCAACTTGTTAAACAACAAGGAAGGCTAATATGATAGTTGTCGAACTTATCATTGTTTTGCTGGCAATCTTTTTGGGCGCCAGACTTGGGGGCATCGGTATTGGATTCGCAGGTGGGCTGGGTGTTCTGGTACTTGCCGCCATCGGCGTGAAGCCAGGGACAATTCCATTCGATGTCATTTCCATCATCATGGCGGTTATCGCCGCGATCTCTGCTATGCAGGTCGCGGGCGGTCTGGATTATTTGGTAAACCAGACGGAAAAACTGCTGCGTAAGAACCCGAAATACATCACTATCCTCGCACCGATTGTGACCTATTTCCTGACTATTTTTGCTGGTACCGGGAACATTTCCCTGGCAACGCTGCCGGTTATTGCTGAAGTCGCGAAGGAGCAGGGAATCAAACCTTGCCGTCCGCTCTCGACCGCCGTGGTATCCGCGCAGATTGCGATTACCGCCTCGCCGATTTCTGCGGCCGTGGTGTATATGTCTTCTGTTATGGAAGGTCATGGCATTAGCTACATTCACCTGCTGTCCGTGGTTATCCCCTCTACGCTGCTGGCGGTGCTGGTGATGTCCTTCCTGGTCACGATGCTGTTCAACTCCAAACTGTCGGACGACCCGATTTACCGCAAGCGTCTGGAAGAAGGGCTGATTGAACTGCGTGGTGAAAAGCAGATTGAAATCAAACCGATGGCAAAAAATTCCGTCTGGCTGTTCCTGCTGGGCGTTATCTGCGTGGTTGTTTATGCGATTGTCAACAGTCCGAGCCTCGGCCTGGTTGAAAAACCGCTGATGAACACCACCAACGCTATTTTGATCATCATGTTGAGCGTCGCAACGCTGACCACCATCCTGTGTAAAGTGGAAACTGACGCCATCCTCAACTCCAGCACCTTTAAAGCAGGGATGAGCGCCTGTATCTGTATTCTGGGCGTGGCGTGGCTGGGCGATACCTTCGTATCCGCTAACATCGACTGGATCAAAGACACTGCGGGTAGCGTCATCCAGGGTCATCCGTGGCTGCTGGCCGTCATCTTCTTCTTTGCTTCCGCGCTGCTCTACTCTCAGGCGGCAACGGCGAAAGCGCTGATGCCGATGGCGCTGGCGCTGAACGTCTCTCCGCTGACGGCAGTCGCTTCCTTCGCCGCCGTTTCCGGCCTGTTCATTCTGCCGACCTACCCGACTCTGGTTGCGGCGGTACAGATGGATGACACCGGTACAACCCGTATCGGTAAATTCGTCTTTAACCACCCGTTCTTCATCCCAGGCACCCTGGGCGTCGTTCTGGCTGTCTGCTTCGGCTTCCTGCTGGGCAGCTTTATGCTGTAAGTGTTTCACCCGCGGGGCGTATCACGCCCCGCATTCTCCCGCCCTTTGACTAACATCCTGCCCTCGTCCGTTGTATAGTGACCGTTCACTTGCGGGTCTTTTTGTTCTTTCGAGGTGTTTATGCTTGATGTTAAGAGTCAGGATATTTCCATCCCCGAGGCCGTTGTGGTGCTTTGTACCGCCCCGGATGAAGCTACCGCCCAGGATCTGGCCGCCAAAGTGCTGTCGGAAAAACTGGCCGCCTGCGCCACCCTCCTCCCCGGCGCGACATCGCTGTACTACTGGGAAGGCAAACTGGAGCAGGAGTATGAAGTTCAAATGATCTTAAAAACCACCGTTTCACATCAGCAAGCGCTTATCGACTGCCTGAAGTCTCATCACCCGTATCAAACGCCTGAACTTCTGGTTTTACCTGTTACTCACGGAGATACTGATTACCTCTCATGGCTCAACGCATCTTTACGCTGATCCTGCTGCTGTGCAGCACATCCGCCTTCGCCGGATTATTCGACGCGCCGGGTCGCTCGCAGTTCGTCCCTGCCGACCGGGCGTTTGTTTTTGATTTTCAGCAAAATCAACACGATCTTACCCTCTCCTGGCAGGTAAAAGAGGGTTACTACCTTTACCGTAAACAAATTAGTATCACGCCGACGAAAGCGGATATCGCCGCAGTCCAACTCCCGGCAGGCGTCTGGCATGAAGATGAGTTCTACGGAAAAAGCGAAATCTACCGTAAGCGGCTAAACGTTCCAGTAACGGTTAACCAGGCGGCGGCTGGCGCGACATTAACGGTAACGTACCAGGGGTGCGCCGATGCGGGATTCTGTTATCCGCCGGAAACGAAAACGGTGCCGCTAAGTGAAGTCGCCGCGGCAATAGACGCCACGCCGACGCCTGCTGTCACCCAGACGGGTGAGACGTCAAAACCCGCCGCCCAGCTACCTTTTTCCGCGATCTGGGCTCTGCTGATCGGCATCGGCATCGCCTTTACGCCCTGCGTTTTACCCATGTATCCGCTGATTTCCGGTATTGTCCTGGGGGGAAGGCAACGTTTGTCGACGGGGCGCGCACTGCTGCTGGCCTTTATCTATGTACAAGGGATGGCGCTGACCTATACCGCACTGGGTCTGGTCGTCGCCGCGGCGGGATTACAGTTTCAGGCGGCGCTGCAGCACCCTTATGTGTTAATCGGCCTTGCCACCGTGTTCACCCTGCTTGCGTTGTCGATGTTTGGCCTGTTCACACTACAGCTCCCCTCCTCACTGCAAACCCGGCTGACATTAATGAGTAATCGTCAGCAAGGCGGCTCGCCCGGCGGCGTTTTTGTTATGGGGGCGATTGCCGGATTAATTTGCTCGCCCTGCACTACAGCGCCGTTAAGCGCGATCCTGCTTTATATCGCTCAGAGCGGCAACATGTGGCTGGGCGGCGGTACGCTGTATTTGTATGCATTAGGTATGGGTCTGCCGCTAATGCTGGTCACCGTGTTTGGCAACCGCCTGCTACCGAAAAGCGGCCCGTGGATGGCGCATGTCAAAACCGCTTTTGGTTTCGTGATCCTCGCGTTACCGGTCTTTTTACTGGAGCGGATTATTGGCGAGGCTTGGGGTTTACGTCTGTGGTCGCTGCTGGGCGTCGCTTTCTTTGGTTGGGCCTTTATCACCAGCCTTCAGGCCAGACGAGCGTGGATGCGTATCGTACAGATTATCCTGCTGGCGGCTGCGCTCATTAGCGTGCGGCCTCTACAGGATTGGGCGTTCGGATCGCCATCCGCGCAAGCTCCAGCGCACCTCAATTTCACGGCTATTTCTACCGTGGACGAACTCAATCAGGCGCTGGCGCAGGCCAAAGGCAAACCCGTTATGCTGGATTTCTACGCCGACTGGTGCGTGGCCTGTAAAGAGTTTGAAAAGTATACCTTCAGCGATCCGCGGGTCCAGCAGGCGCTCGGCGACACGGTGCTCTTGCAGGCTAACGTCACCGCTAACAATGCGCAGGATGTCGCGCTGTTAAAGCATCTGCAAGTCCTCGGGCTGCCCACCATTCTGTTCTTTAATGCCCAAGGCCAGGAACAGCCGCAATCGCGAGTCACCGGCTTTATGGACGCCGCCACCTTTAGCGCGCATTTGCACGATCGCCAACCGTGAGCGACACTTGCAAAAGCAAAGACGGAGGAGAATACCGTGCAACGTGAAGATATTCTGGGAGAAGCCCTGAAATTACTGGAGACGCAAGGGATAGCCGATACTACGCTGGAAATGGTGGCGGAGCGCGTAAATCGCCCACTCGACACATTACAGCGTTTCTGGCCAGATAAAGAAGCCATTTTATATGACGCGCTACGTTATCTGAGTCAGCAGGTAGATATCTGGCGACGCCAGCTTCTTCTTGATGAGACGCTTTCTGCTGAACAAAAGCTACTGGCACGCTACAGCGCGCTCTCGGAATGTGTCAGTAATAACCGTTATCCCGGTTGCTTGTTCATTGCCGCCTGTACGTTTTATCCCGATCCAACCCATCCTATTCACCAACTGGCTAATCAACAAAAACGCACGGCACATGATTTTACCCATGAACTACTGACCACGCTGGAAATTGACGATCCGGCGATGGTTGCAAGGCAGATGGAGCTGGTGTTGGAAGGTTGTCTCAGCCGAATGCTGGTCAACCGCAGTCAGGCTGATGTAGATACCGCTCAGCGGTTGGCGGAAGATATTCTGCGTTTTGCACAGTGCCGCCAGGGTGGGGCGCTCACCTGACGGGGTACTGATTTTATGCATTTTGCCTGAAAAGCAGGCAGTCAGCGCGATTTTATCACTTTTTTCGTGTAAAGCCGTTGACGACCGCGCGCCTTTACGGTTTAATGCGCCCCGTTGCCCGGATAGCTCAGTCGGTAGAGCAGGGGATTGAAAATCCCCGTGTCCTTGGTTCGATTCCGAGTCCGGGCACCAAATTCATATCAACGGACCTCTACGGAGGTCCGTTTTTGTTTGTATATCCCCAGTAAAATCAACACACCCCAGCCTGTCCACTTCAACTGAACTCAATCAGCTTCTACCCACTTCAATCCCCTTGCGAGGGTACAAATGAGGGTATAGTCTGATTCGATAATATTTGTACCCTCAACATAATGTAGGAAACCCGTCATGGCATTAACCGATGCAAAGATCCGGGCTGCCAAACCGGATGAAAAACCCTACAAACTGGCAGATACTGGCAACATGCATCTGCTGGTTCACCCTAACGGCTCGCGCTACTGGCGGCTACGCTACCGCCATCAGGGAAAAGAGAAAACGCTGGCGCTTGGCCTCTATCCCGATATCTCACTGTCTGAAGCTCGCTCATTGCGCGATGAAGCCAGAAAACTCATCGCACAGGGTATCGATCCCTGTGAACAAAAACGGGCTAAAAAATCGGACTCCGAGGCATCGGATACCTTTGAAACTATCGCCCGTCGGTGGCACGCCAGCAACAAGAAGTGGTCTGAAGCACACCGGGCCAAAGTGCTGACCAGCCTGGAGACACATGTATTTCCTTCTATCGGCTCGCGGGATATCAAGACGCTGAAAACCCCCGATCTTCTCGTCCCGGTGAAAGAGGCTGAGGCAAAGGAGATTTATGAAACGGCATCGCGCCTGCAACAACGTATCTCAGCAGTCATGCGATATGCGGCGCAGTCGGGCATCATTGACTATAACCCGGCGATTGATATGGCCGGAGCACTGGCAACCGTCGAACGTGAGCATCGCCCTGCCCTTCCGCTTCATCGCCTGTCAGAACTGATTACCCGCATTGATGTTTACAAAGGGCAACCTCTTACCCGGCTGGCTGTAGAACTCACTCTGTTGATATTCATTCGTTCCAGTGAGTTACGCTTCGCCCGCTGGTCTGAGATTGATTTTAAGAAATCCATGTGGGTGATACCGCCCAAGCGTGAGCTAATCCCCGACGTGAAGTTTTCTGAACGTGGTTCAAAGATGAAAACACCGCACATGGTTCCGCTTTCCAGTCAGGCGCTGGAGATCCTGAAACAGATAAAACAAATCAGTGGTGAATATGACCTGATATTCACTGGCGACCGCGATCCGTATAAACCGATGAGTGAAAACACGGTCAATACAGCCTTACGGGTGATGGGATATAACACGAAAGTTGAGGTCTGCGGCCACGGCTTTCGCACGATGGCCTGTAGCTCTTTGATTGAATCGGGACTGTGGTCGAAAGATGCTGTAGAGCGCCAGATGAGCCATCAGGAGCGTAACGGTGTACGTGCTGCATATATCCATAAAGCGGAGTTTATCGACGAGCGTAAACTGATGCTGCAATGGTGGGCAGACTTTCTTGATGCTAACCGGGAGGAAACAATTAGCCCATTTGATTTTGCGAAGGTTCAGGGGCGGTAGTATGGTTGAGTATTATACAGATTAATTGCAAATCAAATTTGACTTGACGGTGCTCTGTTAGAAGGATCAAAAGCGGAGAATTTTCCGCTTAACGGCTTTAGTTCCTTAGTTAACAATTCTAAACGTTGCTAAGGAACTATTTCAAAATTTTGATTGAACTAACATTTAATAGAGCTTTGGTCTTATGGTGACCAGTGCGCCCGAAGAAGACTTCTCCTTCCACCTTTACGTATTTTCCGAGTATATCTAGACGGTTATCATACATATCTGTAGGTACGCATAATTGAAACATACACGATGAGCCATTCTCATATAACTCACCATTTTCCATGCTTCGCCCTATCAACGTAATTGATGCATTAGTATAGAGAATCCAGTAGAACTGTGGTTCGTCACCATCATTTATTGATTCATAATTTGGTGGTCCGGGGAACACTTCATCTCGAACTTTTCCATACAGGGTAGTTATCTGCCCATCTAACAACTCTTTAGGAAGACTTGATTTCTTTTCAAATCTTGAGTTTTTTGATCTGAACAATCGACGTCGAGTATTTTGAGATAGTAGAAAACTCACAACAGCAATGATGATTGAGCTTATAACTCCAATCCCCTGCCAAGTTGCGCTGGATAAAAATTCAATCAAAATAAACTCCTTTTTAACCAGATCTCATTTCTGGTACAAGATCTAAAATAAAATTAGGTCTTTGCCAGATCCACATCCGTATAAGATTGGATCTGAACTAATACGCATCATACTAATTAATCAACTTATAGTATCATGTTAATTATTTATAGATGAATCAATGTGATGTAGTGCAGATTTATTTTTCATTATAGTGATTGCTTCATCGATAGTTTGCACATCGAATCGTGTAGATTCTCGTTTATCCCCACGGACTACTTTTCGTGCTTTGGAACAGGAAATATTTTCACACCAAGCTAATGCCTCAATGAGATCATTATCATTCATTTTTATATCGAGAAAGACGAGTCTTTCTTCAAGAGTTTGGAACTCATTAGTGTTACGTTGATTGTTCGATTCGAGATTTGTTAAACGTGTTTCAACATTAGCAACTTTTCCCTTTACTTGTAAAACATCTTCGGCCAATTTTTCGTGTTTTACAATAGTATCTGCAAGCATACGAGAGTTTTGAGCTAATATTTCGGCCATTTGTGCAAATGCAGACCCTTTTGCTTCAGGAGGCGCAGGATAAACACCATGCCTTGTTAGAGAAGGGATTACTTCATGGAAAAGCCATTTTTGGAATCGCTTACCAGCAGCACTTCTATCGCTGGACATAACTCTATAAAGTCCGGGTTGTGTAACAAAGATTTCCTTCTCACCTTCGAATACTCCATTATTTACATCCAGCGCTTTATACTCATCAACATCCAATGCTTCCAGTTGTGCTTTAATAAGTCCGATCATTGACTTTGTTGCGTAGCGTGAATTTATTTCTCTATTTTCTTTATTTAAAGTGATTAATATATCTTTTAAAGAAATATATAAAATATCGGAAATAATCGTAGTTCTAATGTCACTTTCACCAGTTTCACCTTTGTAACATATATTCATCAGATTATTATTCATAAATTCCCTTAAAAATATTTCAGCAGTAGCACAAGTATAAATTCTCAACAGTATACTCTCCACTGTTCAGGCACGGAAGTATGTAGTGCATACAAATGCCAGAAAAAACCCTTTAAGTTCAATGTAGTTGGTTACCTACTCTCAACCAGGCAATGTTTGAAGCCTTTTTGCTTTTTAACAAACTGAAATCAGGAGAATTATAAAATGACCACGATATGCCCGGAATGCGGTTCTGACCGCGTAAGTGAACGTCATATTGGCAGGAAGACGGGAAGTATTGCCGGAGGTGTGGCTGGCGCTCTCAGTGGTGCGGGGACTGGTGCTGCGATTGGCTCAGTTTTGCCTGTAGTGGGGACAGCGGCAGGGGCGGTTATTGGTGCTCTGTTAGGACGGTTTGTCGCCGGGGCAACGGCTGGAGCTGTTACGGGTTCAGCTATGGATGGGGTGCTGTTTGACAGGTATGAGTGTCGGAACTGCGGGCATACATTCGATTGATTATATTGATATTTATTGTTGTTTCTTGCTCCTGTAATTTTCTCTCTCCCTTTTCACTTCTTCTTTACCATCCTCATTAATTGATCAGTGCCGTCGATCAGTTCGCTATCTTTAATTGATATTGGTGATTAATTAATTGATATCGATCGTTTTTATCAATAGATAAAACAGATCGATTTTGCCATTTCGATCGGTATTAACAATTTTACACACTTCAGCCTTCCTGAAAAGATCACAAAAATTTGCCTTCAATCAGGCAATTGCCTGCCGGGAATTTGAGAAGTCGTTCGATGATTTTCGCAGCAAGATTTTTATCTGAAGTAGTTAATAAAGAGAGGGAGCAAGAAGAATATGTGGATGGACAACACCGATAAGACAGGTAGCAACCCAATAAAGGATGCAGTGGACATTTTACCTGAGGGGATCAGAAAAATCGTTCTCGGCAGACTGAATGAGATCGTCGGTTATGAACCCCGAATTGGCATTATGGGTAAAACCGGCTCAGGTAAATCGAGCCTGTGCAATGCCATTTTCAAAGGGGAGGAATGCCCGGTCAGTGATGTGGGAGCCTGTACCCGTGAAATAAAGGAAGTGCGTATCCAGTTCGGGAAACGTTCTCTTTATCTGGTGGATATTCCCGGCGTGGGTGAAAGCGCCGAACGTGATAGTGAGTACGAAAATCTCTATAGCGGATTGATGCCAAAACTCGACCTGATTCTGTGGGTTATAAAAGGGGATGATCGCGTTCTGGCCCCCGATGAGCGGTTCTACAAAGAAGTGCTTATCCCCGCCGGGGGTAAATCAAAAACGCTGTTTGTTCTTAATCAGGTGGACAAAATCGAGCCGTTCCGGGAATGGGATGAGCAGAATTGTTGTCCCTCCCCCCGTCAGATGAACAATATCGCTGAGAAGAAAGAGTACATCAGTCAGTACCTTGGTTTTCCTGAACATCCGATTGTCGCTGTATCAGCCAATGAGGGTTACAACGTGACTAATCTGGTTGAGGAAATGGTCCGGGCGCTCCCAAAGCACGCACAAAGCTCAGTAGCGGCTCAGGTCAAAGAGGAGCACAAAACAGAAAAGGTCATCGAAGAAGCCACCGACGGTTTCGGAGACACCGTAGATCGGGTTATTGATGAAATCATTGATATGGCTCCTATTCCTAAACCTGTCGCAACACTGGCTAAGGCAGCCAAAAAACTGGTGGTGGAAGGAATTAAGAAAACCTGGAGTTTTTTCTTTGGGTAACGTTATTCCGCCACCTGAATTTAAAAGGGCTTTAGTTATTTATAGGAGAGTTAATATGAAAAAACTTACTCTTAGTGTTATGTTTATTTCTGTTGTTAAAATAATAAATTAAGGAGTTGTTGCATGAAAATTATAACACGTATTAACCAATTGGTTTTGGTATCCATGTTATCTGTATTTAGTTGTCAGAGTTTAGCATCTGACTCACCAATAAAAGTAGATGTTGGGGGGGATACACTTAAAGTTGGCCCTAATTATTTACCTATTTGGAGCTACAATATCACTAGTATGGAAGATGAGGTCATTATTACTTCAATAGTTGTTAATCGCGGTAATTGCCTGCCTTCGATTGCAGGTCGTGGAAACAACATGAATAAAAGGCTTGGGTATGGTGAAACATTTACATTTACTATTCCAACAAATAAAAATTATACTCAGTGTAAACCACTTGAGTTGATAGTTGGTACTCCTAATGGTTCATTAAAATACACTTGGTAATTAAATGCGTTTGCATGAAGTGTAATATGACTGGATGGAAAATATCCACCACATCCAATTCACAACAATTAAATATTGCATTTAAAATGGATATTAAAATGAAAAAGTTGATTGATATTACTTTGTTGATGGCCAGCGTGTTGTTATCATTTTCTTCTTTCGCAGAAAGTAAACTTTGTGAACCGAATACAACGTTCTTCTTTGCTAACAATAAAGCACATACAAAGTCTGTTGAACTTTGCTATGGGAAAAAGGGAGTTAAATATATCTTTGGCCCAGAAAGTAAACCAGAAATCACATTAGAAGTTTCCAGAGATAAAATTATCTATGAATATGAGAATGGTTGTGAAAGCATTACCATTCCTAATGGGAAAACGGATTACTATATCTACCAGTGCGGGAGTTCACCTCATACAGATCCCACCTTACAGGTTAACCAACATGGTGATCCTGTTGCCACAATTGAATTAGATGGCAAGGATGGGAAATACTTAAATGCCATTGCTGACGCAGGTTTTGAGTAAACAAATCAAAATAAAAGGGATGGGTAATTTCATTCCTTTTATTATTTAATTGTTAACATATAAATAAGATTTTATTGAGTAGAAAAATAGTAGACGACTAAAACAGTTCATCCCTTATTTCTTCTATACGATATATGTAGTGTTCACCATCATCAATATAACGAATTTTTTCCCCCACCACTAACCTTCGGTTAAGGATGTCAATAGTGCTTTTGCATTCAGAAAATGAATCATTTTTCCAATCCATTAAAGCATTATTTTTATCCAACTCAAGAATATTAAAATCATGCCATTGTTCCCACATCACACTGCCACTTCCCAGAATCTCGTTTTCTAGATCAATATGCAGATTTTCAGTGATATTTAAGTCGAGCCACATTTTTTCAGTTGAATTAGCGACATTGCTTGCAATTACTTTGATTCTTTTCATATACAATTTCTCATGCCTATTTTTTTGCCATCAAATCGTAGGAGTGAATACATTGACAAATGAAGCACAGTAATTTATCACACTTTTATATGATGGGGAATATATCTCCTGAATTAAATCCCCTCATGCCGTTGATAAACGTATCTATCACGTTGCAAACCTTCTCATAAATTCGCTTAAGAACCATTTTTCTATCAAGTATTTTTAGTATCCATGTCCTATAATGGGCAGATCTCCATCGTTAAAGCATGGTTTCTCTCTTTCTTTTTGTTTATCCTGTCTGGAAGTTAATCAGGCTTAATGAAAGGGAGTAACGAGTGATGTTCAGGGAAAATATAGAGTATCCATGGTGGGCAACTCAATGGGGGGAACGCCCAGAAGGAGATCCAAAGAAATTACACAGCGCTAATGATATCTATGAAGCAACGAAATATCCGGCGCATTTACTACCAGAAGTATTGCGAAATGTTGTTGTTGCTCTTACCAAAGATGTTGATGCTCCTATCGAACTGATATCTGGCACTGTCTTATCTGCTGTATCTCTTGCATGTCAGGGATTTGTTGATGTCCAGTTTCCAGATGGCAGGACAAAGCCATGTTCTCTCTATAACCTTGTTCTTGCCGATTCTGGTGAAAGAAAATCAACAATTCATTCACTGGTAATGAAACCCTTCCTGGATTTTGAAAAAGAAGATAAAACTGCATGGGATAGAGCATATGCAAATTACAATGCCGATATGTTGATTTGGGATGCACAAAATAAAACTCTTCTGCGAAAAATAAATCAAAAAATTAATAAAGGTGAGAATTTTCAGACAGAGAGGAGTAAGTTAGCTCATCTCAGTTCACAAAAACCTATATTACCTAAAAGAATGAAATTTATTTATACAGACACCACACCTGAAGCTATGCAACGTGGCCTGTATGATAATATACCATCAGCAGGGTATATATCGGCTGAAGCAAGTATGTTTTTTGAAGGGCGAGCCAAGAACAATCTGGGCTTCCTGAATGAGTTGTGGGATGGTGCCCAGGTTGATGTTGAACGCCGTAGTAAAGAAAGTTTTTCCGTTTTGAATGCTCGATTTTCTATGTTACTTCTTGTTCAGAATGATATATTTATTCAGTATTTTAAGAAATATGGTAGAAAAGCCACTGGTTCTGGTTTTTTATCTCGATTTCTGATCTCGGTAGTTGAAAGAGGACAATTCCGACGTCTGTCGTCAAGTTATGATGTTAACAGTAAGGATCTTAGTTTTTTTCATAAAAGAATAAATGAATTTTTATTGCTTATAAAAGAGCGATATGAATATGGTTCACTTAAAATAGACGAGAGCAGAGCTGCATGTGAAAAAATCGATGAAGAGGATGAGAGCGATGATATAGATAAAGAAGGTGATATAGAAGATGAATTAATAGCAAATGAATTAAAGCCAGATATTCTTACTTTATCACAGAATTCTCAACGGGAACTTGAGCGTTTTTATCGAGATATAGAAATAGCTGCTTATAAATTCCGTGACAACAATACTATTAAAGCCTGGATACTTAAACTTGCTGAAAATACTGTCCGTATTGCCGGGCTATTACAGTATTTCACAGATAGTAATAAACGTGAAATATCTGATGAAATATTTGAATGTGCAATGCATATTGCAGAGTATTATGCGAATAAAACTATTCATTTATTCCTTACTACTTTTGCCTCACCAGAACAAGATGCCGAGTGTGTATACAACTGGATAAAATCAAAAATATCAGAGTTTAATAATGGTATCGGAAGCATATTTTTAAATCAGGACAATGATTCAGACAGTAGTGCTGAGGATAATCAACAGATAGAGCCAATTGTTGATCACATCAAAAAATCATATATGCGAAGACATATTAGCCACATACATTTAAGAAATAGTGCACGTTTAAATGCTGCCGTAAAACTTCTTGAAGAAGAAGAAAAAATATGGATAAAAAAACAACCAAACTCTAATGGTAGTGTAACTGAGAAAATTTATTTGAGAGAATAAAATGTGAATGTAATCACTTGCTACTCATGCTACGTAGCATGAGTAGCAGTATAGATATGACGTAAATAATAAAATGCATTTAATATTTAATACAAAAATGGATCATGTTTGCAACACAAAACAAATGTTTATGTTTGGATGTTTTTTGAACAGGACATGGGTGATGCGCTTGACTTGATAACCTGTTTTATAGTTATCTATTTCCCTAAATAATCAGGTTTCTTTTATTAATACCTGTTAAACAAGCTGTACGTCACTTTGAGGTATTATTTATGGTAAGGTAATAACTTCCACCTTCGTTATATTAAATGCGTATGAGGTGATTGCAGGACGCTTATAAATAATATGTTTCGAATAGTTGTAGGTTTTATAATAAAAAAGACTACTGACGTGATACATCAATACGTTCCTGAACCCATTTTTCCACTTCGCTTTGTAACCAGCGAGAACTACGGCCTAATTTAATTGGCTCAGGGAACTTCCCTTCGCTTATCAGCTTGTAAAACCACTTATCCGTTAGCCCAGTAAACTCAGTGATAAATTTCATATCGACCATTTTATCGTTAAGTAGACTGGTGTTGTTATTCCGGGTGTCCATGAGGCTGTCTCCATATGGATTATTGAGAGGTATGGAGAAGCGTTGGCTGTAATGATTAACCGTTGACGCACTCTCCTTCTCAACATCCACATGCCAGTAATAAAATAAATTATTCCCGTTACCCTATAGAACAACCAAAGTTACGTTTACCGTCCGAATAGTCTTTACTGTATTCTTTAGCCAGATAACTTAGCCTGTTCATGATAGTTGCATAATCATCCTGGTAAGATAAGCCATACATGTTCAGTCGAGCATGACAGTTATCAGGAAACTGAATAAGCCGATAATACTGTTGATAGCTCTCCTCTTGATCGAGATGTAATGCCCTTACCCAGGCCTCCATAATCATATATGCAAGGTTGTGACGATATAAACCTTCATGGTCAGGTCTATATGTTCCGGGATAGGCATAAGCCTCTTGATTGAAAAATAAAGCCAGATGATAATGCTTCTTACCTTTTTTGTTAAACTCCCTTACCCACACATATCTTATCCGACAGTGATGAGTTCTTTTACTGAGAGATATTTTATTTAACCTGTCTGCATTCTTCTGGGATTTCAGAGATTCCATAAAACGCGTTATTAACGTCGAGTCATTTTCATACGGGCTACTTTCTGGCAATCTCAGGTCAATTCTAAGTATCATTGTTCGGTGATATTCCCTGAGTGACTTGTTTAAAGTGTCTTTGATTCTTTTTATGTGTTTTATATTTAACGGACCATTATTGCTTAAATTAATCATGCTCTTTCCCTTTTGTTATTACATGTCAATATTATTAGGGATTGAGTAATATTTTATTGCAAGCAACTGGCAATAATATTTAAGATATTGCATGGGATATTTATCCATGATTATTAAGCACTAATTATTGGTTATACTATATTATTATATTACCAACCCGACATGAAGGCAGAAGTAAAAAACCAGAAATGCAATAGAAGAAATAAACGTCTAAAACAACTAATTTATTGCTCAATTATTCATAATATTAACTCTGAAGTTAACTTGTGAACTTTTATGTAGATTACCGTTCTTTAACACAAATAAAAATAAAGCCAAATATTATTAAGGTGAATAATCAGAAACGTTCTTTATTTATCGAATTCAATTCCAGGCTTAACTCCTACACCAATTGCAGACAGACCATGCTCCTTCACCGGGGCATGGTCTTTTTCTTTTATGTCTTTTAATAAGGAATTATCCATGAAATTAACCAATGATTCTGCCATGCATCAACCGGACTCAATAGAACTGAATGTCCTGTGGCAAGTATTGCAAAACGCTGAGGTTATAGAAGCAGAAGGAGAAGCAGTGACATGTAAGCCATTCCGGCACTTTCCTGCGGGTACTGCTGTCCTCGATATCTGGCTGTGGTTTGAATCCGTAGACGACACGTTCTCCGTAGCTGCGAAGCTTTATAACACTGAAATCGTTCTGGCCTGCCACAACCAGTCTTTTCCCAAAAATTGACCATCCCGGAAATAAGGAATATGAAAACTACGTTACCCCCTCCCGTAGCTGAAATGTCACCTTACGCGCAACGTACCATCAGGCGCGCCCTGAATATTATCCGTGAACATCTGAACGAGCCCGGAGAAGCGTTTACCTCCAGTTGCTCACTACGGGACTGGCTGCGCCTGCATCTGGCCCTGCTGGAGCGTGAAGAGTTCTCGCTTCTCTGGCTGGATAACCAGAACCGACTGATTACTCACGAAACGCTTTTTAAAGGAACCATCAACAGCACCGAAATTCATTCCCGCGAAGTCGTGAAGTCCGGCCTTAAACATAACGCTGCCGCTGCAATACTGGCGCATAACCATCCTTCGGGCCATGCAGAACCCAGCAAAGCAGATCGGCAAATCACTGAGCATCTGAAAACCGCCCTCAACCTTGTCGATATTCGTCTGCTGGACCATCTGGTTATCGGTGGGATGGATATTGTTTCATTTGCTGAACGGGGCTGGTTATAACCTCAGGGAGAGTATTTATGAAAATCGATAAAGAAACCGACACAGTACGATGGGGACTCAACCGACCCGGTTCTCCTCAATTTAGCGCACGTCTGGTACAGGAAGGCAATCGCCTGCATTATTTAGCTGACCGCGCCGGAATAACTGGCGCGTTCAATGAAGAAGAGTGTCACCAACTGAATGGCGCATTTCCGCACTTTATAGAGCAGATGGAATTGATGCTGCTCTCTGGTGAGCTTAACCCCCGCCATGCACATCGCGTAACGCTGTACCACAACCAACTGACCTGTGAAGCGGATACGCTCGGTAGCTGTGGCTACGTTTACATCGCTATCTATTCCACTCAACGTTAATTCAATTTCCCAACGAGAAACCTTATGAAAACTCTTCCTGCAAATCAGCGGGTGGCGAAGCCATGTCCACCGCCTGTACTTGTCTGGCAAACGCTACTTACGCACCTGCTGGAGCAACATTACGGCCTGACGCTGAACGACACGCCTTTCAGCGATGAATCTGTCATTCAGGAACATATCGACGCCGGTATCACGCTGGCTGATGCCGTTAACTTTCTGGTGGAAAAGTACGAACTGGTTCGTATCGATCGCAGAGGGTTTAACTGTCAGGACCAGTCACCTTACCTTCGGGCTGTAGATATTTTACGAGCGAGGCAGGTAACTGGTGTTTTGAAACGTAACCGGAGATGAACGATGGGAGGGGTTTCAGTAGCAACAAACTGATGCCGCTCCACGTGAGTCAAGCTGACGTTGTACCCGAACATGGAATATGGGCGCGGTAGAATATTAAATTTAAGTCTATACAGATGGTTAGTTTTTCCTAACAGTATAGAGTGCAGGTCTGCTTGTTCCGATGAATGAATTAAATTGTTAAGATGCAGACCATAAGCCATGAGGCGGAGATAAGAATGAAATCTGTAGAGCTATTTGCCGGTGCTGGCGGCTTGGCTATGGGGTGTGAGATTGCTGGTTTTGAGCATCTTGCTGTTGTCGAGTGGGATAAATGGGCCTGTGATACCGTTCGGGAGAACCAAAAAAATGGTTTTCCTTTGCTGTGTAACTGGAACCTTTTCGAAGGTGATGTGAGAGAGTTTGACTGGACTCAGATCCCAAAAGGGATAGACCTTCTTGCCGGAGGACCACCTTGCCAGCCGTTTTCAATTGGCGGTAAACATAAGGCTAACTCAGACTCAAGAGATATGTTCCCGGCAACAGCAGAAGCAATCAGACAACTCCGTCCTAAGACTTTTATTGTTGAAAATGTTAAGGGACTGACTCGTGCTACATTTGCAAGTTACTTCCAGTACATACAGTTACAGCTTGAATTTCCTGCGGTTGCACCACGACATGGTGAAGATTGGAGCGAACATTTAAAACGTTTGCAGGAAGAAAAAACCAGCGGAAAAAGTAAAGGCAAGGGATTGACGTATAATGTCTTAGCAACATTGGTTAACGCAGCTGATTATGGAATTCCACAAAAACGTGAACGTGTATTCATTGTCGGTTTCCGTGATGACCTTGAGATCGAATGGTCATTCCCTAAGCCAACCCATAGCTATGATGCGCTAGTTTATGAACAATGGGTTACGGGTAATTACTGGAAACGCCATGGTTTACCGATGCCAGAAATTCCAGTGAAATTAGTTAACCGTATCGCTAAATTGCGTAAGAATCCGCCAGATACTCTTCCCTGGAAAACGGTAAGGGATGCAATTGCTGATTTACCCGATCCCGAAACGAAGGCAGCTAAAAACATTCGGAATCATACTTTCCAGGCCGGGGCGCGGACTTATCCAGGCCATACTGGCAGTCCTTTAGATCTTCCAGCCAAAACGCTAAAAGCTGGGGATCATGGTGTCCCTGGTGGCGAAAATATGCTCGTGCGCGATGACGGTACTGTACGCTACTTTACAGTACGGGAAAGTGCTAGGATCCAGACTTTCCCTGACAGTTATCGTTTTCATGGTAGTTGGACAGAGACAATGAGACAGTTGGGTAATGCAGTGCCCGTTCATTTGGCATATTGCGTTGCAAGCAGTGTAGCGGAAAAACTGCTTACAGCCGAGATTGGCATTATCCTGAGGCAAGGTAGTCAGAATAAAAGGGCTTCTGCATGACAGGTAAAGTCATTCCGTTCAATCCTCTTGATAAGCAAAATTTGGGGGCTAGTGTTGCTGAGGCATTGCTAAGTAAGGAGGCTCATCTTCTGGATGAACTAACTCCTTTTGCTGGAGCAGGTATTTATGCCATTTATTATACCGGTAACCATCCGGCATATGAGCAACTTTCAGCCCTGAATCGTGATGGCAAATTTAAGCTACCGATTTATGTGGGAAAAGCGGTTCCTGCTGGTGCCCGAATGGGGCTAACTAATCCAGAAAAAGTTGGTAATGTTCTCTTTAAACGATTGAAAGAACATGCAGAAAGCGTTAAAGCAGCGCAAAACCTTTCCGTTGAAGATTTTTATTGCCGTTTCTTGGTTGTTGATGACATTTGGATACCATTGGGCGAATCTCTAGTTATTTCTCGCTTTAAGCCAATTTGGAACTCGTCAATTGATGGTTTTGGTAATCATGATCCAGGTAAGCATCGTTACACTGGTTTACGACCACGTTGGGATTTTATGCATCCTGGTAGAGGGTGGGCACAAAATCTACGTGAACGCAATGAAACTGTCGATGAGCTGATTAGAGACGCTAAACAATACTTGCAGAATTTGCCACCCTGTTTGGCACAAGGCTTTATAGAAGCTGAAGGCGATTAAACTGTCATTTATTGTGTACAAGGGCGGGGGGAACATTGTTCTCCCGTAAACCGTTTATACTAAATTCTACTCTACTTGGAAGTTTTGTTCGATTCCCATACCCTTTCTGAATCTGGCCTTCAATCCTCTATAAAACGAAGCCGAGGGTATAATTGAGGGTACAAAAAGAATCGAATTCAATAAATTCATTATATTACAATGAATTAAATATAGGTTTCGATTCCGAGTCCGGCACCACTTATTCAGAAAACCCAGCCTATGGCTGGGTTTTTGCTTTTCTGGGAATGGAAATCCGTAGCCCCCATCTCCGGCCTGACTAGCTATAACGAGAAGGCCAGATTTTCTCTGGCGCAACGCCCAGCGCTTCGGCGATCAGCCGCTCATCTTTGGGCCTGGGTCAAAAGCTTACTTAGCTACAGGGAGATTATTACCAGTAATAACGCGTATCACTCCATCTGACGGTTCGCTAGCCTCGACAAGTGAGTCCAATATCTCCGCCATGAACTTTTCCATCACTGACAACAACAATTCCTTCGCCAATTTTAGCATTTTTTCTTTTTCGGTTTCTTTATTCTTAAATACTGTTTCCGGCTCTTGTTCATAATCATAAATTAATACTCAGCACATCATAACTGGTGGTAACTGTCGGGGTAACAGGGCACATATTTTAAAATACTTATTCATACTTTGTTATTACGTAAACATTTTAACCTAATGCGTGTCAGTCAGGCACGCAGATAAAAAATAACCGGAGACAAAAGTTAAACAAAATGCTGTTAGCCGGAAATATCAGTATTGTTCTGTTGTCCGCTGCAGTCAGTCCGGTATGGGCAGACGATAATGCCAGTGCAGCGTCCTGCTTTTTTACCTGTATGTTGAATAACCATTGCAATAAATCATTATAGGATTACATCTGTTTATTATTTCCTGATCCGGAGTGAGTCTTTATGAAAAGTCGTTATTTACTATTTTTTCTACCACTGATCGTAGCTAAATATACATCAGCAGCAACAGTGCAACTCTTTCATTCTCCTGAAGAATCAGTGAACAGTCAGTTCTACTTACCACCACCGCCAGGTAATGATGATCCGGCTTTCCGCTATGATAAAGAGGCTTATTTTAAGGGCTATGCGATAAAGGGTTCCCCACGATGGAAACAAGCTGCTGAGGATGCAGATGTAAGCGTGGAAAATATAGCCAGAATATTCTCGCCAGTAGTGGGTGCTAAAATTAATCCCAAAGATACGCCTGAAACCTGGAATATGTTACAGAATCTTCTGAAAATGGGCGGCTACTACGCTACTGCTTCGGCAAAAAAATATTATATGCGTACTCGTCCCTTTGTCTTATTTAATCATTCTACCTGCCGTCCTGAAGATGAGAATACTTTGAGAAAAGATGGCTCTTACCCTTCCGGGCATACTGCTTATGGTACACTTCTGGCATTAGTATTATCCCAGGCCAGACCGGAACGCGCGCAGGAACTCGCCAGACGAGGATGGGAATTCGGGCAAAGCAGAGTGATATGCGGTGCTCACTGGCAAAGTGATGTTGATGCTGGCCGTTATGTGGGAGCAGTAGAGTTTGCAAGACTGCAAACAATCCCGGCTTTTCAGAAGTCACTGGCAAAAGTCCGTGAGGAGCTGAACGACAAAAATAATTTATTGAGTAAAGAAGATCACCCCAAACTTAATTACTGAAGGTGAAAGTCTTCCCGCAAACTGGACACAGCAAATGAAAGGAAGTGCAACTGCGTAGGGGCGACCGGGCGTGGAGAACGCCTTTGGTTTCCCCGATTCGCATGAATTCAACGCCTCTCCCCCGTTTGCAGTCCGTCCAGACCGTCATGACGTCGTTGTCCGGCTGAAGCGGTAAAACCGGTCTGGCTCACTGACTATCCACAGCGAATTCCGGCCATCAGAAGCTATCCCTTCCGCCTGCGGAATGTCCCGCTCCAGACCACTGTGTCCCCGGCGCAGCGGCATCACCCTCCTGCCGCCCTCCGGGTCTGACACCAGTACCAGGGCTGATTCATGGGAAAGCACATACAGCCGCCTGTTTATCCTGTCGTAATGCAGACCGGAGATATCCTTCAGGAACCACGGCAGGGACAACCGGTGCGTCAGTGAATCACTGACCGACAGAGAGTCATGGCTGTGGTCCGTTTCTAAAAAACGAAGCGGTTTCTTTTCCTGCGCCACTATCAGGGCATTCTCTCCCCGTCCACGGGCAAGGCCTTCAAAACCGGCATTGTCGCTTTTTCTGTCCACATCCAGGGTCAGGGTGTATGACGCCGGCGGCAGGACAGACGTATTCCTGTCAATGTGGTGGGTGGTGAGTATCCGCTCCCGTTCCCGGGACAGGACATAGCGGTTCCGGCCGAGATACTCAATGGCCTCAAAATCATGGTCGCCATCCGATGGTATCACCCGCAGCACGTTCCCGTCCGTGTCCAGCTCCACCACCGACGACGGATGGTCGGTCACGGCAAACAGCGTTCCGCTGTCCGGGTTCCACGTCAGGCCGGAGAGACCGCCCTGTATACCGGGAATGTCTTTTTCTGTCGCAAGCTGCCACTGCGTTTCCTCCGGGTACCAGGTTTCCGGAAAATACAGTGTGGCCGCACCGGCCACCATCAGGAGAGCGCCAGCCAGCAGTGCCGGTTTTTGTTTAAGTAAACGTCTCAGAGTCATGGTTCCGGATGTTCAGTTCATCGCATTACATGCAGTCAATGACAAACCAGAGCATGGCCAGGGCTCCGGTCAGGAAGCCGGAGATGAAAGCGCTGGTCAGCAGCAGTAAAATCAGCGCCCGGAGCGAAAAGCGTCCCCCGCCATACCCGGCGCGTCTTTCGTCATCCGGCATGTTGTCCTTCTGCAAAAAAATTCTCCGGGGAATTACCGGTATGGAGATGTCCGGATAAAAAGAGCTTTATTCCCGTAAGGCCTGTCATGCAGCCCCGGATTATATTCATTCAATATTCAGTAACAGAAATACCGATACAAAAAACACCAGTGATATCATGACGACAAAAGAAATACAGATGTAATAAATCATCTTCAGAAAGTTCATCAGTCAGTTACCACAATATCTGTTCCGGCCACTTGTTCTCTCCATGCCCCTGTTTTACCGGATATCCGTCAGACCAGCCGCCATCGGCCGGACACGCCTTTACCTGCATTCATTTTCTCCACCACGCCCGCTCCCTCAAGCGTAACCAGATAAGCCCTGGCCTGGTATATTGTCAGCCCGGCCGCATCCGCAATACTCCGGGTTCTGACAGGTATATTTATCCTGCCGTTTGCCTGTGACTGCATAAAAGACAGAATTTTGTCGCAAGCGTCATTACTCATTTTGTTCTCCTGTGACTACGGGGAAGCAATGCTGTCCCGGAAGCTGAAATACCTGCCCCGGGTCTTCACATATCAGAACCGTTGTCCGGTTTCATCTGTAATCACCCCGGGTAACAGGCCGCTCGTGCACAGTACATGCAGGTTCTCCACCCCTGCATACTCCACCAGGCAGGCCCGGAGGTAATAATCCTTGCGTGATGCCGCCTTCAGTGAGGCATTCCTGTTTATGGCCGTACACAGGGATATCAGAGTCCGCTTTCGCAACTCAGTCAGTTCACCTGAGCTTTCCGGCCCGGCTCTTCCCTCAAGCGCCTGACGCAGCATGTCACGCAGCCGGAGGAGGCTGTCCCGGCCACTGATAACCTGCGCAGTTCCTCTCAGTAGCCGCATTTCCTGCAGCCGCGAAGGTACCAGAACAACCATGGGAACCGGACTGGCCGCGTGCAGCATTCTGATGTCCTGCAGATGCCGCCCCCAGCCGGCCAGCGGCTCCGCACTCAGTGCCACCAGGGCCAGGTCATATGCCCCGGGAGGTGACATCTCCGGTCGCACCACGGCATACCCCATACCGGCAAGCAGATGTGACAGCCCCAGCAGTTCATATTCACAGTTCCCCGTCAGCAGTATGCGTTTCCGGCGGGACATGGCATTTTCCATTTATCCTGCCCCCGCTAACTTAACGCCGGGCTTATCAGCTCTGCCAGCATGGCTGACAGTCCCACAAGAACCAGCAGATAAACCGTGACCAGTACACGTACAGATATTTTCATTACGATCCCTGCTCAGAAATAGTTCACTACCGGCATCAGGTTTCTCTGCGAGTGGTTGACATAACACAGTACCTGCATCAACAACCGACAGATAACAGCCACCGGCTTCATGTAAGGCAGCAGTAAACTCAGACAGCGTCATTCTGGTCATGAATGTCGTGCCTTCCCCGAATACCAGCCTGACCCGGCCGTTATGTTCCTGCACCTGCCGGATATCCCGGACACTCACAAAGAAAAACACGCCGTCAGCCCGCTCCAGCCCCACAAAAACGGCGGGGCCCGGAACGGGTGACCGGGGGCCTGCAGCCTTACCGATATTCAATGCTCACCGCCAGGGAGGTATGCCAGCGGGACGGTACCGCCCCCTTAAAACGCAGCTCACCGCTGTCCGCCACCGTCTGTGCGCCGTATACCCCGTCAACCTGGCGCAGGGCGGCGTCACTGAACCGGCTCAGTCCGGACACGCTGCTGACCGTCATCTTCCGGAGCCAGACCGGGCCTTCACTGTCAAACAGGGTCTGCAGCACACCCGGCGTCTGCCCTGCCGGCATCACCTGCGTCTGTGGCGGCAAGCCGTTGCCCTGCAGGTCGCCATACAGCCCGGCATACTCCGCCCGGTCCCCCAGGACATGGCGCAGCACACCCGCCGCCTGCATCCGGAAGGTGAATGTCCCGGTACGGACATTTCCCTCCCCCGTCACCGGCAGTGTCACCGATGCCGTACCCGGCGCCGTCCACGTCAGTGCAAAACCCTCGGTTTCCTTACCGTACGTCACCTGCGGCGCAAGCCCCTCCCGGCCGGCCGGGGTGGTCAGGATAGTTTTTCCCAGCAGGACCGTCATGGCCGGCAGGGGAACCGGTATTACCTGCTCCCCACTGCGCAGGACAGAGACAGCTTTCGTGTTTATCTGTGTGTTCCCTTCCCCGACCTTCCAGACCCAGGGATTACGGGTGCTGGTCACCGGCCCGCCCAGCTTCAGCTCTCCGCTGAAGTCTTCCCCCGGCGTGTTCCACGCCAGCACACAGGACGGCAGCAGACTGGCGGCCAGCAGTAAAATCGTCATTCGTTTCATTGTGTTCTTCCTCTCCCTGCCCGTTCTTTACTGGACCGTCACCGTCACACTCAGCCCGGCCTGCCACTGCGCCGGCGTGTTTTCTGCCGGCAGGCGCAGCTCAAAATCCGAGACGGCGGACGCATAGGCCGCCGCCAGCCGGGTCACCCGGCCGTCAGCCAGCACGCCCTGACTGATAACCTGACCGTTATCTGCCGTGCTCATTCCGTTACCGAAGCCCCGGTTCAGCATCAGCAGGGAAGGCAGACGGCTTTTGAGCCACTGCGGCAGGGTGTCGGCCTGCACACCGCTCACGCTCTGCCCGTTTACGAGCGACATGCCTGCCGGCAGAACCGCCCCGTCTTCCTGGTGTCCGGCGCTGACGGCCATTCCCTGGTCAAGGGTGAAAGAAAGCTGTCCCGCCACGTGACCGTTCTCCGGGTTACGTACCGGGACAGAGGCGCGGAAGTGTTGCGCCGTCGTGCTGCCGCCATCCGTCACGGAAAACGGCTGCCCGTTACTGCTGAAGGAGATAAAAGGGGTGAAGCCGGGACCACCGCGATCTGCCACCTCATACAGATGGCCTTCCAGAAACGGCAGGGAGCCCTTGCCTCGTAAATCAAAAACCAGTTGCCCGTTCTCTGTGCGGGCATCAGCGGTATCCTCCGCCCATGTCTGGTCAGGAGAGCCCACCTGCCAGGTCCATTTCGGGGCCTCGTCAGTGACCAGACCGTGAAACTGTATTTCCCCGCCGTCAAGAATTCCGGCCCGGGGTGCTGCGGAATAAAACAGGGCCAGCGCGGCCAGGGCGGAAATAATAGATTTATAATGATGCGTTATTTTCATCGTTATTCACTCTGTTTTATCCGTTGGTCATAATTAATAAACAACGAGCATTCAGATAAGCTGAAAAGAATAAACCCGGCACCGGCGTACGCGAACATTTCCTGACTGGCAGAGAAGCAGGAAATAAATATACCGGAATGCCGGGTTTATTACCGGCAAACGACCGAAAAATAGTTCGCCGTTTTTAATAATCAGGCAAATTACTTTCTGTTATGCCTGATAATCTGATCTATTACTGATAAGAAACAGTGACAGTCATATTTGCGTTCCAGTTCTTAGGTGTTTTAGCTTTCGGGAAAGTTAATACGCCAGAACCAACAACATATTCAGAAGCATATACCCCCTGAATACTTCCTGCATCAGCGCGGTTAAAAATATTCGGCCCAGTATAACCGCTAGTTACAGCATCGGCTGGGATGGTAATCATATCGGCACCCAGAATAGCAGAGATTTTATCTTTGATTGCTACTGGGGTCATTGAGTTTACATAGGTTTTATTTTGAGCAAATCCGTTACCATAAGTTTTTCCTGTGTCACCAATTGTCTGATATGCGTTTTTATCATTGGTAGTAACGCCATCACCTTTCCAGAAGACATTAGCCAGTGACATAATATCCATTTTAAACTGGAACGTACCAGCCTTCGTTTTATCATCTTTAGCAAAAGCACTTAACGTGATCACTGGTGCAGAATCAGCAGGCTGAGAAATTGAGAAGCCCTCACCACCATAAGTGATAACCGGAGCCATACCTGTAGATATCCCGGAGTATGGAGCTTTTGTTTTCCCCATCAATACAGGAAATGAAGTTTTACCAACACCGCTCCACACATTATTATCACCAGACACGACAGCATCTGCGAGTTTTAAATCAACCGCAGTGCCTTGATCAGCCCCGGTCTTCCACAGCCAGGCTGGTGCATCAGTAGTGATATTACCGCCGATATTAATGTTACCGTTAAAATCACCGCCCGTCGACCATGCTGCCATAGCCGAGCCGGATACCACTGCAGATGCAGCCACTGCCAGTGCAATCAGTGTTTTTTTCATAAATTAAGTTCCTTTCTGTTTTATAAAACAATAAATAAATACATCTTTTATTTTGGTAACCCATTTATCTGGCTTTACCGCAAAGCCATCCCCTGCCACCTTATTCAGATGGCATCACTGAGATATTTATCCCTGTAATACAGAATGGCTTTACGTTATTGCTGTAAATAACTGGGCGTCATTCACTCAGGTAATTCGTGGTGTCCTGCCGTTCTTTTTAACTGACGCTTACTCCTTCCACTTCCACCGGCACCTGCACATTCCCCCGGTAGTTCGCCGGCACCTCCAGCTCCGCCGGCGCGTCACTTCTCAGCTCCACCTGCCGGATTGCCGCCGGCACCGTGATAACCACATCCTCTCCCCGCTGGCCGGCCGTAATGGCCGCCCGCTGCCCGTCCACCATCAGGGTGGTCTTCAGCGTGAGCCGTGCGTCCCGGCCGTCTCCCAGGGTCCGTTTCACCGTGATATACGCCATGTTTCCGGATGCCGGACGACTTTCGGCATTGCGGATGACCAGCGTCTCCGGAAGCGGACCGTTGCTCTCCGTCCGGTACAGCACCGGGTCCGCCGGGGTGCGCGTCACCTTCACCACGCTGTTGCCCACCACCTGACCGTTCACCACGCCCAGGTACTGCGTCTTCTCGCTGTAATCCGCCGCCAGGACCGGCAGGGCGCTGAAGAGGGCCACCGCCATCAGTGCTTTTTTCATCATGGTTTCTCTTTACTCCGCAGGACCGGAAAGGATTATTTTTTACCTGCCCCGGCCGCTGTTTTCGTCTCCGGGACCGTCTTTGCCTCCGGTGCCGCCGCTTTTTTCTGGTTGATGGTCCAGGTCTGCAGCTCGCCGTAATCGTTCAGGGAATCCACCTTCACCACATTCCCCTTCACCTGCACCTCATCCCCCGGCATAAACATCAGCAGTTTCTGAGCCGTGTCGTTGTCTACCGCAACCTTTTTACCGTTCGCATCCAGCAGGCTGCCGATGGCGTAGATATACGGCGTGGTGTTGACCAGCATCGTCCGCCCGTCCGGACGGACCTGCAGGCTGATGCCTTCCTCGGCGCCTTTACGGTCCTTCAGCAGCGCCTCCGGGCGGTAGAACAGCTTCAGCTTCGTGCGCAGGGCAATGGCAATCCCGCTTCCCTTCAGCGCCGGCGGAATATCCTGCAGGTTCAGCCAGTACACTGACTCTTTATCCTTCGGCAGGTGGTCAGAGGCCATGATGATACGCAGCGTCTGCTGCCCCTGCGGTTTCACCTTAAAAAAGGACGGTGTCACCACAAACGTCGGGCGGGTGTCTTTCTCCACAATATTGTCCACCCACGCCTGGCCGCCGAAAGTACGCTCCTTGTCATTGTTGGTCACCGTGATGGTCAGCGCGTCCTTGTCGCCGCGAAAAATATAGCGGGTCTGGTCCGCCGCCAGGGAAGCCAGCGCACTCTGGCTCGCCATCATCAGGGCCAGGGTCATTCCCAGCGCCTTCGTCACTCTGTTACGGAAAAAAGAACGCATTTTCTGGGTCTGTTTCATCGTCATCATTGTCCGGTTATGCTTATTCGCACGTAATTTCCTGTAGTTTCGCCGTCTCCTGCAGTTTCGCCGCAGGTATCCGGCACTGTCCCAGCGTGATATCGCCGGGGCGGTCCACCGCGTTAATCATCAGCACGCCGTTGTTCGCCACAAAGCCCAGCGGCGTGTTATTGCTGTCCCGTGCCCATGTGCCGCCCGGCACAAAGGCCCCGTCCGGCATCCTCACCTGCAGCAGGTAACGGTGCACCTTCAGAGCATCAAACGGCATCCACACCACCGCCCTGTCCGTCGGCACCACCTTCCGGCTGGTCGTGGACAGCTCCGTGTCCAGCGGCAGCGTGCCCGCATCTATGGTCACCGTATTCCAGTCATAGCTGTTCAGCGGCACCACCAGGTTCCCGTCACTGTCCGACGTTTCATTGCCGGACATCACCTTCACCCCCGGCGTGTCCTTCACGCTCACCACCGCCACCGTGTCCCCGGTGGTCCGGCTGAACATGATGTCCCGCGCCGCCGGCACCGCCAGTACCGAACCGCTGGCTGACACCGAACCACTGGTGCCCGAACCGGACGAGTGGTTCACCGTGCCGTTCAGGTTCGCCCGGTCGCCGCTGTAGGCGGCGTTCAGGTAACTGCTGATACCGCCGTCACTGTCACGGCCGCCGCCCAGACCGTAGCTGAACCGGTCGTTCAGGACCCCGGAGATACCGGTACTGACGCCGGTGCCGCCATCTTTACCGGTGCTCACCGTGGTGCTGCTGCTGTACTTCCGCTCAAACAGGGTGAACGGCACCGACACCGACGCGGAGGCCGACCAGGTGTTCTCCCCGTTCATGTTCCGGGACCCGGACCAGCCCAGATTCAGGCTGACGCTTTTTATCTGTGTGCTCAGGGTACCGGTAATTCCTGTCTCCTTACCGTTGTCATCAGCGTACCGGTAACTGCCGGTCGTGGAGGCCGGGTAATAGCTCCGCTGCCATCCCGACGCCGACAGGCTGAACAGCCCTCCCACCGGCTGGCTGATGCCCGCATTCCACTCATCCCGGGTCCGGCGCCCCTGGTTCTGCTGCAGCC
This sequence comes from Salmonella sp. NW645, assembly GCF_051703725.1. Classification (NCBI taxonomy): domain Bacteria; kingdom Pseudomonadati; phylum Pseudomonadota; class Gammaproteobacteria; order Enterobacterales; family Enterobacteriaceae; genus Salmonella; species Salmonella sp. NW645. The sequence continues at coordinate 151,427 of NZ_JAMMKR010000002.1, read as the reverse complement.
ATGTTTCAGCCGGGTTAAAGGAGGACATGTCCTCATATTCCTCACTCTGATGTGACCAGCTCACCCGCAGTCCGGTGTTCGTCAGCGCCAGCTGTTTGCTCCAGGCCAGTTTCACCTTATTCCCGCTGCGGCTGCCGTCCCGGTACTTCGCCGTGGCATAAGCGCCGTCAGCGGAGAGCGCCCCCAGATACCCCAGCCCCAGAACCGCACCGGCACTGGCACCCTGCCAGTCCTGGTTGAACACGCCCCCCGTGCGCAGCGTCAGCCCGTCCAGACCATACCCGTATGACGCGGCAAACACCCCGCCCTCCAGGTCGCTGTCATCGTCCGGTATCCCGGCCGCCACGCTGAACTCGTGCTGTCCCGGACTCAGCTGCCCGGCCATTACCGACAGCGGAAAGACCTGCGTCTGCTCCCGCCCGTCATCCCCGGTGACCGTCATCGTCACGTCCCCGCTGCTGTACAGCGGCACATCCGTGACGGAGAACGGCCCGGACGGCATCATCCCCGAGTACAGCATCCTGCCGTTCTGGGTCAGGGTCACCCTTGAGGGACCGTTCGCAATGCCGCTGAACACCGGGGTATACCCCAGGCTGCCCGGCTTCATGCTGTTGTTCCGCGACAGGGACACACCGTACGTGCCGGTACTGCCCAGCAGGCTGTCACCGGTCGAGGTCTTCCCGACCGCCAGGTCCGCACTCAGGGAGCGGATGGCCCGGGTGGCCGTGAACATGTTTATCGTGGCCTCGTTGCTCCTGCCATCCCCGGTACTGGCCGTGGCTGACGAGCTCACCACCCAGCGACCGATGTTGGCCTTCAGGTCTGCTGAGCCGAACGCCGACGTGTTGTACCGCCCACTGTTGGCGTTCGCGTTGTAGTTCATCCGGAACGCCTCCGTGCCGTAGTCCCACTCCACGTTCTCCGGCATTTTCACCAGTCCTTTCTGCGGAATGGCCAGCGACAGGCTCTGGGTGGCGACATCAAAGTCCACCTTCACCGCCGGCGCTTTCGCCAGCACCCAGCACTGCCGCATGGCGTCATATCCCTTACGGAAGTACTCCGCGCTGACATAAATCCCGGCCTTTGCCAGCCACGCTTCTGACAGACACAGCGCTTCGCTGTCCTGTGGTGTTACGTCCAGGATCCGCTTCCCGATATCCTTCCCGTTCAGGGACAGATCCACCAGGTAACGCCCCGGCGCATAATCTCCGTTCAGCGCCGCCCAGACCTCAGGGTTAATCTCCGCCCCACCCTGAATAAAGGACATGTCCAGTTTTTCTCCGGCACTTGCGGTACCGCTGCCCAGGGCAACCGCTATCGCAAGTGCCAGCACGGCATGGCAAAAAGACATCTGGCAGGCTGGCTGTCTTACGTTATTCCCGTTCATCAGCATTCCTTACTGGTAGGTGACCACAAAGGTCAGGGCGCCGTTGTACTCACCCGCCTTCACGTCCGCCGGAAACACCGGCTGTGCATGAAACCGGAACTGCCCCTTCGCGGCAAAATCCACCGGGTACTTCACCTCATGATTTGCCTGCGTGATGCGCCCCCGGAAGTCCGCCTGCGTATCCGCGGCCCGCACATCGATACGGATACCGTCGCCAGCGCCACGGGTGACCACACCCTGTCCGTCCAGCTGGCCCGGGTTGCCGAAATTCAGGGTGGCGATCTGCCCGGCCAGAAAGGCCGAACAGCCCTGAACGGTGGCGCCGGTCTCATACAGACGCACGGTGAAATCACGCGGCGGCACGGGTGCAGCGGACGACTTACGGTATGTCCCGAAGGTCAAACGGCTGCTGCCGGTACCGTCAGCATCCACCACCACATGACAGGCAGAGGCCACCACATCAGCACTGAACAGGGTTTTCTGAACGGAAGCGTGAGAAAGCCCGCCCCCTGCCAGCAGCAGAAGGAAAAGTATCTTTATTTTTTTCATCGCAAATCCGGAGCAGACGGTTCAGTCTGCTTTATCATTCATGATGGCTGTAATAACCCGCCAGTTTATGCACATTCCTGCTGATAAAATTCAGCCGGTTAACACTGGTGCTGAGATATCCGCCACTCATACCGTGGCGTTCGCACACAACCTTTCTGGAATACCCGGAAACGAAATAATCTTTCAGGGCCAGAATAATCTTTTCACTGTGTATCGGGGATATATCAACAAGTAGCCAGAACTGCTCTTCGGACACGGCCCCCGGTTCGAGTTCCCCGGCCCTCACTATCCTGACGCCGGAAAATGATTTTTTATTCAGTTTCAACGGAACTTCCTTCCTTAACTTTTCCTTAACCTTCCCGGCAAGGAAAACATGTAAAGGGAAGATAACTAATCTTTTCGCTTATTATATTTAAGACGTTAATTCTGAAAAGCATATCTTTAACGATCTTTTCATCCATAACAAAACACATACCCAAAATATAACACTAGAAAATATAATGAAAACAGAATTAGATTCTAAAAAATAACATCAAATCAATACAAAAGATCGCCAAACCATCCATTAACCATGCATTACACTCCCAAAAAAAAGAAAAGATAAATTAATCAAAATCAAAAACAGAAAATAATAACGAAAAAGACAGAACTTCATGTAATAAAACTGAATATCACGATATAAAATACATTTAAATCAAATGGATACACAGCAACCTCGCAGCACTTAAAAAAGACGTTGATTTATAGTTAAGCCGGAATCGACCGCAAACAAAGAGGTTTCCCAGCCCCGAACAAGTACCGCAGGATATTATTCACCACGCAAGTATCTTCCTGTTTTTCAACAAAACGCAAAACAGTAACCGAGAATTAAAGGGCCCGATGAACAGGGTATATAAAATACAGAACCATTAATGCCGGATAAAAACAACGTTCAGAAAACAGGCTGGGAGAGTATTAAATTATGTTCAGATATTAAAAAAAGGGAAATAAATAAAAAAAACGGACATGGTTGCCGTAATAAAATAACCTCCGTTCCATTCTTAAACATGGAGCAGGTGGAAGAAGGGAAGGTGTTTACACACAGAGAAAACGTTCAGTCAGCAGATAAACAACCCGCAATGCCTGACTGCTGGAGCTTAAAGAGTCTCTCCGGGTTAATACATAATTAAACAACAGACAGTGTAATTTTCGACAGGAAAGGAATGATCAGGGGAGATATAACACGGCTCCGATAACGGTCAGGTGCAGGACACAAAGTTGCGCAAACCAGCGGCCACCGGGCAGCAGACCTGACAGCATCATCACGCCCCCGGACGGGACATTGAGCAGCAGGACAGACATCGTCAGTCTGGCGGCAGCCATCATCTTCTGACATCCGATCGTCAAAAAGAACAGAACACACAGTCTGGTCGAGAATGTCTGCTGGTAAATACGTCCAACGCCTTTCAGGTTGCCAACATAGAATATGTCCTGTGCCCCCAGATAACCGGGATGCGCCGTTTCGATTTCTCCACACGCCTCGTCGTCACTGGCTCTACGTTCCAGCGCTTTCAGGCGCTTTTTGAAGTTCTCAAGGTTATGGCGAAACCAAACAGAACGGACACCGCTTCCGGAGATAAAGACTCTCTGTTTACGTAACTCATTACTTATTGGTTCTGTGCTGACCTCGCTGCTGCATAATAACAAGCGATAACTCTTATAAGTAACGTAGGACCAGGGTGTGTTTCGTAACTATTTTTTTGTACAACTTGACGCTGCATATCGACGAAAACCCACTTAATTTGATGGAAAATGTTCAAAACTGAATTCATTTTTTATTTCAGGGGCAATGTTCATCCGTAACTTGAAGTGTCTGTGAGGTTAATGGATACGTTCTGGAGTTTAAACACTCTCCACCAAATCCCCCAACGTCACCATCAACATCATCGGATCCATCGGCGACGGTACAAACCCCACCCGCTGGTAAAATTCCCGTGCTTCATCCGACAGGGCGTGAACCAGCATCCCGCGAATGCCGATAGTCTCCGCCACTTGAATAACCCGCAGCCCTGCGTCGCGTACCAGCGCCCGACCAACGCCCTGCCCATGAAGCGATTTATCCACCGCCAGACGCCCCAATACCACAATCGGAATCGGGTCAGGCATATTGCGACGAAAGCGACCGGGGGCGGTATTCGTCGTGACCGCGCTGGACGCCAGCGAGTAATAGGCCAGTACGCTCGAATCGCTGCCACAACACACAAAGGTACGGGACGCACCAGTGGTCTGATTTTTCATCGCCCGCTGTTTCAGCCAGTTATCCATAGAATCCACACCGCAGCAAAACGGAGTAAGAATATGTCCGGCATGAAGCGGCTCAGGGGAGGAAATCATTTTTCCTGCTCCCACGGCGCAGGGGTCTGCATGGTTTTACGCAGTGCGGCATTAGGTGAAGGTGTTTGATCCAAACGAGCCAGAAATTCCTGATAGGCCTCTGGATCGGCCATAATGATGCGTTGTTCGATCAGCGCTTCCTCGGCGGCAGCACGGGCAGCTTCCAGCACAAAGTCAGTGCGGTTTTTCCCTCTGGCTTTCGCCGCTCTATCAATAAGATCGCGCTCGGCGGGTTTGATACGCAGGTTCAGGGTTTCGCGTTTCATCGCCATACTGTTTGCGGCTGGCATAGTGTTGTCCTCTTGTACTTCTGTGGATATTAAGTATACAACACGCGTAACGCAGATGTCATTACGATAAATTTAGAAGGAATAGAACCGGAGTATCGAACCGAAAGGTTTTCTACTCATTTAGAGATTCAGTACCAGGCTGTGCGCTGGCATTCGCTGTGAGTGATTCCTCCTCGAGGCCGACGCAGCAAAAGATTCAATACTGCCGCGCCAAAACACGCAACATTATACAATCCAGAAAGCATAAACCTAACGGATACGCACAGTAAGAACCTCAATAACGTGTTACACCGTTTTTCATAAAGCCAACCATACGATTGAATGCGTCCCCTCCCCCTCAAACTTCCGGATATCGCTACGCCATCTACCCGCCGCAGTATATATTTACCGCGTTGTATGCCTTTCCTAACCGAGAACGTTAATATTTACCTCCAGGATAAACCTTATCACAAATTAAAATCAGATCTTATACCTCATGCTAACTACCTCCATGAAATTAAAGAGCTATTCTCTAAAAGATTAAAGGAAATTATTACTTAATTCAAATTTTAAAGAGATAATTTGATAATAACATGAGCCAATTCTTGTAAATTTCCATCTTTTTTTTATACGCGACATAGTTTTTTAACGATACTATAATATGTAGAAATGCAATATAAAATAGCATTTTCCATAGAAAATGAAAAGATCGCCACCTGATACCTTAAGTTCGCAAATAATTATATAGCTATATATTAGTTTTTTTGAAATATTTTTCAGAATAATTTTTGATTTACACGCACATTTAATAAAAGGAAATTATCATGCTAAAAGTATTTAATCCCTCACCTGTCCAGGTGGGGAGCATTGAATGTTTACAATCAGCGCAAAACTGGCAGAGGAAATCCTTATCACTTCAGGGATTAAATTTACTGCAGTCCGTGCTCATCAAGCTCACCACGGGTAAAATTTCAATTACGACATCGTCCGGGGAGTATATTACGGCATCAGGGCCAATGTTAATATTTTTAGCTAAAGATCAAACCATTCATATCACAATGGAAGAGACTCATGAACAGTTAAATTATAATTTAATTGAATTAGATTCAGCGTCAATAAAAAATGCTTATAATTTTTTTCTGTATGAACATGCAGACTTTTCGGCCCCATTAACAAAACCGACGACAAAACATCTGTTAGCGCCAATAGAAACAGGCGTAGCAAGAGTATTCAACCTCTTACACTCTTCAAATAAAAGCCAAAAACTATCCCAAGATAAAAAGGAATATTTAATAAGATTTCTACTTTCAGAGTTCATCTATGAACCCGAAGCATTTGCTCTCTTCAGAGAACTATCGCAAAATACATTAGCCGAAAACATTTATAATATTATTATAAGCGACATAAGTCGAAAATGGGCGCTCAAGGATATTTCTGACTCACTCTATATGAGTTGTTCCACATTAAAGAGGAAATTGAAACAAGAGAACACCTCATTCAGCGAAGTTTACCTTAATGCGCGAATGAATAAAGCGACAAAACTTCTACGCAATAGTGAATATAATATTACCCGAGTGGCTTATATGTGTGGTTATGATAGTGCTTCTTATTTTACATGCGTTTTTAAAAAACACTTCAAAACTACACCATCGGAATTTTTAGCGTTTTTATCTTCCTCTCGTCATCAATATGTTAATTGAGATATCTGACAATGCAGTATAAGAACAAAGCAAAACATATTAATATAAGAGATGGAATTCTGTTGCTCGCTAAAAAATTCGACCTAACATTGAGCGAGAAAAAAGTCATTTATTACGTGGCAGCAGGATTATCTGTTAAAAGTTGCTCAAATTTATTAGATCGAAATATAAAAACGATTTCAACACAAAAGAGATCAGCCTATAAAAAAATGGATATTACTACTGATGTTGAATTAATCCATTTGATGCTGAATGAGTTTTACATATCAGTCGATATTACGTAATTTTTTCTAAAATGTTGCCAAAGTGGTAGGCAAGGCAATTCTGGATATCATCTTCAGAGATCGGTGTGATATCTACGTTGTTTAATTTAACTGTTCCCGTATAGCAATGACTGGAATTTGATAGTGCTTTGATTAAAGAAGATTTACCTGAACCTGATGTACCGATAATACCCATAAAATCTCCGGGAACAGCAGTGAATGAAAGCTGTTCAATCAGTGTTCGTTCCGCAAACGCTATGGGGTAATTCTTCGCTGTCTATCGGCTGGCTGACGATCGACTCTACTCCGCCAGTGTTGATAACGATACCGGTAACTGGTATGTTTCTGTTCCGCAATCCGCTATTCTGTCGGGGGGGAGAATCAGTACATCATTACGGCCACCGATCCCGCCGGGAATAGCGCCACCGCCAATGGAACATTTACAGGCACATCGCCGACGTAAAACCCGGTTAACAAGAGTTCCGGCGTAGATGAAATGATTTCGCTTAGCGAGGCGACATGGCATTCGGTAAGTGTTGATGAAGAATATTATGCCTGATAACTAAACATCACCATGCGAGGTCTCTTCGGAGGCCTCCTGAAAAAAACAGAATAATATTTATTGTCTGTTAATTATTACAGAGAGAGTTAATTTATAAAAAAAAGCGGCAGACTACGCTGCCGCAAATATGAGGAGGACAATTACCGTTACGCTACACCACAAAGTAATCCGTTACTGAGGTAAGTAAAACATAAATATCCCCAACAATGAATCAACGAATCAAGCAATCGTCAAATCATGGTATTAATAACCTTGTTCTGTTTTAGCATACTGTAACAGTAAAAATACATTTTAGTCATTCTGTATATCACACGAAAATTTATAAAACAGATTTGGTTCACTCACAATATACAAATTATTTTCATTATCCATGGCAATCCCTTCTGGTTGGGGGATATCATCTCTGAGCCCTGACCACTCCGCCGTCAGGAACAATCGATCGCGCACCCGCCACTCGGAACTGACCTCCAGAATCATTTTTGACTCGTCCGACAACACCAGCAGCGAATCCGTTGGGGCATGGTATTCAAGTCCGGAGACATCGCTCACACTTGCAGTGATGGCAGAAGGCAACGCTCTGGTGATACCATTTTTGCTCATTTCTACTTCTTTGATCACTATGGGTTTTCTTTCTTTTGCGGCATATAATCTCTCATTTTTCGCATCCCATGCCGTACCTTCCAGCCCTTTATTTTTTGCTTTGTCATAGCCCTCAAGCTTCACCATGGAGATTATCTGCATGGTGCCGCGCTGAATATCCACCTGTGTTTTATAGACCGCGCCATCTTTCTCACTGCCTATCTGGAACTGGTTGCCCCCACTCCATGCAATAGACTCCGGGTCGTGGATGCCCTGGAGCGGCATCCGCCCTACCAACTGCCCTTCTGTCGTTAACCAGACCAGTTCAGGGGGATTATTAATAACGGCGAAAAGCATCCTGTCTTCGGCGGAGTAGGTCAAACCTGAAAGGTTACTCTTAACTCCTGCGACTGGTTTTTGCTGAATAACCGCTTTATAGCTACTCAGTGCCAGCGCCGAGGGTTTATCACCATATTTGAGGATCAGTTGATAAACATAGCGTATATCGTCCCTGACCATAAATAAAATCACGCCCAAGAGTACAACCACAATAACGCGTTTTAGTAATCTCATAAAAAATCCATAGCAGATCGCGTCACGACTGATGTCGTAACGCATTTCTTAAAAATAAAGCCGATGTCCGATAGAATCGTTATTCGGTTATGGCGAGCGCCATTAGCATAGGCAAAATGAAATAGTGAGGGTTATCACAAAAAGCCCGATTTTAATCACTAACGTACCCTTTTTGTAAATTGACATAATCAAGAGGAGGGTAGTTTCGGCTAATTATTTAAATAGTACGTCTGCAAATTCGCCCCTGTATGCAGGGCAAATGACAAAAAGTGATAATTAATGAGATGTAACACCGCAATCTGATCTGCTATTGCTGCTTCCACTTCTATTCAACCGGGCAGCAAAAAAATGAAACTCAACCTTATTACCGTCAGCCTGGCTACGCTCGTTGCCGCTGGCGCATTCCCGGCCCATGCCGGTCCTCAGGCGCATGTCGTGTGCGGCTATCACCACACGCTGGGCGATGACGCGATTATGATGTTTGGTAAAGCGAATCAGGCGATGTGGCATGACTTTTTTGGCAACACCCACACCGACGCGGTCTCTACCTACCAGACGTTGCGCGCGCAACCAGATACCACCTGTGATAATAAAGCCGACAGCTCCGCTTACTGGGCGCCGTCCATGAAATTACCCGATGGTGAAATCGTAAATCCGGCCTACCAAAAGACCTATTATCAATCTACAAATGTTGCGCAATATCCGCTCCATCCATTCCCGGCAGGGCTGGAGTTACTGGCAGGCGATCATCACGGTACTGGCCCCAGTTCCGCAATCACCTTTTTATGTGCCAACGGCAAGGGTTACACCAACAAGGTAGGCGAAATATGCGGCCTGCGTAAAGCGGGCGATGCCGTCCAGTTTAATATCGGGATCGCTTTCCCCAACTGTTGGGATGGCGTCAACCTGAAACCGACCCATACTCACAATAACGCTATCTATGCCGACCACGGGAAATGTTCCGCAGACTATCCGGTAAAAATCCCGACGGTGAATATGAACATCGCCTGGGTACTCCCGCAGATCTCCTCGCTGGATACGTCTAAAGTGGAATTGTCGATGGACCCGGTAATGCATGGCGAAACCCGGGCAGATCGCTGGGGAAGTCTTTATACCGCCCATGCCGATTTTATGAATGGCTGGACGGAAGATGGCGCGCAGTTTATGACGGATCTGTGTATGAATCAGGGACTGGATTGCGGCACTACGGTTCCTTACGCCTACAGTAAAGCGGAAGAAAATACCTGGGTAAGCAGCGAAGACGACAAGCCTCATGCCAGCGTCGATACCTTGTACGTACAGGATGACTGGACAAATGGCGGACGCACGCAGCACCCGGAAACGCTCACGCTGGTGAAATTTAAGATCCCGCCCCTGCCTGCCAATATGGACGCTTCGCTATTCAAATACCGTATTCGCCTTTTTGGCGGCAAAACGGAAACGAACGGCGCCGATCAAATTTTCTTTTACCCGACCAGCAGTGACTGGCACGTCAGTACCGTGTCCTGGAACAATAAACCGGCGATCAACTACCGTTCCGATGCCGTGTTATATCTAAACCATTCACATGAGTATCGCATGGTTGATGTCGATAAAGCGGTGCGCAAAGCGCTGGCGGAAGGGAAAACGGAAATATCCTGGTATATCGGCGGCGACCGTCAGGGAAATCACTACGATTTCACGCCAGCGGACTCAAAACAGAGCCTGGTGCTGATGCTGACCGGTTTCAAAAAGACGCCGGAGCTGTAATAGTAAACTGTGCCCGCTGACGCAACAGCGGGCACGATGGCGGCACAAGCATTATGGCACGCCATCAAAACCTGACCAATACCTCAGAAAAACAACCGTTTATTCTCAGGCTGTAGTCCCTGTTGCTGCTGAACATCCTGCAGATAACAGGTCGCTACGATGGCAAGCCGGGCATAGAAGGCGCTAACGGTATTGCGTTGCAGCAATTCCAGATAGCGGAATCCCCAGGGCAGCAGATGCGCCTCCAGTAACCGGTTGGCCGCCACGTTGTCGCCTCGTGCCAGCAGATCGCTACAGGCCAATAGCATCAGGCCAAACTGATCTTCCGGCTCGCGTTCACGGTCAGTGAATACCATTCCCTGCGACTGTAAAAAAGCTCGATAATCGGCGGTGGTTTCCCCCATCAGCAAATTATCTTTTTCCAGATAGACCGATCCCCAGGGCGGGACGGGCATCTTTCCCTGGCCTTCAAACAACACGGAAAATTGCCATGTAAGCGCATCATCATCCGGTAGCGACCATGACGCACACAGTGATTCAATATGTCCGCGATCGCGCCAGGGGTAAAGCTCAGGCAACGTTGGCAAACAATCGAACAACGCTTTCACCTCCGGCCTCTCAGGGGAGTAGTAAAACAGTGCGCCGAGGATACGCGGCAAAACAGCACGGGAAGGCATAGCAATAGCTCCTGAAATATTTCGCCTGATGACGCTACGCTTATCAGGCTTACATGGCATAAACCGGGCAAAAAACTACATTGGCAACGTCCACAGATTGTAAAACGCAATCCTACCCGCCAACTCCGCCGCGATAACCACCACAGCCGTCATGGCCAGCACAGTAGCACTCGATTTCAGGCGCGCGCAGACCACCACCCCGACCACACCCGCCGCCAGCAATATCGCCTGGGCGGTAAACCAGCTATGTTGCGCGGCGGTCAGAGCGCTATCGGCGCTCATCAGCGTCGCCATATAGCCCGGGCGCAGACAAAAGCTCACCAAAATCGCCAACACGCTGACCAGTAGCCCCAGACGGCGCACGCCAAACAATGCCGCCAACGCGCCGCCGCCAATCAACGGCGTCAATATCATCATTGCCGTGGTGTAAGATGAACGCCAGGTCGCCACCGTCGGCAGTTGGTAAATCTGCGGAACGGCGTATAAGAAGACAACTCCGACTATCGCCGCCAACCAGACCAACGCGTTACACAGCGGCGTCGCCCGGTTCAGCAACAAACCGAGCGCCCCCAGCCCGCCGAGCGCCGCAAAAGCCGCCGACAAGACAATCTCGTTACTCATCGGCGAATGTCCGACGCGCAGCAGCATATTCAGCGCGCGCAGCGGTTGCCCGACGTGGAAGATGCCGACAATGACGCCAAGCCCAAACAGGCACATCACCGAGAACAGACCGATAGCCTTACGCTGCGGCGCGACCAGCCCCATTGCGCCGCCAATCAGCAGCAGAATAAACGCGCCGACCGCGCTCTGGGTAAAGACCGTAAAAAAGACCAGCGGTAACTCATGCATGGCGCACCTCCCGAATGTTCATGATTGCGCCTTCCGTATCGCCTGTGGGTCTCGCTTTCGGATGCGGTTTAATAATGAGGTTAGGATGGGTGAACGACGCCGAAGGCAGCGGCGCAATTTGATTCTCCGTGCCATATTTTGCCCGTAATTCATCGACAGGGCCAAAATCCAGCGCTCGCTGCGGGCAAGAATCCACACAAATAGGGCGCAGATTGTTCTCCAGTCGGTCAAGACAACCGTCGCATTTACGCATCACGTTCGCCTGCGTATCAAACTGCGGCGCGCCGTAGGGGCAGCGCATTTCACAATAGCGGCAGCCGACGCATACGCTGTCATCCACCACGACCAGACCATCCTCTTTGCGTTTATGCATCGCCCCGGTCGGACAGCCGGAGACACATACCGGCTCATCGCAATGGTTACAAGCAATAGAGAGGTAGTAGGTAAAGGTGTCGTGATGCCAGCTTTCCCCCTCTTTCACCCAGCTTCCGCCGCCATATTCATAGACGCGGCGCAGTTTCGGACCGACATCCAGATCTTTATTATCCTTGCAGCTTACCTGGCAGGTTTTACAGCCTGAACAGCGCGAGGAGTCAACATAAAAGCCATACTGTTTCATCGTACATCACTCCTTAAGCGCGTTTAATTTCAACCAGATTGGTATGCTGCGGATTGCCTTTCGCCAGCGGCGAAGGATGGTGGCTGGTCAGCGTATTGATACAGCCGCCGACATCAACGCCGTTGCCGTCAAGCTGCGTCCACGCGCCCTGCGGCATCGCCGCCACGCCGGGTAAAATGCGCTGGGTCACTTTACAGGGAAGCTCCACCACGCCGCGGTCATTGAATACATGCACCCGATCGCCGGACTTCAATTGGCGGGCGCTGGCGTCAATCGGGTTAATCCAGACTTCATCCGGCACCGCCTCATGTAGCATCAGCACATTGCTGTAGGTCGAGTGGGTATGCCCTTTGGTATGGAAGCCGCTTAACTGCAACGGATACTTCGCCGTCAGCGCTTTGTTAAGATGCGACTCTTTCGCCGGACAAAATTCCGGCAATGCGGGAATTCGCTCGCCTTCTGGCAAAGTCCACGTTTGCGCCAGATCCGCCAGCGCCTGGGAGTAAATTTCAATTTTGCCCGACGGCGTGGAGAGTGGGTTAGCCTCGGCGTCGGCGCGGAAATCGGCAAACGCAAGGCTCTGCTGCTCGGTCGCGATACGCTGGTCAATCACGCCCATCTCTTTCGCCACGCTCCACTCCGGCAGGTATGGACGTTTCTCACGGATCTGCTGATAGTGCATCTCCGCCCACTGCGCCTGAGTTCGGCCCTCGGTATATTGCTCGCGCAGTCCAAGATGCCCGGCGATATCCGCGCAGATGTCATACGTGCTGCGCACTTCCCACATCGGTTTAACGGTTTTCTGAATCGCAATCATATAGTTATGCGATCCCGCCGCATAGGAGCTGTCCACCAGGTCTTCCGCCTCAAGATAGCTGGTCTCCGGCAACAGCAGATCCGCATACATCGCGCTGGGCGTCATATGGTTTTCAATCACGATAATGGTTTCACACAGCGATTCATCCGCGAGAATTTGACGGGTGCGGTTCGTTTCGCCGTGCTGATTCAGCAAGGTATTACCGGCCTGGTTGAAAAACAGCTTAATCCCGGTTTTTAGCCTGTCCGCGCCTTTCACGCCCATTGTCGTCGCGGTCATTTTCTCCGGATGCTGAATGGCGTCCGTCCATAGATAGCAAGGAATAGAGGTTTTGATCGGATTCTTACCGACAGGCAACAATGGCACGCCATACGGCGTACCGTAAGGCCAGTTGCCATTGTTGGTGCCGGGCCGCCCGAAGTGGCCGGTTAACGCTGGCAGCGTCTGAATAGCACGCACGGTTTGTTCGCCGTTGGCATGACGCTGCGGCCCCCAGCCCTGGCAAATATAGCAGGCGCGCGCCGAGGCGATTTCGCGCGCCAGTTGGCGAATACGCGTTGCCGGAATACCGGTGATATCCGCCGCCCATTCCGGGGTTTTCGCGATACCGTCATCGCCCGTGCCAAGAACATAATCTTTATAGCTGGCGTTAGGCGCAGCCGTGTCCGGCAATGTGCTACGGTCATAGCCGACGCAATAGCGGTTTACCAGCGCCTCGTCGAGAAGCTGTTCGGTAATCAGCGTATGCGCGATGCCGGCGACTAACGCAGCGTCCGTGGTTGGGCGAATCGGTAGCCATTCGGCGTGTTCGGTAATCACCGAATCGGTATAGCGCGGATCGATAATAATGACTCGGGCTTTCGAGGTCTCCAGCGCCCGGCGCAGCTCTTCAACCTGACCGCCGCCGGACATCCGCGTTTCTGAGAGATTCAGACCAAATAGCACCACCAGATCGGAATGCGCGATCTGCGTAAAATGGCTACCGACATAATCGCCGTGGGTATAGGGCGTGGCGGTGGCGATTTGCGCCGTGGAATAGGTGTTGTGATAATTTAAATAACCGCCGGTGAGATTTAATAATCTTATCCAGGCGGGCCTGCCCTGCGTATGATAATATGCCCCGGATTGATAATTATAATAAATAGCTTCCCGGCCATATTGTTCGCTAACGCGCGTTAATTCCGCTGCAATAAAGGCCGTGGCCTCATCCCATGAAATACGTTTAAATTTTCCTTCACCGCGTTTTCCCACTCTTTTCATCGGATACTTAATGCGATCCGGGCTATAGACGCGCCAGCGACTGGAACGCCCACGCAGGCAGGGACGAATCTGATGCTCGCCGAATACCGCGTCATCTTTCGCGTCTTCCGGCTCAATGCGCACAATGCGATCATTTTTCACGATAACCTTAAGCGGGCATCGGCTGCCACAGTTGACCAGACAGGCGCTGTGCCTGACGGTTTCGTCGTTGGCATCCTTCGGTATCGGGGTATCCTGCGCCTGGGCAGTGGTAGCAAAAGGCAGCGTAATCGCCTGACTTAGCGTCACCGCCGCCCCTACTTTTGCAGTAGCGACAATAGCATCACGTCGGGTTATGGTTGTGTTCAGCCATTTTTTTATTTCCATTTTTTATTTCTCACATTGCTTCCATAATTATTAATAATATGTAATGAAAACTAATCATAATAGATTAAACATTAGCGCTGATTGATTGTGATCAAACGCATTCTGAACGTCAGTAAAAATAAAACGTGACACCGCATACGTTATTATAAAAATTAATGAAAAATTATTTTATGCAATTCTGATGAAAATAAATTACCCATCACGGTATCCGGCGATATTAATTAACGACATGACGTTTGCCAGTCGACATGAGCAGGTAGCGCCCCCTACAAGGTAAGACGGGCTTTTCAACACTGGAGCAACATCGCCTATGCCTTTGAATTAGACGCCTCATCAGGGATAATAACCTTACGATTCGTCCGCTCAGGTCCACTATGAAACACTCCCTGCCATGCCGGGCGTTACGCAAACGCCCCATGAAACTCGGCACTACCGTCATTCTGATGGTCAGCGCCGTTTTGTTTTCGGTGCTCGTTGTGGTCCATCTGATCTATTTTTCGCAAATCAGCAGCATGACGCGCGACGCGCTGGCAGATAAAGCGCTGGCGGTGGCGCGCTCGCTGGCGGACTCTCCGGCAATTCGCGAGGGGCTGAAAAAACCGCCTGCGGAAAGCGGCATTCAGACGCTCGCCGAAGCGGTGAGCCAGCATAATGGCTTTTTGTTTATTGTGGTGACCAACATGCAGGGCATCCGTTATTCGCACCCAGAAACGCAGCGAATCGGCCAACCGTTCAAAGGCGATGACATTCTGCTCGCGCTGCAGGGAAAGGAAAACGTTGCCATTAATCGCGGCTTTCTTGCCAAAGCGCTGCGCGTTTTCACACCGGTTTATGATGAACGCCACCGGCAGATCGGTGTGGTAGCGATCGGCCTGGAACTCAGTCACGTTACGCAGCAGATCAACAATAGCCGCGGCAGTATTATCTGGTCCATTCTGTTCGGCGCTCTGGTGGGGTTATTAGGCACGTATGCGCTGGTCAAGGTGCTAAAACGTATCCTGTTTGGCCTCGAACCCTATGAGATCTCAACCCTGTTTGAACAACGCCAGGCAATGCTGCAGTCAATCAAAGAGGGCGTTATCGCCGTGGATGATAGCGGCGAAGTCACGTTGATTAACCATGCGGCGCAAGCGCTGCTCGATTATCGAAAAACGCAGGATGACGCCAGATTATCCACCCTGAGTCATGCCTGGTCGCAGGTGGTGGACATTAGCGAAGTGTTGCGTGACGGTACGCCGCGCCGCGATGAAGAGATCATCGTCAAAGGCCGCCTGCTGCTGGTGAATACCGTTCCGGTGCGCAGCAACGGCGAAATTATCGGCGCGATATCCACCTTCAGGGATAAAACAGAAGTTCGCCAACTGATGCAGCGGTTGGACGGGATGGTGAACTACGCGGATGCGCTCCGTGAACGATCCCACGAATTCATGAACAAATTACATGTGATTCTGGGATTATTGCACCTGAAGAGTTATAAGCAGCTTGAAGCGTATATTATCAAGACGGCCAATAACTATCAGGAAGAGATCGGTTTGCTGCTGGGTAAAATAAAGTCGCCGATTATCGCTGGCTTTTTGCTCAGTAAGATTACTCGCGCCTCTGATTTCGGGCACAGCCTGGTGATAAGCAGCGACAGCCAGTTACCGGATAATAACAATGAAGATCAGGTTACGGTGCTGATTACGGCGCTGGGTAATTTGATTGAAAACGCGCTGGAAGCGTTGAGCCAGGAATCCGGCGGCGAAATCAGCATCTCGTTACACTACCGTCATGGCTGGCTGCATTGCGAAGTGAGCGATGACGGTCCGGGTATCGAACCTGAGCGCATCGAGGCGATTTTTGAAAAAGGCGTCTCGTCGAAAGGCGCCGAACGCGGCGTCGGTTTAGCGCTGGTTAAACAGCAGGTTGAAGCGCTTGGCGGCGTAATTTCCGTGGAGTCCGAGCCTGGGATCTTCACACAATTTTTTGTACAGTTACCCTGGGATGGAAAAAGGACCAGCCTATGATCAATGTATTAATTGTCGATGACGATGCGATGGTCGCGGAGTTAAATCGCCGCTATGTCGCGCAAATCTCCGGTTTTCATTGTTGTGGAACCGCTTCGACGCTGGAAAAAGCGAAAGAGTTTATCTTCAACAGTGAAAATCACATTGACCTAATCCTGCTGGATATCTACATGCAGCAGGAAAACGGATTGGATCTGCTGCCTGTCCTGCACAGCGCAGGCTGCAAAAGCGACGTTATTGTCATTTCTTCTGCCGCTGACGCCGCCACCATTAAAGATTCGCTTCACTACGGCGTGGTGGATTATCTGATCAAGCCTTTTCAGGCCACGCGCTTTGAAGAAGCGCTGACCGGCTGGCTACGTAAGAAAACGGCGATGGAAAAACGCCAGTATTACGAACAGTCTGAGCTTGACCTGCTCATTCACGGTAATTCATCCAGCGAGCAGGAGCCTCGCCGGCTGCCAAAAGGGCTGACGCAGCAAACGCTACGCACCTTATGCCAGTGGATTGATGCGCATCAGGAGCAGGAATTTTCTACCGACGAGTTGGCCAACGAAGTGAATATCTCGCGCGTCTCCTGCCGTAAATATCTCATCTGGCTGGTGAATTGCCATATCTTGTTTACCAGTATTCATTACGGCGTGACCGGCAGGCCGGTTTACCGCTACCGCGTTCAGCCGGAACATTACTCTTTACTGAAACAATATTGTCAGTAAGGATACCGCATAAAGCCGACGCGAAGCGTTATATCCTGGTAACATTTATTATAACAATGCCAATAAAAACGCTATCACATTAATAACAAATCTGGGAAATTGTGTCAGATCAAATATACTCAACCCAGGCCTGTTAACGTTATTTTCTATTATTACAGCGCTCTGCGCTGTTTTTAATTTCAAAACGCTAACAAAAGTTAATTAAGTATTATCCCATGCCGAGAGTGTGTATTTTTATTAAAAAAGGGATTTGTCCGGAATTTTCCTGACACTTAAATAAAATTATGTTTGTAGCAATGGAGCTTGTGCTACGCCTATGGACAATACGTATATTGGTGAGCAGATACGCGTCTCCACACGCCATACTAATAATTTAAAAAAATGGCGTGACAATGATCACATAAGTCACATTCTGTTGGATTTATCTCGTGATTTACCTGATGGCGAGACACAAAAATTAAATAATAAACGCCTGTTTTTAAAACAGACAAATCATAATTTACTGCTCTCGCTGACTCCACCTGCCCATCGCCAGAGGGTGCTTCCCTCTGAACATCACCATCGCAAGAAAATAATTACTTAAAGCAACTCTGTAAAAACCTTAATCGTTAATCGTCGCCACTGGCGCATTGAATATTCGCCATTTCCTGATGCTCATTCACACAAATCAGAGGATGGCTGTGATCCATTTATCAAAATTGACTGGGTTTATCGCGAGGATAAATAAAAATGTTATTTAGTATACAGCTTCTCATAATATTAATATGTCTGTTTTATGGCGCCCGAAAGGGCGGGATCGCGCTCGGGTTGTTGGGCGGTATTGGTCTGGTCATTCTGGTGTTTGTTTTCCATCTCCAGCCAGGTAAACCGCCCGTTGACGTAATGCTGGTCATTATCGCGGTAGTCGCCGCGTCGGCAACGTTGCAGGCGTCAGGCGGGCTGGATGTGATGCTGCAGATTGCCGAAAAGCTGCTGCGTCGCAACCCCAAATACGTCTCTATTGTGGCGCCGTTCGTCACCTGTACCCTGACGATTCTGTGTGGGACAGGCCACGTGGTCTACACCATTTTGCCGATTATCTATGACGTGGCGATCAAGAATAATATCCGTCCGGAACGTCCAATGGCGGCCAGTTCTATCGGCGCGCAAATGGGCATCATCGCCAGTCCGGTTTCCGTCGCCGTTGTTTCTCTGGTAGCGATGCTGGGCAACGTGACATTTGACGGAAAACATCTGGAGTTCCTCGATCTGCTGTCGATCACCATCCCGTCTACCCTGCTCGGTATCCTGGCAATCGGTATTTTTAGTTGGTTCCGCGGTAAAGATCTGGATAAAGACGAAGCGTTTCAGAAATTTATCTCCGTACCGGAAAACCGTCAGTACGTGTACGGCGATACCGCGACGCTGCTGGATAAAAAACTGCCGAAAAGCAACTGGCTGGCGATGTGGATCTTCCTGGCGGCGATTGCCGTGGTCGCTCTCCTGGGCGCGGACTCCGACTTACGTCCAACCTTCGGCGGCAAACCGTTGTCGATGGTGCTGGTCATTCAGATGTTCATGCTGCTGACCGGGGCGCTCATTATCATTCTGACCAAAACCAATCCTGCGTCTATCTCAAAAAACGAAGTTTTTCGTTCCGGTATGATTGCGATTGTCGCGGTATACGGGATCGCCTGGATGGCGGAAACCATGTTCGGCGCGCATATGTCGGAAATTCAGGGTGTGCTGGGCGAAATGGTCAAAGAGTATCCGTGGGCCTACGCCATCGTTCTGCTGCTGGTCTCCAAGTTTGTTAACTCCCAGGCCGCGGCGCTGGCGGCGATTGTTCCCGTCGCGCTGGCTATCGGTGTCGATCCGGCGTATATCGTGGCCTCTGCGCCGGCATGTTATGGCTACTATATTCTGCCGACCTACCCAAGCGATCTGGCGGCGATTCAGTTTGACCGTTCCGGCACAACCCGTATTGGCCGCTTCGTCATTAACCACAGCTTCATTCTGCCGGGTTTGATTGGCGTGAGCGTCTCCTGCGTCTTTGGCTGGATCTTTGCCGCAATGTACGGATTCCTGTAATGGCCGCGCGCGCCGCCCGGCTATGCGCGGCGCGCGACTTAGAGCCTGGCCCATGAGGCTCTTAATACATTTTCTTACTATTAGGCTGGAAGCACATGTCGAAAAAAGAGTTTATCTATCAGGCGCCTTTCCCGATGGGAGAGGACAAAACAGAGTATTATCTGCTCACCTCCGATTATGTCAGCGTCAGTGAATTCAATGGAGAATCTATCCTCAACGTTGAGCCGCAGGCGTTAACGTTGCTGGCTCAGCAGGCCTTCCATGATGCGTCTTTTATGCTCCGTCCTGAACACCAGCAGCAAGTCGCCGCCATTCTCCATGACCCCGAAGCCAGCGAAAACGACAAATATGTGGCGTTGCAATTCCTGAGAAACTCCGAAATCGCCGCCAAAGGCATTCTGCCGACCTGCCAGGATACCGGCACGGCGATTATCGTGGGTAAAAAAGGCCAACGCGTCTGGACGGGCGGCGGCGATGAAGCCGCGCTCTCCAAAGGCGTGTTTAATACCTATATCGAAGATAACCTGCGCTACTCGCAGAACGCGCCGCTGGATATGTACAAAGAGGTCAATACCGGCAGCAACCTGCCAGCGCAAATCGATCTCTATGCTGTCGACGGCGACGAGTACAAGTTCCTTTGCGTGGCGAAAGGCGGCGGTTCAGCAAACAAAACGTATCTCTATCAGGAGACCAAAGCGCTGCTCACCCCAGGCAAGCTGAAAAACTTCCTCGTTGAGAAAATGCGCACGCTGGGCACCGCAGCCTGTCCGCCATACCATATCGCCTTTGTCATTGGCGGCACCTCGGCGGAAAGCACGCTGAAAACCGTTAAACTCGCCAGCACCCACTATTACGACGCGCTGCCGACGGAAGGTAACGAGCACGGCCAGGCATTCCGCGATCTCCACCTGGAACAGGAACTGCTGGAAGAAGCGCATAAACTTGGCCTCGGCGCCCAGTTCGGCGGGAAATATTTCGCCCACGATATTCGCGTAATTCGCCTGCCTCGTCACGGCGCTTCCTGTCCGGTGGGGATGGGCGTCTCCTGCTCGGCAGACCGTAACATCAAAGCGAAAATCAACCGCGAAGGCATCTGGATCGAAAAACTGGAACACAATCCGGGCCAGTATATTCCGCCAGCGCTGCGTCAGGCGGGCGAAGGCGACGCGGTGAAAGTCGATCTCAACCGTCCGATGAAAGAGATCCTCGCCCAGCTATCGCAGTACCCGGTCTCGACTCGCCTGTCGCTGACGGGCACCATTATCGTAGGTCGCGATATCGCCCACGCGAAGCTAAAAGAGCGTATTGAATCCGGCGAAGACCTGCCGCAGTATATTAAAGACCACCCCATCTATTACGCAGGCCCGGCAAAAACCCCGGCAGGTTATCCATCTGGCTCATTAGGCCCCACCACCGCAGGCCGAATGGACTCTTATGTCGATCTGCTGCAATCCCACGGCGGCAGTATGATCATGCTGGCGAAAGGCAACCGTAGTCAGCAGGTCACGGATGCCTGTAAAAAACACGGCGGCTTTTATTTGGGCAGTATCGGCGGCCCGGCGGCGGTACTGGCACAGCAGAGCATTAAGCATCTGGAGTGCGTCGAGTATCCGGAACTCGGCATGGAAGCTATCTGGAAAATTGAAGTAGAAGATTTCCCGGCCTTTATCCTGGTGGATGACAAAGGCAACGATTTCTTCCAGCAGATTGTCAGCAAACAGTGCGCTAACTGCGCGAAATAACCTGGTAGGCCCGGCGTTCACCCGGGCCGCGTTATCGTTTAATTGCCGGATGGCGCTACGCTTATCCGGCCTGCACGAGAGACCATGCTCACGCTTTTACATCGCTGGTCGCTACCACAGAAATCGCCGGGCTATCCGGCTGTTCGACGAATGGCGGCGTTTTCCGGTATTTATCCAGCAGGTGGATCTGAATCTTGCGCAGCATATCGCCGTTCAAACGGTAGTAGCGGAAGTAGAGAACCAACGTCATCATGAAAAACAGTACCGGCAGGACAATCATAATAAACTGCATCCCCTGCAGGGTTTGCGCAGACTGCGCCACGTTCGGCGTGTAGCCAATCAGCCCCAGCACCAGAGCGATAAAGAACGCCGCAAACGCCGAGCCGCCCTTCACGACCATCGTCTGTACGGAATAAGCGATACTCTCGCAGCGAATATTGAGCTTAAATTCCCCATAATCGACCGTATCCGCCACCATGATCACCTGAAGCACCCAAAAGAGCGCGGTCCCGATATTCAGGAAAATACCCGCCGCCACGATTAAAGCGGCATTATGGACATCCGCCAACGCCATCGCGAAGAGCCCTGCGCAACTCAGAACGGGCATCACGGAGGCGCCCGCCCACAATATCCGCCGCGATAACATTTTCACCAGCCGGGGGAAGACAATCAGCGTCAGCAGATTCGCCGCGCCGGCGTAAGAAAGGTAATAGGGAAAAAGATCGGCATCGCCAATCACATAGGTGAAGTAGTAGATCGCAAAGCCATTGATAATATTGGAGGCAATGTTATACGCCAGCGCCATTCCCAACAGGCAAGAGAGCTGATCGTTTTTGTATATCAATCCAACGATCGTTTTTAACGTCAGATGTGGGCGGCCCGCCGTTACACCGTTGTCGGAGGAGTACACCTCATGTACGTTGCGTAATGTCACGATAGTCGAGGCGATAAAGAACGCAATCAGTACCAGCGTAAACATCTGAAAGCCGAACCCACGATCCGCTCCGCCAACGTAGTTCACAAACGGCAGCGTTATACCGGCAGTGACGAAGCCAGCCAGACTGGCGAAGAAACGCGGGAACGGCACCAGTTGTTCGCGTTCTCGCTTATCAAGCGTAATGGTCGGCACCAGCGACCAAAATGGGATATCCATAATGGTATACGTCATGCCCCACAGGATGTAGGTTACGCAGACAAATACAACCTGCGCGGTTCCCTCAAAAAGATGGGCGCTGAACAGCAGGAAAAGCACCAGCGAATTGGTTAAGGTGCCGATCAATATCCACGGCTTAAATTTCCCCCACCGCGAACGCGTGGCGTTGACAATCCATCCCATGATGGGATCGTTTATCGCATCCCAGATTCGCGCGACCAGAAAAAGGGTGCCGACGAGGCCGACCGAGAGTCCCACCACATCGGTGTAGTAATACATCAGGTACATATACACAATGCCGATGGCGAAATCCTTACCAAACGCACCGAACCCGTAACTCAGCTTTGTTGTCAGAGAGATGCTCATAGGGTACCGGGTCGCTGTTACCAGCGCCCGCCTTCTGTTAGTAGAGGTTAAACGCCGGATCTGCCGTCCAGCGCGGCTGGAGATTAACGGCGTAACCAGGCCGGAAGCCAGTCGCCATGCGCGGCGATCAGATCGTCAACCAACGCATAGATTTCTTCGATACCCAGCACCGCTGCGGTATGAGGGTCCATCATCGCCGCGTGATACACGCGATCGCGGTTTTCCGTGAGGATGGCTTCGGTCAACAGCGTTTGCACGTTGATGTTGGTCTGCATCATCGCCGCCAGATGAGAAGGGATCGTCCCCACCTTCGTCGGTTGAATGCCGTTGGCATCCACCAGACAAGCCACTTCCACGCAGCTTCCCTGCGGCAGGTTATCAATCAGCCCCTCATTACGCACATTGCCGTAAATCACGCTCGGCTCGCCGGTCCACAGAGCGTTCATAATGGTGCTGGCGTACTCGCGGGACGGTTTGATGTCGATACGCTCGGCGGTTTTATACTCCTCCAGCTCTTTATGCCAGTTCGCCAGTTGTTCTACGCAGCGTTTCGGATATTCATCCAGCGGCACCTTGTAGCGCGCAATCAGATCCTCGCGTCCCGGTTTAATAAACCACGGCGTGTACTCGGCAAAATGTTCTGATGACTCGGTGACGAAGTAGCCCAACTTTTTGAACATCTCGTAGCGCACAATGTTCTGGCAGCGTTCATTGCCGTGAATATTGGGCTTCGGCGCCTGTCCGGCGTCATAGGCCGCCAGCAATTCAGGATAGAGATCGACATAAGTCCCGTCAGCCGTTTTGCGCTCCAGTTCGAGGTAAAACGCCATGTGGTTAATGCCGGCGCAGCGGTAGCGCAGCGAGGCGGGATCGATATTCAGGTCGCGCGCCAGTTCTTCCGCCGTTCCCTGTACCGAATGGCACAGGCCGACCTGTTTGATATGCGGATAGCGGGCATACATAGCCCAGGTGTTCATCGCCATCGGGTTGACATAATTGAGCATGGTGGCCTTCGGACAGACTTCCGTCATGTCTTCGCAAATCCGCCACAGATGCGGGATGGTCCGCAGCGCGCGCATAATGCCGCCCGGCCCCAGCGTATCGGCGATCGTCTGTTCCAGGCCATGACGCTTACAAACCTCAAAATCGGTCACGGTGCAGGGTTCGTAGCCGCCAATCTGAAAGGCGACCACCACGAAATCCGCATCCTGTAGCGCCGCTTTCTGGTTGGTATGGCAGGTAATCCGGCCAGAAGCGCCTGCTGAGTCCATCAGTTTCCGTACCACAATGTGCGACTCTTCCAGCCGGGTTTCGTCAATATCCATCAGGGCGACATGCGCTGATTTTAGCGCCTCGCGGTGAAACACATCGCCGAGGATATTTTTGACGAAAATCGTAGAACCTGCGCCGATAAAGGTAATTTTGGGTGCCGTCATCATGACTCTCCAGAACAGTAGTGAACATCTTCATGGTGGCACGCGTTCCCGGTGAAAACCTCCGTCTTCCCCGATGAGCATTCCCGAAAACTCAGATCGTATGCTGACGCGCGGGAGATCTGAGTTTTTGGGACAAAATGGCGTAAAAAGCAGAGTATTCGGCCTGAAAGTCAGGCTACGCTCTACAATATCGACGGATTCTGTGTCCGGATTCCCGGTTTCCTCCCGGCTAAAGGGGCATAATTCTGATAATTCAGGAAATGGAGTGACGATGAGTACGCAAGCAATATCCCTCCTCCCGCCCGACCCGCACATGTGCAACGGCGATGAAAAGCAAACCCGTAGCCCGCTGTCGCTCTATTCCGAATATCAACGACTGGACGTTGAGCTGAGGCCACCGCACAGAATGGCCAGCAGTCACTGGCATGGGCAAGTAGAAGTGAATGTTCCGTTTGACGGCGATGTGGAGTATTTAATCAACAATGAAGTCGTGCAGATAAAGCAGGGACATATCACCCTGTTTTGGGCCTGTACGCCACACCAGCTTACCCGCCCCGGCAACTGCCGCCAGATGGCGATTTTCAGTTTGCCGATGCACCTGTTTCTCTCCTGGCCGCTGGATCGCGATCTTATCAACCACGTCACGCACGGGATGGTGGTTAAATCACTGGCGACCCAGCAGCTTAGCACCTTTGAAGTGTTGCGCTGGCAGCAGGAAACAAGCAGCCCGAATGAGCAAATTCGCCAGTTGGCGATCGATGAAATCGGCCTGATGCTTAAACGCTTTAGCCTTTCCGGCTGGCAGCCTATTTTGCTCAATAAAACATCACGCACCCACAAGAATAGCGTCTCACGCCATGCGCAGTTTTACGTAAGCCAGATGCTGGGATTTATTGCCGATAACTACGATCAGGCGCTCACCATTAACGACGTCGCGGAGCATGTCAAACTCAATGCTAATTACGCGATGGGAATATTCCAGCGGGTTATGCAATTGACGATGAAGCAGTACATCACGGCGATGCGCATCAATCACGTACGTGCCTTATTGAGCGATACTGACAAAACGATCCTCGATGTCGCTCTGACTGCCGGGTTCCGATCCAGCAGCCGTTTTTACAGTACTTTTAGCAAATTTGTCGGCATGTCTCCGCAACAATATCGCAAGCTAAGCCAGCAACGACGCCAGACGATGCCCGGCTAAAGCCGGATACCACTATCAGCCAAAAAAATAATTCACCTGTCGATAAACGGCAGGTGAAATCGCTCGATATCCATAATTAACCCATTGTTTATTAAACAACAATATCAATAACTGACCATTATTCCATCACTTTACACCCCCTATTTGACGGGGTAATACTTGCCCACGTCACATTCATACGGCGGGTCGGCAAGGCGTAAATTGCACGGCCTCCACAACCGGGTAAAAGATGATGAAAGTATTAATTGTTGAAAGTGAGTTTCTGCATCAGGACACCTGGGTTGGCAACGCGGTTGAGCGTCTGGCGGATGCCTTGAGCCAACAAAATGTTACCGTCATTAAATCGACATCCTTCGATGACGGCTATGCCATCTTGTCCGCGAACGAAGCCATTGACTGTCTGATGTTTAGCTACCAAATGGAACAACCGGATGAGCACCTGAGCGTCAGGCAATTGATCGGTAAGCTTCACGAGCGTCAGCAAAACGTGCCCGTTTTCCTGTTAGGCGACAGGGAAAAAGCGACGGCATCGCTGGACCGCGACCTGCTGGAGCTTGTCGATGAATTCGCCTGGATTCTGGAAGACACCGCTGACTTTATCGCCGGACGCGCTGTTGCCGCCATGACCCGGTATCGCCAGCAACTGTTACCGCCGCTGTTTAACGCGTTGATGAAATACAGCGACATTCATGAATATTCATGGGCGGCGCCGGGACACCAGGGCGGCGTCGGTTTCACTAAAACGCCTGCCGGTCGCTTTTATCACGATTATTATGGCGAAAACCTGTTCCGCAGCGATATGGGGATTGAGCGTACCACGCTCGGTTCACTCCTCGACCATACCGGCGCGTTTGGCGAAAGCGAGAAAAACGCCGCCCGCGTATTCGGTGCTGACCGCTCCTGGTCCGTGGTTGTCGGGACCTCCGGTTCTAACCGTACTATTATGCAGGCCTGTATGACGGATAATGATGTCGTTGTACTGGATCGTAACTGCCATAAATCCATCGAGCAGGGGCTGATCCTCACTGGGGCCAAACCGGTATATATGGTGCCAAGCCGTAACCGTTACGGCATTATCGGGCCAATCTACCCGCAGGAAATGCAGCCTGAAACCTTGCAGAAAAAAATCAGCGCCAGCCCGCTGACCAAAACCAAAGCCGGACAGAAACCGTCTTACAGCGTGGTGACCAACTGTACCTATGACGGCGTATGCTATAACGCCAAAGAGGCGCAGGATCTGCTGGCAAAAACCAGCGATCGCATTCACTTCGACGAAGCATGGTACGGCTATGCGCGCTTCAACCCGATTTATTGCGATCACTACGCGATGCGCGGCGAGCCAGGCGACCATAACGGTCCGACCGTGTTTGCCACCCACTCCACGCACAAACTACTGAATGCGCTTTCACAAGCTTCCTACATTCATGTCCGTGAAGGCCGTGGCGCGGTGAATTTCTCCCGCTTCAACCAGGCATATATGATGCATGCCACCACCTCTCCGTTATATGCCATCTGCGCATCCAACGATGTGGCGGTATCGATGATGGACGGTAACAGCGGCCTGTCCCTGACTCAAGAGGTGATTGACGAAGCGGTTGATTTCCGTCAGGCGATGGCGCGTCTTTATAAAGAGTTTACCGATGAAGGCGACTGGTTCTTTAAACCGTGGAATAAAGACGTCGTCACCGATCCACAAACCGGTAAAACGTATGACTTCGCCGACGCGCCGGCAAAACTGCTGGCAACCGACCAGAACTGCTGGGTCATGCGCCCCGGGGAAACCTGGCACGGCTTTAAAGACCTGCCGGATAACTGGAGTATGCTGGACCCGATTAAAGTCAGTATTCTGGCGCCGGGTATGGGCGACGATGGCGAACTGGAAGCATCCGGCGTACCTGCTGCGCTGGTCACAGCATGGCTTGGCCGCCACGGTATCGTGCCGACCCGCACCACCGACTTTCAGATTATGTTCCTGTTCTCCATGGGGGTCACTCGCGGGAAATGGGGAACGCTGATCAACACGCTGTGTTCCTTCAAACATCATTACGACGCGAATACGCCGCTGGCGCAGGTGATGCCGGAACTGGTGCAGGATTATCCTGACACTTACGCGAACATGGGTATTCATGACCTGGGCGATAAAATGTTTGCCTGGCTACGTGAAAATAACCCGGGCGCCCGTCTCAACGCCGCCTATTCCACCCTGCCGGTTGCGGAGATTACCCCGCGCGACGCCTACAACGCGATTGTGAACAACAATATTGAAATGGTGGCGATTGAAAATCTACCGGGTCGCATCGCGGCGAACTCCGTTATTCCTTACCCGCCAGGCATCCCGATGCTGCTCTCCGGCGAAAACTTTGGCGATGAAAACAGTCCGCAGGTAGGTTACTTACGCTCACTGCAATCCTGGGATCATCACTTCCCTGGCTTTGAGCATGAAACCGAAGGCACGGAAATTATTGATGGCGTATATCACGTTATGTGCGTGAAAGCCTAATCACAAAGAGTCTTTTTTTTGAGGATGGCATGTATTCCCTGAGTATTGCTGCAAAACAATAATACTGTCATACCTTTTTGCGCGGGCCCCATCCCGCGCTTTTTTTATACAAAAATGACAAGTTGCCACTCGCGTACAACTTTTTGTACACCCTAAATCATCGTACAAATATTGTAATATTATTCAGGAAAGTTATTTTAGTGCAGTTTCAATTCATCACACAATTGACTCAGTCCCCGTTATCTCTCCCGTTTGGCGAGATCCGGTATTTTATGTTCATATTCCAGGAGTTCGGGTATGAGGATTTGCAGCAACGAACCTTGCATAGTGTTATTAACCGAAAAAGATACATGGTTACGAGTAAATGGTAAGGAGCCAATCAGTTTAAAAGCGAATCATATGGCCATTCTGGCTTGTGAAAATAACGTTATTGACATTTCATCATTAAATAGCGTGCTAGTAATACAAGTGAGTCGCAATAATATTAAAGACTATTTACAATTCCTGAATAAAGATCTCTCACACCTTCCCGTCTGGCAACGCAACGCCGATCCCTTATTGACCGCCAACTGTCTGACGCCGGATATCTTCAGGGTCGCTGCCCGCTACAGCGCGATGGAAACACCGGATGAAATTGTTAGTGAACGTACCCGTGCGCTCCTTTTCACCGTTTTATCCCGCTTTCTTGACCACAAAAAATTTATTTCTTTGTTAATGCACATGCTGCGCAGCCGCATCAGTGACAGCGTTTACCACATCATTCAGAGCGATATTCATAAAGACTGGAATCTGAGCGCCGTTGCCAGTTGCCTGTGCCTGAGTCCAAGCTTGTTAAAGAAAAAGCTCAAAAACCGAGAATACCAGTTATAGCCAAATAATCACGACCTGCCGAATGCGTTATGCCGTAAACCAATTATTAATGGACGGAAAGAATATCTCTCAAGTCTCACAGCTGTGTGGGTATAACAGCACATCGTACTTTATTTCCGTGTTTAAAGAGTTTTATGGTATGACCCCCCTGCATTATGTTAGCCAACATCGGGAACGATCGGCTGCCTAATTTTTCTACACTCAACGATAAGACACGATAATAACAGCATTGGCGATAACCCGTCTCCGACATAATTCAGCGGCATTCTGAGGGGGTATGATACGACGTAATTTATCGTAACGAAGTCACCTTTTCAGGAGTCCAAATTATGTCTTCGGATGCTGATGCTCACAAAGTGGGCCTAATCCCCGTCACCTTAATGGTATCGGGGAATATTATGGGTTCAGGGGTATTCTTACTCCCTGCCAACCTGGCGGCCACTGGCGGGATTGCAATCTACGGATGGCTGGTCACTATCATCGGCGCCCTGGCGCTGTCGATGGTTTATGCCAAAATGTCGTCCTTAGATCCCAGTCCCGGCGGTTCCTATGCCTACGCACGTCGCTGCTTCGGGCCGTTTTTGGGCTATCAAACGAACGTGCTGTACTGGCTGGCATGCTGGATCGGTAATATCGCGATGGTCGTTATCGGCGTCGGCTATCTGAGCTATTTCTTCCCGATTCTGAAAGATCCGCTGGTATTAACGCTTACCTGCGTCGCGGTGCTGTGGATTTTTGTTCTGCTGAACATCGTCGGGCCGAAAATGATTACCCGCGTACAGGCCGTCGCCACCGTACTGGCGCTGGTGCCTATCGTAGGGATTGCGGTCTTCGGCTGGTTCTGGTTTAAAGGCGAAACCTATATGGCGGCCTGGAACGTGAGCGGCATGAATACCTTCGGCGCGATTCAAAGCACGTTGAACGTTACGCTGTGGTCATTCATCGGGGTAGAAAGCGCCTCCGTTGCGGCCGGTGTGGTCAAAAACCCGAAACGCAACGTGCCTATCGCCACCATCGGCGGGGTACTGATCGCCGCCGTCTGCTATGTACTCTCCACAACGGCGATTATGGGGATGATCCCCAACGCGGCGCTGCGTGTGTCGGCATCGCCTTTCGGTGACGCGGCGCGTATGGCGCTGGGCGATACCGCAGGGGCTATTGTTTCCTTCTGTGCGGCAGCAGGTTGCCTGGGCTCTCTCGGCGGCTGGACGCTGCTTGCCGGTCAAACCGCAAAAGCGGCGGCGGACGATGGTCTCTTCCCGCCAATCTTCGCGCGGGTTAATAAAGCCGGTACGCCAGTGGCTGGGTTGCTTATCGTCGGCGTGCTGATGACTATCTTCCAGTTCAGCAGTATGTCGCCGAACGCCGCGAAAGAGTTTGGTCTGGTCTCCTCCGTGTCGGTTATCTTCACCCTGGTGCCTTATCTTTACACCTGTGCCGCGCTGTTGCTATTGGGCCACGGTCACTTTGGTAAAGCGCGCCCGCTGTATCTGCTGATTACCTTCGTCGCGTTTGTGTATTGCATCTGGGCGGTCATCGGTTCCGGCGCCAAAGAAGTGATGTGGTCGTTCGTCACGTTGATGGTGATCACCGCGCTGTATGCGTTGAATTACAACCGCATTCACAAAAACCCGTATCCGCTGGATGCGCCGGTTAAACAGGATTGACCACGTGTAGTTAATGTTATCGCAACAGGCCGGATAGCGCAGGTTATCCGGCCGCCACCAACATTAAGTTCTTAAGGTTCACTTAATTTTACTTTGTCACGATTAGCGTCACCGAATCGATGGACGCATCAACATGTTAAAGCGCTTTCTTAAAAGACCTGTTCTTGGGCAAATCGCCTGGCTTCTGCTTTTTTCCTTTTATATTGCCGTCTGCCTGAACATTGCGTTCTACAAGCAGGTACTACAAGACCTACCGTTAAACTCGCTGCGCAATGTGCTGGTGTTTATTTCCATGCCGGTCGTCGCGTTTAGCGTGGTCAATAGTGTGCTGACGCTGGCCTCATTTATTTGGCTAAACCGACTGCTGGCCTGCGTTTTTATTCTGGTCGGCGCTGCCGCGCAGTATTTTATTTTGACTTACGGCATCATCATCGATCGCTCCATGATCGCCAATATGATGGATACCACGCCCGCGGAAACCTTTGCGCTGATGACGCCGCAAATGGTGCTGACGCTGGGATTAAGCGGCGTTCTGGCAGCCGTGATTGCCTTCTGGGTCAAAATCCGCCCGGCGACACCGCGCTTACGTAGCGGGCTTTACCGTCTGGCCAGCGTCCTGATCTCTATTTTATTAGTTATTCTGGTCGCCGCCTTTTTCTATAAAGATTACGCCTCGCTATTTCGAAATAATAAACAGTTGATCAAAGCGTTAAGCCCATCGAACAGTATTGTCGCCAGTTGGTCATGGTATTCGCATCAACGGCTGGCGAATTTGCCGCTGGTACGCATTGGCGAGGATGCCCATCGCAATCCATTAATGCTGAAAGGCGATCGCAAAAACCTGACGATTCTTATCGTTGGCGAAACCTCGCGCGGCGATGATTTCTCTCTTGGCGGCTATCCGCGCGACACCAATCCGCGGCTGGCGAAAGACGATGTGATCTACTTCCCGCATACCACCTCTTGCGGAACGGCGACCGCGATCTCCGTTCCCTGCATGTTTTCTGATATGCCGCGCAAACATTATGACGAAGAGCTGGCGCATCACCAGGAAGGGCTGCTGGATATTATCCAGCGCGCGGGGATTAACGTACTGTGGAATGATAATGACGGCGGCTGTAAAGGCGCATGCGATCGCGTTCCGCATCAAAATGTCACCGAGCTAAACCTGCCCGGACAATGTATCGACGGCGAGTGCTACGATGAAGTGTTATTTCACGGTCTGGAAGACTATATCGACCATTTGAAAGGCGATGGCGTTATTGTATTACATACCATCGGCAGCCACGGCCCAACCTATTACAACCGTTATCCACCGCAGTTTAAAAAATTTACCCCAACCTGTGACACTAACGAAATTCAGAACTGTTCCCAACAGCAGTTGATCAACACCTATGATAATACCGTGCTGTACGTGGACTATATTGTAGATAAAGCCATTAACCTGCTGAAATCTCATCAGGATAAATTCACAACCAGCCTGGTGTATCTTTCCGATCACGGCGAATCATTGGGTGAAAATGGCGTTTATTTACACGGTCTGCCGTATTCCATTGCGCCGGATACGCAAAAACATGTCCCGATGCTCATTTGGCTTTCTAAAGATTATCAACAGCGTTATCAGGTGGATCAGGCCTGCCTGCAAAAACGGGCGAGCACGCTGGATTATTCACAGGACAATCTTTTCTCAACCATGCTGGGATTAACCGGCGTACAAACGACGTATTACCAGGCCGCAGATGATATTCTGCAACCGTGCAGGAGACTAAGCGAATGAAGATACTGATTGTTGAAGACGACACGCTATTATTACAGGGGTTAATACTCGCCGCGCAAACCGAAGGCTATGCGTGTGATGGCGTTTCGACAGCGCGTGCCGCCGAGCATAGTCTGGAGTCTGGTCATTACAGTCTGATGGTGCTGGATTTAGGGCTGCCCGATGAGGATGGCCTGCATTTCCTGACGCGAATCCGACAGAAAAAATATACTCTGCCGGTACTCATTCTGACCGCCCGCGATACGCTCAACGATCGCATTAGCGGGCTGGATGTCGGCGCAGATGATTATCTGGTAAAACCCTTCGCCCTGGAGGAGTTGCACGCCCGCATCCGCGCGCTGCTGCGCCGCCATAATAACCAGGGTGAAAGTGAACTGACGGTTGGCAATCTGACGCTCAATATAGGCCGCCATCAGGCATGGAGGGATGGACAGGAACTGACCCTGACGCCTAAGGAGTACGCGTTGCTCTCACGGTTGATGCTCAAGGCAGGCAGTCCGGTGCACCGGGAAATTCTTTATAACGATATCTACAACTGGGATAACGAACCCTCGACCAACACTCTGGAAGTGCATATACATAATTTGCGCGACAAAGTCGGCAAGTCGCGCATTCGCACGGTTCGCGGGTTTGGCTACATGCTGGTTGCCACTGAGGAAAGCTAAGTGAGCCTGATGCGTTTTCAGCGAAGAGCGATGACCCTTCGCCAGCGTTTAACTCTGACAATTGGTCTTATTCTGCTGGTGTTCCAGCTAATCAGTACCTTCTGGTTATGGCATGAAAGCACTGAGCAAATCCAACTGTTCGAGCAGGCGCTGCGGGATAATCGCAACAACGATCGCCATATCATGCACGAAATTCGCGAGGCGGTCGCCAGCCTGATCGTCCCCAGCATATTTATGGTTAGC
Organism: Salmonella sp. NW645; assembly: GCF_051703725.1. Lineage (NCBI taxonomy): Bacteria > Pseudomonadati > Pseudomonadota > Gammaproteobacteria > Enterobacterales > Enterobacteriaceae > Salmonella > Salmonella sp. NW645. Next base: position 118,420 of record NZ_JAMMKR010000002.1, on the reverse strand, counting down.
CTGACGCTGCTGGTTTGCTACCAGGCGGTACGGCGTATTACCCGCCCACTCGCCGAACTGCAAAAAGAGCTGGAAGCGCGGACGGCGGATAATCTGACGCCGATCGCCATTCACAGCTCCACGCTTGAGATTGAGTCCGTCGTCTCGGCGATCAATCAACTGGTTACGCGTTTGACCACCACGCTCGACAATGAACGCCTTTTTACCGCCGATGTGGCCCATGAGCTACGCACGCCGCTGTCGGGGGTGCGTTTGCATCTGGAATTATTGTCAAAAACCCACAATGTTGATGTCGCGCCGCTTATCGCCCGTCTTGACCAGATGATGGATAGCGTCTCCCAGCTTCTGCAACTGGCGCGCGTGGGCCAGTCATTCTCTTCCGGGAATTATCAGGAAGTAAAACTGCTGGAAGATGTGATCCTCCCCTCCTACGATGAGCTGAACACCATGCTGGAAACGCGTCAGCAAACTCTGTTGCTGCCGGAAAGCGCGGCGGACGTGGTGGTGCGCGGTGACGCGACGTTACTGCGTATGCTGCTGCGAAATCTGGTGGAAAACGCGCATCGCTATAGCCCTGAAGGAACCCATATCACTATCCACATTAGCGCCGACCCCGACGCTATTATGGCGGTCGAAGACGAGGGGCCGGGTATTGATGAAAGCAAATGCGGGAAGCTAAGCGAAGCGTTCGTGCGGATGGACAGCCGTTATGGCGGAATTGGCCTGGGGCTGAGTATCGTCAGCCGCATCACCCAGCTACATCAGGGACAGTTTTTCCTGCAAAACCGTACGGAAAGAACAGGCACCCGTGCCTGGGTGATGTTGAAAAAGGCATAACAGGCGTTTAATACGTCGTGACCCACACATAGATAAAACTGCTGACAATCAGCACACTACACAGGGTCGTCAAACTTTTATAAATATAGCTTTTCATGACGCTCTCCTCCAAAGGTATGGAGGAGAGTATGCCCGCGAGAGATTAAGCGAACCTTAAGCGCGAAATTTATTCATCGATACGCGGATGTTGCTGTACCAGACGCGAACGTTTGACCTGCAGCTCCGCGATTTCCTGATCGATGTCGTCGATTTTCTGCTCAATATTATCGTAATGCTCGCCCAGAATTTCCTTCGCTTCCTGGATGTCCGACGCCGCTGGCGTTGCGCCTTTTAACGGACGATTGGCCGTCTCTTTCATGGAAATACCGGTAATCAAGCCTATCACCGCGATGACCATCAAATAATACGCCGGCATCATCAGATCCTGCGAGCTTTCCACCAGCCAGGCCGCCAGCGTTGGCGTCAGACCGGCAATCAATACAGAGATATTAAAAGCCGCCGCCAGCGCGCTGTAACGAATATGCGTCGGAAACATCGCCGGCAATGTCGAGGCCATCACCCCGGTAAAGCAGTTCAGAATCACCGCCAGCATCAACAAACCGGCAAAAATCAGGCCAATAACGTTACTGTTAATCAGGATGAAGGCCGGGATCGCCAGCGCAAACAGCGCAATGCTGCCCATAATCACAAATGGACGTCGACCGAAACGGTCGCTCAGCAGCCCCATCACTGGCTGCACAAACAGCATCCCGATCATAATGGCGATGATAATCAACACGCCGTGATCTTCAGAATAGTGCAGGTTATGCGACAGGTAGCTCGGCATGTAGGTGAGCAGCATGTAGTAGGTCACGTTGGTGGCAATCACCAGACCGATACATGACAACAGGCTACGCCAGTGTTTGGTGGCAATCTCTTTAAAGGAGACTTTCGGCCCATCCTGCAGCCCTTCGCGGTCGCCCTGCTCCAGTTTATCCACGTGCTGCTGAAACGCTGGCGTCTCTTCCAGCGCATGGCGTAAGTAGAGACCAATAATTCCCAATGGCAGGGCGATAAAGAACGGAATACGCCAGCCCCACTCCAGGAAATTCTCCTCGCCGACAATCGTTGAGATTAAGACCACCACGCCCGCGCCCAGCACGAACCCGGCGATGGAACCAAAATCCAGCCAGCTTCCCATAAATCCGCGTTTACGATCCGGCGAATATTCCGCGACAAAGATCGACGCGCCGGTATATTCCCCGCCAACCGAGAAGCCCTGCGCCATTTTACATAGCAACAACAGTATTGGCGCCCAGATACCGATCGTCGCGTAAGAGGGAATTAACCCGATACAGAAAGTACTGATCGACATAATCACAATCGTGATCGCCAGGATCTTCTGGCGCCCGTATTTATCGCCGAGCATACCAAAGAATAACCCGCCGAGCGGACGAATCAGGAAGGGAACGGAAAACGTGGCCAGCGCGGCAATCATCTGGACGCTGGGATCGGCGCCGGGGAAAAAGACTTTACCCAACGCGTAGGCAACAAATCCATAAACACCAAAATCAAACCACTCCATCGCGTTGCCCAGCGAGGCGGCGGTAATCGCTTTGCGAAGTTTACCATCATCAATGATGGTCACATCGCCCAGTGTAATCGGTTTTATTTTTTTCCTTTTCAGCATAGCTGTCCTCATAGGCTAAGCCCTGTAGCGCTATATACGGCGGGCACTGGCATACCGCGCCAGCGTCGCCGTCGAGCGGAAGGAGGGGCGCGAACGCTCTCCCTCATACAAGCGTAGCAGGTTTACTTACACTGTCCGGTTACGGACTGTACAACCGAACCTGTTGACGCCTGAATGGGCAGTTAATGACCTTTTTACCCTAACAGGGTTTAAATATGTGATCAACTTCACACATATATGTCAATTCGGTCAAAAGGTGTAAATAAGGACGCCCTAATGCGCTGTGGTGACAGTAAAAAAGCGGTTATTTGAGTGTAAACCATTGCTGACTGGCGTGGCGCAGTCCCTTTTATAAAAGCGGCAATAGTCCCGACAACGCTAAGGATTTTGTGTATAATTGCGGCCTTTTTCGGCGATCTGCCATTTTTGGGCGCATTTGCCCCCGCTGACTTTTTGAGGATACCAACATGTCATTACCCCACTGCCCGCAATGTAACTCCGAATATACCTACGAAGATAACGGCATGTTCATCTGCCCGGAATGCGCTCACGAATGGAACGATGCGGAACCCGCTCAGGAGAGCGATGAGCTGATTGTCAAAGACGCCAACGGCAACCTGCTGGCGGACGGCGATAGCGTCACCATCGTGAAAGATCTGAAAGTAAAAGGCAGCTCTTCCATGCTGAAAATCGGCACCAAAGTGAAGAATATTCGTCTGGTTGAAGGCGACCATAACATCGACTGCAAAATCGATGGTTTTGGCCCGATGAAACTGAAATCCGAGTTCGTGAAAAAGAACTGATTTACCGTGTCATTGCCCGGTAGCGCCTCGCTTACCGGGCCTGAGCGGGCCTGCCACCGACAATATTGTGCCAATTTCGAACTACACTTAACGAGCATCTCTTACCTGAGGTAACCATCATGCCGTTAAGTCCCTATCTCTCTTTTGCCGGCAACTGTGCCGACGCCATCGCGTATTATCAACAAACGTTAGGCGCAGAACTGCTTTATAAACTCAGCTTCGGTGAAATGCCCCCCTCGGCGGCGGATAACGAAGAGGGCTGCCCGTCAGGAATGCGCTTTCCCGATACTGCTATCGCCCACGCCAACATGCGCATTGCCGGCAGCGATATCATGATGAGTGATGCCAGCGCGTCGGGAACGGCGCATTATTCCGGCTTTACGCTGGTGCTTGATACCCAAGATGTAGCAGAAGGGAAGCGCTGGTTTGATAACCTTGCCGCACAAGGGCAAATCGAAATGGACTGGCAGGAGACCTTCTGGGCGCAGGGGTTCGGCAAGGTCAGCGATCGTTTCGGTGTGCCGTGGATGATTAACGTGGTTAAACATCAGCCTGCCACCTAACTCCCCGGGAGGCTCGCCCTCCCCCTTGCCATCAGAGTGATCTTTGGCTGCACGTTATCCGCCGTTTAACTGCCATAGAATAAATAATGACGGTAGTTTGTTACAGTCTGGCGAAAGATGGTTGATCCTGATGAAGCATCGGGAGGACATTATGCCAGTCTGTGAATTACGCCACGCGACAACAGAGGATACCGATTCTGTTTACGCGCTTATCTGTGAGTTACTTAAAGATGAGCTTGATTATCAGGCTTTCAGGGATGGGTTCGCCGCTAATTTACTGGACCCCAACTTTCATTATCGTTTAGCGCTGCGCAACGGAGAGGTAGTCGGCATGATCAGCCTGCATATGCAGTTTCATCTCCATCATGCCAACTGGATTGGCGAAATTCAGGAGCTGGTGGTATTACCGCAGATGCGGGGACAAAAAGTTGGCAGTCAGCTTCTGGCCTGGGCAGAAGAAGAAGCACGTCAGGCGGGCGCCGAGCTAACGGAGCTTTCCACAAATATTAAACGCCGCGATGCACACCGTTTTTATCTTCGCGAAGGTTACAAGCAAAGTCATTTTCGGTTTACGAAAGCATTGTGATCTGGCAGCCGTCATCAGGAGATAAGGCATAACGTAATCAACCGTCACCGGGTGAAGTAGCGGAGCCATCTCAATTCTACTGTCGGCAAGCCTGGATAAAGGTTAAACGGGCTGACTCGCTTCTTTAGCAAAAATGGCCCTTTTAAGTTGTAGAAATGTAAATTTATTGTCAACGAACTACACTTTTCTCTTTGGCATCACCGGGAGGGTTGCCTGAAAATCCCGGGATGAGGTTTTCTTAGAAGGACAGTGACGTTATGTTCGCAGCAATCATTATCGGTATTTTTATTATCAGCGTCATTTATGCGCATTCACGCGGGGTGGAAAAACAAAAGCTTTCCCGTCAGCTCTTTGACCACTCGACGTTTATGGCGCCGATCAATATGTTCATGACTCGCTTCTCAACGTTACCGGCAAAGCAGCCGTACTTTGATACCACGGCATTTCCAGAGCTGCAGAAGCTGACGGAAAACTGGCAGGTGATTCGTGAAGAGGCGCTACGGCTTCAGCATCACATAAAAGCCGCGCAGGCCAATAACGACGCCGGATTCAACACCTTTTTCAAGCGCGGCTGGAAACGGTTTTACCTTAAATGGTATTCCGATGCCCACCCGTCGGCGGAAACGTTATGCCCGATAACGACAAAGCTGGTCAACAGCATCCCCTCTATCAAAGCGGCGATGTTCGCCGAGTTGCCTCCCGGGGCCTATCTGGGAAAACATCGCGACCCCTATGCCGGTTCAGTACGTTACCACCTTGGATTAAGCACACCGAATGACGACCGCTGTTTTATTGAAGTTGATCGACAGCGCCATAGCTGGCGCGACGGCGAAGCCGTCATCTTCGACGAAACCTACGTTCATTGGGCGGAAAATAAAACTGAGCAGACACGTATTATCCTCTTTTGCGATATTGAGCGCCCAATGAAATGGCGCTGGGCGCAGAGCGTAAACCACTGGGTCGGCGCATCGTTGATGTCCGCCGCCAGTTCGCCAAACGACGAGAACGATCGCACCGGTGCGATTAATCGCATCTTTAAATACGTTCACGCAGCACGCGATGCCGGGCAACGGCTGAAAAAGAAAAACCGCACTCTCTATTACGCGCTGAAATATCTCGTTATTGCCGCTATTTTTGCCGCGATAATCCTTTTCAGCCTCCTCTGAAGCCGGGCCGCGGTATGGAACTGCCTGCCGCGGCCTGTTCTATCCTGGCGTTAGTCTCAACGCGTTCCCTGGCCTTGAGTCTATCCATCCGGACAATTTATTAAAAACCCCCACTTCAGGCAGAGCAGATTGCCGGATGGCGGCTCCGCCCTATCTGGCCTGCGCTCAGCGTTTCTCCCCATAATAAATGTCATGCGGCATTTTCTTTCGACACGTCAAAACTGACGATAGCCTGTTTTTCGTCAGGGTTTTGAACAAAATTCGCCCGTAATATCAGGGAAAGCCCATACTAAAAAAGTGGCATAAAACATGCATACTGAGGGCGAAAGCGCGTATGCGCGATTTGATTAACTGGAGCGAAACCGATGAAAAAAGTCGTCACGGTTTGCCCGTATTGCGCATCAGGTTGCAAAATCAATCTGGTGGTCGATAACGGCAAAATCGTCCGGGCTGAGGCGGCGCAGGGGAAAACCAACCAGGGTACCCTGTGTCTGAAGGGCTACTACGGCTGGGATTTTATTAATGATACCCAGATCCTGACCCCGCGCCTGAAAACCCCAATGATCCGTCGCCAGCGTGGCGGCAAACTGGAATCTGTTTCCTGGGATGAAGCGCTCAATTACGTCGCTGAACGTTTGAGCGCCATCAAAGCGAAGTACGGTCCGGATGCAATCCAGACAACCGGCTCCTCTCGCGGTACCGGAAATGAAACCAACTATGTAATGCAAAAATTCGCACGCGCCGTTATTGGTACCAATAACGTTGACTGCTGCGCTCGCGTCTGACACGGCCCATCGGTTGCAGGTCTGCACCAATCGGTCGGTAACGGCGCAATGAGTAATGCGATTAACGAAATTGATAACACTGATTTAGTGTTCGTCTTCGGGTATAACCCGGCGGATTCCCACCCTATCGTGGCGAATCATGTGATTAACGCTAAACGCAACGGGGCGAAAATTATCGTCTGCGATCCGCGCAAAATTGAAACCGCGCGCATTGCCGACATGCATATCGCGTTGAAAAACGGCTCGAATATCGCGCTGCTCAACGCCATGGGGCATGTCATTATTGAAGAAAACCTGTACGACAAAGCGTTTGTCGCCAGCCGTACTGAAGGTTTTGAAGAGTACAGCAAGATTGTCGAAGGCTATACGCCGGATTCCGTCGAAGAGATCACTGGCGTGAGCGCACAGGAGATTCGTCAGGCGGCGCGGATGTATGCCAGCGCGAAAAGCGCAGCGATCTTGTGGGGGATGGGCGTCACCCAGTTCTATCAGGGTGTGGAAACCGTGCGTTCACTGACCAGCCTCGCGATGCTGACCGGCAACCTCGGCAAGCCAAGCGCGGGCGTTAACCCGGTTCGCGGCCAGAACAACGTTCAGGGTGCGTGCGATATGGGCGCGCTGCCGGATACTTATCCGGGCTACCAGTACGTTAAGTTCCCGGAAAATCGCGAGAAGTTCGCTAAAGCCTGGGGTGTAGAAAGTCTGCCTGCGCATACCGGCTATCGCATCAGCGAGCTGCCGCACCGTGCGGCGCATGGCGAAGTGCGCGCGGCGTACATTATGGGTGAAGATCCGCTGCAAACCGATGCGGAACTCTCTGCAGTACGTAAAGCGTTTGAGGATCTGGAACTGGTCATCGTGCAGGATATCTTCATGACCAAAACCGCGTCGGCGGCGGATGTGATTTTACCCTCCACCTCGTGGGGCGAGCATGAAGGCGTCTTCTCTGCGGCTGACCGTGGTTTCCAGCGTTTCTTTAAAGCCGTTGAGCCGAAGTGGGACCTGAAAACCGACTGGCAGATTATCAGTGAAATCGCCACCCGGATGGGCTATCCGATGCACTACAACAACACCCAGGAGATCTGGGATGAGTTGCGTCATCTGTGCCCGGATTTCTACGGCGCCACTTACGAGAAAATGGGCGAGCTGGGCTATATCCAGTGGCCGTGCCGCGACACGTCGGATGCCGATCAGGGAACCTCGTACCTCTTTAAAGAGAAGTTCGATACCCCCAACGGTCTGGCGCAGTTCTTCACCTGCGACTGGGTAGCGCCTATCGATAAACTCACCGAAGAGTACCCGATGGTACTGTCGACGGTGCGCGAAGTCGGCCACTACTCCTGCCGCTCAATGACCGGTAACTGTGCGGCGCTGGCCGCGCTGGCCGATGAACCGGGCTATGCGCAAATCAATACCGCCGACGCCGCGCGTCTGGGCATTGAAGATGAAGCGCTGGTGTGGGTTCATTCGCGCAAAGGCAAAATCATCACCCGCGCGCAGGTCAGCGATCGCCCGAACAAAGGGGCGATTTACATGACCTACCAGTGGTGGATTGGCGCCTGTAACGAGCTGGTGACTGAAAACCTCAGCCCGATTACCAAAACGCCGGAGTACAAATACTGCGCCGTACGCGTTGAGCCGATCGCCGATCAGCGAGCCGCCGAGCAGTATGTGATTGATGAGTACAACAAACTGAAAACCCGCCTGCGCGAAAGCGCAATGGGTTGATCTGCCGGATGGCGGCATCAGAATGCTTTATTCGGCCTGCGTCTACTGTAGGCCTGATTAGATGCATTAGCATCGCCATCAGGCATTTTCCCTATAACAGCCTCCGCCCGGAGGCTGTTTTTTTATCCATACGATCTCTTTATACTGTCTTTTCCGTACCCTAAATAAAATTCAAAATGAAACCACTTCTTGCATTGATGTTGTTTATGACATTCTTTGCCCATGCCGCAGATCCTGAGCCGGGTAGCCAGTATTTGCAGGCAGCAGAGGCAGGTGACAGACGCGCGCAATATTTTCTGGCCGACAGTTGGTTGAGCTATGGCGATTTGAACAAAGCTGAATACTGGGCGCAAAAAGCCGCCGACAATGGCGACGCCGACGCCTGCGCGCTACTGGCGCAAATCAAAATCACTAATCCGGTAAGCCTGGATTATCCCGACGCGAAAAAGCTGGCTGAAAAGGCGGCTAACGCGGGCAGTAAAGCGGGCGAAATTACGCTGGCGCGGATCCTGGTCAACACCCAGGCCGGGCGTCCGGACTACCCAAAAGCCATCTCGCTGCTGCAAAAGGCCTCTGAAGATCTGGATAACGACTCCGCGGTGGATGCGCAAATGTTGCTTGGCCTGATTTACGCCAACGGCGTGGGCATTGCCGCCGATGATGAAAAAGCCGCCTGGTATTTCAAACGCAGTTCCGCCATTTCCCGTACCGGCTATTCAGAATACTGGGCGGGAATGATGTTTTTAAACGGTGAACCGGGCTTTATTGAAAAGAACAAGCAGAAGGCGTTGCACTGGTTGAATCTAAGCTGTCTGGAAGGGTTTGATACCGGTTGCGAAGAGTTCGAAACGCTAACAAATGGCTGATGTTTATTGCCTGATGAACGTAGTCGTTGTAGGCCTGATAAGCGTAGCGCCATCAGGCAACCCGGAGCAGGTTGTCGGATGGCGGCGTGAACGCCTTATCCGGCCTACATTTTCTTTCTCTGTAGGCCGGATAAGCAAAGCGCCATCCGGCAATCCGTTATTGGGCGGTCTTATCAAATTTCCCCAGTACGTCGCGCTCATAGGCCAGCGCTTTTTTACGGTCAAACTTGTGTTCCCACTTGGCAATCACCAGCACCGCCAGCGCATTCCCCACCACATTTAGCGCAGTACGCGCCATGTCGAGGATACGGTCGACACCGGCGATAAACGCCAGCCCTTCCAGCGGAATGCCCACGCTGCCCAGCGTCGCCAGTAACACCACGAAGGAAACGCCTGGCACGCCGGCAATCCCTTTCGACGTCACCATCAGCGTCAGCACCAGTACAATTTCCTGCCACAGCGACAGGTCGATACCGTATAGCTGCGCGATAAAAATGGCGGCGATGCTCTGGTATAACGTGGAGCCGTCGAGGTTAAATGAGTAACCGGTCGGTACCACGAAACTGGTGATAGAGGCTGGCGCGCCGTAAGCTTCCATCTTCTCGATAATGCGCGGCAGCACGCTCTCGGAGCTGGCGGTCGAGTACGCCAGAATCAATTCATCTTTCAGAATGCGAATCAGAATCCAGATACTTAACCCGCACAGGCGCGCCACGATGCCCAGCACCACCAGCGCAAAGAAGATAATGGCAAAGTGTACCAGCAGCACCAGTTTCGCCAGCGGCCACAGCGACGCGAAACCAAAATTCGCCACCGTGACGGCGATCAGCGCAAAAACGCCCACTGGCGCATAGCGCATCACCATATGGGTGACTTTAAACATGGTCTCAGATATGGAACGAAATACCGTCACCAGCGGTTCGCGGTGCGTTGCCGGCAGGGACGACAACCCCAGCCCAAACAGGACCGAGAAAAAGATAATTGGCAGCATATCCCCTTTGGCCATCGATGCGATGATATTGGTCGGCACCAGCGACAGTATCGTCCCCATCAGCCCATGCGCATGACTTTGTACTTCCGCCGTGGTGTTCTGGTATTTCGAAATATCGACGGTCGCCAGTTGCGACATATCAATGCCTGAGCCTGGCTGAAAGACATTCGCCAGCGTAATGCCGAGGATAATCGCCACCGTGGTGATCAGTTCAAAATAGAGAATGGTTTTGGCGCCGATACGGCCTAGCTGTTTCGCATCGCCAACGCCGGCGATGCCGACAATCAGAGTCGAGATCACGATCGGCACTACGATCATTTTAATCAGGTGGATAAAGATATCGCCAGCAGGCGACAGCAGGTTGGCAATCAGCCATTCACGACTGTCACTGTGATAATGCAGATAGCTGCCCAACAGAATGCCCAGCACCATAGCCAGCAAAATTTGCCAGGCCAGGCTGACTTTCAAATTTTTCATAACAACAGACTTCCTCGATGAAGCGTTGCTCTCCGCCGAAAGCATGAGAGCAATACATACTGAAAGGGTATGATTTGTGTTGCGTTGGTTTGTAGAGTTTTTTAACGCGCATAATCAGTATCATTTGCATAGCGTCTTGCGCAACCCTTTCATAACAGGGCTTTTGGCTGTTTTTATGCATAATAACGCGAGTTTATGGCGTTAATGATGAATAACTATTTGTTATGGAAAGTTTTTTACTTCGTCAAAAACGAATAATACACTGAGGTAATTAATTTTTACTTGTGTCTCATTCGCCGTTTTTTTAAACAGCACACATGACAAAAGTCACAAAAAAGAAAAAATTATTTCTGCCGATTTTGTAACAATTTAGCCAAATTAATGGCCTCTACCAGCTGCGCGCGGTTCACTCGCGGCGAGTTAGCGTCCAGTAAGGTTTGCCACAGCGACACGGCTTGCGCATAATCCGCCTGCATAAACGCATCCGCCGCCAGCAGCATCTGCGCGGTCACTTCTGTCGCATCCAGCGCTAACGCTTTATTAATCATTTCACGCGTCGCAGGCGTCATATGTTGCCCGGCCTGGTAATACAACACCGTTGCCAGCGCGGCGAAAAGCTGCGCGTTATCGCCTCGCAGACGCAACGCCTGACGATATGCCAGCAGCGCATTGTCATATGCATTGCGATAGAGATAATACTCGCCCAGCCGCGCCCATTGCTCGCTATCCTGCGAATTGGCGCGTATTTTTTCTTGCAGCCTGGAAAGCTGCGCCTCTGGCGTTTGCGGGTTCGTAAAGTCACGTAGCGGATCGGCCAGACGCTGTTGCTCGCTACGCACAGCCTGCCATTTCGGCGTCAACATATAGCCGCCGATACAGGCAGCCACCATCAACACCGCCGCAGCCGCCAGACGCTTTACGGGCATGGGACGTAACGGCGCAGTGGAGTGTTCAGACTGGCTCATTGTTCCCCCTCTTCTGCGTGCTGACGCTTTCTCGCCCGCCAGACCACCACGCCCACCAGCAATAACAGCAGGCACGGCAGCGCCCACAACAGCAGCGTTTGCTCATTCAACGGCGGGTTGTAGCGTACGAAATCACCATAACGGTCGGTCATCCAGGCGGTGATTTCCGCTTCGCTTTTACCTTCGGCCACCATACTGTAAACCTGATGGCGCATACTGACCGCCACGGGCGCATTGGATTCCAGCAAATTCTGGTTCTGACACTGCGGACAACGCAGTTGACTGGCAATAGACAGCGCTTTTTCCTGCTGTTGCGGATTGTCAAAGCGCCAGGTATCCACCACCTGGGCGTGGGTGGCGAAGGTGATTAAAAACAGGACGATCGTTAAGAGTAAAAACTTTCTGCCGGATGGCGCTACGCTTATCCGACCTACGGTTTGCGCATCCTGTAGGCCGGATAAGGCGTTTACGCCGCCATCCGGCAACGCTGTGAGTAATTTACGCATCACGCTTCCTCCCCCGCCATCCGCTCAGCAGCGCGCCACACACCATCAACAATCCCCCACCCCAGATCCAGCGCACGCCGGTCTGCACGTATAAGCGCATGGCGTAACGATCCGGTCCGGTTTTTTCGCCCATCACCGCGTACCAGTCATGTAGCAGGTTCCAGTGAATCCCCGGCTCCATCATCTGTTGACGACGCGCGGCATAGAAGCGCCTTTCAGGCTGCAGGCTGCCAATGCGTTTTTCATTCCGCCACAACGTGATCCGCGCTTTTTCACTGGTGTAGTTGCCTTTGGCCTCCAGATCCAGGCGCTCAAAGCGGAAAATGTAGCCCGCCAGTACCACCTGCTGCCCGGGGCTGAGGTTAAGGCTGATTTCATGCCGACTGCCGCTGGAAACCATGATCCCGGCGGCGAAGATAAATACGCCCGTATGCGCCAGCAATGCCGGAAGCTGACGATGCACAGAGACTTTGCGGCTTCTGATTGTCGCCAGTACGATAACCACCAGCATCAGCAGGCCAAACGGCAGCGTGACGCGATTAAAATAGGGCGCGCCCACCGAAAGCCTTCCCCAGCCCATCAAACCATAAATCATGGGGTAGAGCGTCCCGACCAGCACGATCAACAAGACGGCGCTAAAGAGCAGCAGCGTCGCCAGAATGAGCGTTTCGCACTTTCCGCCGCCCAAACGCGTCGCCGGATACAGCTCCCGCGCCCGCCAGCCGTACAGAACAAGCGATGCCAGACTTAACGCGGCAAAAAGGGTAAACAGCGGCACCGCGCGCACGTTATCCAGCGCAAAGGCATGTACCGAAACAAGAATGCCGGAACGCACAATCAGCGTTCCCAGCAACGAGAGGATCAGCGTCAGTATCGCCAGCAGCAACGACCAGTGACGGAAGCTCCCGCGCTGGCGGCTGACATACAGACTGTGCAGCAAGGCGCTGGCGGCAAGCCACGGCAACAACGAGGCATTTTCCACCGGGTCCCAGAACCACCAGCCGCCCCAGCCCAGTTCGCAATACGCCCACCACGATCCGAGAATGATCCCCAGCGTCAGAGCGCACCAGCCGGGTAACGCCCAGCGCCAGCACACCCAGGCGGTTGCCGCGTTAAAGCCGTCGCACAGTAGCGAAGCCAGCGCTACGCTCGCCGCGATCATCAGGCCACCATAACCCAGATAGAGCAAAGGCGGATGTAAGATCAGCCCCAGATGTTGCAGCATGGGATTAAGGTCGCGCCCTTCCATGGCGGGAGGGAAAATACGCAGGAACGGATCGGACCACAGCACAATAAATAGCAGCAGCGAGGCCATAATGAGGGACAAGATGCTCAGGGTCAGCGGAAAAAGCGCGTCAGATTCATGCCGGGAGCGCCAGGCGAATAGCGCCGTCCACCCCGAAAGAAGCAGCGCCCACAGCAGGAGCGAGCCTTCATGACCGCCCCATACCGCCGCCAGTTTCAGTCCCCATGACAATTGACTATGGCTATGCTGCGCAACATAAACGACCGAAAAATCGCTGGTCAGAAAACAGCTAACCAGAATCGCAAACGCCAGTAGCAGCAGCGTGAACGCCATCCACGCGCCGCAGGTCGTCAGGCGCATGACGCCACGCCAATGCTGACCCATCCCGCACCACGTCGCCAGCGGGGTCAACACGTTGACCCCGAGACTCAACAACAGCGCCAGAAATCCGGCTTCAGGAAGGAAGATGTCCAGATTATGCAACCGTTAGCTGTCCCGCATAAAGAATGAAAAAGCGCAGCAGCAGCACGCCGGTCAAACTGGCGCCGCAAACGGCCAGCACGCCGTGAAACGTGACGCTACGGTTAGCCCAGGGTTTCAGCAGCAGCGGGATAATCAATCCCAGCCCTACGACGCCAAGCCAGAACCACCAGCTCCAGAATCCGCCGCCCAGCGCCGCCGCCAGCGCGCGCATTTTGCCATCATCGCCCAGCGCCAGCCCGATAAAAAAGGCCGCCAGCAGGAAGATCTCCAGCCATACCACTGGGGTTTCCATGCGATGTACAAAACGCGCCTCGGTGCTGTGCGGGTTGCTACGATGGCGTAACGCCATAACGATCAGCGCCACCGCCGCGCCGGAGGAGATGCCGGAGAACAGAAACAGCGCCGGCAGGATCGGGTTATTCAGGAACGGATAGGATTTCAGCGCCGACAGCAGAAACCCGGTGTACGCCCCGAGCAGAACCGCCAGTACCAGCATTAACGTCTCCAGCACGCGATGAAACGGCGTTATTAGCGCCAACACTTTCTGCACGATCCCTAAACGCGGCAGCCAACGCTGTTGCAGGGCAATCACCTCTTTTCCAAAGATTTTTGCCAGCCACAGTACTAACACCACCATGTACAACTGGAACAGCATCACCCCCATCGACATCACCGAGGTAAAGCTGTAGTGGAACATCAGTTTCCAGAAGGTCCACGGGCGCGTCAGGTGGAAGACCAGAATCAGCAGACCAAGAATAATCGCCCCCGGCCCTAACACCAGCGTAGTGCGCAGCAGCGTGCTGTCCGAACCGCCCGCCTCCGGATGGAAGCGACGCAGCAGAATCGCCAACGTAACCAGTCCGGCGGAGATGCCAATCAGGAACAGATAGATGGCGATGGGCCAGTCCCACACCAGTGATGCAAAATGAAATGCAGAAGCGGGTGTCATTGGCTCACCTCCCCATAGTTAAAGGGAACGCGGTAGACCTTCGGTTTTGTGCCCAGCGCCAGCTTGTAACGATAGGTAGTTTTTTGCCGCAACAAACGGGAGATATCGCTGTTGGGATCGTCCAGATTACCAAACGTCAGCGCCTTCGTCGGACATGACTCAACGCAGGCGGGCTGTTTGCCCGCTTTCAGGTTGGTTTTCCGGCAGAAATCGCATTTATCCGCCGTCTTACTGACCGGATGGATAAAGCGCACGCGGTAGGGACACGCGGCAATGCAGTACTGGCAGCCGACGCAAAGGTCCGGATTCACATCGACAATACCGCTGGCGGCATCGCGGAATGATGCCCCCGTCGGGCAGACGTCAACGCAGGGGGCATGGTCGCAGTGCTGGCACGAGTGGCGGAAAAAGCGATATTTCACCTCCGGAAACGTCCCCTGCGGCTCGCTGCGAATAATCGTCAGGCGCGATACGCCTTCCGGCACGTTGTTGACTTCCCGACAGGCATCCATGCAGGCCGTGCAGCCGATGCATAATGACTCATCGTGTACCATGCCATAACGCACGCCATTAATATTCAACGTGTTCGCTACAACGCGTCCTGCCATCCCACTGACCGCCGCCAGCGCGCCGACGCGGGTAATAAATTGACGTCGGGTGCAACTCATGGCTGCTCCTTAAGCAACGGAACGGACGCCGGATTAAAGTGCGGGTTAGTACGCTGATCGCTGTGGCAATCCACGCATATTTTGATTCGCCCTTTCTCGCTTAGCGTCTGCATCGTGTCTTGCTGCGGATGCAGGGAATGGCAACTGGCGCAGGTCACTTTAGTAACATGAACATCGTGCGGCCAGAACGCTTTTTGCAGTTGTTCAGGCAAGTGGCAGGACATACAGACGCTGTTCTGCTGCTCTACCGTATACATCGGGTCGTTAAAACGCATCACATCTTTCACCCCTTCACGGTGGTGAAGCGACGGTTGACCGTGGCAGTTGGTACAGGTTATCGGCAATTTATTGTTCGGGTTGATAGCGCCCGTATGTTTACCGTGCATACCTTCGGTGTCCGGTTTGTGACAGTCCAGACAGGCAGCATCCGGATTACGCTGCTGGGTGACCGTCCAGCGTTGATCCGACCCCTGCGGCGTTGGCGTGGCAGTGATTCCACTCAGGCTCCAGAACAGGCCTGACGCCAGCACCCCAGCAGTTAATAACGAACGTAATACGCTCATATTCACTCCGTTGAGTTATCCGCCCCTTACGGGGCGGAATGGGGTTATTGGCTTAACAGACCGTTTTTACGCGCCTGATCTTCCCACTGCGGTACGACCGTTTTCAGGAAGTCCTGCTTCTCCGCGTTGATTTGTTGCATATTCAAACCAATCGCTTTCTGCGCCTTCTCTTTCGTCGAAATATCCGGCAGCGGAATTTCATGGGTAATGCCTTTGGTCGCCAGCAGTCGCGCCAGTTTAGTACGGGCATCCGCGGCTTTATCCATCGCACTGCCTAACATCCGTAGACCTTCTTCCGGGGCATGCATATGAATACCGTGTGACGCAATCGCCAGATCCCAACGCCACTGCGCGTGGCGAATATCGTTCAGAATCGGTTTCATTTCCGCGTCTGTCGCCCCCGCATCCCATGCGGCTTTCGCTTCGAAGTGCGCATGTACCAGCTGATCTTCAACCTTGATTTTCAGGTCATGAATCGCCTGTTTACGCTCGGCGACCACTTTTTGCAGGGACGCTTTATCCTGGGTGTGGCAGTTGGCGCAGGTTTGCGCGAAATTGTCGAACGGGTTGCCGATTTTATGGTCGGTGTAGAGCTTGCCTTCGGCGTTCTGTACTTTCGGCATGTGGCAGTCAATACAGGTCACGTTGTTCTTACCGTGAATGCCCGCGCTCCAGGTTTCATATTCCGGGTGCTGCGCTTTGAGCATCGGGGTTTTGGACAGAGAGTTAGTCCAGTCAGAGAAGGCGATAGTGTCGTAGTATTGCTCCATGTTCTCGACTTTCATGCCCTCATCCCACGGGAACTTAACGGCTTTGTTTTTACCGTCAAAGTAGTACTCCACGTGGCACTGGCCGCAGACCATCGATTGCTGATCAAATCGTCCCGCTTTATCAAACGGTTTGCCGATAGCCTCCATCGCCCGTTCAGCATAGGGGCGCGACAACGTTAACGCGGGCTTCCCCTGGGCGAAATCGTCCGACGCGGTGTTATGACAGTCGGCACAGCCCAAATCGTTGACAATTTCCGGGCCGCCGCGCGCCCATTTGCCATGGAAGTAGCCGTCTTCGCCTTCTTGTTGGATAAGGCGCGCGACATCGGGGCTTTTACAGCTCCAGCAGGCCATCGGCAGCGGGCCGTCTTCCGCCGTTTTTGGCGCGCCGGTACGCAGCGTTTCGCGCACGTCAGTTACCGCATACGCGTGGCCGCGTGGTTTGTTGTAATCACGGGAGAAGGGATAGCCCGCCCACAGGATCACCAGACGAGGGTCTTCCGCCAGCGCATCTTCACGGGCAGACTGTTCTGACGTCGCTTTCCATGACTGATATTGGTCGGGGTGTTGAGGCGCGAACGTTTCATTTTTCGCTTCAACAGTAACGGTTTTTGCGGATACAGGCGTTTGCTCAGCGTAAACAGAGGTAATGAAGAAAAAAGGAAATATAAGGCTGAAGAAACGGCGTGCGCGTAGTGTTTTCCTTGCCATAGAGGTCTCATCCAGATTGCGCCATTATCTTTAATGGCGATTTTTTATCGTTTTCCATAACAGCAACCGCACAAATACTGTTATTACATTGATCTCCTCTATGTGTAACAAATAACCACACTTAAAATGTTGTCTTTAATCAATTGTAAGTGTATGTAAAATACCACTTTAGAGTTAGTAACCTGGACAAAACTCCCTCTCTTTTCTGATTTCCAGACACGGATCACTTTTTTAAAAAATTTCATATAACGTCATGTTATCCCGAAAATTTATCTAATTTTGCGGGACACAATCAAAAAATAGATTGCTGCTTATTTGCACAGTTCCCTTTTTGCGTGATCTGTCGCCCAAATACTAAACAAAACTTATTAAGACCCTACATTTAACGTTTATGCGACATATTATTAACATCCTACAAGGAGAACAACAGCATGAGCCAAACACATAAACACGCCATTCCCGCCAACATTGCGGATCGTTGCCTGATAAATCCAGAGCAGTATGAGACTAAATATAAACAGTCTATTAACGACCCCGATACGTTTTGGGGCGAACAGGGAAAAATTCTCGATTGGATCACGCCGTACCAAAAAGTGAAAAACACCTCCTTTGCGCCAGGCAATGTGTCGATTAAATGGTACGAGGACGGCACGCTGAATCTGGCGGCGAACTGTCTTGACCGCCATTTGCAGGAAAATGGCGATCGCACCGCCATTATCTGGGAAGGCGATGACGCGTCGCAGAGTAAACATATCTCTTATCGCGAACTGCATCGCGATGTCTGCCGTTTCGCGAATACACTGCTGGATCTGGGCATTAAAAAAGGCGATGTGGTAGCGATTTATATGCCGATGGTGCCGGAAGCGGCGGTGGCAATGTTGGCCTGCGCCCGCATCGGCGCGGTGCATTCGGTGATCTTCGGGGGCTTCTCGCCGGAAGCCGTCGCCGGACGCATTATCGACTCCAGCTCGCGGCTGGTGATCACCGCTGACGAAGGTGTACGTGCCGGACGCAGTATCCCACTGAAAAAGAATGTCGATGACGCGCTGAAAAACCCGAATGTCACTAGCGTTGAGCATGTGATCGTCCTGAAGCGCACCGGCAGCGACATTGACTGGCAAGAAGACCGCGACCTGTGGTGGCGCGATTTGATTGAAAAAGCCAGCCCTGAGCACCAGCCTGAAGCGATGAATGCCGAAGATCCGCTGTTTATCCTTTATACCTCCGGCTCCACCGGCAAGCCGAAAGGCGTGCTGCACACCACCGGCGGCTATCTGGTCTACGCCGCGACCACCTTTAAGTATGTCTTTGATTATCACCCTGGCGATATTTACTGGTGTACCGCCGATGTGGGTTGGGTGACGGGGCACAGCTATCTGTTGTATGGCCCGCTGGCCTGCGGCGCGACCACCTTAATGTTTGAAGGCGTGCCGAATTGGCCAACGCCCGCTCGCATGTGCCAGGTGGTCGACAAACACCAGGTCAACATTCTCTATACCGCCCCAACGGCCATCCGCGCGCTGATGGCGGAAGGCGATAAAGCCATTGAAGGCACCGACCGTTCTTCACTGCGCATTCTGGGTTCCGTCGGCGAGCCGATCAATCCCGAAGCGTGGGAATGGTACTGGAAGAAGATCGGCAAGGAAAAATGTCCGGTCGTCGACACCTGGTGGCAAACTGAAACAGGCGGTTTTATGATCACGCCGCTACCAGGCGCTATCGAACTGAAAGCCGGTTCCGCCACCCGTCCTTTCTTTGGCGTACAGCCTGCGCTGGTGGATAACGAAGGCCATCCGCAAGAAGGCGCGACGGAAGGCAATCTGGTCATCACCGATTCCTGGCCGGGCCAGGCGCGCACTCTGTTCGGCGATCATGAACGTTTTGAGCAGACCTATTTCTCTACCTTTAAGAATATGTATTTCAGCGGCGACGGCGCGCGTCGCGATGAAGACGGCTATTACTGGATCACCGGTCGCGTGGATGACGTGTTAAACGTCTCCGGCCACCGTCTGGGTACGGCGGAAATCGAATCGGCGCTGGTGGCGCATCCGAAGATCGCCGAAGCGGCGGTGGTGGGTATTCCACACGCTATCAAAGGCCAGGCGATTTACGCTTATGTGACGCTCAACCACGGCGAGGAGCCGTCGCCAGAACTGTACGCGGAGGTGCGCAACTGGGTACGTAAAGAGATTGGCCCGCTGGCGACGCCGGACGTGCTGCACTGGACCGACTCACTGCCAAAAACCCGTTCCGGCAAAATTATGCGCCGCATTTTGCGCAAAATCGCGGCGGGCGATACCAGCAATCTGGGCGATACCTCGACTCTCGCCGATCCTGGCGTGGTGGAGAAACTGCTCGAAGAGAAGCAGGCCATCGCGATGCCGTCATAACCATAAATGCCGGATGGCAACGCGAATGCGTTTTATCCGGCCTACGACCCTACCCCTGCCCTCTCTCAAACCGGGAGAGGGAAATATAAAAAAACCTCCCCCAAAGGATTTCGTGTTACAGGAAGGCGGCAAGCGAGCACATCCTCAGCAGCATAGTTCACTATGTGGCTGGGGCGCGCGAGTGCGGCCAACGCGCCTGTAGCGCGAAAGACGCAGGGGGACCTCTGGAGAGCTCTGTGATGAATGACCAAATTTATCAGCGGATAGAAGACAGTGCGCGTTTCAGGGAATTAGTCGAAAAACGGCAACGGTTTGCCACGATTCTGTCGGTTATCATGCTGGCGGTTTATATCAGCTTTATTTTACTGATCGCCTTCGCGCCTGGCTGGCTGGGCACGCCTCTACATGCGGGAACCAGCGTCACCCGAGGAATTCCCATTGGCGTCGGGGTGATTGTGATTTCTTTTGTGTTGACCGGAATTTATATCTGGCGGGCGAATGGCGAATTCGATCGTCTTAATAACGCCGTACTGCATGAGGTGAAAGCATTATGAAGAGAGTTCTGACGGCGCTTGCCGCCGCACTCCCCTTCGCCGCTCATGCGGCGGATGCCATTAGCGGCGCGGTTGAACGCCAGCCCACCAACTGGCAGGCGATTATCATGTTTTTGATTTTCGTCGTGTTTACGCTCGGTATTACCTACTGGGCCTCTAAACGCGTACGTTCCCGTAGCGACTACTACACCGCAGGCGGCAATATCACCGGGTTCCAGAACGGCCTGGCGATTGCCGGCGACTATATGTCTGCCGCGTCATTTCTCGGCATTTCCGCGCTGGTGTTTACCTCCGGTTATGACGGGCTGATCTATTCGCTGGGCTTCCTTGTCGGCTGGCCAATCATCCTGTTTTTGATTGCCGAGCGCCTGCGTAATCTGGGACGTTATACTTTTGCTGACGTTGCCTCTTATCGCCTGAAACAGGGGCCAATCCGTATTCTTTCGGCCTGTGGCTCCCTGGTAGTGGTGGCGCTTTATCTCATCGCCCAAATGGTCGGCGCCGGTAAACTGATTGAACTGCTGTTCGGCCTCAACTATCACATCGCCGTGGTACTGGTCGGCGTACTGATGATGATGTACGTGCTGTTCGGCGGGATGCTGGCGACAACGTGGGTGCAAATTATCAAAGCCGTCCTGTTGCTGTTTGGCGCCAGTTTTATGGCCTTTATGGTGATGAAACACGTCGGCTTTAGCTTCAATAATCTGTTTACCGAAGCCATGGCGGTACACCCGAAAGGTTCAGCCATTATGAGTCCGGGCGGGCTGGTGAAAGATCCGATCTCCGCGTTGTCGTTGGGTCTGGGACTGATGTTCGGCACCGCCGGATTGCCGCATATTCTGATGCGTTTCTTTACGGTCAGCGATGCCCGCGAAGCGCGCAAGAGCGTGTTCTACGCTACCGGTTTTATGGGCTATTTCTACATTCTGACCTTTATTATCGGCTTCGGCGCTATCATGCTGGTGGGGGCGAATCCCGCCTATAAAGATGCCGCGGGCGCGCTGATTGGCGGCAATAACATGGCGGCGGTACATCTGGCCAACGCGGTAGGCGGCAACCTGTTCCTCGGCTTTATTTCGGCAGTGGCGTTTGCCACCATTCTGGCGGTGGTTGCTGGTTTGACGCTGGCGGGCGCATCGGCGGTGTCGCATGACTTGTACGCCAACGTGTTCCGCAAAGGCGCAACCGAACGTGAAGAGCTGAAGGTGTCGAAAATCACCGTCCTGGTGCTGGGCGTGATCGCCATTATCCTCGGCGTCCTGTTTGAAAATCAGAACATCGCCTTTATGGTGGGCCTGGCGTTTGCTATCGCCGCGAGCTGCAACTTCCCCATCATTCTGCTTTCCATGTACTGGTCAAAACTGACCACGCGCGGCGCTATGCTGGGCGGCTGGTTAGGTTTACTGACAGCGGTGGTGCTGATGATTCTTGGCCCTACCATTTGGGTGCAGATCCTCGGCCACGAAAAAGCGATCTTCCCGTATGAGTATCCGGCGCTGTTCTCTATCAGCGTGGCGTTCCTGGGAATCTGGTTCTTCTCGGCCACCGATAACTCGGCAGAAGGCAACCGTGAACGTGAGCAGTTCCGCGCTCAGTTTATCCGCTCCCAAACGGGATTCGGCGTACAACAAGGGCGTGCGCATTAATCTTACCGTTTCCTCCGGCCCTGTGGGTCGGAGGAAAATCAGAACATTACCCTCGCCACCAGCGGGGCTGCCAGCACCATCACCACGCCGGACAGCATCATTACCAGACTGGCGACGACACCCTCCTGCTGACCAAGTTCATAGGAACGCGCCGTGCCCGCCCCATGTGACGCCGCGCCGAATCCTGCCCCTTTTGCCATGCCTTCCTGGATAGAGAGACGCAAAAATAGCGCGTCGCCGACCGCCATGCCAAACACGCCAGTGACGACCACGAACAGCGCCACCAGATCCGGCTGCCCGCCCAGGGGTTCTGCCGCCGCCAGCGCAAACGGCGTAGTAACGGAACGTACCGCCAGACTACGCTGAATCTCATCCGATAACGTGAACAGACGCGCCAGCCAAACGGAACTAGTGACCGCCACCACCGTCGCCGTCACTACGCCCGCGGTGAGCGACATCCAGTGACGTTTGATAATCGCGAGGTTATCGTACACCGGCACCGCAAAGGCAATGGTCGCCGGGCCGAGCAGCCACAATAGCCAGTGCGATTCACCAATATAGTTTTGCCAGGAGATATGACCGAACACCAGCATTAACACCAGCAGTGCTGGCGTCAACACTAATGGCATCAACGGCAGTTTGCGAAAACGGCGATACAGACGCTTATTGGCGAAGTAAATCCCCAGCGTAATCACCAGACACAGTACGCTTAACTGAACGTTATTCACGGTTTAGCCTGCTCATCTCATAGCGATACACTTTATCCACCACCCACGCCGTCGCGCCGAGTACCATTAAGGTACTGATCGCTATCACCGAGAAGATGCGCCAGCCGTCCACCAGTAACAGATGGGCATAGTTCACTACCGCCACGACAGCGGGAACAAAGAATAACAGCATCTCCGCCAGCAGCCAGCGTGCGCCTGCGCGTACCCAGCTAAGCGGAATAATCCGGCAAACGATCAGCGCCAACATAAGCACCATGCCGACCAGATTCGCGGGCAACGGCAGGTGCAGCCAGGAGACAAGATATTGGGAAAAAATAAATAAACCTGCATAGAGCAGTACCTGAACCGGTACCTGGAGTCGTTGCACAACGGCAGGCGTAACGCGGCTTATCGCCACAGCCATGAGGGAATGTCCTGAAAAATAATACGGAGCGCCAGTATAGAGAACCTCCGTCACGGGCAGAAATGAATTAAAATCATTGCAGGCATAGTCGGAAGGAATAATCATGGATATCAGAACGCTGCGTTATTTTGTCGAGGTGGTGCGCCAGCAAAGTTTCACCCGCGCAGCGGAGAAGTTATTTGTCACCCAGCCAACCATTAGCAAGATGCTGAAAAATCTTGAAGATGAGCTTAACTGTACGCTACTGATCCGCGACGGACGTAAGTTATTGCTGACCGATACCGGACGCGTGGTGTTTGAACGCGGTCTGGCGATCCTCGCTGAGTTTCGCCAGTTAGAGGCCGAGTTGAGCGATATTAACCATCTCAATAAGGGCGTGCTGCGGCTGGGTATTCCCCCGATGGTCGGCATGTTGATGGCCGGGCCAATCAGTTTGTTTCGACAACGCTACCCTGGCGTTGAACTCAAAATTTCGGAGTTTGGCGGCCTGACGGTACAGCAGGCGGTAATGAATGGCGAGCTGGATGTTGCGATGACCGCGCTCCCGGTGGAAGAAGCGAGCGGGCTAACGACGTTATCGCTGTTCAGTCATCCGCTGTGCGTGCTGGTTCCCCGTTCCGGTCAGTGGACAACCTGCGACTCCATCGCGCCTGAAGCACTGGCGGAGCATCCTCTTCTTATCTACAACGAAGACTTTGCCCTGAGCCGCCAGTTGATGACCTTATTTAGCCAGCATGACGTAAAACCACGGATTGCCGTGCGCAGCGGGCAATGGGATTTTCTCGCCGCCATGGTGCAAGCGGGCGTCGGCATCGCCATTTTACCGGAGCCGATTTGTCAGCGTCTGGATAAGGCCACGCTGCGCTGGCTACCGCTGGAAAGCGATCTCCGCTGGCAGTTGGGCATGATTTGGCGAGAGGGCGTGTATCTGTCGCACAGCGCCCGGGCATGGTTAACCTGTTGCGAAGGGTTTTGGCTGAAACAACCGTAAGCCATGGGTTAAAACCCTTGCCGGATGGCGGCGCAAGCACCTTATCCGGCCTACTTGTAGGCCCGGTAAGCATGGTGCCACCGGGCCACAAGGACTACTGATTTTCTATCAGTAACGCCTCCATCAAATCCAGGTCGTGCAGCAGCTTTTGCAATGTTTCATTGCTGATTTCTCGTGTGGCGCGCAGATGATACAACTCGGCGCGTTCGGAACGCAGCGCCGCCAGACGGAAACGTCGCTCCAGGTTTTCTTCCTGTATGGAGCTTTCGACATCGTTTCGCCCATCGGCACGGCGACGCAAGTTACCAATGACACGCGAGCTTACTTCAGTAAGCAACTGATTATCGATGTTTTCTTCGGTATCCGCCGCCAGACGCTCTTCCATTTTCTGAATGGCGACAATCGCCACTTCCGCCGTCGCCGCGCGGGCGATACGCTCCTCTTTCAACTGTTGCGCATGATCGGCGACTTCCAGATGTTGCAACAGCAGCGGCAGCATGATCACGCCGACAAACAACGAGAACAGAATGACGCCAGCCGCCAGGAATACCAGTTCATAACGCGCCGGAAATCCGCTGCCATCCGGCAAAAGTAACGGTATAGAGAGCACACCAGCCAGGGTGATCGCCCCACGAACGCCAGCGAAGGAAGCAATCAGAATTTCACGCGACGTCCAGCTGGCGAACTCCATCGGTTTCTTCTTCAAAAAGCGCAGGCTGAACTTTTTCATGGTCCACAGCCAGCCGAAGCGAACCAGCATCAATGCCGCATAAATCAGCACGATATCGGTAAAGAGCATCCAGGTTTCGACATTCGGGTCAGCTTCCGCCGCCGCCAGCGAAGATTCCAGAATACCCGGCAATTGCAGTCCCAACAGCAGAAAGACCATACCATTAAAGACAAATTCCAGCATCGCCCAGGTACTGTTCGCGCGCAAACGCATTGCCAGCGGCGCGCGGCGCATTACGCCAGAACGGGTGATGGTCATCCCGGCGGCAACCGCGGCCAGGATGCCTGAGACGCCAATATGTTCGGCAATCAGGTAAGACGCGAAGGGCAGCAGAAACAGCAGGACGATTTGCGTCGCGGGTTCATCGCCGCCCCAGCGGCTCAAAAAACGCAGCGAGCGGCCATACAGCCAACTGACCACAAAACCCGCCAGAATACCGCCGATAGCGACCTTAAAAAACTCCAGCGTCGCGCCGCCGACGGTAAAGACCATCGTCCCCATCGCCACCGCGACGGCGAATTTCAGCGATACCAGACCGGAGGCGTCGTTCATTAACGCCTCTCCCTGCAGAATGCCCATGATTTTTTTCGGGATACGCCCCTCGCCCACAATTCCGGAGAGCGCTACCGCATCGGTCGGCGACAGCACGGCGGCCAGTGCAAAGGCGGGGATCAGCGGAATGCCGGGCACCAGCCAATAAATCAGGAAGCCGATTCCAACGACCGTTACCAGGACCAGCGCCAGCGCCAGCCCGAAAATCTCTCGTCCATGCTCAAGAAATTCACGGGTCGGCGTCTTCCAGCCATCCGCAAACAGCAGCGGCGGAATAAACAGCACCAGGAAGAGTTCCGGGTCGAATTCCACATGCAAACCAAACGTCGGCCACGCCAACAGCGCGCCAATGGCGATCTGCATAAGGGGTAAAGGAAGCTGGAAGGGTAATACACGCGTAAATACCCCCGACAGCGAGACCACAAGGGTCATGATGAGTATTGTGAAGAAAATTTCCATGCGTTCCCTGTTTGCGATGTTTTTTATGATGGAGAAAGGCATCATGCCTCGGTTTCACCTTCTTCAGATTAACGCAAAAGGTAACGTGATGTGTCCTGAAAATGAAAACGGGCGACCAACGCCGCCCGTTTTTCAGAATGAAGGCAGAACTAGATAGCCCAGCCGCCGGCATAAAAAGCGACCAGCGCGACCGCAATGACGACAGTTCCGATATTCAGCTTACGCCATTCGCCGGAAACCAGACGCCCGACGACCAGCGTGGCAAAGCCGATCATAATCCCGGTGACAATGTTACAGGTCAGTACAATAAATACAGCCGTTACCAGCCCCGCCATCGCATCGACGAAATCAGCAAAATCGATTTTCGCCACGTTACTCAGCATCAGCAGACCGACATACATGAGCGCCGGGGCGGTTGCGTAGACGGGAACGAGATAAGAGAGCGGCGAAAGAAACAGGATCAGCAAAAACAGCACGCCCACGGTAATCGCCGTCAGGCCCGTTTTACCACCCGCCGCCGTACCGGCCGCAGACTCGATATACACCGCCGCAGGCGCCGCCCCGACCAGGCCGGAGAAAACGCTACTCAGGGAGTCGGTGGTTAGCGCTTTACCGCCATCGATAATTTGTCCATCTTTGTCCAGCAGATTAGCCTGCCCTGCGACCGCACGGATCGTTCCGGTCGCATCAAACACCGCCGTCATCACCAGCGCCAGTACGCTTGGCAGAACGACAGGGTTTAACGCGCCCATAATATCCAGGCTGCCGATCAGCGAGTTGCCGTTTTCATCGCTCAACGAAGGCATGGCGAAAATGCCGGAAAAATGGACGTTAGGATCGAAGAGCAAACCCACAATAGAAATGCCAATAATGGTCAACAGAATGCCGCCGGGGACTTTCAGCTTTTCCAGACCGAGAATAACAGCCAGCCCCACAAGCGACATAATCACCGGGAAGGTGTCGAAATCGCCCAGCGCGACCGGCAGGCCATCCAGCGGGTTTTTAATGACCAGGCCGACGCCGTTGGCGGCAATCAGCAACAAAAACAGGCCAATACCGATACCGGTTCCGTGGGCCACGCCCTGTGGCAAGTTACGCAAAATCCAGCTACGAATGCCGGTGGCGGAGATAACGGTAAACAGTACGCCCATCAGGAATACGGCGCCAAGCGCGACCGGGACGCTAATATGCTGCCCCAGGACCAGGCTAAACGCGGTAAACGCTGTCAACGAGATAGCGCAACCGATAGCCAGCGGCAGATTCGCCCAAAGCCCCATAACGATAGAGCCGACGCCGGCGACCAGGCAGGTCGCTACAAAGACGGCGGCAGGCGGGAACCCGGCTTTACCCAGCATCCCTGGCACCACGATGACGGAGTAAACCATCGCAAGAAACGTGGTTAAGCCAGCAACGACTTCCTGGCGAACGGTGCTCCCGCGTTGTGAAATTTTAAACCAGGCGTCGAGTGAACCGCCGGTACGCGCTGAAGGCGTAGACATAGAAAACATCCCCTGAGAATTTATTATTCGTCGGTATACGCGGGAGGTAATCCACTAACAGCGCAACGTTATCTCCTTGTGCTACATTTACGACAACCGGGGCGCCGCAAAAAAGCAAACGTTTAGCTCCACGTATACAAAACGGGTGGCAAAAAAAAGCAAACGATTATCCAGCGATCATCAACGCTTTTTCAACTGAACTTTGCCGCTTTTTATGCTTTTCTGCTTAGTATGCTCAATAAATCGCCAGACGGTGCGCAAACGTTATCGTCCCTGCGCAATCCAGCAACAATTTTTCGCATCGCTGTTAGCAAATACGTTGCGCAATCTGCTCACAAAAACGCCATTATCCGCCAGGAATGGTAAACGGACCGCCCTGCTGAATCGCTCGTTGCCAGGCTGGACGCATTTCTACCCGCGCTTTCCATGCGTTGATATGGTCGAGATGAGCGATCCCGCCTCGGGCAAGCAGCGCAAATAGCGGGAAGCTCATCTGGATATCCGCCATACTTAACTGCTCTCCGGCAAACCAGGGGTGATTTGCCAGATGCCCGTCAATAAAGCGCGCATGGGTTTCCAGTTGCGGATTGAGGTACGCTTTTTGCGCGCCCTTACCGATAACGCCGCCCAACGTTCGCAGGCCCAATGGTACCGGCGGTTTACCCAGAGAGGTAAAGAGCAGTCTCATCAATAGCAAGGGCATGAGCGAACCTTCAGCGTAATGTAGCCAGAATCGATAGTGTTGTTTCCCCTGCGCATCCGCAGGTTTAAAGCGTCCGATACTGTCGTAAGTGTCCTGCAAATATTCCAGGATGGCGCCCGATTCCGCAATAACCATACCGTGATCTTCGATAACCGGAGACTTGCCCAGCGGATGCACTTTTTTCAATGCCGGCGGCGCCAGCATGGTCTTTTCACGCTGGTAACGCACAATCCGGTAAGGCAACGCCAGCTCTTCCAGCGCCCAGAGGATGCGCTGCGAACGAGACTGATTTAAATGGTGCACCGTCAGCATGGCTGTCTCCTGTAAGGTATGCCAACTAACTATAGAAAATTATGGCAGTTGCCGTAAAAATTTCGGCTAAAAAATCAGCATTTCGCTGGCGAACAGGGCGTCATCGCTTACACTTACAGTATCAACACAAACCGGAACCTCCACCACGTGCTCGATATGAGGGGTGTTGACGTCGGGGGAAACCCTCCTGTAATCAGCGGGATAGAGCGAAAGACAAAGACCGGAAACAAACTAAAGCGCCCTTAGCGGCGCTTTAGTTTTAGGTGAACTCAGCCCGATGGCCGAGTGCATGTTAATCATCTTCAAGTAGCCGGGCGCCCGTCCCGTGTTCGCCAAGCCTGTCGCCTGGATTTCGCAGCGGACAGTCGCTACGCGATAAACAGCCGCAGCCGATACAACCGTCCAGCTCATCGCGCAACGCCACCAGCGTATGAATACGTCGGTCTAACTCTTCGCGCCACTGCGAGGAGAGCTGCTTCCACTCTTTCGCGCTTAACGTATGTCCTTCCGGCAAGATACCAAACGCGTCGCCGATAGTTGCCAGCGGGATGCCGATACGCTGGGCGATCTTGATAATCGCGACATAACGCAACACGTCACGCTTGTATCGCCGTTGGTTACCGCTATTACGGATACTGGTAATTAGCCCTTTGCTTTCATAGAAGTGCAGGGCGGACACAGCAACACCGCTACGTTTCGCAACTTCCCCCGGCGTCAGTAAGGCTTTTAAACGGGGAGATTTTTTTTCCATAAATCGCTTTACCTCAAGTTAACTTGAGGAATTATACTCGCCCGCAGACAAAACGACGAATCGAATACTGTTTAAGAGGCAACAATATGTCGCATCAGCAGATAATTCAGACCCTTATCGAATGGATTGATGAACATATCGACCAACCGCTAAACATTGATGTGGTGGCAAAAAAATCGGGCTACTCCAAGTGGTATTTGCAGCGGATGTTTCGTACGGTAACGCATCAAACATTAGGCGAGTATATTCGCCAGCGCCGTCTCCTGTTGGCGGCCGTTGAGCTACGAACGACCGAGCGCCCGATTTTTGATATCGCGATGGACCTGGGCTATGTATCGCAGCAAACCTTCTCGCGTGTATTCCGCCGCGAGTTCGATCGCACTCCCAGCGATTACCGTCACCGCCTGTAGGGCGTCTGTCCGCGTATCGTCAGAGGCGCGGGCGTTTGTTGTAGCCAGGAGATGAATTCCTGCGGTGGTAACGCCTTCGCAAAGTGCCATCCCTGACAATACTGAACGCCGCGTTTTAGCAACCAGCTAACCTGTTCAGCCGTTTCAACCCCCTCCGCAATGATTTTTAGCCGCAAACTTTGCGCCATTTCAATAATATGTTCCACAATCAAATGGCTGGCGCTATTAGTGGTTAGCGTGTCGACAAAAGATTTATCAATTTTTAAAAGGTCGACATTTAATGAGTACAGGTTATGCAAGTTCGAATAGCCGGTACCAAAGTCATCAATTGCCACCTCGTATCCCGCCTGGCGAAACGCCTGAATAATCGGCGTCATTTTAGGCACATCAATAAATCCGCGCTCGGTCACTTCAACCTTTATCTGTTGCGCAAGCACTGAATGCTGACGCGTTTTTTCATGAATCATCACAATTAGTCGGGAAGAGAGAAAATCGGCGGCAGAGAGATTGATAGAGACATAAAGATGCGGGTGCGCGGCCAGAAAACCACCTAAATCATTAAATACCTCTTCGACGACATAATCGGTGATCTGCTCAATCATCCCCTCTTTTTCCGCCAGCGGAATAAATTCGCACGGGCTCATCACCGGACCGTGATAGCCCGGCCAACGCAATAGCGCTTCGGCACCTACACATGTCCCGTTTCGGATATCAATGATCGGCTGATAATGAAGGCAAAGCTGGTGCCTGGTAATGGCCCGTTGCAGCAATCGACGCGGTGAGTAATATGCCTGCCGGGATCGTGACCACATAAATAAGACGATAATGCTACAGATGATCCCTAACGGTAGCGTTAACGTAAGCTGATGAAAGAGGTTCTGGTAAAAGCGTTGCTTTGAGGTTGACACAATCGCGGCAACCGGTCGTTTTGCTGATTTAACCAGAGCATAAAAACGCTCACCCTGTTGGAACACAGGTTCACTCCGTCGTACCAAAGGTAATAGGTGATCAGCCTGCGCCTGTTCACTCAGAGAGAAAAAGGTGTTGGTCACCGTATCATACATTCCCCAGGCCAACGCCGGATCGTCTGACATCACCTCGCTATAAGATAAGGGATTGATAACCGCGACATAGTTTCCCCGCTGCATATATGTCATTTTATAACCGTTGAAAAAAGGCGTATCACGATAGTAATAAATAGCGATGTCAGGCTTTCGTTTATAGTCAGCGCGGGGAATAAAATAAGGACTTGTTGGCGTCATAACCGTAGAGCATAGAAAACGCTGGCCCTTAGCATAAATCAACTCATTAATGTACAAACGACCGCGGATAATATTCAGCATTCGCTGTTGATGGGCTGGCGTACAGGCTTGCCCCTGATATTGTTCAGCAGCATCGCGGGCTAAATCTGCTTGTAGGATAACCCGCTCCGTTTTATCTAATACCAACTGCGCAAATGAATGTAACTGATTTCTGGTTTCAGAGACTGCCCGGATATGAGCAAACCAGATCGCCAGCAATACAGGAAGTAACACCACAATGATCGTTCCGAGAAATCTCAACACCTTGCGTTGTGTGCTTTGACTCATTTTCAGCCTATTTCCCTGCATTATTTGTGACTATTGTTGGCAAAATAAGACGTGAACCAAACGGAGGTTTACGGTGCATGAATATATCAATATTAGCAACAGACTTTTACCGATCAACATTTACCATTAATAACTACGCGCAATCTCTCTCGCATACCAGGCAGGACGCTAAATATTTTTGATAACATCAGATTTATACCTAAGTAAACGATGGGGTATACATCTTTACTCCTTTCTTTTGATAAATAACTTGATATTTTTATCAGGTCTGAATTTCACGAAAAAAAAATAAAAGAGTAGTAATAATACATCTTTGCTTTCCGGCTGTTTCTCTACGGACGCGCAGAAGTCACACAAAAAATAAGGGTATAAAACGCACAAAAAATACATTGCCGATCTGGCGAATAAGTCTGTTTTTGTGATATAGTTCACAAAAACAATGAAACAGAAACAATGTTTCATTCGATGTTGATGTGACGTCCGTTGATAGCCAGAATGTCCCACGTTTCCCGGGAACAACGCCGTGCTGTCCTGGACAAAGGTCTATTCAGAGGAAATGTTTCATGGCTGCCATAACCACTGGTGTCGTTCTTCTCCGCTGGCAACTGTTGAGCGCCGTGCTCATGTTTTTAGCCAGCACGCTCAATATCCGTTTCCGTAAATCAGATTATATTGGTCTGGCGGTGATCAGTAGCGGTCTGGGCGTGGTATCCGCCTGCTGGTTTGCCACCGGTTTACTCGGTATTACCATGATGGATCTCGCTGCGATCTGGCATAACATTGAAGCCGTAATGGTCGAAACGATGAGCCAGACCCCGCCAGAATGGCCGATGGTGCTGACCTGATACGCTATCGCTGCCGATGAAGCCGCCCACCGGTTATCTCAACGCGGAATCGCGCGCCAGGGGTAGCCTTGCGCACAATTACGTCCCTCGCATAGCCGTTGATGAGGGCCGCCAGGTGTGGTTATCCAAAAATGGCAAGCGGAATAGCCCTAACAGAATCGAGCGAAGCTTATTGAAGACGTTGCCGACTCGTTAAATGACAAAAAGACCCGTTTGTGCAACGGGTCTTTTTTATTAAGTAGTACCGCCTGATAACAGCGACAAGCGCTGCTTATTTTACGTTAATAATTTATCCGGAGAACAATCACGGATTATTTTTCCACCTTTCATTACCAGGACCCGGTCAAAATACTTTATCAGGTATCGACGATGCGTCACCATGATCAACGTTTTCCCATGAATAAACTCATCTAAGTTATCAAAAATTTGCTTCTCGGTATTTTCATCCAGATTTGATGTTGGTTCATCCCATAAAAAGACGCTGGCGTTACTGCTCAGACTACGTGCTAATAATAACTGCTGTTGCTGTCCGGATGACAGGTTTTTAGCCATAAAATTCACCGGAAACTTCAGCCCCATAGGATGTTGCAAGATAAAACCACAGTTCGCCAGATGGAGCGCCTTGAGTACCCGGCCCCTGTCGTTTTGCGGTTTTAACGCGAAATTACTTTCAATGGTTCCGGTGAATAAAACATCATGTGTCGTCACCACGCTTAAATGCTGAGAAAAAAAGTTCTGCGATAAATGCCCTAAGTTATATCCATCATATAAGATGGCGCCGTCTGTTGGCGAAAGGTAGCCAGATAGCATTCCCAGTAATGAGCTTTTTCCTGCACCGCATTCGCCTATCACTGCGACACGCTGCCCCGCAGGTATGTCTATAGACAGTCGGTTAATAATCATCGGAGATTGAGCGTCATACTGATAACTCACACCCCGAATAGAGATATCGCCATTGCACTTTGATATAGACTGTAATGCCGGTGTTTTTTCTGCCTGATCTTCATCAAAAAAAGAAAGCAGATCCTTACCGGTTTTTTCTGCTGATAAAATAGAGATTAATGTAGAAGAAAAATTCGAAATGATCCCGGAAATACGACCAGAGACAATGACAGATGAAACAATTGCGCCAGTAGTAACATCACCCTTGATTACCATAAAAAAGGCTATTACCATAATAGTTATTTGGGTAATAGATGACATACTCCCCAATATAGATTGATAGATAAGATTTAATTTCCTTATCTTCAGGTTAAGATACGACTGTTCATTTGATGTGTTGACCCAATCAAAAAGTAAACCTTGATTATTTAAGGTATGGATCATTTTAATAGATAAGAAAACCTCTGAGATGAAGATATTCCTGTTCTTCTGTCCTTCTTTTTGTTTGTTCATTAACTCATTAGTATAATGGTGGTTAACGAGGGAAATAATAATAGAGAAGATAAACATGGTAACAGGGACAATAACGACCAGACCTAAATTTACATATATAACAATGAGAAATATAATAAATATTGGAATATCGGCTATACGTTGAAAGATCGAGTTTAATAAAACGGGTTTAATTTTCTGAAACTCATTCCATAGCACAAATGCTGATGACATGGATCTGCCATTTTTCTTTTTACTATAAAGGACCGCTTCAAGAAATGCGATATCAATATCGACGTCATCCTGCCTTGCTGTGATAGACTGATAAATATCTTTCGAAGTACGAAGAATAAACTCAAAAACAATAAATACAGCAACAATTATAGCCACGCCAAATAAAGATGAAACCGAAGCACTTGGAACAAGCTTATCATAGAATAGATTACTAAATACTGGGATAGTTAACGCAAAAATTGCCATAAAAAGAGATGAAAAGAAGTATTTAGTATAAAAAATCTTGTTCATCGATAAAGAGTTTTTTATGATATTTTTTACTCTTATACTATCAACAACTTTATTTAAAGGTAGTATACTAAATGCAGATAACTCTTTTAAATATTCATCTTCAATTTCAACATAACAGAGTTCACCGCGCGCGTTTACCAACTTTATTTTTTGCCCGCCACTCACACACACCATCCACTTCATTTCTGGTGTTAATAGTAAAATCGGCATAGGCTCATTTAGTAAATCCTCACCATTATTAAATAATATATCCTGTAGAGAAAGCCCTAACGACAAAAAGAAATTCTTCATTTGTATAGAGTCGTCAGTGTTATTTCTGTCGTACTTTTTAAATCTTAAATTTATATCATCCTCTTTGATGTCAATTTTTATGTTGAATTTTTTAGACACTATAGATAATGCCGTTTCCGCACTTAAATAATAAGGTTCTAGTTTTTTATCCATAAGTAAACCCCCTCACCCAAAGGTGAGGGGTCTCCGTTATTATGCGTGTTCTTCTTGATTATCTACAGGTAACGTAACTTCATTAACGGCGAAAACTTCAATAGCGCCGTTATTGTTGTGCCCTACAGAACTCGTTGAAGGGGAATCATTAATATCATCCTCGGTCTTTCCTCTTGCATTCATTGCGTTCACAATATCCGCCGAGGAGTGATCGACTGAGAATGTTTTCTCCTTAATCAGGAAATCATCGTCCTTATCAAGGAATTTCACGTCCATAGTATATTCACCATCTTCCAAAGATAGCGGAACTTCGAATATTGCTTTCTGGTTAGTTATCGGCAGAGTAAACTCTTCTCCTTCAAACATAACACTGACATTAACAATATTCTCAGGTACTGATATTTCAAAAGAAGGTGTCTGACTAATTGAACGATCTATTTCATCCCCAGAGTCAGCGTTTAACAATGTAATACTATAGGCTGTCTCCTTCACCACGCTTTCTTCCGCCGCAGACGGCACTGTACGAAGATGCGTAGCGCTTTCGGCATTCACTGTTTCAGACTCCGGTGGAGTAACCGCTGTTGGCGTGGCGTCATCGCTCGCATCGTCATGCTGGCTATCCGCTGTTACCGTCACCGTTGAGTCAACCGTCACCTCCAGCGAAGCAGATTGCAGTGAGTTCCCCGCGCGATCCACCACCGTCACGCTCAGCGTGTAGGTACCATCATTCCAGGCGGCTGGCGGCGTGAAGGTCCAGCCATCCGCGCCTTGCGTCGCCTGATAGATGTCTGTCACGCCATTATGCGTCACGTTTACGGTCACCCCGGTCACGTCAGCATCAATATGCTGCAGCGTGAACTTAGGCTGGGTGTGATTGTGATTCGTCACGTTATCGCTGTCTGAAGCGCCATTGCCTTCACCTGCTGCCAGCGCAATCTCCGGCACGGTCAGCGTACTGTCGATCGTAACGGTAATGGGTAACGAGTTTTTCTGATTACCCGCGGCATCGCTTGCGATTACCGATATCGTATAGGAACCATCAGCTAACGGTGTACCTGGCGTAAAGAACCAAACGCCATCGGCATTTTTTTCAGCATTATATACGGTCCCATTGATATCGACCTGAACGACCACAACATCGCTTTCCAGATTCCCGATAATAAAGGTAGGCTGATTATCTCGCGTAATATTATCGCCCACCGTACCACTGTCTGAGTCTGGAGATAATGAAATAACGGGAGTCTCTTTCATGATATCGAGAGGGACATCATCACTCCGGTTACCAATCGCATCCACACTCGTAATGGTAAACTTCCCTTCCGATGGATACGGGATCGCCATACTCCATTTACCATTATCAGGAACGGTTAACGTATAAGTATTCCCATTACTATCGGTTATTATTAGCTGAGATTTGGCTTCCGCCGTCCCCTGCATAATAATTAGATCGTTGACAATATCTGAATAAGTTACGACCGGAGCGTTTGGCGGCGTTCGATCAATAAATATTTCATGTACCTCTTCCTTACGGTTGCCTGCGTTATCCTCAATACTCAAAGTGATATCGTATTTCCCTTCCGGAAGTTGATCGGTCGATAACTCCCACTGCCCATTAGCCGCAACGACAGCGGTTGCCAGCGTGACCCCTGCCACGATTAATGATACCGTAGCGCCAATTTCCCCCATACCTCTCATGGTAATAGTGGAGCTATTACTCCACCAGTCCGTTTTCGATGATGATTTATTGTCATCAAGCTCGCTGGTAAATACCTGGATATGCGTATCGACCCAAATGGAATACTTTTCCTGATTTACGTTACCAGCACGGTCCGTAGATTTAACAGTGATATCCAGCTGGCCTTCTGTGAAATAAAGCGGGTTCACCGGCATCTGCCAGTGGCCTTTGTCATTAACCCAAACTTCCCCCACATTTAAGCCATTAATGATGATTTCTATTTTGCTATTGGGCTCGGCACTGCCACTAAACAATAAGTTACGTGTCGTGTCCGTTATATATATTTTGCCATCACTGCCGGTCATCTCTGCTAACGTTTGTCCACCGATAGAATCAATGGCGACAGGCGTCGTATTAAAGGTATCGATAGTAAAGTTTAGCGTTTTCGAGGTAGCCGTGTTGCCTGCTTTATCGGTGATAACATAATAAATGCTATGGGAACCATCGCCCAACGGTGACTCAGGTCGATAAACTTGATTTCTGTCGGTCACCGTGATCGTATCGACTAACACCCCATCAATGAAAATCTGAACACTCTGGTTCATTTCTCCATAAATACTAAACGCAGGCCGGGTTTGACTCGTTATACTATCATTACTGAAAATACCGTTATCAGAACCTGCCATCATAACAGGATTATCGATAAACGTACTGGTATCTATCGTGACGAGTAAGCGAGGCGATTCTGCCGTATTACCTGCCGGGTCTTCGGCAACCACTCGGATAGAATATTCACCATCTTTTAACGCATTATCAAACTGATAGGACCAGGTTCCATCTTCAAGCACAAGAACATTTGCCACGATCTTTTCATCCACATAAATATGGATTGTGGCTCCCGCTTCTGCGGTGCCAACTAACACAGGCTTGTTGTGACTAGTAATCAGATCGTCAAGTGAACCAGAGTTGCTCGCATCTTCAAGGTTGAGCGTTGGGAAGTCGGTTGATGAATCGACATCCACGCTATAATCCTTGCTCACTTCAGTGTTGCCAGCAACGTCAGTAATGCTGAAATGAATATTAAACGTACCATCATCTTGCAGCAGTATCGGCGCGCGCCATGTGCCATCAGCCTCAACCATAACAACGTTGACTAATTTACCATCGACAAAGATGCTGACCTGAGAACCTGCCTCCCCGACACCTGAGACTGACAACGCCCGGTTATTAGAGAGGGCCGGTAATGAATCTTCATCAATGTCAAAGACAGCAATTTGAGAATCGATTGTCACGGTTGTAATCGCAGACTCAACCCGGTTACCAGCAGTATCCGTAGCAACAAATTGCACCTGATACTCGCCGTCGGCGCTATTTGCCGGCATGGTATAGCTAATATTACCTGACGAACTCGCCTCTACTGTGCCTTGTAACACACCATTAATATAAACCTGTACCGTCGCGCCGGGATCGGTCATGGCAACCAGTACCGGAGACTTATTATTGGTAATCAGATCATATTTATCACCGCTATTAGTATCCCGACTTAATGAAATATCGCTGATTTCAATCTGCGTATCATGTTCTATCAGGATATCTTTTTGTTGGCTGTTGCCCGCTTTATCTTCCGATACCACGACAAAGGCATTACTACCTTCACGCAGATCTAATTCTGCGCTCCATCGACCATCATTGCCTACCACCAGGGTAGCAATAACCACCCCCTGCGGATTCCTGATGGTTAAAGTACTTCCGGCTTCGGCAGTACCATCGATGGTGACATGAGATTTATTGGTGATCCAGTCGCCAACTTTGCCACTGTCATCAGCTTCGCGTAATACCACGGTTAACGGCGAAATTACCGTATCCAGTATCACATTCTGCGGACCAAACTCTCTGATATTGCCGGCAACATCTTCAACTTTAAACGTTAATACATAATTACCGTCATTACCCAAAGCAGGTAATACTACGCCCCAGTGTCCTGCGCCTGTCGTATAAGCAATCGCTTTTTCAACGCCATTCACAAAGATAGTGATTTTGCTGTTTGGCTCACTGGTGCCGCCAATCTCCGGCGTCACCGTATTGATATATCCGCCCTCATGCATTCCAGATATATTCCATACCAGTTCAGCAACCTCGGTATCGATAGTGACATCAACGGCGGTGGAACGCAGTTCGCTATTATCGCGAGGGTTGACGATACCCACCTGGACGACATAATGGCCATCTTTCATTTCCGATAACTGGAAAGTATATCGACCCGCTGTATCCGCTGTCGCCTCGCCGACCTTCACGCCATCCACATAAATACTCACAATCGCATTAGGTAACGTGTTCCCAACCAGGGTCGGCGTTTTATTATTCGTGGTAAAGTCTCCTAAGGCACCACTATCGCTCTCCTCGCTGAGCTTTATGGTTGGAGGCGTGACATCAATAACAGGTATTACGACAGGAAAGTCGACCTGCGACGATTCATTACCCGCTTTATCTTTGGCAACAATGCTCACAACATAGGAGCCTGGCGCTAATACTGATGGCGGCGTCCAACTCCATTCGCCATTCGCATTGGCGTTTGCCGAGCCGACCACTTTCCCATCCCACTGAATCATAATCGTCGAGAACGCTTCGGCTAGCCCTTTGAACTCAGGACGCAGGCTGGTTGCTTCATACTGATCATCAATAGATGGATCCGAAAGGCGAATGGTAGGATCGATCGTAACCGTATCGATAGTGAATCTTTCCTGCGTTTGCGCAGTATTTCCCGCGACATCTGTTGCGACGACGTTGATGGTATACATGCCATCCGGCAGTATATTCGGCGTCACACTCCAGTTGCCATCGGCGCCAACCGTAATCGTGTGTTTTAGAACCTCCCGACCTGACTTATCATCAACAATGGTAATCACCAGTTTCGCATTGGGCTCTGCAGTACCTTCGAATTTGGGATTTTGCTTATTCGTAAGGTTATCGCTATTGGAGCTGCCGGTATCAGATGCTGGCTCCATTCTGACACTGACGCTTGTCGTGGTATCAATGGTAAAGGGCAGCTTAGTTTCAGAAGTATTTCCGGCAATATCTCTGAAGACAACAACGGCTTCATATACGCCATCGTTTAACGCAACGGGAACCTGAAATTCCCAGAGGTTATTGCCATTTGCCGTAACCGGATAAGAAACGCCGTTAATTCTGATTACAACAGTATCAATATCGGCGGGTACATTGCCAATAACGAAACGTGGTTTAGTGACACTCGTAATATTATCAACAGCGCTTTCGCCAGTATCATCCGCATCCAGCAAATCAATACTGGGATCAGAAACAATAGTGTCTATTGTGAATGATACCTCTTTGCTAATTTTATTACCTGCGATATCTTCAGCCACTATTTCTATTTTGTAAGTTCCATCCACTAACGGTGTATCAGGGGTAAACAGCCATTTATTACCTGCCCCCTGAGTCAGTGTGCTGGATTTCCCGTTTAAAATTACCGTCACGCTCTGCAGCGGTTCTCTGGCTGAAATTTCAAAACGTGGAGAGGTAATATTCGTAATACCATCCGTAGAATCCTTTCCGGCGTCATCCAGCATCACGACGCTCAGGCCGTCAATCTGCGTATCCACGGTGAAGCCCAGCGTGGAATTTGCCGTATTTCCTGCCCGATCCGTCGCCTGGACATGGAGAGTATAATGACCATCAGGCAATGCGCTACCTGCAGTAAATTCCCACTGCCCGGCCGCATTTTTACTGATAGGCGTCCAGTTTACGCCATCGAAAGAAACCAGCACCGATGTCACATCATCAGGCGTTGCAATTTCAAAAGAGGGACGGGTAGCATTGGTGACATTATCGTGATCGTTGACGCCGCTATCTGTTGTTAACGTAACACTGTCAATCTGAACCTGCGTGTCGATTTCAATCTGCAGTTCGGCCGATGTTTTGGTATTACCAGCAATATCCGTTACGGTAACAGAGATCGTATGCTGACCGTCAGACAGCGGTTGATCCGGCGTAAAGGTTAAATTCCCCCCTGTGTTTTCAATGGTGTAATCCCGACCATCAATATGAACCACAATGTGTGATACATCATTATCGACATTACCGATAATAAACACCGGTTTGTTAATCCTGGTAAGATTATCATTAGTATCATCACCAGTATCATGGGTGGGATCGAGTACAATTGTCGGCTCTCGCAGAGTCGTATCAATCGTAAACTGCAGCGTTTCTTGCGCAACGTTGCCAGCGATATCAGTCACATCAACCAAGAGAGTGTGTTTCCCATCAGGTAATGCCGAACCGACATTAAATATCCAGCGGCCATCCCCTCCTTTTGTGAGTTCAATCCAATTAGCGGCGTTATCGATTTTAACGCGCACATGGGTAATATCATCAGCGGTAACAATACTAAACTGCGGCTTGTCGACTTTGGTAATGTTATCTACATCGCTATCACCGCTATCTGTAACCAACGTGACGCTTTCAATTTCAGCCGTCGTATCTATCACAACAGGTAATGGTTTCGATGTCGCGGTATTTCCGGCCTTATCTTCAACCGTAACGGTAATATTATAAGAACCATCCGGAATGGCATTGCCTGGTGTAAATTGCCAACCAGCCCCAACCTTAGTCGCGTTATAATCATGACCATCAATCGTCACCACGACTTTAATAACATCGGGGTCAACATTACCAATCGTAAAGGTGGGTCGTGAAATATTAGTGATATTATCGGCTGTATTCGCTCCGGTATCTTGTCCTGCGTCTAAAGCAATAGTCGGAACCTGTATATTAGTATCGATATTAAATACTAAATCTTTATTCGCAATATTACCTGCCTCATCCGTGGCCTCTACGCGAAGGGTATATGTGCCGTCAACCAGAGTATTCGGACTGTCAAAAATCCACTGTCCGTCGGCATTTTTGCGTATCACATTCCAGTTAGCGCCACCATCCAGGGTTACGCGTACCTGGATGACATCACCGGGAACGTCAATTCTGAATGACGGTTTGGCAACATTCGTTAATTGATCATTCTGCACGCCAGTATCATTAAGCAATACGATATTGTTAATGGTTGTCGTGGTATCAATACGCACCTCTAACGGCGCAGATTCTTTTACATTCCCCGCCAGATCTTCCACCACAACGGCTAACTGATATGAGCCATCAGCCCAGCTCGCAGAAGGCGTAAAGCGCCATTGACCATTGGTGAATACCGCCGCTTCCTCGTGCGTTTTACCGTTGTAAGTTACTTTGACCATCACGCGCGTAACGTCAGAATCAACCTGGCGTATGTCGAACACAGGCCGATCGTGATTGGTGAGGCGATCGCCAACAGTACCGCTATCTTCGCCAGCTGCCAGTTCAATCACCGGCGTAGTCAACGTACCGTCTATCGTCACCTTTAAAGGCGCTGATGTTTGCTGGTTGCCTGCCACATCTGTTACCGTCACGGTGAATGTGTAGCTACCGTCCGCCAAAGCAGAATCCGGTCGATAGCGCCAGCCGTCGGCTGATTCGGTGAGTACCACCGTTTTAAACGTGCCGTTATGCTCAATACTCAATTCCACGTGTCGAACATCTTTATCGATACTCCCCAACACAAATACCGGCTGAGTGACACTGGTCAGATTATCGTTCTTATTCTGTCCGGTATCCTGATCGGGCGCTAGCTCAATGGTTGGCGTCAACAACGTGATGTCGATAGTGAAATCGAGCGTCCCCGTCATCTTATTACCCGCACCGTCAGTCACTTCCACGATCAGGGTATGCTGTCCCTCTGGCATATCCGTCGGCCAGGTGTAATCCCAAATGCCAGCCGTCGAACTCTTGATTGCAGTAACCCAGGTCGTGCCGCCGTCAATACTCAGAAGAACCTTTTCCACATCATCCGGTACCGAGATCTGGAACTGCGGACGCACATGTTTTGTGATATTATCGCCAGGGACGCCGCTATCGTTGACTAATTCAATATGATCAATGGCTATTTGCGTATCCACTGTCACCGTCAGCGGCGTAGACGGACGCGTATTTCCCGCCCGATCCTCCACTGTCACCGTCAGCGTATAATCACCGTCGCCCCACGGTGCTGGCGGTGTAAAGCTCCATCCTCCAGCCCCCTGTGTCGCAGTAAACGAGGTTGTCGTTCCATTATGCGTGACGCTGACTGTAACGTTGATAACATCCGAATCGATATTCTGCAGAATAAAGGTCGGTCGGGTGCGATTGGTCATATCATCGCCAGGCGTACCGGTATCATCCGTGCTATCCAGCGCAATGGTCGGCGTCGACAACCGGGTGTCGATGAAAAATTCAAGCGTTTGCGTCGCCGTATTGCCCGCTCTGTCGGTGACCATGACGGTTAGGGTGTGTTTTCCATCGCCCATATCCGTTGGCCAGGTATAGCCCCAGACGCCTTCGATACCCTGCGCCGCGCTCACCCAGTTTGCGCCGCCATCAATGCTCAGTTGCACAGAATTCACATCCGCCGGCACCGTGATCTCAAACTGCGGACGGGTGCTGTTAGTTAGATTGTCATCCGGCACGCCATGATCATTGACCAATGTAATATCAGTAATGCTGGTTTGCGTATCTACCGTCACTATCAGCGGCGTGGACTGACGAACGTTTCCTGCGTTATCCGTTACCTCTACCGTCAGTGTATAGCTACCGTCCGCCCAGTCAGCATCTGGCGTAAAGCGCCACTGTCCTCCAACCTGGGTTAGTGTCACTTCCTGGCTATTGCCGCCCTGTGTGATCCGCAAAATGACCGATTGCGCATCGGAGTCAATATTGCCAATGGTAAAGCCCGGTCTTTTGACGCTCGTAATATGATCGCCAATGGCACCTGTATCGTCCCTGCTATCCATAGTGATGGTAGGCGTTGACAGCCGGGTATCAATGGTAAAATCGAGCGTCTGCGTCGTCTTATTTCCCGCCTTATCGGTCGCTTCTACCGTCAGGGTATGTAGCCCGTCGGTCACATCTTTCGGCCAGGTGTAATCCCAGATCCCTGCCGTGCCCTGTGTTGCACGAACCCACGTATTACCGCCGTCGATACTCAGACGTACCTCGTTGACATCCCCTGGCACCGTGACACGGAAGTGTGGACGAACGTCATTGGTCAGGTTGTCGCCGGGAATACCGTTATCATTAACCAGTTCAATAACATCGATGGTGATTTGGGTATCAACCGTGACCGTCAGCGGCGCCGAGTATTTTACGTTACCCGCTTCATCCTCCACCCTCACCGTCAGCGTATAGTCGCCATCTGCCCATGTGCCGGTCGGTGTCACGCTCCAGATGCCGGTCGCGCCTTTGGTGGCCGTCAGCACTTCTTTCGTGCCGCCATGCTGCACCTCAACCGTGACATACCGCGCGTCTGCGTCAATATTGCCCAGTAAAAACGTCGGCTTATTCGCGTTGGTCAGGTTATCGCCTTTTATTCCGCTATCGTCCGTGTTGTCCAGCACGATAGTCGGTTCTGACAGTAGGGTATCGATGATGAAGTCCAGTTTCTGCGTCGTCTGGTTTCCCGCCTTGTCGGTCGCCTCCACTGTCAGGGTATGCTTCCCCTCTCCCACATCAGCCAGCCAGGTATAATCCCAGACGCCCGGCGTCGCGCTCTGGGTAGCGTTGAACCATGTCTTGCCGCCGTCAATGCTCAGGCGCACCTCGTTAACATCCGTCGGTACCTTCACCTGGAACTGCGGACGCACGTTATTAGTCAGATTATCGTCGGGAATACCGCTGTCATTGACCAGTTCAATGTTATTAATGGCGATTTGCGTGTCCACCGTCACCGTCAGCGATGCCGAATGGCTGGTGTTCCCCGCTTTATCTTCGACTGACACACTCAGGGTATAATCGCCCGCCCCCCATGATGTCGGCGGCGTAAAGGTCCATCCGCCTACACCTTTCGTGGCGTCAAATGTGGTGGTGACGCCGCCATGCTCCACGCTGACCGTAACGCGAACGGCATCATCATCAATATGTTGCAGGTTAAATGTCGGCTGGGTGCGATTGGTCATGTTATCGCCCTGGATGCCGGTGTCGTCCGCGCTATCCAGTACGATGACCGGCGTCGACAGCGCGGTATCAATAGTGAAGTGGAGTGTCTCCGTCACCGTATTACCCGCATTGTCAGTCGCTTTCACATTCAGCGTATAGTCGCCATCCGGCACGGTGCCCGGCCAGGTATAATTCCAGACGCCCGGCGTCGCGCTCTGTGTCGCCTTAACCCAGGTCACGCCACCGTCAATGCTCAGACTGACTTCGTTAATGTCCCCCGGTACCGTCACGCGGAACTGCGGATGGGCGTCGTTAGTCATATTGTCGCCGGGAATACCGTTATCATTAACCAGTTCAATAGCA
This sequence comes from Salmonella sp. NW645, assembly GCF_051703725.1. Taxonomy (NCBI): domain Bacteria; kingdom Pseudomonadati; phylum Pseudomonadota; class Gammaproteobacteria; order Enterobacterales; family Enterobacteriaceae; genus Salmonella; species Salmonella sp. NW645. Next base: position 74,135 of record NZ_JAMMKR010000002.1, on the reverse strand, counting down.
TCAATGGTGATTTGGGTATCAACCGTGACCGTCAGCGACGCTGAGTGTTTTTCGTTCCCCGCCTCATCTTCCACCCTCACCGTCAGCGTATAGTCGCCATCTGCCCATGTGCCGGTCGGTGTCACGCTCCAGTTGCCGGTCGCGTCTTTGGTGGCCGTCAGCACTTCTTTCGTGCCGCCATGCTGCACCTCAACCGTGACATACCGCGCGTCTGCGTCAATATTGCCCAGTAAAAACGTCGGCTTATTTACGTTGGTCAGGTTATCGCCTTTTGTTCCGCTGTCGTCCGTGTTGTCCAGCACGATAGTCGGTTCTGACAGTAGGGTATCGATGATGAAGTCCAGTTGCTGCGTCGTTTTGTTTCCCGCCTTGTCGGTCGCCTCCACTGTCAGGGTATGCTTCCCCTCTCCTACATCAGCCAGCCAGGTATAATCCCAGACGCCCGGCGTCGCGCTCTGGGTAGCGTTGAACCACGTCTTGCCGCCGTCAATGCTCAGACGCACCACGTTGACATCCGTCGGTACCGTCACCTGGAAGTGCGGACGCACGTTATTAGTCAGATTATCGTCGGGAATACCGCTGTCATTGACCAGTTCAATATGGTCAATGGCGATTTGCGTATCGATGGTCACCGTCAACGGCGCTGAGTGGCGAATATTACCCGCCTCATCTTTCACCGTTACCGTCAGCGTATAGTCGCCATCAGTCCACGCGCTGCCGGGTACAAAACGCCACTGCCCGTTAGTCTGCGTCAGCTCCACCTCCTCGCTGTGACCATCGCGCATCACCTGCACGACGACCTGAGTCACGTCAGAATCAATACCGCCGATAATAAAACCCGGTGTTTTAACGTTAGTCTTATTATCGTTGGCGGTGCCGCTATCATCTGCGCTATCCAGCGTGATGGTCGGTGTCGACAATGTGGTATCAATGATAAAATTGAGCGTTTCCGTCGCCGTGTTGCCTGCAACATCGGTTGCTTTCACTGTCAGGGTATACGTATTTTCGACCAGATCTGTCGGCCATATATACTCCCAAACGCCGTCGGGCGTCAGCGTTGCGTTAACCCAGTTGATGCCGCCATCAAGACTCAGTTGCACAGAGTTCACGTCCGTCGGTACCGTAATATGAAACTGTGGACGTGCTTCATTGGTCAGGTTATCCCCGACAATACCCGTGTCATTAAGAAGTTCAATGCGATCAATAGACGTTTGCGTATCGATAGTCACCGTCAGCGGCGCAGAATAATTTGTATTACCCGCCTTATCTTCTACCTTTACCGTCAACGTATAGTCGCCATCGGTCCAGGCTGCGCCCGGCGTAAAGCGCCACACACCGCCGTTCTTAATCAACTCTATCTGTTGGTTCTTACCATCATGCGCCACCGTCACCACCACTTTGGTCACGTCGGCGTCGATATTACCGAGGGTAAAGCCTGGCATCTTAACGTTGGTGATGTTATCGCCAGCGGCGCTGTCATCCGCACTGTCCAGGGTAATCGTCGGTTCTGACAGCATGGTATCGATGATGAAGTCCAGTTTCTGCGTCGTTTTGTTTCCCGCCTTGTCGGACGCTTCCACCATCAGGGTGTGAGGGCCGTTAGCCACATTCGTCAGCCAGGTATAATCCCAGACGCCCGACGTCGCGCTCTGCGTGGCGTCAAACCACGTTTTGCCGCCATCAATACTCAGTCTTACACCGTTAACATCCGCCGGTACTGTCACCTGAAAGTGCGGGCGCGCTTCATTGGTCAGATTATCGCCGGGGATACCGCTGTCGTTAACCAGTTCAATACGGTCAATGGCGATATGCGTGTCCACTGTCACCGTCAACGGCGCGGACTGCTTCACATTTCCGGCCCTATCTTCTACCTTCACCGTCAGGATATAGTCGCCGTCCGCCCAGTCGCTGGTCGGCGCAAAGCGCCACTGTCCGCCGGTCTGAACCAGTGGCACCTCCTGTTTAATGCCATTGTGCATTACCTCCACTGTTACCCGGCTGACATCGGTATCAATATTGTTGAGGGTAAAGCCCGGCGTTTTAACATTGGTGATATTATCGCCCGCGATGCCGCTGTCATCTGCGCTGTCCAGCGAGAGGGTCGGCACAGACAGAGTGGTATCGATGGTGAAATCGAGCGTCTGTGTTGTCTTATTTCCCGCCTCATCGGTCGCTTCTACCGTCAGGGTATAGCCTCCGTCGGCCACATCATCCGGCCAGATATAATCCCAGCCGCCCGGCGTCGCGTTCTGGGTAGCGTTGAACCACGTCTTGCCGCCGTCAATGCTCAGGCGCACCACGTTGACATCCGTCGGTACCGTCACCTGGAAGTGCGGACGCACGTTATTAGTCAGATTATCGTCGGGAATACCGCTGTCATTGACCAGTTCAATGTTATTAATGGCGATTTGCGTGTCCACCGTCACCGTCAGCGATGCCGAATGGCTGGTGTTCCCCGCTTTATCTTCGACTGACACACTCAGGGTATAATCGCCCGCCCCCCATGATGTCGGCGGCGTAAAGGTCCATCCGCCTACACCTTTCGTGGCGTCAAATGTGGTGGTGACGCCGCCATGCTCCACGCTGACCGTAACGCGAACGGCATCATCATCAATATGCTGCAGGGCGAATGTCGGCTGGGTGCTATTCGTCATGTTATCGCCCTGGACACCGGTATCGTCCGCGCTATTCAGTACGATGACCGGCACTGACAGCGTGGTATCCACCGCGAAATCGATGGTCTTCGTCACTGTATTGCCTGCTTTATCAGTAGCTTCCACCGTTAGCGTGTATTGACCATCTGCCAGGTCTGTCGGCCAGATATACTCCCAGCTTCCTGCCACGCCCGGAGTTGCCTGAACCCACGAATTACCACCGTCAATACTCAGACGGACTTCATTGACATCCGTCGGTACCGTCACACGAAAGTGGGGACGGTCGTCATTGGTCATATTATCGCCTTTCACGCCGCTATCGTTGACCAGTTCCACCCCATCAATGGCGATTTGGGTATCGATAACGACCGTCAGCGGCGCTGAGTAGTTGGTATTTCCTGCCTTATCTTCTACTTTCACCGTTAACGTGTAGCTGCCATCCGCCCACGTATTCCCTGGTGTAAATAACCAGCTACCATTGAGGTGGGAAAGTTCGATCTCTTCGCTCACGCCATTGTGCATCACCTGTACGACGACCCGATGCGCATCGGCATCAACACCGGAAATAGCAAAACCTGGCTTATTGATGTTGGTCAGGTTATCGCCTGTAACCCCCGTATCATCCTTAGAAAGCAGGGAAATCACCGGCGTTGATACTGTGGTATCGATAGTAAAATCGAATACCGCGCTGTTCGCTTTATTACCCGCAATGTCCTCAACCTTGACATAAACCTGATGCAAGCCTTCCGTTAAATCTGAAGTAAAGGTATAGGCCCATGAACCATCAGGTTGTTGCGTGGCAACACCGATCTGCGTATCAGACGCGGCATCCCATACCTGAACACTGATAATGTCCGGATCAATATCTTTTAGGTGCAAGGTAGGTTTAACGATATTCGTTAAATTATCATCTGAAATTCCCGAATCTGAATCCGGGCTCAATGAAACTATCGGTATTGAAATAGCAGTATCGACGCTAATTAAGAAAGGATCCGAATGGGCAATGTTGCCAGCGATATCTTCAACTGAAGCAGTTATTCTATGATCGCCATCAACCAAACCTTGATCGGCTTTCAGAGTATACTCCCATCTGCCATCTTTATTTGTTCTGACCTCAGCGATCAGCGCACCATCAATATAGAGTTTAACCGTTGAATAGGGTGCAGCGGTTCCTGTCAGTGCAGGATTCTTTTCATTAATAATATGGTCTGTATTATCAACCCCCGTATCGTTGACCAACTCTATTGTTGGTTTTTGCGTTTGCGTTACGATTTGGAAATTATACGCTGATGAGGAGGCAGTATTACCGGCAATATCTTCTACCTTTACCGTTACGTCATGCGAGCCATCGGATAACGCTGTGGTAAATTGAAAATTCCATACACCATCATCGCCAGCAATAGCCTCGCCACTTAACACACCGTCAACATAGATGGAAACCTTAGCATTAGCTTCAGCCATCCCGGTAAACAACGGCGTATTAATTTTAGTAATCATATCGCCTTTAACGCCAGAATCAGCGCTATCATGCAACATAACAGTAGGGATCGGCGTAAAGCTATCAATGGTAAGCTGATAATCTACAGATGACGTTCTTCCTAAAGGATCGATGGATTCAACCGTAATCTTATAAACATTGTCAGACAGATTTCGGGAAATATCAAAATTCCAGTTACCGTCTGCATCCGCAGTCGTCACGCCTATCGTTTTACCATCAATAAGGATATTTACGGTAGCAAACCTATCCGCTGTTCCCAGTAACGTCAGAGCATTATGTTTATTGGTAATCCAGTCGCCTTTTGCACCGGAATCATCACTGGCATCGAGTTCCGCTTTTGGAGGTACAACTTCAGTTTGAATAGTAAAAGAATATTTAACAGTAGAGGATTTATTACCGGCGGCATCCTGAGAAATGATTTCAATATCATAGGCACCCTGAAGAAATTTATTACTAAACTGATAATTCCAGGTCCCGTTTGAGTCAACCTCAATGCTGTCATATAATTTACCATCTCGCATCAATAAGATGGTAGACTTTGGCTCTGCCGTACCGACTAAAGCCGGTAAATCATTCCCTGATAAAATTATACCATTCGGTAAAACAACAAAATCCTCCAAAGAAACTGTCGGAGGTACAGGGGCAACAGTATCGATAACGTAACTAAAGGAAAAATCCTTTTTGTTGCCAGCGACATCTTCAACAGTGAACGTAAGATTGTTAACCCCTTCCACTGAGTCGGAAGTGAAATTGAACGTCCATTCGCCCTTGTCATTCGCTTTAAAAATAACCTCTTCGCCAGTCTCACTATTTATGACACTGATAATAGCATTTGGCTCAGTTTTACCTGTAAAGGTTGGGCGAGTATTGTTAGTAACGTTATCTCCAACAATACCGCTATCATCAGTAGTTTCAATCTCAGCGCTGAAATAGCTGATACGGGTATCAATAGTAAAAGGCAGATTTGCCGTCGCTGAGGTATGCCCGGCAATATCAGTAGCTGTTGCTGTTATATTGTATTCGCCATCCTTGAGCGGCGTAGTAAGCGTATAGCTCCATGTCCCATCTTTAGCAACAATGACCTCACCAAGATGTTTAAGTCCAAGATAAATAGAGACTGTAGAACCGGGTTCCGCCACACCAATAAATGTTGGCAGGGTGCTATTTGTAATGCTGTCATTTTTAATGCCGGAATCACTACTATCATCCAGCTCAATCGTCGGCTTTTCCGGAGCAATGGTGTCGGTTATGATACTATCCGTCGTTTCGTTTTTATTACCTGCTTTATCTACGGCAACGACTTTTATACTATTTTCGCCCTCAGATAATTCATTATCTTTAAATTCATAACTCCAGTTTCCATCTTTATCGACATCAACGCTGGCAACCAGTTTATTATCTACATAAATGTCAACCTTGGCATTCTCTTCCGCCGTACCAACAATTGAAGGCGTCAAGGTCGGCGTTAAGCCCTTATGACCAGACACACTACTTTCAGGCGAAAGTTCAAATGTTGGCTTATCGGTAACGGAATCGATAGTAATGACAAGTTTGGCGCTACCGCTCCCATCAGCAGTCTTGGCCTCTGCCTCCAGATTGTATGTTCCATCAGTCAATGTTTCAGGCGCAGTGAAGGTGAAGTTACCCAAACTATCCGCTACAGCCTGACCGACAGCAATACCATTAATTTTAATAATGACCGTGGCATTGGGAGCAGTGCTACCTACAAACTGAGGTTTGGTAAAATTAGTTATACTATCATCTTTGCTACCGCTGTTACTCTCGGCCGCAAGCGCTAATGTGACTTTAAGCGGCTCTTTAACAGACTCGGCATCGAGCTTATTTTCCTCATTTTTACTGCTATTACTTTTGCCAGTGCTGGTATTTTTATTAATAGGTTGAGGAAGAACTTTTTCAGCATCGTTCTGTTTAGAAGCCTGCGTTGCTTTAGCCTGTGTATTTTGCTGGGAAGCATCGCTTTGCTGAGCCAGATTGTCTTTTGCTACATTGTCAGCCAAAAAGTTCTGCAGCATTTCTTCAATTTGCTTTGACGAGTTCTGTACTTCAAACGCTTCATTGAGCGCTTTTTCTGCAGCCTCCTTAGCTTTCTCAGCTTCTTCCTTCGCCTTATCAGCTTCTTTCTTTGCGTTTTCAGCCTCGTCAAGCTGCTTTTTTAATTCCTCTTCTTCCTTCTTATTTCGTCGTTTGCCATTACCTTTCTTTTCTACCTGAGCAGAATCAACCAATGAGCTGTCAATTCTCTCTAGTTGAATATCTTTTAAATCTACGCTGCCCAGAATTTTAGCGCCGGTAATAGTCTTATCTTTAAATTTAACAGCGAGGTTATTGCCTTTGATACTTGAATAAAGAGCGCCATTGACAATGATCACTGACCCATGCGGCGTCGTAATGTTCATGTCTGGCCCGGAAAGAGAAACTTTTGCGCCTTTGGCATTACCCAAAGAAGATAAATCAATTACAGAATTTTGATCGGCAAAAAACTTTTGTATGCTTTTATTTCCCATAATATTATATTCACTCTCAAGGTGTATCTAATCGTTTAGTATTAACTGGTTCTGAAAAGGCTTTGTCCACGCCTTTCATCAAGGGAGATAACAGGTATTCCATAATGCTGTGTTTTCCGGTAATTACACTGGCGTCAACAGTCATACCTGGTTTTAACCACCGTAAATCATCTTCATTAACATCGAATGCAATAATTACTTTATAATAACGCTGAATTGTTCCTCCGGTATTTTCCTCATAGGAATCAGGGCTAATATTATCGATAGTCGCATTATACGATTTTATCTTTGGTTGGATAATTGACTGCACATCCAGCTTAACGGCTTCATCTACATATATTTGGTCACGGTATTTGGGTAGTACTTTCACATCGGCCAGCATAGTCCTTACTTTTGGTTTTATTTCAAAAAGTAAGTCCGCCGCCTGAATCACACCACCATGAGTAGTGGCACTTTTATTGATTTTATAAATTACACCGTCAACCGGTGAATAGATATCCTCCTCATTTATCTGCTTCTCTATTACTTTTAATGTAGAGTTAACAACCTCAAGTTCCTGAAGATTTTTAGAAATTATTTTAGATAAAGATAGTCGCAATTCATTATTAAGCGCCTCAATATCATTAACAACCAGCTCAATATCATCTTTTTTTAAAGTGATACTACTTTCAATATCATTAATTTCAGACTTAACTTTTATATACGCCTGTTTCTTGTTAAGAAAATTGGTATATGGGCTAATTCCTTTTTTTACCAGTGGGGAAAGAATATTTATTTCTTCGGCAAGCAATGCTAGTTCTTTTTCTTTCGAACTTAGCTTCTCTTGTAATCCGCTAATCTCAGAATCAAGAGAGGTTTTTTTTAACTCTTTAGCTCTTATCTGACTATGCACTAATTCAATATTCGCTTTTACCTCTTTATTGCTTAAAGAACGGGTGCCATCCAGGGTAATCAACCCACTCTCATTTTCTTTATCAAGAATGAAAGATATTTCGTTAACATCTTTATCCAGATACCCTTTTTGAGTTCTATACCTTTGATATTCTTTTTGCAGATCAAGGTTAACGACCTTTGCAAGGAGTTCTCCTTTTTTTACAGTATCACCCTCGGCCACATAAATATCTTGTATCGTCCCTCCTTTAGAAAGAGATATTAACTGAGCATTATCTTTAGTGGTGATAACGCCCTGACCATGAACCACTGAATTAATTTCTATAAAGTAGGTAAGGATAATAATTAAGATCGTCAAAGAAATAATTATCATCATGAGATGATCGCTTTGTCTTCTATTCATTTCATTACATTTAACTCACTTTCAGTATTTCCTTTTAAATAATCCATTAAATGAAAAATCAATGAGAGTTGCTGTAACTTTAAAATATACAGGCTATATTTGCTGTCGATCATGCTTACATATGCCTGAAATGCTTCATTACGGCTTGAAATTAAATCAAGCAAACTTTTTTGCCCTAACTGAAACTCCTGCTCATATAATTCAGTAAGCTGTAACGCGTTTGTATGTGAACGTTCCGCCACTGAGTAAGTCTCTTTTGCAGCGGCGTATCTTGAAAGTTGTGAATCAATGTTATAACGCGTTTTAATCAAAAAATCGTCAATTTGCAGCTTAGCCTGCGAGTAACTTGCCACCATTTTTCTTTCCTGGGCTGAATTTCTGAACCCATTAAAAATGTTGAAACTGACATTGATACCCGTTTTGAATTCATCTTCATAATCACTTTTTTTGGCACTACCGCTCGGGTTATTCTGTACATAGCTGGAAACGAGATCTACAGTCGGAAAATAGGATGATTTTGCGGCATTAATATCTTCGGTCGCGGCTTTTCGGGTATTGACAAGCATCTTATAGTCATCATTGTATTTCATCACCATGTCCATAATTTTTTCAGGACTTTCGACAAAGATATATTTTTTGAAGAGGTTGAATTTTTCATCGCTTTGAATCTGAACTGGTGATAAATTCAGACCAGTCATATTCTGCATTTTATACATTTCATCATCCAACATCGACTGATACATAATGCTTCTGGTATTTAATGCATCGATAGATACTTGTACTTTACGCATATCAGATTGCATCGCTACACCGGAAGATACCAGCAGCGAAAAAGTTTCCAGCATCTTTTTATAAAACTCTTTCTCAAGATTTACGCCATCAATCATTTCACGATATTTACTGATGTTGTAATAGGTTGTCACAACCTCCTGAGACACTATATTCTTTGTTTTTTCATAGTCAGTTTTACTATTATCTCTTTCGTATTCAGATTTCCTGATATTAGCCCCCCTCACTCCAAAATCCGTTATTCGGTATGATAAAGACACCTTATTTTCAACGTTTCTCTCGGTACCTGATGACTCTTTCCTGTTATTATTAAGGCCAGATGTTAGATCCAGGGTAGGATAAAGTGCTGCCCGTGAAAGATCTAAGTCACTGTTTTTCTTTTCAGTCTCATAATATGAAACAGCAACAGAGGGCTGATGCGTTAATGCGGCATTAACTAAATCTCTTAGAGGAATGACCGGAAGCTCGCTGGCGTATGTGCTTTGTGTAATAAAAGCAGTCGTCAGAAAAAACATCTTAATCTTCATTTTTTTCCTCCTTGTTTAACAAACGTTGCTTTACTATTTCCTGATGCATAGATGTTATTTTTTCCATTAATGGCATATAGGTATCACGGTAGCTAACCATTTCAGCACTAATCTCTTTAGTATTGGCAATAATCTTTTTATCAGTAGCCGATAGATCGGATAGCGCTAAATGAACATTGTTCATATCCTCATCCATTTCTTTTCTCAGCCCATCGAGAGTATGAGAAATATCGGCACTGCCAGCGGCAATATCGTTTATGGTCTTACCATGTGAAAGAGATTCCTGATAACATTTATCAACTGATACCATTATTGAATCATTCTTTTTATCTATAATATTTTGTATTGTACTCATTGCCTCCAGTCGTGCATTATTATCAGCAAGCAGGATATTACCTTCAGATAAACGAGAGGTAATTGTTATTACACCGTCAGATAATTTTTTGAGATTTTCGTTACTGCTTACCAGATAACCATCAATCAGCGTAGAAATTTGTTCCAGTTTTGCTGAGTTATCCAATAGTCGGTTTTGCAAAGTGACAAAGCTATCTGATAGCATCTCTCGTTTCTTTTCTTCATCCTGCGTCCGTAAGTTTTCAACTGTCAGGTAGTTATCAAAAAACGCTTTAAACAACTCTTTAAATTCTACAAGCGTCTCTGATTCAACCCGCAGGCTTCGCTGTTTATTATTGGATCTGTTGCTTATGATTTTTAATTTTTTGATTTCCGTAGAAACAAGGGAATAGGAGCTGCGAACAAAAACACTTTGTGAGGTCAGGAGTATGGCGCAAACAACACCATAGATAGAAGATACAAATGCGGTATTCATCCCTTTCAATGGTTCAGAAAGCGACGCTACCATTGTCACGATCATATTGAGTGTATTACTTGCATTATCACCGCCAACATCTGATGGCGAGCTCAATAAGTTCCCGATTGAACCAATCGTAATAGACAGACCCGCAAACGTCCCCAACAGGCCAACAAGCGTCGACACATTGCTACAGCTCATAATAAATGACAATCGTTGATTACGGGCGGTAGACACATTGTCATCTAATTCCATCAGCAAATTGAAATCACACTGTTTGGGTTCTCCGGAAAACAAAATCTGATTGAGGTTAGAAAGAATACTATTTTTTCTGCTGGCGTCCTGAGCTATTAATATGTCTTTTGCTGAAATATTTTTAAAAATAGTGAATAATGCACACAAAGAGCCTGTAATATAAATGGCAATAATGACTCCATTGTAAATTGCAGAAACCATAAAGTTATCAAAAACATACTCTCTTATACCGGGAAAAGATAAAGCGGAAAAAGGGAGTATGGCAAGGAAAAAACAGACAAACAAATAGCGGTAATGATTTATATATTTCACTCTGACACCTTTTTATTAATAGTCGTGATAATAGCTTTACTCGTTGTACTTGATGCTGCGGAGTTAACACTCATGTCAATAACTACATCAGGATATATCTTCTTAATCTCTTTCATTAAAATAATTCCCCGTTCATATCCCAGTCGTAAAGAGTCAGAGAAAGAGATGTCTGCCTGAGGAATAACCATTTCTATCAATAAATTACTATTGATTTTGTCTTCTAACCAAGCCTTTATTTTATGCGTGTCCTCTTCTGAAAAGCTTCTCAGCCTGCCATGATACGTAATAACAAGCTCATTTTTTGTAGATGTTATATCAATTTTCTGACCATCGGCGATATCGTATACTCCAACCTCCTTACCTGACATTGTAGTCATTCCGTCCGACACATCTTGAGTATTCACTTCCTTATTAACTATTTCATTAGGATTTGAATTGTCATTGGCTCCGCTATTTTGAGCAGTAGATTTAGTCTTATTCTCTATATTTGCTTTATAAACTTTAATTGAGTTGTCATACATAATAATCATATTATTAAGTGCAAACACCAACATAAGAAATATAAAAATGCACAATACCGTAGAGAATGTATCAACAAAACTAGGCCACGGATTACTTTCGTCTTCCATGTTGTCTCCTGATATTACATTGTGAATAAAATGTTTTTGTGGATTAGAAAGGATAAAGGATGCTCAACTTATTCAGAAAGTGAACGCTACCGCCCTTGGCTTCCTGCTACCAATACGCTTTATAGATTTCAGTTTTCCTACATCTCGTAATCAGAAAAATAAAAACAATGACGCCATTTTTATGCGCCCACAACAAAGATGAGTGCTTTAATTAAAAACACTCTTTATTTTTTAATTAGGTAGACATCAATTATTGCACTAACTATATCTTCCCCAATAATAGGTATCGCATAAGCTCTCAGCTCATAAATAAAAAATAGTCATCAGCAAATTAAAACCACTCGCCGATAAATAGATTTGTTAGCTAATCATTGAAACTCTAAATCATTTTAAGGACATATTTCTTTTTAATACGCGTTATAATCATACGTATTTAATAAATTTGCCTCCAGAGGATAAAATGAATTTTCACAATTAAAACATAGGGTCATAGGGACTTCAATATAACTTAAATCATTAAAAATATAATAAGCGGGGAGTAAAAAATCAGAATTGCGTAAAAAAATACATAAATAAAACCATTTTTTATATAAAGCCAGCTATAAGTAACAAGTTTATCTTCAGCAATTAAAAATAAAGCAAGATGAACATATCATATTTGACCTCATCACAAGCTAAAGCAAACATTTAATTAACTATTGATAATACCGACCATTCTCTAACGTTATTTTATAATATCTTTTTGTTGTCAAAAAATGGCTATAAATTATATATTTTGCAGATGAGATTTCTCTTTCATATTTAAGACAATCCGGGTTATTGCAGTACATTTATGAACTTCGGCTGGATAATGATGTGCCGAGGCGAGTCGGCCAGAGGCGATAAGCGACATTTTTCCGTAAGATATGCGCTTCTCTTTTTTGAAAGGGAGACAAAGACAATAATACTAGGTAAGAAAATGCCTGGTTTACACCAGGCATTTCAGCAGACGAGAACTATAGCGAAAATGCAAATAACGCTTTGAGTTTTTTACCAAAAATCAGAACGGAATGTCGTCGTCAAAATCCATTGGCGGTTCGTTAGACGGCGCTGGCGCGGATTGCTGTGGACGCGACTGCGCGCCGCCGCTGAACTGGTTGCCGCCCTGTGGCTGCTGAGGTTGTTGCGGTTGACCCCAACCCCCCTGCTGCTGACCGCCTGCCGGTGCGCCGCCGCCCTGACGACCACCCAGCATCTGCATCACGCCGCCGATCTGCGGAACGTTAATTTCAGTCGTATAGCGTTCCTGGCCACTCTGATCGGTCCACTTGCGGGTACGCAATTGACCTTCGATATACACCTGAGAACCTTTACGCAGATATTCGCCGGCCACTTCCGCCAGTTTGCCGAACATCACCACCCGGTGCCATTCAGTCTGCTCTTTCATTTCGCCGGTCTGCTTATCGCGCCAGGATTCAGAAGTAGCCAGCGTTAAGTTGGCGACAGCGCCGCCACTCGGCATATAGCGTACTTCCGGGTCCTGGCCCAGATTACCAACGAGAATCACCTTGTTTACGCCTCTGCTGGCCATAATTGAGTCTCCTGAATACGTTTCATAAATAGTGTAAACGCGTGAGTGTACCATTTCCACGTAGCATTTTAATAGCTGCGATGCAGGTTCCAGGTCACTCGCGCGAACCTCATATTGTTGCATACTTTAGCTGAAGATGCATTCCAATACTGTATATTCAAACAGGTTAAATTGTGTCATAATTAGCCGTTTCTGCCGTTTGTCCTTCAAACAAACCAGGCATCCGAGTCTCTACCGGGAAAGGTGAATGGATAAGATCGAAGTTCGGGGCGCCCGCACCCATAATCTCAAAAATATTAACCTCGTCATCCCACGCGACAAACTGATTGTCGTGACCGGGCTTTCGGGTTCAGGCAAATCCTCACTGGCTTTCGACACTCTGTATGCCGAAGGGCAGCGTCGTTACGTTGAATCGCTCTCCGCTTACGCGCGGCAGTTTTTGTCGCTCATGGAAAAACCGGATGTCGACCATATTGAGGGGCTATCGCCCGCGATCTCAATTGAACAGAAATCGACATCGCACAACCCGCGCTCTACGGTGGGTACTATTACCGAGATCCACGACTACCTGCGCCTGCTGTTTGCCCGCGTGGGCGAACCGCGTTGTCCGGATCATGACGTGCCGCTGGCGGCGCAAACCGTTAGCCAGATGGTCGATAACGTGCTGTCACAGCCGGAAGGCAAACGTCTGATGCTGCTGGCGCCGATTATTAAAGAGCGTAAAGGCGAACACACCAAAACGCTGGAAAATCTGGCAAGCCAGGGTTACATTCGCGCCCGTATTGACGGCGAAGTCTGCGATCTCTCCGATCCGCCGAAGCTGGAGCTGCAAAAGAAACATACCATTGAGGTGGTGATCGATCGCTTCAAAGTTCGCAACGATCTTTCCCAACGCCTGGCGGAGTCGTTCGAAACGGCGCTGGAATTATCCGGCGGCACGGCGGTTGTTGCCGATATGGACGATGAGAAAGCGGAGGAGCTTCTGTTCTCCGCCAATTTTGCCTGTCCGATTTGCGGCTACAGTATGCGCGAGCTGGAACCGCGTCTGTTCTCGTTCAACAACCCGGCAGGCGCCTGCCCGACCTGTGACGGCCTCGGCGTTCAGCAATATTTCGATCCGGACCGCGTGATCCAGAATCCCGACCTGTCGCTGGCAGGCGGCGCGATTCGTGGTTGGGATCGTCGCAATTTTTACTACTTTCAAATGCTCAAGTCGCTGGCGGAACACTATAAGTTCGACGTGGATGCGCCGTGGGCAAGCCTCAGCGCCAACGTACACAAAGTCGTGCTGTACGGTTCCGGCAAAGAGAACATCGAATTTAAATATATGAACGATCGCGGCGATACCTCCGTGCGCCGCCATCCGTTCGAAGGCGTGCTGCATAATATGGAGCGCCGTTATAAAGAGACGGAATCCAGCGCGGTGCGCGAAGAGCTAGCGAAATTCATCAGTAATCGCCCCTGCGCCAGCTGTGAAGGAACGCGACTGAATCGCGAAGCGCGCCATGTATTTGTGGAAAATACGCCGCTGCCTGCTATTTCCGATATGAGCATTGGCCATGCGATGGATTTTTTCACTAATCTCAAGCTTTCCGGGCAACGGGCGAAAATCGCCGAAAAAGTGCTAAAAGAGATCGGCGATCGCCTCAAGTTTCTGGTGAACGTCGGCCTGAACTATCTCACGCTCTCCCGCTCGGCAGAAACGCTTTCCGGCGGCGAAGCCCAGCGTATTCGTCTGGCGAGCCAGATAGGCGCCGGGTTAGTCGGCGTGATGTATGTGCTGGATGAACCGTCCATCGGTCTGCACCAGCGCGATAACGAACGGCTGCTGGGTACGCTGATTCATCTGCGCAATCTTGGCAATACCGTGATTGTGGTGGAACACGATGAAGACGCCATCCGTGCCGCCGACCATGTGATTGATATTGGCCCCGGCGCGGGCGTTCACGGCGGCGAGGTGGTGGCGGAAGGCCCGCTGGAAGCCATTATGGCGGTACCGGAATCGCTGACCGGCCAGTACATGAGCGGTAAACGCAAAATTGAAGTGCCGAAACAACGCGTGCCGGCAAATCCAGAAAAAGTGCTCAAACTCACCGGCGCGCGCGGCAATAACCTGAAAGATGTGACCCTTACGCTACCGGTAGGGCTGTTTACCTGTATCACCGGCGTCTCGGGTTCCGGTAAATCAACGCTGATTAACGATACGCTGTTCCCCATCGCCCAGCGTCAGTTAAACGGGGCGACTATCGCCGAACCGGCGCCGTATCGGGATATTCAGGGGCTGGAACATTTCGATAAAGTGATCGATATCGACCAGAGCCCGATCGGGCGCACCCCGCGTTCCAACCCGGCGACCTATACGGGCGTCTTTACCCCGGTTCGCGAGCTTTTTGCTGGCGTGCCGGAGTCTCGCGCGCGCGGCTATACGCCAGGGCGATTCAGCTTCAACGTGCGCGGCGGTCGCTGCGAAGCGTGCCAGGGCGATGGCGTCATTAAAGTCGAAATGCACTTTCTGCCGGATATTTACGTGCCGTGCGACCAGTGCAAAGGCAAGCGCTATAACCGGGAAACGCTGGAGATTAAGTACAAAGGCAAGACCATCCACGAAGTGCTGGATATGACCATTGAAGAAGCGCGTGAGTTCTTTGATGCGGTTCCGGCGCTGGCGCGTAAGCTGCAGACGCTGATGGACGTGGGGCTGACCTATATCCGTCTTGGTCAGTCGGCGACGACGCTTTCCGGCGGCGAGGCCCAGCGCGTGAAGCTGGCGCGCGAACTGTCGAAGCGCGGCACCGGGCAGACGCTGTATATTCTCGACGAGCCGACCACCGGCCTGCACTTTGCTGATATTCAGCAGTTGCTTGACGTTCTGCATCAGTTGCGCGATCAGGGCAACACCATCGTGGTGATCGAACACAACCTGGACGTCATTAAAACGGCGGACTGGATTGTCGACCTCGGCCCGGAAGGCGGCAGCGGCGGCGGCGAAATTCTCGTCTCCGGTACGCCGGAAACCGTGGCGGAGTGCGAGGCGTCGCATACCGCCCGCTTCCTTAAACCTATGCTCAAATAACCTTCACGCCGCTTTCCGATTCGCCGGGAAGCGGCATCATTTTTCCTCATCCCACCTCATTGTATCCGTGTTGAGCATTTGTGATTTGCGTGCCGCCTCGCTCTGACATGTGATAGCGCAAACGGTCTGTTATGGAAAACACCATGAAGTTGCCCTACGCAATCACACTACTGCTGTGCCTGTTTTTATCCGCCTGTACGCTGCCTGACCGCTTTAGCGCCGTGGCTTTTCAACAACTGACGCTATTACAAGCGCGCTCAACCCGCTTCCTGCAGGACGCGGCGCGAATACCGTGGCAAAAAGAGACACTGCTCAAGGATGACCGCGATATCCGCCAGACATTTTTTCAGGCTGAGCGGGTCGCCCGTCAAGGTGGGGATAAACATCGACTCGATAATCTGGCGCTGCTGAAAAATCACTATTTGCGTCTTTATGCGCGGGTTATGCAACGTAAGCAACCACTTACTTACATCCAGGCTGAGAGATACCAACAGCAAAATAATCAGGTCTGGAAATTAGCCATACAGGGTGAGTGTCTGCATTGGGGCGCACGCTGTACTCAGGGAGAAGAAAATGGCGTCTATTAACGAAATACATAACCTGATGACCACCGCCCGGGCCGAACATCCTGTAGCCTCCTCGGCGATTGCCGAGTTTATCCAGGCGTATAAGCAGGCAAGAGAAGACAGCGACGACGGTATACGCGAGTCCGCTGCGTTTATCGCCCGCGCGCTTCAGGAACATGCTCGCGGCTGGCTGGACGACGACGATATGATTATTCTGCTGGAAGGACAGCGGGACCTCGCCAGGCTACGCGCCAATAATGCGCAAATCGCCCTCGACAGCCGTATCCGGTCTACGGTCATCCGCCTCATTGATATCGCCCTGGCGTTGTTGGTCGGCGCGCTATAATCAGGACTGCGGCAACTGCTTGCGTTTATCTTCCGGCAGCGCATTTACCGCCTGTTGATAAGAGGCATCGACCAGATAATAGAGTTGTGAATCCGGCAGCGATCCGTCCAGATAGACCGTGCTCCAGTGCGCTTTATTAAGGTGCCGACTCGGTCGTACATCGCTGTGCTGCTGACGTAACAACTCTGCCAGTTCCGGGCTGGTTTTGAGAGAGGCTGCCGGGCGTCCTTCAACTTCTTTTACCATCGCGAAAAGTACATCTTCCACTTTAATTTGCGTCGCTTTCCAGTCGCTGTGGACGCTCTGCTCTGCGCCAGGTTTTGCCATGCAGTATTGCAGTAATTCCGAAATGGTCATTATCATTCCCCTTGTAGTGTCGCGATGATTTTACGTGGACCGCCGTGAATACGGTGCTCTCCCAACCAGATACCTTGCCATGTTCCTAACTGTAAACGCCCCTGGCGTACAGGCAGCAGCAACGAGACGCCCAATACTGACGACTTAATATGCGAAGGCATGTCATCTGCGCCTTCGTAATCATGTTCATACGCCGCATTATCGGGAACGGTTTTCAGGAAATGGCGCTCCATATCAGCGCGCACGGTGGGATCGCAGTTTTCGTTTAACGTCAGCGAGGCCGAGGTATGTAGTAACAACAGATGCAGCAAACCCGTTTCGACAGGCGGTAAGCCAGACAATTTATCGATAATTTCATCTGTTATCAGATGAAACCCGCGCGGCTTCTCGCTCAGTGTAATGGTGCGCTGATACCACATAGGCTGCTCCTTCCTAAAAACAAACGTCTCCTGAATAGTGTGCAGCAAGTCTGGAAAAGGTAAAAGCCAGCGGGGCAAGTTTGTGCAAAAATCATGCAAAAAAGGAGAGCCTGTCGCTCTCCTGATTTTTAGTACTCCGAGTTGACAATGACTTCCTCGCCAAACGCTCCTGCCTGCGGCAGCGGTTTGTAGGTGGAGTTAGCCGCGCGCAGGATGCGAATACCGCGGATACCACAATCACGAGCCGCAGTAATATCGTTATCCGAATCGCCGTAGAAGATACGCATATTCTTCTCCTGCAGCCACTGAACTTTCGTATTTTGTCCCGGTTTATCGCCGGCGAAAATCACCGGATTCATATTCGCCGCCGGAATATGGAAGTTATCCGCCAGCGTTTTCGACACGGTTTCCGTTTTCGTCTGACTACGACCAGTGACAAAGTAAATACTGTCGCCACGGCGAACATGCATATCAATGAGCTGTCGGGCCACTTCTTTTGGAATACTGAACTCATCCCAGCCGTTGTTCATTTTTTCCCAAAAGGCCGGATTTTTCAGATAATCGTCGCTGTCCGGGGAGTAGGTTTTCTTTCCGCGCCAGAATCCGGGGCTGGAAAATAACACGGTGTCGTCAATATCAAAGCCGACCGCCATCGGCGGGCGTCCGGTGAGGCTGTTTTCAATCTGGGCGACAGAGACCCAATGGACAGGCGCTTGTTCCGCGAGTTTTGCAACGTTAGTGCCCGGATTGAGCGTCGAAGGGGAAGATACTAACGCATTCGCGGAATGGTTTAGCGTAAACAACAAACAGACGGCACTCAGCGCCAGGGTTATTTTTTTCATGCTTTTCCCTTAAAATTCAGAATATTATAGTTATTAAGATGAGTCTTTGCTCAAAAAACTATCTGACCATAACGCCAGTAACGGTCAAAAGGAAGGATTATCTGCGGTTTTGTTACGAAAAAAGAGGATGATCACAACAGCTATTGTCAGGCCGGAGGGCACTGTTATCGCCGTCCGGCCTGAATATTACATGACAGCGGCAAATGCCTTCGCCACGCGGTGTACATTTGAATCATTAAGCCCGGCGACACACATGCGGCCACTGGCAATCAGGTAAACGCCAAACTCATCGCGCAACCGCTCGACCTGCTCCTCGCTTAACCCGGTATAGCTGAACATACCGCGCTGCTCTAACAAGTAATCAAAGTTGCGGTCAGGCATCTCCGCCTTCAGCTCCTTCACCAGCGTCTGGCGCATCGATATAATGCGGTTACGCATCGCGTCGACTTCCGCCAGCCAGCTCGCTTTTAACGCCTCATCGCCCAGGACCGTAGCGACCACCTGAGCGCCGAAACACGGCGGACTGGAGTAAATTCGGCGCACCGTCGCTTTTAGCTGTCCCAGAACCCGCGCGGCGATTTCGGCATCTTCACACACCACGGACAGGCCGCCGACGCGCTCGCCGTACAGCGAGAAAATCTTCGAAAAAGAATTACTGACTAACGCAGGTAACCCGGCGCTGGCAATGGCGCGAATAGCGTAAGCATCCTCGTCCATGCCTGCGCCAAAACCCTGATAGGCAATATCAAGGAACGGAATCAGATCGCGCGCTTTCACTATCTCAATCACCGCATCCCATTGCGAAGGTGTTAAATCCGCCCCGGTCGGGTTGTGACAACAGGGGTGCAGCAGCACGATACTGCGTGCAGGTAACGTATTCAGCGTGGCCAGCAGATCGTTAAAACGGATGCCGTTAGTCGCGTCGTCATACCAGGGGTAAGTACTCACTTCGAATCCTGCCCCGGCAAATATCGCAATATGGTTTTCCCAGGTGGGGTCGCTCACCCATACGCCTGCGTCGGGGAAATAACGCTTCAGGAAATCCGCGCCCACTTTCAGCGCGCCGGAACCGCCTAATGTCTGGATAGTGGCCACGCGCTGTTGCTGAAGAACCGGGTGATCGGCGCCAAAGAGCAAAGGCGCGATAGTATGGCGATAAGTATTGAGTCCTTCCATCGGCAGGTACAGCGAAGCGCCATGCGGCTGCGCGTTAAGCCGGGCTTCGGCTTCGGCCACCGTTTTGAGCTGTGGGATAATCCCGTCTTCGTTGTAATACAGGCCAATGCTCAGATTTACTTTGTCGTGACGGGAGTCGTCTTTAAAACGCTCCATCAGTGAAAGAATCGGATCGCCGGCATAGGCGTCAACTTTTTGAAACACGCGATGGTTCTCCAGGTTTACAGAGGGCAGGAAATAACACAATAAACCGGAAGGACGAGAAGATCGAGAGGATGTTGTGGTGGATGCGCATATTGCCGGATGGCGGCGTGAACGTCTTATCCGGCCTACAGCCAATGCGCGAGACAAGCCGGATAAGCGCAAGCGCCACCCGGCCTGCCGCGTATTTAATCAATATACTTCATCGCCACCCTTGAAGTCAGGCGCGTGATAAGTTCGTAAGCACTTACTTTTGTCATTTCAGCGATACGTTCAACCGGCAGACCTTCGCCCCATAAGACCACCGGATCGCCCGCGTTATCCTGCGCGTTTGGCCCCAAATCCACGCAAATCATATCCATCGCCACCCGCCCGACAATCGGGACTTCACGACCATTGACCAGCACTGGCGTACCGGAAGGCGCCGCTCGTGGGTAGCCATCGCCATAACCCATCGCCACCACGCCCAGGCGTGTGTCGCGCTCACTCACCCATGTCCCGCCGTAGCCCACTGGTTCGCCCGCTTTGTGGTCACGCACCGCGATCAAACTGGAGGTTAAGGACATCACTGGCTGAAAACCAAAATCCGGCCCCCAGGGTTTGTGCTCCAGCGGCGATACGCCATACAAAATGATGCCCGGACGCGCCCAGTCAAAGTGAGACTGCGGCCACAGCAGGATACCGCCAGACGCGGCAATAGAGCGCTGCCCGGGTTTACCCCGACAGAAGGCATTAAAAATGTCGAGCTGATGTTCGGTAGCGCCGCATTCCGGCTCATCCGCACGGGCAAAATGGCTGACAATATTCACCGGCTGGCGTACATTTTTACAGTGCGTCAGACGCTGGTAGAACGCCTCCGCCTCTTCGGGACGCACGCCGAGACGATGCATACCGGTATCCAGTTTCATCCAGACCGTTACTGGCTCCGCCAGCTCCACCGCCTCCAGGGCGGCAAGCTGCTCCTGATTATGTACGGCGGTATGCAGACATTGCGCGGAAATGGTCGGCAGATCGGCGGCGTCGAAAAAACCCTCCAGCAGCAGGATAGGCTGCGTGATCCCGCCCGCTCGCAGACGTAGAGCCTCTTCAAGACGCGCCACGCCAAAAGCGTCAGCATCAGGGAGCGTTCGCGCGGTCTCCAGAAGACCGTGTCCATAAGCGTTCGCTTTCACCACCGCAACCAGCTTACTGGCAGGCGCCAGTTCACGCAGACGTTGCAGGTTGTGTCGCAGAGCGCGGCGGTTAATGACGACTGTTGCCGCTTGCATTTGAATTCCTTGTTAACAGAATGACGGAGAGTTACTCATCATCGTATTGCGGTCCCGCATAGTTATCGAAGCGCGACCACTGACCATTGAACGTCAGACGAACCGTACCGATAGGACCGTTACGTTGCTTACCAATAATAATTTCAGCAATGCCTTTTAAGTCGCTGTTCTCGTGATAAACCTCATCACGGTAGATAAACATAATTAAGTCGGCATCCTGTTCAATAGAGCCGGATTCACGCAGGTCGGAGTTCACCGGACGTTTATCCGCGCGTTGTTCCAGGGAGCGGTTAAGCTGCGATAGCGCCACGACTGGCACCTGAAGCTCCTTCGCCAGCGCTTTCAACGAGCGGGAAATTTCGGCGATTTCCAGAGTACGGTTATCAGAAAGCGACGGCACACGCATCAATTGCAGGTAGTCGATCATAATCAGACTTAACCCGCCATGTTCGCGGAAAATACGCCGTGCGCGCGAACGGACTTCTGTCGGCGTAAGACCTGAGGAGTCGTCAATATACATATTGCGTTTCTCCAGCAGAATGCCCATCGTGCCGGAGATTCGCGCCCAGTCTTCATCATCGAGTTGACCGGTACGAATACGTGTCTGATCGACGCGGGACAGCGAGGCCAGCATACGCATCATGATCTGTTCGCCGGGCATCTCCAGACTGAAGATCAGTACCGGTTTATCCTGCAACATCGCCGCATTTTCGCAGAGGTTCATCGCAAAAGTGGTTTTACCCATGGAGGGACGCGCCGCGACGATAATCAAATCCGAACGCTGTAACCCTGCCGTCTTTTTATTGAGATCCTGATAGCCGGTATCCACGCCTGTAACGCCATCGTGCGGTTGCTGGAACAACTGCTCAATACGCGCCACGGTAGCGTCGAGAATCTGGTCGATGCTTTTCGGGCCTTCGTCTTTGTTGGCCCGGTTTTCCGCGATCTGGAAGACGCGCGACTCCGCCAGATCCAGCAGTTCGTCGCTATTACGCCCCTGTGGATCGTAACCAGCGTCCGCAATTTCATGCGCCACCGCGATCATATCGCGGACCACGGCGCGTTCGCGCACAATGTCCGCATAAGCACTGATATTCGCCGCGCTTGGCGTGTTTTTAGACAACTCCGCCAGATAGGCGAAACCGCCGACGCTGTCCAGTTGGCCCTGCCGCTCCAGCGATTCCGCGAGCGTAATCAGGTCGATAGGACTGCCGCTTTCCTGCAAGCGCCCCATCTCCGTAAAGATATGGCGATGCGGGCGGGTATAGAAATCTTCCGCCACCACGCGCTCGGCCACATCGTCCCAGCGCTCGTTATCCAGCATTAAACCGCCCAACACCGACTGTTCCGCTTCAATCGAGTGCGGCGGCACTTTTATCCCGGCAACCTGCGGATCGCGGTCGCGGGCATCAGTCTGTGGTTTGTTGAAGGGTTTATTTCCTGCCATAGTGAATGGAGTTACCGAGATAGTGATTGGGTCGAAAGATTACCACATTTCTTTTGGAGGAAGCATGGCAACGCGTATTGAATTTCACAAGCATGGTGGTCCGGAAGTGCTTCAGACCGTGGAGTTTACGCCAACGGAACCGGCGGAACACGAAATCCAGGTTGAGAACAAAGCCATTGGTATCAACTTCATCGACACCTATATCCGTAGCGGACTCTATCCGCCCCCGTCGTTGCCTGCGGGCCTGGGAACCGAAGCTGCGGGTGTGGTCAGTAAAGTCGGCAACGGCGTGGAGCACATTCGCGTCGGCGATCGCGTCGTCTACGCGCAGTCAACGCTCGGCGCTTACAGTTCCGTCCATAACGTCCCCGCAGATAAAGCCGCGATTTTACCTGACGCCATTTCCTTCGAACAGGCGGCAGCCTCTTTTCTCAAGGGATTGACCGTTTTTTACCTGTTGCGCAAAACCTATGAAGTGAAACCCGATGAACCCTTCCTGTTTCATGCCGCTGCGGGCGGCGTCGGTCTGATCGCCTGCCAATGGGCGAAAGCGCTGGGCGCGAAGCTTATCGGTACCGTCGGTAGCGCGCAAAAAGCGCAGCGGGCGCTGGACGCCGGCGCCTGGCAGGTAATTAATTACCGTGAGGAGAGCATTGTAGAACGGGTAAAAGAGATCACCGGCGGCAAAAAAGTCCGCGTGGTCTATGACTCCGTGGGGAAAGATACCTGGGAAGCCTCACTGGACTGCCTGCAACGTCGGGGACTGATGGTCAGTTTCGGCAATGCGTCCGGCCCCGTCACCGGCGTGAATTTAGGTATTCTGAATCAGAAAGGTTCCCTGTATGCCACGCGACCTTCACTACAGGGGTATATTACGACGCGTGAAGAACTAACCGAAGCCAGCAATGAATTGTTCTCATTGATCGCCAGCGGCGTGATTAAAGTCGATGTGGCTGAAAATCAACGCTATGCGTTAAAAGATGCACGTCGCGCGCATGAGGTGCTGGAAAGCCGGGCCACACAGGGCTCAAGCCTGCTGATTCCGTAATAGCTCTGCAAAGAAATTGGGCTTCCACCCGGGAAGCCCTTTCTTTTTTTGTTCGGCTGTATGTAGGGTACAGCGCGATGAATTCGTTACCTGCGCAATCATGACAGATTTAATAATCGATTCCTATTTGCCTGTGAGGGCAAAGTTCCAGGTTGTGACGAACCGCTCAATACCTTAGTAAAACCGACGGTTATTGCGCTGATACTGTGGGATTTTTGGCGTTTTTACTGCTTTGATCACCCACACCACAGCCACCGCCAGCAGTAGCCACGGTAACAGCTTGATCATCAGGGCGAACATTCCGCCCAGGAACATGACGGCAGTCGCTACAACCAGCGCGGCCAGAATACCCAGCAAGGAGACGCCCGTCACCATTAACATCAGAAAAAAGCCAAGCACAAAAAGTAGTTCCAGCATAGTCGTTCCCCATAAAGATGGCATTGCCCGGCGGCATGGCGCTTACCGGGTCTGGTCAGGTAAGCTATTACAAAAATCATGCCAATATTTATATTGTTGATATATAAAGAAAATGCCCTGCAAAACTGCACAGAGCGTGGTGAGATTGACTAATTTTTGGCGAACTTTTAACGCTTGTCTGCCACCAGTTTTAGCGCCTGCTCCAGTACAGCAACATCCGCGCCAGCTTTATGGGCGTTTTCGCTCAGATAGCGACGCCACTGCCGCGCGCCGGGGATGCCCTGGAACAACCCCAGCATATGGCGAGTGATATGCCCCAGATACGCTCCCTGGCTCAATTCACGCTCAATATAGGGATACATCGCGCGAACCACCGCAACCGGGTCGGCATCGGTGGTATCGGCGCCAAAGATCTCCCGATCCACCGCGGCCAGTATACCCGGATTCTGATAAGCTTCGCGGCCAACCATGACGCCATCCATATGGCGCAAGTGCTCCTTCGCCTCTTCCAGCGATTTGATGCCGCCGTTAATGGACATGGTCAGGTGCGGAAAATCCCGCTTTAGCTGATAGACGCGCGGGTAATCCAGCGGCGGGATCTCACGATTTTCTTTCGGGCTTAAGCCAGAAAGCCAGGCTTTGCGCGCATGGATAATAAACATCTCGCATTCGCCCTGACCGGAAACCGTATCGATGAAATCACACAGAAACGCATAACTGTCCTGATCGTCAATACCAATGCGGGTTTTTACCGTCACCGGAATCGAGACGACATCACGCATGGCTTTAACACAATCGGCGACCAGTTGCGCATTGCCCATCAAACAGGCGCCAAACATACCATTTTGCACGCGATCGGAAGGGCACCCCACGTTGAGGTTAATTTCATCGTAGCCACGCGCTTCCGCCAGCTTTGCACAATGCGCAAGCTGAGCCGGATCGCTTCCACCAAGCTGTAGAGCGACCGGATGCTCTTCTTCGCTGTAAGCCAGATAGTCACCCTTACCGTGAATAATCGCGCCCGTGGTCACCATTTCGGTGTAGAGCAGCGTCTGGCGAGACAGCAAACGCAGGAAATAGCGGCAATGTCTGTCCGTCCAGTCGAGCATAGGCGCGATGGAGAAGCGATAAGCAGGAAAAGCGGAGGACTGGGTTTCAGGCTGCATGGCGAATAAATAAGCATCCGGTTAAAAAAGGGGCGTTACTATAGCATAACGCTAAACCGGAGGCGTAGCGCCTCCGGTGAAAGCACCTCAGAATGTCATTGTAAGCTGCGCGCCTGCCCCCCAGGTTTCATCTTCGCCGTACAGTCCCATTAAGTCGAGATGCACACGGTTAAAGGGCGCAAAGCCAAGACCGCCGGTAACCACATTGCTATCGTTATTTTTCACATCCGCACGATACCCTGCGCGCACCGCCAGCCATGACAACGGTCGAACTTCAGCGCCGACACCCACGTACTGTGAATTGTCTTCGCTCTTAAAGCCTTTCGTTTCCGTCAGATCGCCATCGGCACTTACGGTCAGCAAATCGTTATGCCATGCGATGCCCGCGGTAACCAGGGGGCGGATTTGGTATGTATCTTTGTAGTTGGTGGTTTCTCCCGTCATACCATTAGTGATGTAAATATCTTTCGTATCGATATCGCGAGATACCAAATTTTGCCCGCTCAGCCCCAGCGTCCAGTTTTCACCGATATCGGCAGCAAGCCCCGCATCAATGTTAAAACCCGTATCGTCATTGCGATAACGGCTGCTATTCCAGTCGCTACTGTCGTAGTTATAAATTGAGGTGGTGTAGTTATAGAGCCAGGTTTTTTGCAGTTTTGGCGTAACGCCAATGGAAACAGGCACCTCGCCCACCACAAACTGCTTCGCCAGCGCAATACCGTAGTCAGACACAATCGCTACCCGCCCCGACGCGGTAGAGTTTAAATGCTTTGTAATTTCGTCAGACCCCAGCAAAGCAGCGCGTCCTGCTTCACGAAGCGCGACACGTTCATCATGCTGGATATCACGCAGATACTGAATATCGTTCTGATCAATGGACGAACTCACGCGCCCATGCGCATAACCTTTGGCGATAAACGCCACGGAAAGCGTTTGTCCTGGAATACTTACCGCCAACCCGGCGCCGGCATTGGCGCGAGCGGTTTTCCCGTTGAGATATTCCAGCTCATCGGCCAGGTCGCGCGCGGCGCCCTGAAATTGATTCAGCACGCCTCGCGGATTGAGCAGAACTTGCCCCAGCGTAAGGTTATCGACGACCTCATCGTAGTAATCCACTTTATCGCTGATATCGTCAATTTCATCCTGGAGATTGTCTTTATCCGTAATCTGGACGCCGACCGCAGGAAGGACAACAGTGATATTGTCTTCCGGTTTGGCTTTTGCCAGTAACGCCGGATTTAACAGTACTCCGCTGCCATAATTCGCGGACGCGACGCCCGTCCCGCCCATTGCGTCATTACGCGCTTCCGTCCAGGTATTGGCGGCGCCCGCCTGCTTTGCCATAAAAAGCGAGACCGCGATAGCAATCAGTGAAAGTTTGACGTTTTTGTTCACAGTTAGCCCATCTTATTATCAGGTGAAGTAATCCCTCCGCCACGCTTTATCGGACAGAGGCGAACCATTGCTGTGAAATAGTGATGTTAAATCCTGTTGTTATAATATCGACCCTCATTATGTATAGATGAGAATACTGGCGCGGAAAAGCTTAGCAGGCGATATATTGTCGCGGGGTAATTTCAGAGTTTTAAGCAGCTCGTGGTAAAGTAGCGGATTAGACTTTCATGCCATTCGAGGTGCTACATGGAAAAGACCACAACGCAAGAGTTACTGGCGCAAGCTGAAAAACTCTGCGCGCAGCGCAACGTGCGCCTGACGCCTCAGCGCCTCGAAGTGCTGCGCCTGATGAGTCTGCAACAGGGTGCCATCAGCGCATACGATTTGCTCGATTTGCTGCGCGAAACGGAACCACAGGCCAAACCGCCCACCATCTACCGCGCGCTGGATTTTTTGCTCGAACAGGGTTTTGTCCATAAAGTGGAATCCACCAATAGTTACGTGGTTTGCCACCTGTTCGACCAGCCGACGCACAGCTCGGCCATGTTTATCTGCGATCGTTGCGGCGTGGTGAAGGAAGAGTGTGCCGAGGGCGTGGAAGACATCATGCATACGCTGGCGGCTAAAATGGGCTTTGCGCTACGACATAACGTTATTGAGGCGCACGGTCTGTGCCCTGCGTGCGTAGAAGTGGAAGCGTGTCGCCATCCGGGCGACTGTGGTCACGATCACTCGGTGCTGGTGAAGAAAAAACCACGTTAGCCTGAACGGAAAAACGGGCGGCAGTAGAGAGGGGCACGCCCGCATTCACAGGCAAACAGGGGGAAGCACATCCATGTACTCCTGGTAGGGGAAAACATATTACCAGCGATAGTTGTTACGGGTTTCCCAGTCAACAACCTCTTTTTCCGCCTGATCTTTCTGGTAACCGTAACGCTCCTGGATTTTACCTACCAGTTGGTCGCGTTTACCTTCGATAACGGTCATATCGTCATCGGTCAGTTTGCCCCATTGTTCTTTCATTTTACCTTTAAACTGTTTCCAGTTACCGCCGGCTTCGTCTTTATTCATCATCTTGTCCTCATCATTCGGTTAGGAATAGCAGGTGTTATTCGCCCAAATGCACTGCAATTTCTGCTGGACGTGATAATAATTGTAGGCAGGAATTCGGCCTTCGGTTTTATATTCAGAATTTTTAACCGTCACGATCTGGCAAACCATGTACCCTCGCGCCAGTGACGACGCCAGATAAGGCTCAACGACAGACCGCGAAGCGCCAGGAACACGGTTAATGCCAGCCATAAACCATGATTTCCTAATACCGGCAGGGCGAAGAGCGTCAGCGCAAATCCTCCCGCGGCGACTGCCATGCTATTGCGCATTTCGGCGGCGCGCGTCGCGCCAATAAACATACCGTCGAGCAGATAGCACCATACGCCCACCAGCGGTAATACCACCTGCCAGATAAGATACCGATCCGCCAGTAGCTGTATTTGCGGCAATGAGGTCAGTAACGCGACAATATGTTCGCCTGCCAGGGCATAGACTGTGGAAAACAACAAGGCCACAATTCCTGACTGACGACACGCCGCTCGCCAGACGTCCAGTAGCTTGCTACCGTCACGCGCGCCGTAAGCCTGACCGGAGTGCGCCTCCACCGCATAAGCAAAACCGTCCAGCGCATAGGCCGTAAAGGTGAGTAAGGTCATCAGGACTGCATTTACCGCGATAATATCGCTGCCCAGCCGCGCGCCTGACACCGTGATTGCGCCAAAACAAAGCTGAAGGAGCAATGAGCGCAGCATGATATCGCGATTGAGCGCTAAAAGGCGGCGCACGTTGCCGCGCCAGGCCTGTTTTAGCATATCCAGCGACACACCGCGGAGATGGAGAACTTTACGTACCATCATGAGGCCGATCAGTAACGTGGCATATTCTGCGATGACCGTCGCCAGGGCGGCACCCTGCACGTTCATATGAAGTCCCATCACCAGCCACAGGTCGAGCGCGATGTTGAGGATATTGCCCACGACCAACAAGATAACCGGCGCCCGCGCATACTGAACGCCTAACAGCCACCCGAGCAGCACCAGATTCGCCAGTGACGCGGGAGCGCTTAGCCAACGAATTTCAAGGAAGCGTCTCGCCTGCACCAGGACAGCGTCGTTCCCGCCGACAATATGTAAAGCCAGCTCGATAAGCGGCGTGCGAAATAGCACAATCATCACGCCTGCGCCCAGCGCCAGCAATAACGGTTGAATGAGCGCCCGGGCTAACGCCTGCGGATTTTTGGCGCCAAATGCCTGCGCCGTTAGGCCGGTGGTGCTCATACGTAGAAATAGCAGCAGCATGAAAAGAAAGCTGGTGGCAGTCGCGCCCACCGCCACGCCGCCCAGGAAAACCGGGCTGTCCAGATGACCAATCACCGCCGTATCGACCAGCCCCAGTAAGGGGACGGTGATGTTAGAAAAAATCATCGGCAGCGCGAGACGCCAGAGAGCTTTATCAGAGGAGGTAAAAAGCGGCATGGAGAAAAGCCTGACAAGGAGTTAAACGAAACGAGCGCATTGCCGGATGGCGACGTAACGCCTTATCCGGCCTACAAATTAATCATCTCAGGAACTGCATTCCCGTAGGCCTGATAAGCGCAGCGCCATCAGGCTGCACGATTGCCGGATGACGGCTTACAAGGAGATTAAAAAGAGATTACAACCATTCCCCGTTGCGAATGACGCCTACCGCCAGCCCTTCAATCGTAAAGCTTTGTTCGCGCAGATCCACCACTATCGGTGTAAACTCACTGTTTTCCGGCAGCAACTCCACTTTATTGCCCTGCTTTTTCAGGCGTTTTACTGTCACTTCATCGTCAATGCGAGCGACAACCACCTGGCCATTACGGACGTCCTGCGTTTTATGTACCGCCAGCAAATCCCCATCCATAATACCGATGTCTTTCATCGACATACCGCTCACGCGCAGCAGGAAATCGGCGCTGGGTTTGAACAGTGAAGGATCGACCTGGTAATGGCCTTCAATATGCTGCTGCGCCAGAAGCGGTTCACCCGCCGCGACACGCCCGACAAGCGGTAATCCATCCTCTTCTTCCTGTAACAGACGGATACCTCGCGATGCGCCGGAAACAATTTCAAGCACCCCTTTGCGCGCCAGCGCTTTAAGGTGTTCTTCCGCAGCGTTTGGGGAACGGAACCCCAAACGCTGCGCGATTTCCGCACGCGTCGGTGGCATACCTGTCTGGCTGATGTGATCCCGGATGAGATCAAACACCTCTTGTTGCCTGGCCGTTAACGCTTTCATTCCGCCCCCTGGGTGTATATACAGTCATGCTGTGAGTATATACAGTTAAAGGTGATTTTGGAACCACAAACGGCGCAAAAAACAAGAGATTTATAAAATTTGGAACCTTTATCGAAAATGTGACCATAACAGGATGCCCCAGGTCATCAGGGCAACGAAAATAGACAGTAGCACCGCAGCCGATCCCATATCTTTCGCACGGCCGGAAAGCTCATGGTATTCAGAACCGATGCGGTCAACGACCGCTTCAATAGCGCTGTTGAGGATTTCAACAATCATGATAAGTAAAACGGAACCTATCAATAACACACGGGTAATCGCATCCACATCCAGCCAGCAGGCGATGATGACGCCCAGCAATACCGCGATACTTTCCTGGCGAAACGCCGCTTCGTGAGTCCATGCGGCGCGAAATCCTTTCCAGGAATATCCTGCCGCTTTGATAATTCTGGTGAATCCAGTGGTATTATTGGCCATCAAAAGAACCTTTTTACATTATTAACGTCAATGACATTATACGGTTGCCCTGCACGATTCGGACTGCCGTAACGCAGCGCGAAGTATGACGGGATACAACAGAAATTCGCTAAACTTTCTGATATCCTTGCACCGCATTTGCATTATTAACCAGAGGCTTTACATCGTTTATGTCCGGCTGGCCACGAATTTACTACAAATTACTGAATTTACCATTAAGCATACTGGTAAAAAGCAAGTCTATTCCGGCGGAACCCGCCCAGGAATTGGGGCTCGATACTTCTCGCCCCATTATGTATGTCTTGCCATACAACTCAAAAGCGGACTTACTGACGCTGCGGGCTCAATGTCTGGCGCACGATCTCCCGGATCCGCTGGAGCCGCTGGAGATCGACGGCGCGCTGTTGCCACGCTATGTATTTATTCACGGCGGACCGCGTGTCTTTACCTATTACACGCCAAAAGAAGAGTCGGTGAAACTTTTTCACGATTATCTCGATCTGCATCGGAGTAATCCGGCTTTGGACGTGCAGATGGTGCCCGTTTCCGTGATGTTTGGCCGCGCGCCGGGTCGTGAAAAGGGAGAAGATAACCCGCCTTTACGTATGCTGAACGGCGTACAGAAATTCTTTGCCATCTCCTGGCTGGGTCGCGATAGCTTTGTCCGATTCTCGCCGTCCGTCTCATTGCGTCGTATGGCTGATGAACACGGCACCGATAAAATCATCGCGCAGAAGCTGGCTCGCGTGGCGCGTATGCACTTTGCCCGCCAGCGCCTGGCGGCGGTTGGCCCACGCCTGCCCGCTCGTCAGGATCTGTTTAACAAACTGCTGGCCTCGAAAGCGATCGCCCGCGCGGTAGAAGACGAAGCGCGCAGTAAGAAAATCTCTCATGAAAAAGCGCAGCAAAACGCCATTGCGCTGATGGAAGAGATCGCGGCGAACTTCTCTTACGAGATGATTCGTTTGACCGACAGGATTTTGGGGTTTACCTGGAACCGACTGTACCAGGGGATTAACGTGCATAACGCCGAGCGCGTACGCCAACTGGCGCACGACGGGCATGAAATCGTCTATGTGCCCTGTCATCGCAGCCATATGGACTACTTGCTCCTTTCTTATGTGCTGTACCATCAGGGACTGGTTCCGCCGCACATTGCCGCCGGTATTAACCTTAATTTCTGGCCCGCTGGCCCGATTTTCCGTCGTCTGGGCGCGTTCTTTATTCGTCGCACCTTTAAGGGGAATAAACTCTATTCCACCGTCTTTCGCGAATACCTGGGCGAGCTGTTCAGCCGCGGCTACTCGGTTGAGTATTTTGTCGAAGGAGGACGTTCGCGTACCGGACGTTTGTTAGACCCGAAAACCGGCACCCTGTCGATGACTATACAGGCGATGCTGCGCGGCGGTACCCGTCCAATTACGTTAGTGCCTATTTACATCGGCTATGAGCACGTCATGGAAGTGGGCACCTATGCGAAAGAGCTGCGCGGCGCGACAAAAGAGAAAGAGAGCCTGCCGCAAATGCTGAAAGGCTTGAGCAAGCTGCGCAATCTGGGTCAGGGCTACGTTAACTTTGGCGAACCGATGCCGCTCATGACGTACCTGAACCAGCATGTGCCGGAGTGGCGCGAATCTATCGACCCTATAGAGGCCATACGCCCAGCCTGGCTGACGCCGACGGTAAATAGTATTGCCGCCGATCTGATGGTGCGTATTAACAACGCTGGCGCGGCAAACGCGATGAACCTGTGTTGTACCGCGCTGTTAGCGTCGCGTCAGCGCTCGCTCACCCGCGAGCAGCTCACCGAGCAGCTTGATTGCTATCTCGATCTGATGCGCAATGTCCCTTATTCCACAGACTCAACCGTTCCTGCCGCCAGCGCTGGTGAGCTCATCGCTCACGCGCTGCAGATGAATAAGTTTGAGGTCGAGAAAGACACTATTGGCGATATCATCATTCTGCCGCGCGAGCAGGCGGTGTTGATGACCTACTATCGTAACAATATCGCGCATATGTTGATTATGCCTTCGCTGATGGCGGCGATTATCACCCAGCATCGTCGCATTTCGCGTGATGCGTTGCAGCAGCATGTTGAAGCGCTCTATCCGATGTTAAAAGCGGAGCTGTTCCTGCGCTGGGAGCGCGAGGAGTTAGCCTCGGTCATTGACGCGCTGGCCAGTGAAATGCAGCGTCAGGGGCTAATTACCCTGCAGGATGATGAACTGCATATCAACCCGACGCATTCCCGTACACTGCAACTGCTGGCGGCAGGCGCGCGTGAAACGCTACAGCGTTATGCCATTACGTTCTGGCTGTTGAGCGCCAATCCGTCCATCAACCGCAGTACGCTGGAGAAAGAAAGCCGTACCGTGGCGCAACGTCTGTCTGTCCTGCACGGTATTAACGCGCCGGAGTTTTTCGACAAAGCAGTGTTCAGTTCACTCGTATTGACGCTACGGGATGAGGGTTATATCAGTGATACGGGCGATGCCGAACCGGCAGAAACGATGAAGATATATCAGATGCTTGCCGATCTGATTACCTCTGATGTCCGTCTGACGATTGAAAGCGCGACGCAGGGCGAGTAAGCCAGTGCCTGAAATGCCCGATGGCGTAAGCTCATCGGGCAACTGATATGACGTATTGAAAATTTTGGCTTTGCAGGCCGGGTTCGCCCGGCATGACATCAGAAGTGCCAGTAACTCATCGCCAGCCCTAAAAATAGCACCAGGCCAACGTAGTTATTGTTCATAAAGGCTTTAAAGCAGGCTTCACGTTCACGGTTCGCAATCAGTTTTTGCTGGTAGACAAACAGCGCGCCCGCCACCAGCACAGCCCAGTAATATCCCCATCCCAGACCATTCAACCAGCCGATCAGCGCCATTAACGCCATGACGCCAAACTGCAGAATCCCGATAATCAATGTGTCATAACGACCAAACAGGATCGCCGTCGATTTAATGCCTATCTTGATATCATCATCTCTGTCGACCATCGCATATTGCGTATCGTAAGCCACCGCCCAGAGAATATTGGCGAGGAACATCAGCCAGCAGCTCAACGGCAGGGATTCGCTCACCGCGGCGAACGCCATGGGGATTGACCAGCCGAAAGCGGCCCCCAGCACGACCTGCGGCAGGTGGGTGTAGCGTTTCATAAAGGGATAAACCCAGGCCAACGCCAACGCCGCCACGGAAAGCAGAATCGTCATGGCGTTCAGCGTCAGCACCAACAAAAACGCCAGCAGCACCAGTACCACAAACAGGTTGCGCGCTTCTTTCTCTGTCACGGCGCCGCTGGGTAAAGGCCGGTTGACCGTACGTTTTACATGTCCGTCAAATTTACGATCGGCGTAATCATTCACCACGCAGCCCGCCGCGCGCATTAACCACACGCCAGCGACAAAAACCGCCAAAATCCACAGCTGAGGCATACCCGGCGTCGCCACCCATAGCGCCCAAAGCGTCGGCCAGAGCAGCAGCAACGCGCCAATAGGCTTATCTGTACGCATCAAACGGTGAAACGCCAGCAGCTTACTCTGCGTCAGACTCCACTCCATCTTTATCTTCCTCTCAGTACAGCGGCGATGCAGGTAAAAAAAGCTCGGTAAGCAACAGTGGCTTTCCGCTCAACCGCAGTCGAGAGCGGCGCCCCCATAGCGTTGCATCGCGTCCAATTTCAATAAAATCGCGGGTCAGTGTCGATGATGTAAATAGATAACGTCCAAGCGGGGTTTTACCCAGATGTTGTAAGACCTGTTCAGGTCCGCACAGCGTGGATTCCGGTACCACGGTACGTCCGGCAAGCCAGGGCTCGCCGTCAGCGCAAAGCAGTATCTCACGTAACCAGTAACGGGATTCGGATGGCAGTAAACCTGACGCTTCCTCGACCTCACTTTGGCCGACAAACGCTTCCCGAATCAGCGTCACGCTTACCCGCTTTCCCAGTTGCTCAAAACGTTTAGTCATAGAATCTTCCAGCAACAGCCAGTCCAGCAAATGGGGTTCAAGCGCAGGAATCGCATCAAAATAGCGCAGCGCACGCAGTTGCGTTAACGCAGGGTGTGACATGCCTTACTCTCCGATTCATAACCTAAAGTCATTGTATCTCAGAAAAGACATTACGGGGGGCGCAATCACAATTAAGTGATCTGTTGCGCAACAAAAAAATAACAATTCGCATGAAATGATAAAAAAAGGTGCGCCAGGAGACGCACCAGTTGCTGCAAAATCAGCACTGTGGGGAAACAATTACCCCTTGCCTTTTACACTGCTGATAAAGGTGGAACGGGCAGATGTCGATCCCAGACGTTCGGCCTCATCAAGCAGTTTCAGCGCTTTATCGACGTCACCTTTCGCTACGGCATCCTTAATCGCTTTATTAAAGTAGCTTTCCGTATCGTTCAACATCGGTTCGCTTTTCTTCGGCGCGACTGGCGCTGGCGCAGCGACCGGCGCGGCGGTATTGCCTACCGTTACCGGCCCGGCACCGGACGAGCCAAACAACGGCCCGACCAATACGCTGGAGCTGCTGTTGGTTTTCACCTTCAGTTTCACCACGCCGTCAGTGGTATGGCGAGCAACTGGATCGGGAATATCCGGGATAGAGTTACCGACGCCTTTGGCATAGGCTTTTGCCGGATCGAGCAGTGTAGTGGTTTGCTGAAGATCTTTTTCGGTCGTAAACACCAGAACATAGAGTTTCTGCTGCCCCAACGCAGGCGTCAGGCGCATCACGCCTTCCAGCCGGTCTGCGCTCATGACGCCCGGCTGCTGATAAGTAAAGTAACTGCTGGGGAAGAACGCCGAAGGCGTCATATTTTGGTCAAGAATCAACACGTTTGGCGCAAAAACGCTGGCTTGCTTATTGACCTCGCTGGTCAGAGTTAATGTCAGCTCGCCGATATTCGCCGGAACGCTATAAGCGGCGACCGGGCCGGTAATGCCGGCGACGTCAAGGCGCTGGCCGCCAGTCGCCAGTTGGGTAGACTGCGTTTTTGACTGTTCTACAGGCGTCCAGGTT
Source organism: Salmonella sp. NW645 (assembly GCF_051703725.1). Classification (NCBI taxonomy): domain Bacteria; kingdom Pseudomonadati; phylum Pseudomonadota; class Gammaproteobacteria; order Enterobacterales; family Enterobacteriaceae; genus Salmonella; species Salmonella sp. NW645. The sequence continues at coordinate 38,730 of NZ_JAMMKR010000002.1, read as the reverse complement.
AATTGCTGTAGCGCAGCAGCAGGAATAGCAGGCGCGGCGCTGGTATTTTGCGGTACATAGTTCACTTCCGCCAGGCTGATACCCGGCACGCTGGCGAACAGCCCTGCGGTTAAACAGAGGGCGACGAGACTTTTCTTCATTTTCATTATTCTCACCTCAATAAGGCGGGTTCAGCGGTAGCCAGGCAATAGCGCGCCAACCCAAACATATCGCCGAATGGCGGCTGGCGCCTTATTCGGCTTACAAGCATCATCAGACCTGATGTTTCAGAGGGGCTTGCGCCCCTCGTTACGTCAGATGACCATCGTATTACCACCAGATTTCCATCTGGGCGCCGAAGGTCCACTCATCGCTATCGCCACGGCTATTGGTGGAAATGCCGGAGTTAGTCGCTGCGGCATAACGGGAAATGTTATCGCCGTCTTTGATATAGCCCCATTTCTCATCCCATTTCGCGTAGGTGGCGAAAATACGGATAGCCGGACGCGACCAGATGCTGTCGCCCGCCTGCCACTGTTGCGCCAGGGTAATTTTATATTGATTGTTACGATCGCCGGTCTGCTGAGATTTCACGTTGTCGTAGCCGACTTCCAGCAGGGTACTCATGATTGGCGTCCACTTGTACATTGGACGTACGCCCACGGTCCACCACTCAGTACCCAGGTTATTATCCCAATCGATATTCTGGTACATACCGACGTACATCAAATCCCATTTATCACCAAGCGAGATGGCGCCATGATCCAAAATACGCCACATATCGCCATTATTATTGATGACCTTATTGGCATAATTAATTTTGGTTCCATCAGGCAATTCTTCAGTGAAAGATGAAGAACCGTCGGAACCACGCGCCTGGCCTTTACCCTGCGTGGTCATGGCATCGGTGGCATATTGCACGACAAACTTGTTATAGCCTTTCAACATGCTTTGCGTGTGTTCGGCGGTGAACATCCAGCCGTCTTTCGATGCCCCATCAGCCAGCTTATAACCATCGGTCGTATTGGCGCGACCGTAATCAACGCCCAGCTCCAGTACGCCGTCCGGGTTCGTTTGCAGACCAGCCAGACGTACGTCAAAGACGTCGTTAGCGGTATCTTTCACTTCATCATAAATATTCTGGCTGCTGAAGGTGTAAGAGCCGCCCGCTTCAGTAGAGCGGGTCGCCGCCAGTGAAAGCTTACCGAAGCCCAGATCGATATTTTCGATACCCGCGCCAGGACCTGAAATATCCCAGTAGTAGAAGTCGATCATGTGTACGTCATGACGCTGATAGAAGCGCTTACCGGCCCAGATGGTAGAGCCCGGCAGCCATTCAATCAGGTTTTTACCCTGCACGTTCGCTTCGCGGAAGGCGGGATCGGTCGATTCCCAGTCGTTCTGCTGGTTAACCGAATAGGCGACGTTGGTGTCAAAATAGAAGCTCTTATCGCCCTCTTTCCACACTTCCTGGCCCAGTTTCAGTTCCGCATAGGTTTCACATTCGTTACCGAGACGGTATTTACTTTGTGCACCGGTCACCTGGAAACATTGTTGTTCGCCGCCGCTTCCCGTCCAGCCAATACCGGAACGGGCGTAACCGTGGAAATCGACAGCCATTGCCTGAGCGGACATTACGCCCGCTGCGACAGCAACCGCCAGAGGGAGTTTGCGCAGAGTAATCATCATTCTATCTCCTGAGATCATTGCTTTTCTTTAAACGCTGCCACCTTCTAAAACTGCGAATGGTTTTGCGTTTCGTTTTTTTATGGAGGCCTTAAACACCCGGCTCTTGATGCAGACGACGACATGCGCTGCCATCCTCGCGGAACAGATGACAGCGCTCTGGCGGCAGGCCGATAGCGAATGTGGCGCCCTCTTCTACCAGCACCACGTCATTCTGGCGATAAACCAGGTTTTGACGGATGGCGGGGATCTGGATATGAATTTGTGTTTCGTGCCCTAACTGCTCGACCACCTGGACTTCACCTTCCAGGGTGACATCGGCGATATCGCTCGGCAGCAGGTGTTCCGGCCGAATGCCTAAAGACATATTGGCGCCGACCTGCACGCCGCGACTTTCGACCGGCAGCCAGATTTGCTGGCGATTCGGCAGTTCGACCTGGACTTGTTCAATTGCGGTGGCGGTCACTTTCACCGGCAGGAAGTTCATCTTCGGCGAGCCGATGAAGCCCGCGACAAAGCGGTCCGCCGGATAGTGGTACAACTCCAGCGGCTTACCGACCTGCGCGACGCGACCGGCGTCCAGCACCACGATTTTGTCGGCCAGCGTCATCGCCTCGACCTGATCGTGGGTGACGTAAATCATCGTGCGACCCAGACGTTTATGCAGGCGAGAAATTTCAATGCGCATCTGCACGCGTAGCGCGGCGTCCAGGTTAGAGAGCGGCTCATCCAGCAAAAACACACGCGGCTCCGCCACCAGCGTGCGGCCAATCGCTACGCGCTGACGCTGCCCGCCGGAAAGCGCTTTTGGCTTACGTTCCAGCAGATGCGCCAGTTGCAGCACTTCCGCCACCTGGTTGACGCGTTGATTCATAACCTCTTTTTTGGCGCCCGCCAGCTTGAGGCCGAAAGACATGTTTTCTGCAACGGAGAGATGGGGATAGAGCGCATAAGACTGGAATACCATGCCCACGCCGCGCTCGGCAGGCGGAATATCATTCATACGGGTTTCCCCGATAAACAGGTCGCCACTGGTAATGGTTTCAAGCCCGGCGATCATACGCAGCAAGGTCGATTTACCACAGCCTGACGGTCCGACAAACACCACGAACTCCCCGTCATGGATATCGAGGTTAATATCTTTCGATACCACCACGTCACCCCAGGCTTTCGTTACATTTCGTAGCTGTACGCTCGCCATGCCCTTCTCCCTTCGTTACAACCTGTCATTGACAGCAACATTCATGATGGCCTGACTATGCGCGATCCCTGACTGGGGTAAATCCTCCACCCCCCGGCTTTTTTATGGGGGAGGAGGCGGGAGGATGAGGGCACAGCGCCTGAGACCACGGGCGCGGGCAGAAAAGGAATTTCGTGATGCCGCCCGCAAAAATCGGCGTGTTTTTGTGTGCGCCAGCACGCATTACTCACATTTATGCAACACAGATCACATAAAGCCGGGGTGGGGCGTAGGGGCGGGGAGGATGGAAAGAGGTTGTCGTATAAAGAAACTAGAGACCGTTAAACCACCTCTGTGTACATCACCAAAAAGGATGGGAGATATGAAGATTAAAACTGGCGTAGGCATCCTCGCATTATCCGCACTTACGACGATGATGATTTCCGCCCCGGCTCTCGCCAAAATTGAAGAAGGTAAACTGGTTATCTGGATCAACGGCGACAAGGGCTATAACGGTCTGGCCGAGGTCGGTAAAAAATTTGAGCAAGACACCGGCATTAAAGTGACCGTTGAGCACCCGGATAAGCTGGAAGAGAAATTCCCGCAGGTGGCTGCCACCGGCGACGGTCCTGACATTATCTTCTGGGCGCACGACCGTTTTGGCGGCTACGCGCAGTCTGGTCTGCTGGCGGAGGTCACTCCGGATAAAGCGTTTCAGGACAAACTCTATCCGTTCACCTGGGATGCGGTACGCTATAACGGCAAGCTGATCGCCTACCCCATCGCCGTTGAAGCCCTCTCCCTGATTTATAACAAAGACCTCGTCCCGAACCCGCCGAAAACCTGGGAAGAGATCCCGGCGCTGGATAAAGAGCTAAAAGCGAAAGGGAAGTCGGCGATAATGTTCAACCTGCAAGAGCCGTATTTCACCTGGCCTTTGATCGCCGCTGACGGCGGTTACGCGTTCAAATTTGAAAACGGCAAGTATGACGTGAAAGACGTTGGCGTCGATAACGCCGGCGCGAAAGCGGGCCTGACTTTCCTGATCGATATGATCAAAAACAAAAATATGAGCGCCGATACCGATTACTCCATCGCCGAAGCGGCCTTCAATAAAGGCGAAACGGCAATGACCATCAACGGTCCGTGGGCATGGTCGAACATCGACAAGAGCAAAGTCAACTACGGTGTCACCCTGCTGCCGACCTTCAAAGGCAAACCCTCGAAACCGTTCGTCGGCGTGCTGAGCGCGGGGATTAACGCTGCCAGCCCGAATAAAGAGCTGGCGAAAGAGTTCCTCGAAAACTACCTGCTGACCGATCAGGGTCTGGAAGCGGTGAACAAAGATAAACCGCTGGGCGCTGTGGCGCTGAAATCTTTCCAGGAGCAGTTAGCGAAAGACCCCCGTATCGCCGCCACCATGGATAACGCCCAGAAAGGCGAGATCATGCCGAATATTCCGCAGATGTCCGCCTTCTGGTATGCGGTACGTACGGCTGTGATCAACGCCGCCAGCGGCCGTCAAACCGTGGATGCCGCGCTGAAAGATGCACAAAGCCGTATCACTAAGTAATGCCGCGAGCCTGTGCCGGATGGCGGCATAAATGCCTTATCCGGCCTACAACACACCGTAGGCCTGATAAGCGCAGCGCCATCAGGCACATCTCCGGCCAGGAAGTTTCAACGCTGTAGAGGAAAACCCCCATGGATGTCATTAAAAAGAAACACTGGTGGCAAAGCGACCAGCTTAAATGGTCAGTAATTGGTCTGCTGGGCCTGCTGGTGGGTTACCTTGTAGTTTTAATGTACGTACAAGGGGAGTATCTGTTCGCCATCATGACGCTGATTTTAAGCTCTGCTGGCCTGTATATTTTCGCAAATCGTAAAACCTATGCCTGGCGCTACGTTTACCCTGGCCTCGCCGGCATGGGGCTGTTTGTGCTATTCCCGCTGGTGTGCACCATCGCCATCGCCTTTACTAACTACAGCAGCACCAACCAGCTCACCTTTGAACGCGCCCAGCAAGTGCTGATGGACCGTTCTTATCAGGCGGGAAAAACCTATAACTTCGGTCTTTACCCGACCGGCGACGAGTGGCAACTGGCCCTCACCGACGGAGAAACGGGCAAACATTACCTGTCTGACGCATTTTCCTTCGGCGGCGAACAGAAATTACAGCTGAAAGAGACTGATGCCCTGCCGGGCGGCGAACGCGCCAATCTGCGAATAATCACCCAGAACCGTCTGGCACTGAACCAGATAACCGCCGTCCTGCCGGATGAAAGTAAAGTGATTATGAGCTCGCTGCGTCAGTTTTCCGGTACCCGTCCGCTGTACACACTGGCTGATGACGGCCTGCTGACCAATAACCAGAGCGGCGTAAAATACCGGCCAAACAACGATAGCGGTTATTATCAGTCGATCAACGCCGACGGAAGCTGGGGTGATGAAAAACTCAGTCCTGGTTATACCGTTACTATCGGCGCGAAAAACTTTACGCGCGTCTTTACCGACGAAGGGATCCAGAAGCCTTTTTTCGCTATCTTCGTCTGGACCGTGGTCTTTTCGGTTCTCACTGTGGTGTTAACCGTGGCGGTTGGGATGGTATTGGCCTGCCTCGTACAGTGGGAAGCGCTGAAAGGTAAAGCTATCTACCGCGTCCTGCTGATTCTGCCCTACGCCGTACCGTCGTTTATTTCAATTTTGATTTTCAAAGGGTTATTCAACCAAAGCTTTGGCGAAATCAATATGATGCTGAGCGCGCTGTTTGGCATTAAACCTGCCTGGTTCAGCGACCCCAACACCGCGCGGGCAATGGTGATTATCGTGAATACCTGGCTGGGCTATCCCTACATGATGATCCTGTGCATGGGACTGCTGAAAGCGATTCCGGATGACCTGTACGAAGCCTCCGCAATGGACGGCGCCGGTCCATTTCAGAATTTCTTTAAGATCACCTTACCGCTGCTGATTAAGCCGCTAACGCCGCTGATGATCGCCAGCTTCGCTTTTAACTTTAATAACTTTGTCCTGATTCAGTTATTGACCAACGGCGGGCCAGACCGTCTCGGCACCACCACGCCTGCCGGTTATACCGATCTGCTCGTCAGCTACACCTACCGTATCGCCTTTGAAGGCGGCGGCGGTCAGGACTTCGGTCTGGCGGCGGCCATTGCCACGCTGATCTTCCTGCTGGTAGGCGCGCTGGCCATCGTGAACCTGAAAGCCACGCGTATGAAGTTTGATTAAGGGAGATAATAACAATGGCTATGGTCCAACCCAAATCTCAAAAATTACGTCTCTTCATCACGCACCTGGGGCTGCTGATTTTCATCGCGGCGATCATGTTCCCGCTGCTGATGGTCATCGCTATCTCGCTACGTGAGGGGAACTTCGCCACCGGAAGCCTGATCCCGGATAAAATCTCCTGGGAACACTGGCGGCTGGCGCTGGGTTTCAGCGTGGAACATGCGGATGGTCGGGTAACGCCGCCTCCCTTCCCGGTCCTGCTGTGGCTGTGGAACTCGGTGAAAATCGCCGGTATTACCGCCATCGGCATCGTGGCGCTCTCCACCACCTGCGCCTACGCTTTCGCACGAATGCGTTTTCCAGGTAAAGCAACACTGCTCAAGGGGATGCTGATTTTCCAGATGTTTCCGGCGGTTTTGTCTCTGGTGGCGCTGTATGCGTTATTTGACCGCCTGGGACAATACATTCCATTTATCGGTCTGAATACGCATGGCGGCGTGATCTTCGCCTATCTTGGCGGCATTGCGCTGCATGTCTGGACGATTAAAGGCTACTTCGAAACTATCGACAGCTCGCTGGAAGAGGCCGCCGCGCTGGATGGCGCAACCCCGTGGCAGGCATTTCGCCTGGTGCTGCTGCCGCTTTCCGTACCGATTCTGGCGGTGGTGTTTATCCTGTCGTTCATCGCGGCGATTACCGAAGTTCCGGTCGCCTCGTTGTTACTGCGCGATGTGGACAGCTATACGCTGGCCGTGGGTATGCAGCAATATCTCAACCCGCAAAACTATTTGTGGGGCGACTTTGCCGCCGCCGCCGTCCTTTCCGCTATTCCTATCACCCTGGTGTTCCTGTTGGCGCAGCGTTGGCTGGTCAACGGCCTGACGGCAGGGGGTGTGAAAGGTTAAGTCTTATCGAAGTACCTGCCCGGCAACGGGCAATGCCACTGCCCTCAACTTATGTTATCCCCACTTATGGTCGTATTTTGGCGCTCTTCGGAGCGCTTTTTTTATGTTATTTTGCATTGCTGTTACGATTATTTCCTTTCGTGGCCCCCATCACTGCAATTATATTTACCGCCTGAAAACAGACAAATTAAACAGAATTAAGATCACAGAAAAGACAAAACATAATTGCAATGTAAAAAATGATAATTGTTTTCCCTGCCTGTTAAATTCACCATCACGACACTGATCAAAAGAGCTGTATCCTCTAAGGCAGGTCTGAATGAACACCCACTATAATTCCCGCTATATTTTTTCCATTACCTTAGTCGCAACATTAGGAGGGTTATTATTCGGCTATGACACTGCCGTCATATCCGGAACGGTAGAATCCTTAAATACCGTGTTTGTCGCTCCGCAACATTTAAGTGAATCCGCCGCCAACTCGCTATTGGGCTTCTGCGTCGCCAGTGCGTTGATTGGCTGCATCATCGGCGGTGCGCTGGGCGGTTATTGCAGTAACCGCTTTGGTCGTCGGGACTCGCTGAAAATCGCCGCTCTGCTGTTCTTTATTTCCGGTATTGGCTCCGCATGGCCAGAATTAGGATTTACCACGATTAACCCAGATAATGCCGTACCTGTTTATTTGGCCGGATATGTCCCCGAATTTGTTATTTATCGCATCATTGGTGGTATTGGCGTTGGTTTAGCCTCAATGCTCTCACCGATGTATATTGCTGAACTGGCTCCAGCGCATATTCGTGGGAAACTGGTTTCCTTTAACCAGTTCGCCATTATTTTTGGTCAACTGTTGGTGTATTGCGTTAACTATTTCATTGCCCGCTCTGGTGACGCTAACTGGCTGAATACCGATGGCTGGCGATATATGTTTGCTTCAGAAAGTATTCCCGCCCTGCTGTTTTTACTGCTGCTGTATACCGTACCGGAAAGCCCGCGCTGGCTGATGGCACGTGGCAAACACGAACAGGCGGAGGGCATTCTGCGCAAAATTATGGGTAGCAGCCTCACTACCCAGGCCATGCAGGAGATCAACCAGTCTCTGGAGCATGGTCGTAAAACCGGCGGACGCCTGTTGATGTTTGGCGTGGGCGTGATAGTCATTGGCGTGATGCTGTCCGTCTTCCAGCAGTTTGTCGGCATTAACGTCGTGCTCTACTACGCGCCGGAAGTGTTTAAAACGTTAGGGGCCAGCACCGACGTGGCGCTCTTGCAGACCATTATTGTCGGCGTAATCAACCTGAGCTTCACCGTGCTGGCCATCATGACGGTAGATAAATTTGGTCGCAAACCGCTGCAAATTATTGGCGCATTGGGTATGGCTCTTGGGATGTTCAGCCTTGGCACCGCGTTTTACACCCAGGCTTCCGGGCTGATAGCGCTGCTGTCGATGCTGTTTTACGTCGCCGCATTTGCCATGTCCTGGGGACCGGTTTGTTGGGTGCTGCTGGCAGAAATCTTCCCGAACGCGATTCGTGGCAAAGCGCTCGCCATTGCCGTCGCCGCGCAGTGGCTGGCGAACTACTTCGTCTCCTGGACCTTCCCGATGATGGACAAAAATTCGTGGCTGGTTTCCCATTTCCACAACGGTTTCTCCTACTGGATTTACGGTTGTATGGGTATTCTGGCGGCGCTGTTTATGTGGAAGTTCGTGCCGGAAACCAAAGGCAAAACGCTGGAAGAACTTGAGAAGTTATGGACGCCAGCAGAAGAGAAAACGCCGAAAGCCGCCATACAATAAGCTGATTTATCGCCACGCCGTACGTCCGTTACGGTGTGGCGACGCCTATTCTCGCCGTAGTCGGTTCGAATTACATAACCACAACGTGATAACCAACAGGAGGATCGCCGCCGAATAGAGTAATACATCCATTGGCGTTTTATGATCGACAATGATCAGGCGCACAATCGCCGTGATCCCAATGTACACGAAATAGCGCAGCGGAAAGTGAAGGCCAGACTTAAAGTACTTCACAATCAGCGCAATAAATTCGAAATAAAGAAAGTAGATCACCAGCCCTTCCACCAGTTCATATTTGCTGGCTTGCTCAGGCACGAATAATGCATCCGCCAGATGCACCGTCTCTTTACCGAGAAAAACGACCAGGATCAGACCGAGGGTAAGCAGCCCCAAATTTAGTACGTTTTGTAAAATCGTGGCGATAAACTCAAGACGTGAGCGCGATAATGGCATCATAACAGCCCCCTCTTTCTCTGCGGCGAGGTTTCTGTATAACGCACAAATGTGACGAGCATCTATATTTTTTATTTATGTTTATATTTTGTTCAATAAGATAATTTGCCGGATAGCGCTTTGAACGCCTTATCCGGCCTGAGTATTAACGGAAATTTACGCTCCTGTCACTGGTCATATCATACAGGCCAAACTTACGCCCAAGCTGTTGACCACCGTCACGCGTCAGCGGCGTCCAACCAATTGCCGCACGACTTCGGGTTGGGCCGGACGAGAAGAGATCCAGCGGCACGGAAACATATACGCCTTTGGTAAAATCCCCTTCCCCATATTCATCCGGCGACGCATCGGTAATCGTCGCGTAACCGCCGACAACGACGCCGCTATCGAAGCGTTTGGCGATCTCCAGCGTACCGCCTTTATCGCCCGCCAGATACTGACCAACGCTGGCTTTCACCAGCACATCCTGGGCGAACGACGGCGTCCAGTATGCGGTCAAATGTCCGGTCTTCACGCTGTAATCGGTAAACTTCATCATATCCTGCGCGCTACGCCAGTCACGCTGTTTCACGTAGTTGGCATCCAGACCAAACGCCCAATTGCTGTCTATCGGGCGATACAGGACTTCCGCCCCGGCACCGCCAAACATGGTCTCCAGATAACCACCGTAGACCTGCCCATAGAAACCATTGCCAAAATACTGGAAGTAGTTGGCCTGTAGGTTATTCACATAAACATCATTCTGCACATACTCACGGACATGCGTACGCACCCGCGGCAGATGCGAATCCTTCGGCGGATTGGTGTAGTTAAATTTGTCGTAGTTGTTGGCGATATTGGCAAACACGCTGCCCGTGGTGAGCAGATGATCCGTGACCCACAGATCCGCAGTTCCCATTACGCCAAACTGATACATATAGAAGTTTTCCGGGCCGCCTACCGACTGATTCAGCACGGGATCAAGATGAAAATCAACGTGCGACTTGTCGATATACCAACCCTGTTCAGTACTCTCTGGCACGATCGGCTCCACGCGTTTTTGCACCAGCGGGGTTTCATGTCCCAGCGGTTCGCCTTCCAGATGGCGTTTCAGGCTGGCGACATCGGTTTCAGTGGTGACCTGCGGCAGATTAAGGCGGTTTTCCGTCACGCGGATCGTGCGGATCCCCTCCGGCAGATCGTTCATGACGATCCGGTTAGCGCGCACGATCCCTTCACGGGAGTCGCGGTACTTCACCTGTTCGCCAGTAACGTACAGCGTATCGCCTTTGACCTGGATTTTCGGGTCCGCCAGACCGGCATTATATTTCAATAACGTTAATTGATTAGCCACTACCGAATGTTGCAGGATGGCATCCTGCGGCTGTGGTCGGTATTGCGGGCGTGAATTGTCATGATACGCGGGACGTAAATCGTTGAAATTGGTGCGCAGCGTAACGCCAAACATAAAGGTGTTGCCGCGCTCGTAGCTGAGGTTAACGTCGGCCCAATCGGTGACGCGGTAAATGGCGCCGACGTTAAACTTGCTCTTCTGCTCCAGTTTACCCGCAAAATCCTGCTGATAGTTATTGCCTTCATACTCCAGCTTCAGGCGTAGCGGTTGCCACGGGGTCTGGTATTCCACGCCGCCAAACAGCGAGGCCGGGCCGTGAAACATATCGCTACCGTCAACGGAACCTGCCTCTTTATAGCTGTTATCACGCGAACAGAATTTATCACTATACGAACAGAAAGGATTAGACACATTGCCGCTGGTGCCAAGATAGCCCCAGCCAAGACCTAATGAAAAATCAAACGGCCCCCAGGCCTTACTCGCTACAATATATTCCGCATCAAACAGCCCCGTCCCGCCGATATCGCGCGCGCCAACCGCCACCTGCGGCATCCAGTAACTCTCTTCCCACAACCGCAGTTTCACATCAAACGCTTTATCTTTGTAAGTCTGGTCGCCGGAGAATGATTCCACGCTGCTGTACTTTTTCGTACGGACATCGGTATAGCGCAACGTGGTTTCCAGCCACGGGAAAAGCTGAACCGAAGCCGAGTAGTAGCGGTACTGATCGTTATCACGATAGTTCAGGCTCATCTCCCCCTCACGCGCCATACGCGCTGTCGGCGTTTGCAGCAGGCCCACGCCGCCAAAGTCAGATTGTGAAGGCCCAATAGGGGCTGGATATGTTTCGGCATGGCAGGCCGCGCTAATACCCAGCGCCAGCACGCTGAGCAGATGTGTTTTTTTCATTATTCCGGTATCCGCTGCGTCAGGGTATGAAGAATGTCGGCATTTATCGCCTCCGGCGTGCCGCGCCAAAGGGAATCGGCAAAACCGACAAAAATAATACTGCCGGGCATTGGCTCGATATGACGTTTATTCCAGTAAGCCACCGGCGCTTTTTGGCTGCGTCCATCAGGGTAAACCACCCAGGCATAGCTACGATCCGCGCCGCTGAGTAAGCGCTGACCCTCGAGATAACTGGCGACGTCCCGCCCAGGGACGAACGGCTGGCTGCCCGGCTGGCTAATCAAGCCAAAGAGCGTCACCTGCGTGGGTTGCGGCCCGACCCAGAGCGTGTAGTGACCTTGCAGCGGCGGGTTACCTCGTTCGCTCACCCGAACTACGTCAGGATCAAGATTCACGAATTGTCTGCCCGTCACCTTCACCGCCTGAATCTGTCGGCGCAGTGTATTTATCGCCGCCGCCGCATCACCGTCTTCCTCAGCGCTGAGCGCCGCCAGTCGCCCGAGAAGTTCCTGTTGCTGCTGACGCGCCGTCACGGTCGCCTGTTCTTCGCCTATCACCGCCGCAGGCCACCAGCTCGTTGCCAGGCGCGGCTGTCCGACTAAATCGAGCAGACGCTCAGCGTCTGTCAGCGTTTTAGGCTCGCTATTACCTTGGGTAAAAACGGTAACAGTGCCGCTGGCAAAGGCGGATGACGCGACAAAGGCCAGCGCCAGCGCGCTTATCGTCCTTTTCATCATGATTTTGCCGCCTTAATCAGCGTGGTTTTCACCGGAAAGTAATTCGCGCCCAAATACTGTTCCGTCTGGCGAATTTGGCCTTCGCTATCAACCCAGTAGCGATTACGCCAACGCGTTTGATCGGTCGTCACTTCTTCATCCAGCACCCGCACGGCGGTCTCTTCACTGCCGACGCTAACGCTATCGGTCCCTCGCCATGTAAAAACGGAACGGGCGGTGGCGTAACGCACCTGGCGATGTTCGGTCCAGCCCAGGGTGCGAGTCCAGGTCGCGCCATCGATAATCTGTCCTGGTTTCGCCAGCGGGTCGGCCGCCAGATTATTCACATCGATCAGGTTGTCGCCGCTGAGCAGCGTTTTGACCAGACGGCCATGCTGCGTCACGATCGTCGCGCCATCCTGCGTCACCCATTTCTGCTGCCCGTTTTCCGAGAAAGCGAGCACCACAAACAGTTGAGGACCGCCGTTAAGCTGCATGTACTGGCTGGCATAAGGCATGTTTTGAATATCGTCATCCGTTAGCTGTACGCCTGGCGTACCGAACAAACTGTCCCACAGTGAATCGCCCAAGCCTTTAGTGGTGGCCGAACACGCCTGTAATAGCAGGCAAATCAGGATAAGTGCGAGTCGCTTCACGACGCTTCTCCAGAGGGGCAAAATAACCACACCGGAGTGTGGTTATGGTTAAACGTACCGATACTACTGGGTACTGGTGGTCGTGGTGGTCGTGGTTCCGGTATTGGAACCATCGCCGCCGCCGGTTGCCGCTAACGCGACGCCCACCGCCGAACTTACGGTGCTAACGCTGGTGGCGGAGGAACTTCCCGCCGATACCGACGTCGCTGCCGACCCTGCCGCTTCACCCACCTGAACGGGGGCTGCCGAGACAGATGTCGCCGCAAGCGCGGTTATGGCAAAAATGCCATACAGTACTTTTTTCATCATAATTTCCCTTCATTGAATGAATGGAGATTTACCCAAAAGAATTTCGGGCGCTACCGAGTATACACAACCAAAGCAGGCGGATTATGTCCGGGAGAAATAACAGCGAGGTTTTAGGATAATTAAACTTTAAAGAAGTAACGCCTACATTGTTTAATTAACAAACAAATAAAATCAATAAGTTAAAATTAAAATAAAAGACATCGGCATCCGTATAATCTGAAAGTAACGCAGAGTGATTTTCTGGTTATTGCTTATTTTAGGATTAAGCTCAATATAAAATTGTGGGGATAAAGACGGACAAGCGGAATTATCTTATAAAAAAAGCCGATGTGAATATCGGCTTTTTTATTATCTTATTCTCTTTTTGCCGGATGGCGGCGAAACGCCTTATCCGGCCTACAGACGCTATGCATTACGTAGACCGGATAAGCGCAGCGCCATCAGGCGCGCCAGGCTTTATAACGGTTAATCAGACCGTTGGTAGAGCTATCATGGGACGAAATAGCTTTATCATCGCCCAGCTCCGGCAGAATACGGTTAGCCAACTGTTTACCCAACTCAACGCCCCACTGGTCGAAAGTAAAGATGTTCAGGATGGCGCCCTGCGTAAAGATTTTATGCTCATACAGCGCAATCAGCGCGCCCAGGCTGAATGGCGTAATTTCGCGCAGCAGGATAGAGTTGGTCGGGCGGTTGCCTTCAAACACTTTGAATGGCACAACGTGTTCAAGCTGCGCCGGATCTTTACCCTGATCGCGATATTCCTGCTCAACCACCTCGCGGGATTTACCAAACGCCAGCGCTTCGGTCTGCGCGAAGAAGTTAGACAGCAGCTTCTGATGATGATCGGATAGCGGGTTATGGGTGATAGCCGGGGCGATAAAATCACACGGCACCATTTTAGTACCCTGGTGAATCAATTGATAAAACGCGTGCTGACCGTTGGTGCCTGGTTCGCCCCAGATAATTGGGCCTGTCTGGTAATCCACGGCGTTGCCGTTACGGTCAACGTATTTACCGTTGGATTCCATGTTGCCCTGCTGGAAGTAGGCGGCGAAACGGTGCATATACTGGTCGTACGGCAGAATGGCTTCGGTTTCCGCGCCGAAGAAATTGTTGTACCAGATGCCAATCAACGCCAGCAGAATGGGTAGGTTTTTCTCCGCCGGAGTGGTGGAGAAATGCTTGTCCATCGCGTGCGCGCCGGAAAGCAGCTCGACAAAGTTGTCGAAACCGACGGACAGAATAATGGACAGCCCGATGGCAGACCACAGCGAGTAACGACCGCCGACCCAGTCCCAGAACTCGAACATATTGGCCGTGTCGATACCAAATTCGCCGACCGCTTTGGCGTTAGTGGAGAGCGCAGCAAAGTGTTTCGCCACGTGTTTTTCATCGCCTGCACTTTTCAGGAACCAGTCGCGCGCGCTGTGGGCGTTGGTCATGGTTTCCTGCGTGGTGAAGGTTTTCGACGCCACCAGGAACAGCGTGGTTTCCGGGTTCACTTTTTTCAGCACTTCAGCGATGTGGGTACCATCAACGTTAGAGACGAAGTGCATAGTCAGATGATTTTTATACGGACGCAGCGCTTCCGTCACCATGAACGGGCCGAGGTCGGAACCGCCGATACCGATGTTCACCACGTCGGTGATGGCCTTACCGGTGTAGCCTTTCCACTGACCGGAGATAATCGCTTGCGAGAAAGTTTTCATTTTCTCAAGCACGGCGTTCACTTCCGGCATCACATCTTTGCCGTCCACGATGATCGGCGTATTGCTACGGTTACGCAGCGCCACGTGCAGCACGGCGCGGTCTTCGGTGCGGTTGATCTTCTCGCCGGAGAACATGGATTTAATCGCGCCGGCCAGATCGGTCTCTTTCGCCAGATCCTGTAATTTTGCCAGCGTCTCTTCGGTGATGCGGTTTTTGGAGAAGTCCACCAGCATCAGATCGTCAAACGTCGCGGAAAATTTAGCGAAACGGTCGCTATCGTTCGCGAAAAGCTCAGCGATCGTAACGTCTTTCATTTCATCGTAGTGTTTCTGGAGCGCCTGCCAGGCAGAAGTCTGCGTTGGATTGATGTTTTTCATTAGCAATACTCTTCTGATTTGAGAATTGTGACTGGGATCGATTGTAACGCCAGTCACAGAAAAGTGTGATTGTTTTAGTGCCGTTGCCCCAGGCACTGTCGAATGAGGATAAAAAGTATATACCCTAAATAATTCGAGGTGCAGAAAGGCAGCAAGTGGGTGAGTCGCCGGGCGCATAGATAAGCCAACATACTACAAACGGGTATCGGGGTTATAAGCGCTGTTACTGAGCCTAAACTCAGCATAAAAAATCCGCATAATCCCAACGTTGACAGTCCAGGCCACAACTTTTATTTATAAATACGTTACTTGCATTTGCGCCTGCACCGGTTTCTGTTCTGCCCTTGTGCCATGGTCGCGTTTTTCATTTCCTGACACGAGGTTGATATGACAGAGATCGTTGTTTCCAAATTTGGCGGTACCAGCGTCGCTGATTTTGACGCCATGAACCGTAGCGCGGATATCGTACTTTCCGACGCCAATGTTCGTTTAGTCGTGCTTTCCGCGTCTGCCGGCATCACTAATCTGCTGGTGGCGCTGGCCGAAGGGATGGAGCCTGGCGAACGTTTCGCTACGCTCGACGCCATCCGTAAAATCCAGTTCGATATCCTTGATCGTCTGCGTCATCCGAATGTCATTCGCGAAGAGATTGAACGCCTGCTGGAAAACATCACTATTCTGGCGGAGGCGGCATCGCTGGCGACATCGGCAGCCCTGACCGATGAACTGGTCAGCCACGGCGAGCTGATGTCTACCCTGCTATTTGTTGAGATCCTGCGTGAACGCGACGTACAGGCCCACTGGTTCGACGTGCGCAAAGTGATGCGTACCAGCGATCGCTTTGGTCGTGCGGAACCGGACGTCGCAGCGCTTGCGGAACTGGCCGCGCAGCAGTTGCTCCCGCGCCTGAACGAAACTTTGGTCATTACTCAGGGCTTTATCGGCAGTGAAAGCAAAGGCCGCACCACGACGTTAGGCCGCGGCGGCAGCGACTATACGGCAGCGTTGCTGGCTGAAGCGCTCCACGCCGCGCGGGTTGATATCTGGACAGATGTGCCCGGTATTTACACCACCGACCCGCGCGTGGTGCCCGTCGCGCAGCGAATTGATGAAATCGACTTTGAAGAAGCGGCGGAGATGGCAACCTTCGGCGCAAAAGTACTGCATCCAGCCACCTTACTCCCGGCCGTGCGCAGCGATATCCCGGTCTTCGTTGGCTCCAGTAAAGATCCGCAAGCGGGCGGTACGCTGGTGTGCAATAAAACCCAAAACCCGCCGCTGTTCCGCGCGCTGGCGCTGCGCCGCAATCAAACGCTATTGACGCTGCACAGCCTGAATATGCTGCACTCGCGAGGTTTCCTGGCTGAGGTGTTCGGCATTCTGGCGCGGCATAATATTTCGGTAGATCTGATTACCACTTCGGAGGTGAGCGTCGCGCTGACGCTGGATACTACCGGCTCCACCTCCACGGGCGATACGTTACTGACCCAATCCTTATTGATGGAGCTTTCCGCGCTGTGTCGGGTAGAAGTCGAAGAAGGACTGGCGCTGGTCGCGCTGATTGGCAACAACCTGTCAAAAGCCTGCGGCGTTGGTAAAGAAGTGTTTGGCGTCCTGGAACCGTTCAACATTCGCATGATTTGTTACGGCGCCTCCAGCCACAATCTGTGCTTCCTCGTGCCGGGAGACGATGCCGAGAAAGTGGTGCAAAAGCTACATCAGAACTTATTTGAATAATCGCCCTGACACGACAGCGGGTGAGCGCTATCAGGCAATACGCTGCCGGATGACGACGCAGGCACGTCATCCGGCGGTTCCCGCGCCAGGCGCTGCCGGCGGAATACTGCTCAGGAATCCGCAACACCCTACTCGTCCCACCAACATGGGCAACTTTCCCCTATTTATGCACTCCCCATTTTGAACCTCGTCACAAAACCACACAAAACAACACAAAGCAAAAACATAAATTAATCATTATATTTTAATGAGTTACATTTAAAAAATTGATATCTTTTGGTATAAGCCCACTTTTTCATTGTTGCTTTATTTTGTTTTGGTTGGAATTATGATTGCACTACAACACAGATAACCCCCTTACCCTATTTGAGGCCGCTATGAAAAAAATTGCGATTATTGGAAGCAGTGGAGGCAACCTCTACAACCTGGGTGGCGCCGAGCCAGAGAAGTTACTCCAGGAGATTTATCAGCAGTGTGAGGCTGCGGGCGTGAATGTGGCCGCCGTACAGTTTATCGCGGCAGAAGCCTCGATGGACGTCGCCAAACCCGATACCCCGGCATCGGTTTATGCATTAACCACAGAAAACCAACAAAAACCACAGCGCATATTTCAGGGCAAACTTTCGGAGGTAAACACCTCGGTAGTAGAAAGCGATCGCCAAATCGCTGAGATGATCCGCTGCGGTGAGATCGATGGGATCGTGGTAATGAGCGCCGATCCGGTAAAGGCGAACCAGGCCGTTTTTGCCGCCGCCGTTGAGATGAAAACACCGATTGTCGGCACCGGGGGAACCTCCATGGCGCTGGTGGCGGCAAAGGGGGCGAATGTGGTCGCGACCTCCGGAACAACCGGCACCACCAGCCGTACCCGCGCCGTCTCCTTCGTGGCGTCACTGTGTAAACATTGGGGTATCAAGTACAAACCACAGTTGGGTAGCGCTTCGCCCTCGCAGAGCGGTTCCGGAAAAAGCCTGCTCAAACGTTTTAACATTCGTAGCATCATGATCCCTGCGCTACCAGGCTTTATCGCCATGGCGATTGTACTCGCCCTGAGCCACATACCAGGACTGGAAAAACTTAACGATATCTTTGAAATATTACTAAAAGGTCTGCCGGTGTTAGTCGCGGTACTGGCGGCAAAACAGATTTCCGAACTGGATGAAGTTTCAATTGTGGCCGGAGTCGTCGCTGGCGTGCTTTCCGTAGAGGGCGGTCTTATCGGCGGCATTATCGGCGGTGTAATGGCGGGGATTTTCGTCCGTTGGCTGTTCGAGCTGTGCCTGAACTGGCGCTTCCCAATGACTACCGTCAACATCGTCGCCGGTGGGATATCGGGCCTTGCCGCTGGGTTAATCATGCACTATCTGCTGAGTCCGCTGGCGCTATCTGCGGGTAATTACATCAAACTGGCTATCGAAAGCACGCTGGCATTCAGCCCAATTCTTGCCGGGCTGCTGGCTGGTCTGGTTATCTGGCCTGCCATTCTCGGCGGCGTCTATCACGCGGTGATCCTGCCGTTGGTGCTGCTGGAGATGGAAAAATCCGGCGTCAGCTTCCTCGGCGCGGTCGATATGGTCGGTCTGGTGATGGTGGCCGCAGGTATTAACCTTGCCAATGTGATCGCCCCGCGTGAAAAAAGCGAAGCTGCCGTTGCTACGCCGGGCCTGCTCATTAACCTGGGCTTTGGCACCTTTGTTGAATCCGCCTATCCCTTCATGTTCGCCAACAAAATTGTTTTTGGCTCCGCCATTTTTTGGGCCGGAATGGGCGGCATGATGCTGGGCTTTTTTAACGTCAAAGGCGTGGCCTATGTTCCGGCTTTCGCCTCACCGTTCTTATCCAGTAATGCGCTCCAGATGGCCATCGTAATGATTGCCACAATGGCGATGACCTGCCTTACCACCATTATTGCTAACCGTTTCAAACCTGTCGTACAGAGCGAATCAACAACGACAGCCGTTAATTAATGCACCAACACCAGAGGTACACCATGTTTAAAGGCGATATGAATAAAAAACGCGCCAAAGCGTTACAGAAAGTGAAAGAAGCCATCACACTTCACGGCGGGCAAACCATCCTCAGCACAGGAATAACCGGCGACGATGCGCGCCTGGCGAAAGCCGTGTGTGAGGCTGGCGTTAAGCTACTGGAGCCGAACCACCCTGCGTTGGCGCTGGCGCGTGGACACAAAGGCGTGAGCAACATGCACGCGGCGGAGCAGATTCGTCACGAAATCACCAATAGCCAGATGGCTGAGGCCGTACACGGTGTGCGTAATGTGGTCCCGGACGATATTTTTATCACCGTTGGTATCGCCGGCGGTTTTACCGAAACCTTACCGGTGCCGCTCAGCGAAACGGAAATTCTGGAGATTGCCCGCGCTGGGGCCGACGGTTTACATACGCATAAATCCGACTGGGACGATCTGCAGGACATCGTTAATCTCGCCCATCAGTATGGTCTGACTGTCGATGCCTACATTGGCCATCCTGACGATCTGCATACTTTCGGTATTCCTGCACGCACGCCGGAAGAGGTCGCCAGCGTGGCGAAGCGAATGCAGGATATCGGCGTGGATATGATTGGTCTGATGACAGGCATGAGCTATGAAGGCGTAGCGGCAGGCGATATCCCGCAGATGATTAAAGATCGCCTGCGGGCGTTGGTCGGCGCGGTGGATGTTCCGACGCTGGCGGAAGGCGGGATTAACCTCGCCAACGCGAAAGCGTTTAAAGATACCGGGGTCAATATTCTGGTGGTCGGTACTGCTATCGACAACATGGTGTGCAACGCCGCCAAAGAAGCCGTTACGCCGTTTATTGTTCATTGATATCAGGGAACGAGAGATGTTGTTGATCACCGATCTGGATGGAACATTACTCACCTCGCAGAAAACAATCAGCCCGCGCACGCGCCAGGCGCTGATTGCGTTCCGCCAGAACGGTGGTCTGCTGGCGGCATGTTCCGCCAGACCGGTCTCCTCAATGGTACGCCTGCTACGCCAACAACAGGTTGATACGTTGTTTAGCTGGTGCGCCGGTTTTAACTGCGGACGCCTGCTGGAGATGGCGGGGCCGCGCATTATTCATGCTGCCCCGCTGACCGCCACAGATCTATGGAATATTGACCAACATATTTCTCTTTCCCGCTATCACCACCACTTTTTTAGCGCCGAAGCAATTCACCATCGTGACGATAGACTAATTGCGCCCTGGACAACATATGAAGCCCGCTTATTTGGGTTACCGCTTATAACTGAAACTGCAGAAAATATCTTTAATCGTCGCAATATATATAAAATTACACTTGTTGCCGCATCTTCGAAGATAGATACTCTGTGTACAGAAGTGAATAATCACCTGCCTTGTGGATATTATGCGGTTGTCACGGGAGAAAATTATATTGATATTCAAAGATCCGATATAAATAAAGGGTTCATAATCGATAAATTAATTCATTATTTAAATATATCTTCTGACAAGGTAGTCGCGATTGGCGATCAGCAGAATGATGTCAGCATGTTTGCCGCTGCCGGAATCAGTATCGCAATGGGCAATGCGCCGGATGCAGTAAAGCGGCAGGCCGGCTATGTGACTGCCACGAATGATGAGGAGGGTATCGTCCATGCATTGGAGTGGTTGCGTTGCCTGACGCATCCAGTTACCATGCGCCAAAGGTTGACGGCGGCGAAAGATAATGAATCCAATTAAAAGACGAAAACATATTCTTGATGAATTAAACAAATTCGGTGAAGTCACCGTTATTAAATTATCGGAAATGCTCAACGTCACCTCGGAAACCATTCGTCGCGATCTCTCCTTACTGGAATCTGAAGGCAAAATCACTAAGATTCATGGGGGCGCAGTCAAAAAGCAAGTTGTCCAGGAGGATGCGTTTAGCGCAAGAATAGAGGCGCATCGCGAAGAGAAAATAGCGATTGGCAAACTTGCCGCCGAAATGGTCAGTGAACGGGATACATTGTTTATTGATTCCTGTACAACTAACCTTATTCTGGCCGAGCAATTACCGCCTCTCGCTTTTTCCGTGATTACCAATTCAGCCCTGATTGCCGATAAAATTAAAGAGCATAACCTGCAGGCCCGCGTGTATGTATTAGGCGGCGAATATGATTACCATTTTCGCGCCAACCTCGGCGTCTCGGTGTGTCAGCAGATTAACGCGATTCACGCGGATATCTGTTTTATTGGCGCTGGCGGCATTTCTCCCCAGCATGGCGTGTTGGTGAAGAGCTTTGAAGAAGCCTACGTTGCCAAAGCCATGATTGCGATGAGCAAAAAATCAGTGATTCTTGCCGACCATACCAAATTTGGTCAGGACGGTGTGATGTGCATCGCAAGCGTAAAAGAAATCGATAACATCATCACGGATAAAGGATTTACGTCAACGGGTTATACGCCACAGGATTTCGCCGGAAAGCTGCGGATTGCTGACTGAGCGCTATCCGCCCGTTGCGTATTGCCGTAGACTAAGAGCCTATCCCACCAGGCGTTATTGGCGCAGCCAGTTTGGACACGGACAGCGCGCAAAAACCGGAGCGTACACGTAGTACGTGAGGATTTTGAGCACTGCCCAGGTCTAAAATGGCAAGTAAAATAGCCCTAATGGGATAGGCTCTAAATGCATCGGCTAACTGAGGGCACCCGTATGGCACTCCCCCGCATTACCCAAAAAGAGATGACCGAGCGCGAACAGCGCGAACTGAAAACGTTGCTGGACCGCGCCCGTATTGCGCACGGGCGTCCGCTGACCAATTCTGAGACCAACAGCGTAAAAAAGGAGTACATCGATAAGCTGATGGCGCTGCGTGAGGCTGAAGCGAAAAAAGCCCGCCAGTTGAAGAAAAAGCAGGCGTATAAACCCGATACGGAAGCGTCATTCTCCTGGTTGGCGAATACGCCGACGCGCGGCAGACGTTAACGTCCTTTCTTCTTTCGTCCCGGCGAGGTAAAGCGCTTACCGCTTGATGTCGGGCGCGCTTTCTCATTGCTTTTTTCGATCGCAACGACCGGTCGCTTAATACCCGTGGTCTTCGGCTTCGCTTTGGCCTTTGGTTTGGCTTCGGAAGAGGAACGCTCAATCAATTTAAACAGATCGATCAGCTCATCGTCCGTCAGATCGCGCCACTCGCCCAGCGGAATCCCGCTCAGGCTGACGTTCATAATGCGCGTACGCTCCAGTTTCGTCACTTCATAACCAAAGTATTCACACATACGGCGGATCTGACGGTTTAATCCCTGCACCAGGGTGATGCGAAAGACAAACGGCGCCTCTTTTTTCACCTTACATTTTTTGGTGACGGTACCCAGAATCGGCACGCCAGCGCCCATACCGCGAATAAACTCGTCGGTAATCGGTTTATCCACCGTCACCAGATACTCTTTTTCGTGATCGTTACCGGCACGTAGAATCTTATTGACCAGATCGCCGTGGTTAGTCAGAAATATCAGCCCCTGCGAGTCTTTATCCAGACGACCAATCGGGAAGATACGTTTGCTGTGGTTCACAAAATCGACAATATTGTCGCGTTCGCCGTCTTCAGTGGTACTCACAATGCCAACCGGTTTATTCAGCGCAATCAGCACTAAATCATCCGCTTCTCGCGGCTCAATCAACCGACCATTTACTTTAACAACATCCCCGGCGACCACCTGATCGCCAATGGCGGCGCGTTTGCCGTTGATAAAAACATTGCCCTGTTCGATAAAACGGTCCGCCTCGCGACGCGAACAGATGCCGCTTTCACTGATATATTTATTAAGCCGGGTAGATGTGTCAGTCAGCATATTTACTCTCTGAGAAATTTTTCTACATAAACGTCGGGAATGTGACTTACCACATCAAATCGTCAGGAACTTTAAAATCGGCATACGGATCATCTTCGTCCTGCTCTTCCTGACTCAGCGCACTGTTTACGACAATACTGTCCGCATCTCGTTGTGCGATTTTATCGGCGACGCTCGCGGGAATAATCGCATATTCACATTCACCGCTGTTATTGATAACCAGACGCGCAATCGCGAGACGCCCATTAATCAGTTGCGTCTGGGTGAGCTTATCCACGTCTATTTTTTTGATGACGTTATTATCGGTGAAGTTAAAACCAATATCGCCTTTAGAGACATTGATTCTATTCATTTCAATAAGTTGCTTAACCTGAGCTTTAAACTCTTTCGCTAAAACCGCTTGTTTTTGCTGTTCACTAAGTTGTTTATCACGCTCAAGTTGCGCCTTTTTATTTTCTTCCACCGCTTCTCTGGCCTCACGAGCCTGAACGCGTGATTTTTTAGCCGTGCGTTGGACTTTGGCCATTTTTTTGCTGGTCACTAATCCCGCTTGTAGCAGTTGCTCTTGTAAGGTCAGTTTTGCCATTTTCGTCTCTAAACGTGTTAAATAATTTTGCGGATTATACCTGTAATTTTTCAGGCGATACCAGATGGCAGATCTGGCCTGTCGTCACTTTTAGCGACCGCGCTTTGCCTGTAACACGCGTAACATCATGAGCCATATCAGTAAGACATTAAATGGATAATGGTAGCATTATTACGTTTTGACATTTCCTGATGAGGTGGAGAAGTAATGGAACTGCTTTTATTAAGTAACTCGACGCTGCCGGGTAAAGCCTGGCTGGAACACGCTCTGCCGCTGATAGCGAATCAATTGAACGGTCGACGTTCAGCCGTGTTTATTCCGTTTGCCGGCGTCACGCAAACATGGGACGAGTACACGGATAAAACCGCAGAGGTGCTTGCGCCATTAGGGATAAACGTCACAGGGATTCATCGTGTCGCCGATCCGCTTGCGGCGATTGAGAAAGCGGAAATCATTATTGTCGGTGGCGGAAATACCTTCCAGCTACTGAAAGAATCGCGTGAACGCGGGCTGCTGGCGCCGATGGCGGACAGGGTAAAACGCGGCGCGCTGTATATCGGCTGGAGCGCAGGCGCCAACCTTGCCTGCCCGACTATCCGCACGACCAACGATATGCCGATCGTCGATCCAAACGGTTTCGACGCGCTGGATCTGTTCCCGCTGCAAATTAATCCTCACTTCACTAACGCCTTGCCGGAAGGTCATAAGGGCGAGACCCGCGAGCAGCGTATTCGCGAACTGCTGGTGGTCGCGCCGGAACTGACAGTGATTGGTTTGCCGGAAGGTAACTGGATTCAGGTGAGCAACGGCCAGGCGGTTCTCGGCGGCCCGAATACCACCTGGGTGTTTAAAGCAGGCGAAGAGGCCGTGGCGCTGGAAGCGGGTCATCGCTTTTAATCCCTGGCACATTGAATGCCGAATGGCGGGCCTACACGCATGTTCTCCGTAGGCCCCGCCATCCGGCATTTCACTTAATACTCGCCCCGTTCCTCGTCCTGATCCGGCTGTTCCAGTACGCTATAGGCGACCGAACAGAACAGTGAGTTAAGACGCTTCATGTCGCCCAGCAGCCCTAAATGGAGCGAGCTGGTTTCAATGCTTTGCACGTTCTGCTGGTGCAGGCGGTCGACATGCGCATGTGAGTATCGGCGATTAAGTATACGGAAGCGATGTTTACTGCGGCGCAACCGACGGGCGCTGGTGACATCGCCGGAGAAAAAGACCGACATCGCCAGTTGCAGATTACTGAGCAGTTGATCGTAAAGCGCATCCAGCTCTTTCAATCCTTCTTCTGAAAATGCCCGACGCGCCGCCAGCGACTTGTCGGCAATCTCGCTGCCCATTCGCTCGATAATATCCGACGCCTGTTCGAGGTTCAGGGCCATCTCAATAATCTCCGCCCACCGGCGGGACTCCTCCGCTGCCAGCTCGTCTTTCGGCATTCGCGCCAGATAAAGCTTAATCGCGGTGTAGAGCACGTTAACGTCATCCGCCAGCTTGCGCAGCGCTTTCTCTTCACGCGGCTCGCCGTGCATGACCTTTTTTAGCCCTTCCATCATCTGTTCCATCGCATCGCCAATGCGCAGCACCTCGCGGGCAGCATTAGCCAGCGCCAGCGTTGGCGTATCCAGCGCGCTGACATCCAGATGTTTCGGCTTCAGATGGGTATCCAGTTCAGGCTCATCACGAATAATTCGTTTACAAAAACGCGCCATCAGCTCGGCAAATGGCACCATCGCCAGGCAGCGCACCAGGTTATAGAAAACGTGGAAATAGATCACCAGCTCTGATTTCGGTAGCGATAGCTCATCCATCAGATTCGCCAGCGGATGGACAAACGGCAGGATGACCAGGCTGCCGATCAATTTGAACAATAGGCTGCCGAGCGCTACGCGACGCGCGGCAGCATTGGCGGCGCTGTTATTGAGCATCGCCAGCAGCCCCGATCCCAGATTGGCGCCGATGACCAGGCACAACGCCACCGGGAACGATATAATCCCCGCCGCCGTCAGGGTCGCCGTCAGCAACACCGCCGCCAGGCTGGAATAACTGATAATAGCGAACATCGCGCCAATCAGCGCATCCAGCATAATGTCGCCCGTCAGCGACGCGAAAATGACCTGCACGCCATTAGCCTGAGTGATCGGCGTCACTGCCTGCACAATCAGCTCCAGCGCCAGTAGAATCAGGCCAAGCCCGATACCGACGCGACCCAGCTGCCCGGCGCGGGACTGCTTACGTCCCAAAAAGAAAATCACGCCAATAAAAATCAGCAGCGGCGATAGCCACGACAAATCAAAGGTGAGAATACGCGCCATTAGCGCAGTACCCACATCAGCGCCCAGCACAATCACCAGAGCTGGCGTCAGGGCGACAAGATCCTGGGCGACAAACGACGTTACCAATAAAGTGGTGGCGTTACTGCTTTGTACCAGCGCGGTAACACCGATACCCGCACAAAAGGCGAGCGGTTTCTTTTCCACGCTGCGGCTGAGGACAGTGCGTAGACGCGCGCCAAACACGCGCATTACGCCAGTACGAACGATATGTGTTCCCCATACCAACAGCGCAACGGCAGAAAGTAGATGGAGCAAAGTTAACACGGCGTCAGGTTCTCCTTATCGTTATACGTTTTCCTGAAGCTCACTTGCGATAAATTGCCTGATGGCGCACAGCGTTAAGGCCTGCTGGCGTTGCACGCCACCGGGCTTACCATACGTAATACGGTATGCTGGATAAGGCGTTTACGCCGCCATCCGGCAAATTCAGCGTAGAGCCTTCCTTCAGTATAAGGGTTTAATTGTAAGAAAGAGACAAGGCACCCAATGAGTGCCTTGTATGTTGTAAGGAAAAGTGACGATTTTATGAATCAGTCCGCATCGTAACCCAGGTTCGGCGCCAGCCACCGCTCAACGTTCTCAACGCTCATTCCTTTACGGAAAGCATAATCTGTCACCTGATCGCGTTGAATCTGCGCTACCGCGAAGTATTTGCTCTCAGGATGGCTGAAGTACCAGCCGGAGACCGACGCGCCAGGCCACATGGCGAAAGATTCGGTGAGCTTCATCCCGGTATGTTTTTCGACATCCAGTAGCTGCCAGATAGTGCCTTTTTCGGTATGTTCCGGGCAGGCAGGATAACCCGGCGCCGGGCGAATCCCCTGGTAGTTTTCGCGGATTAATTCGTCGTTACTCAGGCTCTCGTTCGGCGCATATCCCCAGTAAACCTTACGTACACGCTCATGCAGGTACTCGGCAAACGCTTCCGCCAGACGGTCGGCAATCGCTTTCACCATGATCTTGTTATAGTCGTCGTGTTGCGCTTCGTAAGCATCAGCCAGAGCGTCTTCTTCAAGACCGCCGGTGACGGCAAACGCGCCGATGTAGTCCGCTTTTCCGGACAGTTTCGGCGCGACAAAATCCGCCAGACAGTAGTTAGCAAAACCAACTTTCTCGGTCTGCTGGCGCAGGTGGTGGCTGACCGTCAGAACATGAGTACGGGTTTCGTCGCGATAGATTTCGATGTCGTCACCCACACGGTTCGCCGGGAACAGGCCCACCACGCCACGCGGATTCAACAGTTTCTCGGCGCTCAGTTTATCCAGCATATCATTGGCGTCTTTAAACAGACGCTGCGCCTCAACGCCCACCACCTCATCTTCCAGAATGCGCGGGTATTTGCCGGCCAGCGACCAGGTCATAAAGAACGGCGTCCAGTCGATGTAGTTGCGCAGAGTTTCGATGCTGGCTTCCACTTCCTGCACGCCCAGACGGTGGGCTACTGGCGGGGTGTAGCGTTCCCAATCGAATGCCAGATCGTTATCGCGCGCCGCTTCCAGCGTGACCGGCGGCGTGCGCGGTTTTTTGCGGGCGTGCTGAATACGCACGGTTTCGTACTCTTTGCGGGTACGGGCGACAAAGTCATCGCGCTGGGTGTCGGAGAGTAGCGCCGCCACCACGCCCACGGTACGCGAAGCATTCTGCACGTAGACCGTCGGACCGCTGTAGTTCTGCTCGATTTTCACCGCGGTGTGCGCTTTCGAAGTGGTTGCGCCGCCGATCAGTAGCGGAATAGTAAAGCCCTGACGCTCCATCTCTTTCGCCACGTTGACCATTTCGTCCAGCGACGGGGTAATAAGCCCGGAAAGACCAATCAGATCGGCATTCACTTCACGCGCCGTTCTGAGGATTTTCTCCGCTGGCACCATCACGCCAAGATCGACGATTTCGTAGTTGTTGCATTGCAGCACCACGCCAACAATGTTCTTGCCAATGTCGTGCACATCGCCCTTCACGGTGGCGATGACCATCTTGCCGTTGCTGGAGCCTTTTTCTTTGCTGGCTTCAATAAACGGCTCCAGGTAAGCCACCGCTTGTTTCATCACGCGAGCGGATTTCACCACCTGCGGCAGGAACATTTTCCCTTCGCCGAACAGGTCGCCGACCACGTTCATGCCGTCCATCAGCGGCCCTTCAATCACCTCAATCGGGCGGGAGGCCTGCTGGCGGGCTTCTTCGGTATCCTGTTCGATAAATTCGGTAATGCCTTTCACCAGCGAGTATTCGAGACGCTTTTTCACGTCCCAGCTACGCCATTCCGCCTGCTGGGCGTTGGCAGCTTCGTCGGTTTTGCTGCCGCGGTATTTCTCCGCCAAATCCAGCAAACGCTCAGTGCCGTCATCGCGACGGTTAAGAATGACATCTTCAACCGCATCGCGCAGTTCGGCAGGCAGGTCGTCATAAATCGCCAATTGCCCGGCGTTGACGATGCCCATGTCCATGCCGTTGCGGATGGCGTAGTAGAGGAATACCGCGTGGATAGCCTCACGTACCGGGTCGTTGCCGCGGAACGAGAAGGACACGTTAGACACGCCGCCGGAGATCAGCGCATGCGGCAGCTCGCGTTTAATATCTTCGCAAGCGCCGATAAAGTCCTGCGCATAGTTGTTGTGCTCTTCAATACCGGTCGCCACGGCGAAGATATTCGGGTCGAAGATGATGTCTTCCGGCGGGAAGCCCACCTCTTCGGTGAGAATTTTGTACGCCCGGCGGCAAATCTCGATTTTACGCTCGCGGGTATCGGCCTGCCCCTGCTCATCAAAGGCCATCACCACCACTGCCGCGCCGTAGCGACGTAGCAACTTCGCATGATGAATAAAAGCTTCCACGCCCTCTTTCATCGAAATAGAGTTGACGATGCCTTTACCCTGAATGCACTTCAGCCCTTTTTCGATAACCTCCCATTTGGAGGAGTCGATCATGATTGGTACACGGGCAATATCCGGCTCACCGGCAATCAGGCTGAGGAAACGCACCATCGCCGCTTCGGCGTCGAGCATCCCCTCATCCATGTTGATATCAATAATCTGCGCGCCGCTTTCGACCTGCTGACGGGCGACATCCAGCGCTTCGCTGTATTTCTCTTCTTTGATCAGCCGTTTAAATTTGGCCGAGCCGGTGACGTTGGTACGTTCGCCGACGTTGACAAACAGGCTGTCGTCGCCAATGTTCAGCGGCTCCAGGCCGGAAAGGCGGCAGGCAACCGGGATATCCGGCAGCTGGCGCGGCGGCAAACCGGCAACGGCGCGGCTCATCGCCGCAATATGCTCCGGCGTGGTGCCGCAGCAGCCGCCAACGATATTCAGGAAGCCCGCTTCCGCCCATTCGCGAATCTGTTTCGCCATGGTGTCGGCGTCAAGGTCGTACTCGCCGAAAGCGTTCGGCAGGCCAGCGTTCGGGTGCGCGGTGACGTAGCATTCGGCAATCCGCGACAGTTCCTGGACGTACTGGCGCAGTTCATCTGGCCCCAGCGCGCAGTTAAGGCCAAAAGTGAGCGCCTCGGCGTGGCGCAGCGAGTTATAAAAGGCTTCGGTCGTCTGGCCGGAGAGGGTACGACCAGAGGCGTCGGTGATGGTGCCGGAAATCATGATCGGCAGATCAACGCCCAGCGCTTCAAACTCTTCTTTCACCGCAAACACCGCCGCTTTCGCATTCAGGGTGTCAAAGACGGTCTCAATCAGAATCAGATCTACGCCACCTTCCACCAGCGCTTTAGTGGATTCACGGTAGGCCGCCACCAGCTGATCGAAGGTGATATTACGAAACGCCGGGTCGTTGACGTCCGGCGAAATGGAGGCCGTGCGGTTAGTTGGACCAAGCACGCCCGCAACAAAGCGTGGTTTTTCTGGTGTTCGCGCCGTCCATTCATCGGCGCAGGCGCGCGCCAGTTTGGCCGCCGCATAGTTAATTTCCGCCGACAGGGATTCCATCCGGTAATCCGCCATCGCAATGGTTGTCGAGTTAAAGGTGTTGGTTTCGATGATATCCGCGCCAGCCTCAAAGTAGGCGTTGTGGATAGCGGCGATCACCCCCGGCTTGCTGAGGACCAGCAGGTCATTGTTGCCTTTCAGGTCGCAGGGCCAGTCGGCAAAGCGCTCCCCGCGGAAATCTTCTTCATGTAGACGATAGCTCTGGATCATGGTGCCCATACCGCCGTCCAGCACCAGAATACGTTCATTTAACTGCGCACGCAGTTGTTCAACTTTGCTGCTCACACTCGCTCCCGACAACGCTCCACGTAACGGGCCATACTGGCACAAAGCGTGCTGGCGGAAAAGAGAACAACGGGCAACATGAGACATGTTCAGCTTGCCACCCACTTCTGTCGCTTTGCCGGATGGCGGCGCAAGCGCCTTATCAGTCTACAAATTACTTTGGCGGCTCCCAAAGCGTAGGCCTGATAAGCGCAGCGCCATCGGGCATCCTGTGATGTCACTCATCCGATCAGTTCAGGAACTCTTGCATTATAATTGAATAAAACGAAAATGATTTCCACGATACAGAAAAAGGAGTCTGCCATGGTTGCCCCTGTTCCCGCGAAACGCGGGAGAAAACCTGCCGCTACCACTGCACCCGTAACCGGGCAGGTTCAGTCTTTAACTCGCGGTCTGAAGCTGCTGGAGTGGATTGCCGAGTCCAACGGCAGCGTCGCGCTGACCGAACTGGCGCAACAGGCGGGTTTGCCTAACTCCACGACTCACCGTCTACTCACCACCATGCAGCAGCAGGGTTTTGTCCGCCAGGTTGGTGAGCTGGGCCACTGGGCCGTAGGCGCACACGCGTTTATCGTCGGTAGCAGCTTCTTACAGAGCCGTAATCTGCTGGCGATTGTCCATCCGATTTTGCGCAAGTTGATGGAGGACTCCGGCGAAACGGTAAACCTTGCCGTACTCGACCAGAGCGACCATCAGGCCATTATTATCGACCAGGTGCAGTGCACACAATTGATGCGCATGTCCGCCCCTATTGGCGGCAAGCTGCCCATGCACGCCTCTGGCGCGGGCAAAGCGTTTTTATCACAGCTCAGTGAGGAACAGGTTACCAGTCTGCTGCACCGCAAGGGGTTGCACGCTTATACCCATGCGACGCTGGTGTCGCCGCTGCATCTGAAAGATGACCTCGCCCAAACACGCAAGCGCGGCTATTCCTTTGACGACGAAGAACATGCGCTCGGTCTGCGCTGCGTGGCCTCGTGTATTTATGACGAACATCGCGAACCGTTTGCGGCCCTCTCTATTTCCGGCCCCTGCTCACGCATTACTGACGATCGCGTCACCGAACTTGGCGCCATGGTGATTAAAGCGGCGAAAGAGGTGACGCTGGCCTATGGTGGAACTCGCTGAAATGAGCAGCCTGAAATTATACTGGCAGGAGAAGTACCCACAGGCCTTCTGTTGGTCTTTCGGTGATTCGCCGGCGCTGGCCGACGAGCTGGCGGCGCTAGTGGTCGCCGGTAAAAAGCGTGGCACCTGTAGCTCGCTGGTTAGCTATCAGAAAGAGCAGCCCCCTGTCACGCCCGGGTCATATCACATTGTGCTCAACGGCACAGGCGACGCCGTGTGCGTCATACGCACGCTGGCGCTCAGGCTGATCCGTTTTAACGAGATGAGCGCCGATCTCGCCGCACTGGAAGGCGAAGGCGATCTTAGCCTGGCGTACTGGCAAGCGGCACACCGAGCCTTTTTTGAGCGCGAGGGTAATTGGTCGCCGGAGATGGAACTGGTTTACGAAGAGTTCGCCGTACTTGAGATCGCGCCGTAACGCACGCTAAAGCGCTGGCGACGACGATAGGCATACACATCTTCTACATGCCCTTCTTTAATACGCGTCTGTAGCGCGCGCCAGTAATCGGCGCGAAACAGGTCGGCATGCATCTCTTCAAACAATGGCCCGATACGCGGATCGGCACACAGCCAGTGACGAAACTCCTCCGGGAAAACATCACCCGGCGAGACGCTATACCAGGGTTCGCTGGCCAGTTCGTCTTCCGGATAACGCGCTGGCGGAATATCGCGGAAATTCACTTCCGTCATGTAGCAAATTTCATCGTAGTCATAGAACACCACGCGACCATGACGGGTAACGCCAAAGTTTTTAAACAACATATCGCCGGGGAAAATATTAGCGGCGGCAAGCTGGCGAATCGCATTACCATATTCTTCTATCGCATCGCGCAACTGCTGGCCTTCTACCTGTTCCAGCCAGATATTGAGCGGCACCATGCGCCGTTCAATATAGAGATGGCGAATGACGATATGTTCCCCAAGATCGGTAATCTTCTCTGGCGCTTCTTGCCGTAACAGCGCCATCAGCGCCGGATCAATTTGCCGTTTATCCAGTACGAAATTCTCAAACTCCTGGGTATCCGCCATACGACCGACGCGATCATGCTCTTTTACCAGTTGATAACAGGCACGCACATGGGCGGCAGACATCTCTTTCTGCGGGGCGAATTTGTCTTTAATGATTTTAAATACCCGGTCGAAACCTGGCAGGGTAAACACCAGCATCACCATGCCGCGGATACCAGGCGCCTCAATGAATTTCTCATCGCTTTCAGCCAGATAACACAAATATTCGCGGTAGCTTTCGGTTTTCGCATGTTTCTGGCAGCCAATCGCCATATACAGTTCGGCAGTGGTTTTACCCGGCAGGATTTCACGCAACCACTCAACCAGCGCGGCAGGTAGCGGCGCATACACCATAAAATAAGAGCGGGCAAAACCAAACACAATGCTCGCTTCTGCCGTGGTGGTCAGGCAGGTATCGACAAACAGTTCACCCTCATCAGTGCGATGAATCGGCAATAAAAACGGCAGCGTACCGTCAGGTGTGGTTAATTTACCTACCAGCCAGGCCGCTTTATTACGGTAAAACAACTCATTCGCCACCTGGACATGGCAGCGAGGTAGCGCGTCCTCGCCCAGTGTTTCAGTCAGGTGCGCGATAATATAGCGGATATCCCGGCTTTTATTCTGCCAGGGCAGACGCAGCGGTAAATCACTGAGTATGCGCATCAACAGCGTCTCCCAACCGTGATCGGGAAAGAAGTCTTTGGCCAGCGGGCGCGGGATAGTACGGAAGCGACGCTCCGGTTGCGAACTGAAAATAAACAACCGCTCGGGTGTTAACGAGCGGTGGTCAAATAACCGGCAATAAACGGAGTTGAAAAAGCTCTCCGCAATCTCGAAGCGCGGGTAATCCGGCAACAGCCGGGTGTAATGCTCTTTAACGCGTAAAAGGAAATCCGCGTCGGTACTTTTGCCATCGGTAATACAGCGCAGTTGCTCCACCACCAGACCCACATGATGATCATAGAGGTGGATACGGCTTTTCATCGCCTGTTGGACGGCGTGCCAGTCGGCCTGTTCAAAACGCTGCTGCGCGCCGGAAGTCACTTCCAGAAATCGACCATACTGCGCGTCAAAGCCTTGCAGGATGGTTTGAGCAATCAGTAATTCCAGGCCACGCGGCATTTTTTTCCCTCATCCGGCACCACATCATGCCGGATGGCGCGTTCGCTTATCCGGCCTACGCTATCTGTAGGCCCGGTAAGCGCAGCGCCACCGGGCATCAATCAAAACTGCGATTCTTCGGTAGAACCCGTTAATGCGGTAACGGATGACGCGCCGCCCTGAATAATGGTGGTGACTTTGTCGAAGTAACCTGTGCCCACTTCCTGCTGGTGGGAAACAAAGGTGTAGCCATCTTTCGCCGCGGCGAACTCGGGTTGTTGAACCTTCTCAACATAGTGTTTCATGCCCTCGCCCTGAGCGTATGCATGCGCCAGGTCGAACATGTTGAACCACATGCTGTGGATGCCCGCCAGGGTAATAAACTGGTATTTGTAACCCATGTCCGACAACTGCTGCTGGAAGCTGGCAATGGTCTTGTCGTCCAGATTCTTCTGCCAGTTGAAGGATGGCGAACAGTTATAGGCCAGCAGTTTGCCCGGATACTTCGCGTGGATAGCATCGGCAAAACGACGCGCCAGTTCGAGATCCGGCGTAGAGGTTTCGCACCACACCAGATCGGCATACGGGGCATACGCCAGACCGCGGCTGATCGCCTGCTCAATGCCCGCATGGGTGCGGTAAAAACCTTCGCTGGTGCGTTCGCCGGTAATAAAACCGCTGTCATAGGGATCGCAGTCGGAGGTGATCAGATCTGCCGCATCCGCATCGGTACGCGCAATCACCAGCGTCGGGACGCCCATCACATCAGCGGCCAGACGCGCAGCAATCAGTTTCTGAATCGCCTCCTGCGTGGGGACCAGCACCTTGCCGCCCATATGGCCGCATTTCTTCACCGACGCCAGCTGATCTTCGAAGTGAACGGCCGCTGCACCGGCTTCAATCATCGATTTCATCAGTTCGAAGGCATTCAGAACGCCGCCAAAACCGGCTTCCGCATCAGCAACGATCGGCAGAAAGTAATCCACATAGCGCGGATCGTTGGGTTCAATACCGGATGCCCACTGGATCTGATCTGCACGACGGAAAGTGTTGTTGATCCGATCCACTACCGCCGGAACAGAGTTTGCCGGGTACAACGATTGATCCGGATACATGCTGGATGCAAGGTTGGCATCTGCCGCCACCTGCCAGCCTGAAAGATAAATCGCCTCAATACCGGCTTTCGCCTGCTGCAACGCCTGACCGCCAGTCAGCGCGCCAAGGCTGTTGATATAGCCTTTTTTCGCTTCACCGTGCAACAGCCGCCACATTTTCGCGGCGCCGAGCTGCGCCAGCGTGCATTCCGGGTTAACCGAGCCGCGTAATTTCACCACCTCCTCCGCGCTGTACGGGCGGGTGATGCCTTCCCAGCGCGGTTGTGTCCACTCTTTCTGTAATTCTTCGATTTGTTGAGTACGGGTTTTCATGTGCAGATGCTCCATATTGTTATGTGGTGAATTAAGCCAGTAAGCGATAGCCCGGCAGGGTGAGGAAGTCGATTAAGTCATCTGAGGTGGTGATTTGCTCCATCAGACGTGCGGCATCGTCGAAGCGCCCGCTGCTGTAGCGGTGCTCGCCCAGTTCGTCCTGGATTACCCGCATCTCTTCCGCCAACATTTCGCGGAAAAGCGCTTTCGTTACGGGTTTTCCATTGCTCAGCGTTTTCTCATGGTGAATCCACTGCCAGATAGAGGTTCGTGAGATTTCCGCCGTCGCGGCATCCTCCATCAGACCATAAATCGGTACACAGCCATTGCCGGAGATCCACGCTTCAATGTACTGCACTGCCACGCGAATATTGGCGCGCATTCCCGCTTCTGTGCGTTCGCCTTCACATGGCTCCAGTAACTGCTCGGCGGTAATCGGCGCATCTTCATCACGGGTAATGAACAGCTGATTTTTGTGCTCGCCCAGTACCTCGTTAAAGACGGCCATTGCGGTATCCGCCAACCCGGGATGCGCAATCCACGTGCCGTCGTGGCCGTTGTTCGCTTCCAGCGCTTTATCCGCTTTCACTTTGGCAAGGACCTGATTGTTGCGTTCAACGTCTTTGCTCGGGATAAACGCCGCCATACCGCCCATCGCGAACGCGCCGCGCTTGTGACAGGTTTTGATTAGCAGGCGCGAGTAGGCGCTCAGAAACGGTTTGTCCATCGTTACCACCTGCCTGTCCGGCAAGACGCGATCCGGGTGATTTTTCAACGTTTTGATATAGCTGAAAATATAATCCCAGCGACCACAGTTGAGACCGACGATATGATCACGCAGCGCATGAAGAATCTCATCCATCTGGAAAACAGCCGGCAGCGTTTCAATCAACAGGGTCGCTTTGATCGTACCGCGCGGCAGGTTAAAGCGGTCTTCGGCGTAGCTGAAGACTTCGCTCCACCAGGCTGCCTCCTGCCAGGCTTGCGTTTTCGGCAGGTAAAAATACGGGCCGCTACCTTTAGCGAGCAGCGCTTTATAGTTGTGGAAAAAGTACAGAGCAAAATCAAACAGGCTGCCGGGAATGGCTTCCCCCCGCCAGGTAACATGTTTTTCTGGCAGATGTAGACCGCGTACACGACAAATCAATACGGCCGGATCGGGCTTGAGCTGATAGATTTTTCCGGCTTCGTTGGTATAGCTAATGGTGCCGTTCACCGCATCACGCAGGTTGATTTGACCATCAATAACTTTATTCCAGTCCGGCGCCAGCGAGTCTTCAAAATCTGCCATAAACACTTTCACATTTGCGTTCAGGGCATTAATCACCATTTTACGTTCAACCGGCCCGGTAATTTCTACTCGGCGATCCTGTAAATCCGCCGGAATACCACGAATCTGCCAATTACTTTCTCTAATGGAAGTGGTTTCCGAAATAAAATCAGGCAACTTACCGTTATCAATATCCTGCTGTTGCTGGATACGTGCAGCCAGGAGTTTATTGCGTTTTGGCGTAAAACGGGTAACTAACTCCGTCAAAAACTCGACTGCCTCAGCGGTCAGGACTTGCTTTTCCAGCTCGCCTTGCGGCCTGGTAAAGGTTAATTCATCAGTTGTGGTTGCCTGTGGATTCATCATGCAGCTCCTCGTTGTTGATCCAGATACGTCCCCAATGCGAACGAAGGATCACTGTGCGCTTTTCGTTCAACACAACTAAGACTACTCAATTAAATTTCAAAATCAAAAACAATTTCCATTTTTAATTTAATTATGCATTAACCTATTGATAACAATATAAATTAAATTTAATTACATGATGAGGTGCGTTTCGGAAATAAAAAAGGCACCCGAAGGTGCCTGATTCAACATGCTGAAACGCTTTAGGATCGTCAGAAGCAGAAGATTAATCCAGGGTTGGATTCATGTGACGCAGATCATATGGCGTAATCTGGTAGACATAATAGTTGAGCCAGTTAGTAAATAGTAAATTACCGTGGCTGCGCCAGGTTGCGCGCGGTATGTTTTGCGGATCGTTTTTCGGGAAATAGTTGTACGGAATATCCGGATTTAACCCGGCCTCAACGTCACGAAAATATTCACCCGCTAACGTATGAGCGTCATATTCAGGATGACCGGTGACAAACGCAATACGTTTATCTTTGCTGGCAAACAGGTACGCATCCCCCTCTTCTGTTTCGGCCAGAATTTCAAGATCCGTATAATCCCGTATTAGCGCCGCCGGGAAATCGGCATAGCGTGAGTGTGGCGCCAGAAACGAATCATCAAAACCACGCGTCAACAGAGCATGAGGATGAAGGATGTGATGTTCATAGACGCCGGAAAGTTTATCTGTACGGGTCTGCTTAGGGATACCATAAAGAATATTGAGTGCAGCCTGGACGGCCCAACAGACAAATAGCGTCGAAGTAACGTGATCTTTCGCCCATTCCAGCACCTGCCTAATCTGCGGCCAGTAAGCCACGTCATTAAATTCCACCAGACCCAGCGGCGCTCCGGTCACGATAAGCCCATCAAAGTTCTGATCGCAGATATCGTCGAAGTTACAGTAAAAGTTGTTCAGGTGCTCAGCTGGCGTGTTCCTCGACTCGCGGGCATCTATCCGCAGTAGTTGAATATCGACCTGCAATGGCGAGTTCGATAGCAAGCGCAGAAACTGATTTTCCGTTTCAATCTTCTTCGGCATCAGGTTAAGGATAAGTACCTTTAGCGGGCGAATTTCCTGACCTGATGCGCGAGAAGTCGTCATGACGAAGACATTCTCCTCACGTAAAAAATTGACGGCGGGTAGCTCGTCCAGCACGCGAATCGGCATAACCTGATAACCTCACGACATACGTTTAAACGTTTAGACATCCAGATAGCTGAAGATACTCAGAAATCAGGCGAATGTCGAGTCTGCAAGTTCAAGGTGAGAAAGTTTCACGACAGCATTTGCATTAGAATAGAAGTAAGCAAAAAAGGAGTGAAGATGATGATTAACATTCGCCGTTCAAGGCATGAGGAAGGGGAAAAACTGATTGCGATCTGGCGTCGCTCAGTCGATGCCACGCACGATTTTCTGTCAAACGCTTATCGGGCCGAACTGGAAGAGCTGGTGAGCGATTTTCTGCCAGAAGCGCCACTATGGGTTGCCGTGACCGATCAGGATGAGCCGGTAGGATTTATGCTGCTTACCGGCGAACATATGGATGCGCTGTTTGTCGATCCGGACGTGCGTGGTCAGGGTATCGGTAAGAGATTAGTTGAACATGCGTTAACACTGGCGCCGGGGTTGACAACCAATGTTAACGAGCAAAATACACAAGCTGTTGGATTTTATAAGAAAATGGGATTTAAGGTGACGGGACGTTCGGAGGTTGACGATCTTGGGAAACCGTATCCATTGTTGAATTTAATTTATCCGTGAGTAGTGGTGCTGCCTGATAAGTGCATACAGGCCGGATAAGGCGAAACTGGCATCCGGCGGTGCCGGTTGCCTGATGGCGCTGCGCTTATCAGGCCTACATTTTTACAGTTACCACACACGCAAAGAAGCCCGTCCAGACGGACGGGCTTCTTCACTTGTCTGATGCCTGGCAGTTTATGGCGGGCGTCCTGCCCGCCACCCTACGGGCCGTTGCTGCGCAACGTTCAAATCCGCTCCCGGCGGATTTGTCCTCCTCAGGAGAGCGCTCACCGACAGACTACAGACAAAAACAAAAGGCCCTGTCTTCCGACAGGGCCCTTCGCTTAATTTGATGCCTGGCAGTTCCCTACTCTCGCATGGGGAGACCCCACACTACCATCGGCGCTACGGCGTTTCACTTCTGAGTTCGGCATGGGGTCAGGTGGGACCACCGCGCTAGTGCCGCCAGGCAAATTCTGTTGCCGGAAACGAATCTTTTACACCGATGCTGCGTTGGCTGCATTCGCAAAGTCAGTCACATACTTCAGTATGCTCCTTCCTTTCCTTCATTTGCCGCCTTGCCTCAGCGTAAAATCTTTCGTTCCCGAAAATCCGGAATCAGTGCTGAAAATCGTCTCTCAACCGCCAAAACATCTTCGGCGTTGTAAGGTTAAGCCTCACGGTTCATTAGTACCGGTTAGCTCAACGCATCGCTGCGC